>CAVRPY010000009.1:0-183060 GCA_963723265.1 uncultured Solirubrobacteraceae bacterium
GCCGTCAGCGGCGCGCGGCGGCCGGCTCGTCGCGGGCCAGGTCGCGCAGGTTGCGCAGCGCGCGCACGCTCAGCAGCGCGATCATCACCGCAGCCGCGGCGGCCCCGACCAGGTCCAGCGGCGTGAGGCCGAGCCCGAACAGGTCGAAGGCCAGCCCGCCCCACAGGGCCAGGGCGGCGTTCAGCGCGATGATGATCACGCGCAGCTCGGTCGGTCCGAGCAGCCCGTAGCCGATCGAGAAGCGTCCCAGCGCGTAGCTCTCCAGGTACACGTTGATCGACAGGATCAGGTAGGCGACGACCACCACCGCCCCCGACCGACAGCAGCATGTAGGGCGACAGGCCCAGGCCGATGCCGATCAGGGCGGCCGAGATCGCATCGACGAGATGGTCGAGGTAGTAGCCGTAGCGCGGGCGCTGGATCTGGCGCACCCGCGCCAGCGTCCCGTCCAGGCTGTCGCCCAGCCAGTGGACGATCAGCAGGCCGCTCGCCACCCACAGCCAGACCGTCGACTGGTTGGACAGCAGATAGGCCGCGCAGATGGACACCGCCGCGAGCACGCCGAGCGCGGTCAGGTCGTCGGGCAGCACCCATCGCGGCAGGCGCCCTGCGATCCATCGCAGGGCGCGCTTCTCCGCCTTGGCGAGCAGGAAGTTCGGCTCGCGCTCGGCCTCGACGGCGGCCCGTTGCTCGCTCACCCGCGCGCGGCGATGCCGTCGACGAACGTGGTGACCACCAGGCGCGCGGCCTCGTGCTCGCGGACCTCGCCGTCGATCAGCTGGACCGTCAGCGCCTGCATCAGCGCTCCCAGCGCACCCGCCCCCCAGCGAGCGGTCAGGTCGGTGCGGAACGCGCCTTCGCGCTGCCCGCGCTGGATGATGGCGGTCAGGGGCGCGCCGACCTCCTCGGCCCGGCGGCGCAGCTCGGCGTCGTGGGGCGCGACGGAGCGGACGAGCCGGTAGCGATCGGCGACCGTGAGCAGCGCCTCGACGGCACGCGTCAGCGCATCCTGCGCGCTCCCCTCCTCCGGGTCGCTGCCCATGACCGCGTCGCGCGCGTCCTGCAGCGCGCGGTCGAGGATCGCCCGCACGAGATGCTCTCGGCTGGCGAAGTGGCGGTAGACGGTCGCTCGACCCACGCCGGCGGCGGCGGCGACCCGTTCCATGCTCGCATCCGGCTCCGCCGCGAGCAGCACGATCGCCGCGTCGATGATGGCGCGCACGTTGCGCTCCGCGTCCGCCCGGAGATGACCAGTGGGCGTCATGCCCGGCGACACTACCCGGCTAGCCTGCCTGAGCGCCAATGGCCAGCCGCTCCGATCTGCGCAATGTCGCCATCGTCGCCCACGTCGACCATGGCAAGACCACCCTCGTCGACGCCATGCTGTGGCAGTCCGGCGCGTTCCGCCAGGGACAGGACGTCGCCGAGCGCGTCATGGACTCGATGGACCTGGAGCGCGAGAAGGGCATCACGATCCTCGCCAAGAACACCGCGGTGCGCTACGGCGACGTCAAGCTGAACATCATCGACACCCCCGGCCACGCCGATTTCGGCGGCGAGGTCGAGCGTGGGCTGTTCATGGTCGACGGCGTGCTGCTGCTCGTCGACGCCTCCGAGGGTCCGCTGCCGCAAACGCGCTTCGTGCTGCGCAAGGCGCTGGAGGCGCGCCTCCCGGTGGTGCTCGTGGTCAACAAGATCGACCGCCCGGACGCACGCATCGACGAGGTGGTCCACGAGGTCGAGGAGCTGTTCCTGGACCTCGAGGCCGACGAGCACCAGATCGACTTCCCGGTCGTCTACACCAACGGCAAAGCTGGCACGGCGACGCTCGACCCCCAGACGCCTGGCACCGACCTCAAGCCGCTGCTGGACCTGCTCGTCGAGACGATCCCCCCGCCCGAGTACGACGCCGGCGCGCCGCTTCAGGCCCAGGTCACCAACCTCGACGCCTCTCCCTACGTGGGCCGCCTGGCCATCTGCCGCATCCACCAGGGCACGCTGCGCCGCAGCCAGAACGTGGCCTGGTGTCGGGCCGACGGCACGGTCGCCTCGGGCAAGGTGGCCGAGCTGTATGTGACCGAGGCGCTGGACCGCGTCTCCGCCGAGGAGGCCGGCCCCGGCGAGATCGTCGCCGTCGCCGGCTTCGAGGACATCACGATCGGCGAGACGCTGGCCGATCCCGAGGACCCTCGTCCGCTGCCGGTGATCGCCGTCGACGAGCCTTCGCTGAGCGTCACCGTCGGCATCAACACCTCGCCGCTGGCCGGCCGCGACGGCGACAAGCTGACCGCTCGGCTGCTCAAGAACCGCCTGGACGCCGAGCTCATCGGCAACGTCGCCCTGCGCGTCTTCGATGTGCCCGAGCGGGTGGGTGGGGCCGGGGCCTGGGAGGTGCAGGGGCGCGGCGAGCTGCAGCTGGCGATCCTTGTGGAGGTCCTGCGCCGCGAGGGCTTCGAGCTGACGGTCGGCCAGCCGCAGGTCGTCGTGCGCGAGATCGACGGTCGCCGCCACGAGCCGGTGGAGCGCCTGACCATCGACGCGCCCGACGAGTTCGTCGGCGTCGTCACCCAGGCGCTCGCCCTGCGCAAGGGCCGCATGGAGCAGATGGTCAACCACGGCACGGGCTGGGTGCGAATGGACTACATCGTGCCCGCCCGCGGGCTGATCGGCTTTCGCACCGAGTTCCTCACCGAGACCCGCGGCACCGGGATCATGCACCACGTCTTCGAGCGCTGGGAGCCGTGGTTCGGCGACCTGCGCACGCGCCCGACCGGGTCGCTGGTGGCCGATCGCAGCGGCGCGGTCACCGGACACGCGTGCTTTCAGATGCAGGAGCGCGGCTCGCTGTTCGTGGAGCCCGGCGACGACGTCTACGAGGGCATGGTCGTCGGGGAGAACGCGCGCGCGGAGGACCTCGACGTCAACGCCGTGCGCGAGAAGAAGCTGACGAACATCCGCTCCTCGACCGCCGACGAGCTCGTGCGCCTGGTGCCCAAGCGGACGCTGTCGCTCGACCAGGCACTGGAGTTCCTGCGTGAAGACGAGTGCGTCGAGGTGACGCCCCGCGCGGTGCGCCTGCGCAAGGTGGTGCTCGACCAGGTGCAGCGCCAGAAGGCCGCCCGCCAGCGCGCACGCCCCTGAACCACATCCTGCGGAGATGTGTCGCGATCCTCACTAGGCTTGCGCCTTCGTATGCGTCGGCTGCTGATCGCCACCCTGCTGCTGCTGTGCGCGACGCCGGCCGTCGCGCATGCCCAGTCGACCGCGGCCGCGTCCGGCACCTGCCCGCAGTTCCAGGTCCTCCACGACGACAAGATCGGCTCGCTGTCGCTGCCCGCCGGCTACTACGCGATCACCGTCTCGACGCCGTCGACGCTCTCGTGCTCCCAGGCCGCCGACCTGTTCCGCGAGTTCCTGCTCGACTTCGACGGGCGCCTGAGCGGCGGGTGGAAGGTCAACGCCTCGACGTCCAGCTTCCGCCGTTCCTCCCCCAACCAGGGCTTCGCGGTCGCCCGCACCGGGTCCAGCGTGCCCGCCGGGACCTCGACGACGAGGATCGTCAGCGGCGGGATCTGCCCGGCCACGTTCGAGCTCTCGCACGACGACCACATCGGCTCGCTGGACATCCCGGCCGGCAAGTACATCCTCACCCTCGTCGGCGTGGGGCGCATGACCTGCGACCAGGCCGCCACCAGCCTGGCGAAGTTCCTGCAGGACTACGACGGCAAGCTGCCCAAGCCCTGGTTCGTCGATGACGAGACCGCGACGTTCCTCAAGGGCACGATCAACAACGGCTTCACGCTCGAGCCGCTCGTCGGGTCGCCTCCCGGCAAGCTGACGCTCAAGCTGCCCGGCGACGGCACGCCGTGCCCGGGCGTCTTCAGCGTCCAGCACGGCGGCCGCCTGGACAAGCTCAGGGTCAAGAAGGGCGACTACCTGTTCGTCCCGCTGGCCAACTCCAAGCTCAGCTGTCAGGAGGTCGTCGACCTGATGCGCGAGTTCCTGGCCATCCCCGACAACGCGCTGCCGTCGCCCTGGGTCGTGGACCGGTCGACCGGGACGTTGCGCAAGGGCAAGCGCTCCAAGGTCGGGTTCCGGCTCAAGCCGGCTGCCTCCTGATCGGGCCGCCCGATCGACAGCAGCTCGGCGACGAAGGCCATCAGCTCCTCATGGGCAGCGTCGTCGATGCGCCCCAGCGAGCGCACGGCCAGCACGCCTGGCGCGTCGGAGCCCAGATGCGCGGCCAGCGTCGGCGGCCGGCGGCGGCCCCAGCGCGAGCGCGTGCGGTGCGCGTTGGCGAAGGACAGGCAGCGAGCCGCGCGGGCACGCTCGACATCGGTCGTGGAGGCCGAGCCGACGACCTCGGCGGCGAGGCGGTACAGGTCCTGGCGGCGGTCGCCGTCGACGCTGTCGTTGTAGGCGCGCAGCAGGCCGCCGATGACCGGGTCCACGCAGGCGGGACGGTCGCTGAACGTCTCGCCGCCCAGCATCGAGGCCAGCTCCATGACGCACACCCCCTGCGCCGGGGAGCTGTGCTTGCCGCGGGAGAGGCGGACGGTCTGGTGGGATGGCTCGTAGGGCATGGCGGCCTCCTGACTGATGCTGTCCTGGACGCCTACCCCCCATCGGCCGCCCAGTAGCGTCTTGGCCGTCATGCGCGACGATCCGATCCTCGACGCCGCCCACGCGCAGGTGATGGCCGTGGGCGTCCGGCGCGCGACGCTGACCGACATCGCCTCGCGGGCGGGGGTGAGCCGCATGACGGTCTACCGCCGCTATCCCGACGTGCGCACCGTGCTGCAGGCGCTGATGACGCGCGAGTTCGCCAAGCTGATCTCGCAGGCCGACGAGCAGTCCCAGAGCGCCGACGACGACGGCCGCCGCCGCGTCGTCGAGACCGCGGTCCACGGAGCCGAGCTGCTGGCCTCTCACCCGCTGTTCGTGCGCCTGCTCGACGTCGACCCCGAGCTGCTGCTGCCCTACGTGACCGAGCGCGTCGGCGCCTTCCAGAAGCTCGTCATCGACGGCCTGGCCACGCGGCTGGCCGAGGCGATGGAGGAGGGCAGCGTGCGCCGCGCCGATCCGCGCCGCCTGGCCGCCGCGATGGAGCTGGCCATGCGCGGCTACGTGCTGTCGGCCCACGCGGACGCGCCCGAGGACGAGCGCGCCCACCGCGAGGATCTGCGCACGATGCTCGACGCCTTCCTCGCCCCCTGAGGCGCTGTCCGCTCAGGCCGGCAGAACGCGATCGGGCTGACAATCGATGCGGTCGCTGTTACAGTTCGTCGCTGGATGTCACAGCGTCTCGCCCCGTCCTCCTCGCTCAACGCCGCCCGCCGGGCGGCCGAGCTCGAGCGGCTTGCCGACGGCGAGGTCGTCGACGTGCTCGTGGTCGGCGGTGGGATCACCGGTGCCGGCGTGGCGCTCGACGCCGCCAGCCGCGGCCTCAGCGTCGCGCTGATCGAGCGCGGCGACCTCGCGCAGGGCACCAGCCGCTGGTCGTCCAAGCTCGTCCACGGCGGCCTGCGCTACCTCGCCCAGGGCCAGCCGTCGATCGCCTGGGAGTCGGCCCGCGAGCGGGCCATCCTGCTGCGCACCGCCCCGCACCTGATCGGCTCGCTGCCCTTCCTGACGCTGCTCAGCGGCGACGTACCGGGGTGGGTGGCGGCCGGCACGATGAGCGGCCTGCGGGCCGGCGACGCCATGCGCCGCCTGTCGGGCACGGCCCGAGAGCGCCTGCCCAACGCCCGGCGCATCGACGCGCTTGAGGCCCGGCGCCTGGTGCCCGCGCTGCGCGGCGAGGGCCTGCGCGGCGCCCTGCTCAGCTGGGATGGCCAGCTGACCGACGACGCCGCCCTCGTCGTCGCGGTGGCGCGCACCGCCGCCGCCCACGGCGCGCGCATCCTCACCTACGTCAGCGCCCGATCGCTGGATGCCGATGGTGCCGACGCGCGCGACGAGCGCACCGGCGCCGACCTGCGCATTCGCGCCCGCCACGTGGTCAACGCGACCGGGGTTTGGGCCGGGACGCTCACCGAGTCCGTCCGCCTGCGTCCCAGCCGCGGCTCGCACGTCCTCATCGCCGCCGAGCGCCTCGGCCACCCGCGCGCGGCGTTCAACGTGCCTCTGGAGGGGTCGCGATCGCGCTTCGTCTTCGCGCTGCCGCGCCCTGATGACCTCGTGCTGATCGGCCTCACCGACGTGCCCGTGCTCGGCCCCATCCCCGCCGAGACGCACAGCACGCCCGAGGAGGAGCGCGGCATGCTCGGCACCGTCTCGCGCGCGCTGTCGGTGCCGCTGGACGAGGACGACGTCGTCGGGCGCTTCGCGGGCATGCGCCCGCTGCTGGAGTCTGCCGGCGACGAGACCGCCGACCTGTCGCGCCGCCACGCCGTGGTCGAGGATCCCGACACCGCGGTCCTGACCGTGGCCGGCGGCAAGCTGACCACCTATCGGGCGATGGCCCAGGATGCCGTCGACGCGCTTGCCGCGCGCCCCGGTGTCGAGGTCGGCCCATGCCGCACCGCGCGCCTGCCGCTCGTGGGCGCCCAGCCGCGCGACGCCCGCAGCCCCGGCATCCCCGCCCGCCTGGCCCATCGCTACGGATCGGAGGCACCGCTGGTGGCGGGCAGCGGCCACCTGACCCCGTTGGCCCCCGACGTGGCGACCAGCGCGGCCGAGCTGCGCTTCGCCGTCGCCCACGAGCTCGCCCTGACCGCCGACGACCTGCTCGACCGCCGCACCCGCATCGGCCTCGTGCCCGCTCGCCGGGCCGCCGTCGCCGATGCCGCGCACGAGCTCATCGAGGAGCGCCTGCCCGCATGACCGCCGCCATCGACCCACTCGCCCCCCGCCTGCGCTGGTTCGGCTGGGGCCCACCGTCGACCGTCGACCCCGAGTTGCCGGCGGAGGCGACGCCGCTGCTGGAGCGCCTCGGCGCCGGGGCGCGCACGCCCCCGGTCGCGCTGGAGGACGTGCGGCTGCCTCAGCCCCATCCCACCGACCTCGACGCGGTGCGCGCGATCGTCGGCCCCGAGCACGTGCGCGCCGACCGCCTCTCGCGCGTGACCCACGCCGCCGGGCGCAGCTACCTGGACCTGCTCGCGCTGCGCGCCGGTGACGCGGCCGGCGCACCGGACGCCGTCGTCTACCCCGCCGACCCCGACGAGGTCGCCGGCGTGTTGGCCGCCTGCGCGACCGCCGGGATCGACGTGGTGCCGTTCGGCGGCGGGACGAGCGTCGTCGGCGGCGTCACGCCGCCCGCGAGTCGCACGCGCCCGCTCATCTCGCTGGACCTGGCGCGCCTGGATCGCCTGGTCTCGGTCGACCCCGTCGCGCTGACCGCCACCGTCCAGGCCGGCATCACCGGCCCCGCCCTCGAGACCGCGCTGGCCGAGCACGGCCTCACCCTCGGCCACCACCCGCAGTCCTTCGAGTTCAGCACGGTCGGCGGCTGGGTGGCCACGCGCAGCGCCGGCCAGGCGTCGACCGGCTACGGCGCGATCTCCGAGCTCGTCACCGGCCTGCGCTGCGCCACCCCGCAGGGCGATCTGGTCGCCCGAGACCTTCCCGCCACCGCAGCCGGACCCGACCTGCGCCAGCTGCTGATCGGCTCCGAGGGCGCGCTGGGCGTCATCACCGAGGTCACCCTGCAGGTGCGCCCGGCGCCGTCCGCGCGCCGCTACGAGGCGTGGACCTTCCCCTCCTTCGCCGCCGGCCTGGAGGCGCTGCGCGCCCTGGAGCAGACGCACGCCGCGCCCGACGTGGCCCGCCTGTCCGACGAGGCCGAGGTCGCGCTGAACCGCATGGTCGCCGCGCATACCGCGGCGATCGCCGGCGACGGCGTGGCCGCCATCCTGGGCTGGGAGGGCGAGGACGACGACGTCGCCGCCCGCGCCGATCGCACGGCCGCCATTGCGCGCGCCCACGGCGGCAGGCCCGAGCCGGGAGACGGGGGCGACGCGTGGTTGGCCGGGCGATACGCGGCGCCCTACCTGCGCGACGTGCTGATGGATCGCGCGGTGCTGGTCGAGACGCTGGAGACCGCGGCGCCCTGGTCGCGGCTGCAGGAGCTGCACGTGGCCGTCGCCGACGCCCTGCGGAGCGCCCTCGAGCAGGACGGTGCCCCGCTCGTGCTCTGCCACGTCTCCCATCTCCACCCGAGCGGCGCGTCGCTGTACTTCACCGTGCTCGCCGGCCAGCGCCCCGGCGCCGAGGCCGAGCAGTGGCGGGCGGCCAAGGCGGCCGCGCTGGAGGCGATGCTCGCCCACGGCGCGACCATCACACACCATCATGCCGTGGGGCGCGATCACGCCCCGTGGCTAGCCGCCGAGGTCGGCGAGCTGGGCGTCGCCGGCCTGCAGGCGGCCAAGGACCGGCTCGATCCCGCGCACGTGATGAACCCCGGGGTCCTCGGGCTGCGCTGATGACCGTGCACTTGCCGACTAGCCAGTTCCAGCGTCCGCATGGTTGACTTCCTTTCGTGAGCCACGAGCAGGTCGAAGAACCCAAGGTCTCCAAGGCCGACCGCAGAGAGCGCAACCGCCGCATCGCCGCGCTGGTCGTGGGCGTGCTGATCGTCCTCTTCGCCGTCGTCAACACCGACGACGTGAAGGTGAACTGGATCGTCGCCAGCTCGACCACCCCGCTGATCATCGTGATCGCCGTGAGCTTCGTGCTCGGGCTGGCCGGCGGCTATCTGCTGCGCGGCCGGCGCGCGAAGGCGTCTGACGCCCGACGACGCTGACGCGCGGTGGCCGAACGCGAGCCCGACGGCGTGGACAGGGCGGCGCTTGGGCTGGCGCCGGATCTCGCGCTGGACTCGCTGGCCCTCGCCATCGAGGGCACGGCCACCGGCGTGTGGATGTGGGAGATCGACGCCGACCGCATCCATTGGACGCCCAACCTCGGGCCGCTGCACGGACTGGACCGCGGCGAGACCCCACTGTCCTACGCCGAGTGGGTGGAGCAGGTCCACCCCGATGACCGCGAGCGCGTCGCGCAGCTGATCGACGCCGGGGTGCGTGACGGCACCGGGTTCGAGTTCGAGTTCCGCGCCGCCAACGCCGACCCGCCGCGCTGGCTTCACGCGCGCGCCCGGGTGCAGCCCGGCGGCGACCCCGAGCAGCGGGTCGTCGTCGGCGTCACGCTGGACGTGACCGACCGCCACCGCCGCGACGCCGAGCGCGAGCGCCTCAACACGCGTCTGCGCGGGCTGCTGGCGGTGACCGACGTGACGCTCGCCCACCTCGAGCTCGACGCGCTGCTGGTCGAGCTGCTGGCCCGCGTCGCCGAGGTGCTGGACGCCGACATCGCCAAGGTGCTGCTGTTCGACGAGCAGCGCTCCGAGCTGCGCGTGCGCAAGGCTCACGGCCTGCCCGACGAGGCGGTGGCCGACCTGCGGGTACCCGCCGGGGGCGGCGTCGCCGGCCGGGTGGCCGCCGCGGGGCGGCCATCGATCCTGTCGCCCGAGGCCGCCCGCGATGCGGTCCTGGAGCACCTGCGCCACCCCGATCGCTCCACCGCCGGGGTGCCCCTGCGCATCGATCACGAGGTGCTCGGGGTGCTGATCGTCTCCTCGCTCGTGCGCGAGTACGACGCGCACGACCTCGTCCTGCTGGAGCTGGTCGCCGATCGCGTCGCGCGGGCGATCCGCCAGAGCGAGCTCTACGAGGCCGCCCGCGAGGCGGCGCTGTCGCTGCAGCGCAGCCTGCTGCCCGCCGCGCTGCCGTCGATCTCCGGTCTGGAGGCGGCGGCCCGCTACCTCCCCGGCCAGGACGGCACCGAGGTCGGCGGCGACTGGTACGACCTGTTCCCCGTCGCCGAAGGCCAGGTCGCGATGGTCGTCGGTGACGTCGTCGGCCGTGGCCTCAGGGCCGCCGCGCGGATGGGCACCGTGCGCACCGCGCTGCGGGCCTACGCGATCGAGGCGGACTCCCCCGCCGACACGCTGGAGCGCCTGGACCGCTTCGTCGCCGCCGAGGACCCGCTGGAGTTCACGACGCTGCTGGTGGCCTTCATCGACCCCGAGAGCGGATTCACCCGGGTGGCGAGCGCCGGGCACCCGCCGCCGCTGCTGGCCACCCCCACGGGCGCGCGGCTGCTCGACGTCGCGCCGGGGCCGCCGCTGGGGGTCGGGGCGAAGCCACGCCGCCAGTCGCAGCTGACCCTGGCTGGCGGTGAGACGCTCGTGGCCTACACCGACGGCCTGGTCGAGGAGCGCCGGATCGGCCTCGTGGAAGGGCTGCGCCGGCTCGGCGACCTGCCCGTCGCCGGCGAGTCCGCCGCGGCGCTGGTGGCACGGCTGGTGGACTCGCTCGGCGGGCCCGTCGCCGACGACGTGGCCGTGTGCGCGGTGCGCCGCAGCGGAGAGCGGGTGCTTCGCACCTACGTGGCCGAGCCCACCGCCGTCGCCGCCGCCCGCCACGACGCGACCGCGTTCGCGCGCGCCCACGGCGCCGGCGAGACGCTGTGCAGCGACGTCGCGCTGGCCGTCAGCGAGGCGTGCACCAACGTCGTGATGCACGCCTATCGCCACCGCGACGGGCCGCCCGGGACCATGCGCGTCGAGATGGCCAGCGAGGGCCACGCGCTGCGCGTGACGGTCGAGGACGAGGGCCTCGGCGTGCGTCCGCGCGGCGACAGCCCCGGCGTGGGCCTCGGGCTCCAGATCATCGCCCGCACGACCACCTCCTTCGAGGTCGCACAGGCGCCTGGCGGCGGCGCGCGGCTCGTCCTGCGCTTCGACGGGACCTACGATTGACGGCGTGAGCGCCGTTCACGATCACGACCACGGCGGGCACGCCGGCCACAGCCACGGCGTCAGTGCCGACGCGGACGTCGGCAAGCTCGCCATCGCGCTGTCCCTGATCGTCGGCTTCATGGCGGTCGAGGTCGCGCTGGGCATCGTCGCCGGCTCGCTGGCGCTGCTGTCGGATGCCGGCCACATGCTCACCGACGCCGCGGCGATCGGGCTGTCGCTGGCGGCGATCCGCCTGGCCGCGCGCCCGGCCCGCGGCGTGATGACCTTCGGGCTCAAGCGGGTCGAGATCCTCAGCGCGCAGGCCAACGGCCTGACCCTGCTGATCCTCGCCGTCATCATCCTCATCGAGGCGACCCGGCGGCTCGTGTCGCCGCCCGAGGTCGAGGGCGGCCTGGTGCTCGCCGTCGCGCTGCTGGGCGTCGTGGTCAACATCGCCGCCACCTGGGTGCTGGCGCGGGCCAACCGCCAGTCGCTCAACGTCGAGGGCGCCTTCCGCCACATCCTCACCGACCTGTACGCGTTCATCGGCACCGCGGTGGCGGGCGCGATCATCCTCCTGACCGGCTTCGAGCGGGCCGACGCGATCGCCTCGATCCTCGTCGCGGCGTTGATGCTGCACTCCTCCTACGGGCTGCTGGTGGCCTCGGGACGGGTCTTCCTCGAGGCGGCCCCGCAGGGCAGCGACCCGCCGCAGATCGGCCGCGCGATGGTGTCGCTGCGGGGCGTCGTCGAGGTGCACGACCTGCACGTGTGGGAGGTCACCTCCGGGTTTCCGGCGCTGTCGGCCCACGTGATCGTCAAGGACGGCGCGGACTGCCACGGTCTCCGCCGGGAGCTGGAGACGCTGCTGCACGACCGCTTCGGCATCGACCACACGACGCTGCAGGTCGACCACGAGGGCGGGGAGCTGCTGGAGCTGGAGGTCGCCGACGGGCTCGCCCCGCCGGCGCGCTCGTGACCGGCTGCGGACGCTCCAGCTGGCCGGGCGTTCGATCCGCGCCGGTGCGGGGTAGCCGGGGCGACCATGACCGCGGTCGACGCCTCCCGCAGCCCCGCCGCCTGTCGGCGGGCCGGCAGCTTCCCCGTCCACCGGCTCGGCGAGCGCCTGGTGGTCGTGTCGGCTGGCGGAAGGCTCGACGAGCCCACCGCGCGAGCCTACGGGCACGCGGTGCTGCGCGCCGCCGCCGGCGGCGCTCGGGAGGTCGTGCTCGACCTATCGGCGGTCCGCGACCATGCGTGGCCCGCCGTGTACGCGCTGTGCGAGCTTGAGGTGCGCCTGATCGACGCCGCCTGCGACCCGGTCGCCGTCGCCGCCGACGACCTGCTCGTGCGCGACCTCCAGGCCGTCGGCCTGGAGCGCGCGTGGACGCTGTGTCGCAGCGTGCCGCTCGCCCTGGCCGAGCTGCTCAACCGTCCCGTGTAGGTCGGGGCCGCCGCCGCGCCTGCGACGCTGCCGCGATGGCCGAGGCCCTGCTCGCCGTCCGCGTCCAGCCCCGCGCCAAGCGCGACGAGATCGTCGGCGAGCGCGCGGGCGCGGTCGTCGTCCGCCTCACCGCTCCCCCGCTGGACGGCCGCGCCAACGTCGCCCTGTGCCGGCTGATCGCCGAACGTGCCGGGGTCGCGCGGTCAGCGGTGCGCGTCGTGCGCGGCCAGGCGGCGCGCGACAAGCTCGTCGCGGTCGATGGCCTGGACGCCGCGGCGGTGCGGGCCGCGCTGCTGGGCTGAGCGTCAGCCGGGCCCCACCAGCGGCACGAAGCGCACGCCCTCCAGCACCTGATGCTCGATCGCCTCGCCGTGGCGGCGTTCGAGCACGAGCCGATCGTCGACCGGGGCGACGAGGCGTCCGCCGTCGGCCAGCTGCTGCTCCAGCGCGACCGGCACGGCGCCGCGCGCCCCCGCCGCGACGTTGATCGCGTCATAGGGCGCGTCGGGCAGCCAGCCCTGCGTCCCGTCGCCGAGGATGACGGTCACGTTGCGCACACCGGCCCGGGCCAGGTTCTCGCGGGCCAGGTCGACCAGGACCCGGTGGCGCTCGATCGCCCACACGTGCGCGCTCAGTCGCGACAGCACGGCGGCATGCCAGCCCGAGCCGGCCCCGACGTCGAGCACGCGGTCGCCCGCGCGCAGCTCCAGCAGTTGCACCATGCGCGCGACCACGAGCGGCTGGGACACGGTCTGGCGCTCGGGCAGGCTCAGCGGCTCGTTGACGTAGGCATCGGCCGGCGATGCCCCGGGGGCGAACAGGGCACGCGGCACCAGCGCCATCGCGTCCAGGACCCGCTCGTCGATCCCGTGGCGACGCAGCTCGGCGTACAGCTGGCGCTCGGCCGCCTCCATCCCGGATGCAACGCTAGCGCGGCGTCATCAGCGCGACGGCGAGACCGAGCCCGACCTCCCCGCGCACGGTCGCGATCCGCCGCCCGGGCTGCACCGCGTCGCGCGCGCTGCCGACGCGCTCCGGGCCCAGCATGGCGCAGGTCGCCTCCAGGTCCGCGCACGTGAACGTCACGCCCCACAGCGACGCAGGGCCCCCGCGGTCGGCGCCGGGCGGGCCGGCCACCTCCAACAGGGCGTCGCCGATCACGTAGAAGCCCTGGATGACGCTGCCGGTCTCGCGCACGCGCCGGCGCTCCAGCCCGGCGTCGGCCAGCGCCCGCGACGTGCGCTCGAAGGCCGGCGTGGCGACGACGACGTGGTCGATGCCGATCACGCCGTTGGGCTGAGCGGGCGCCGGCGGCCTCAACGGGGCGCCGGAGGCGACGATGCGCAGGCCGTCGACGCGCGCGCCGGCCACGCCGCGCAGCGCCAGGCCGTGCTCGTCGCTTCCCAGCGCCAGGCGGATCGACCCCACGTCGCAGCCGCCGTCCTCCCCGACGGCGAAGCCGAGCGCCGCCCAGCGCGCGGGCGGGTCGGCGATCAGCAGCTCGTCGAGCGTCGCGGCGATCGGACGCTCAGCCGCGGTTGTGGCGGCGGGCCTTGCGCGCGGCCTTCGCGCGCGCCCGATCGCGCTGGCGCTGCTTGGAGGAGCGGCGGTGGTGGTCGGGACCGTCCATGTGCTCGGGGTCGGCCACCGGGGCGCGGCGGCGCGCGTCACGGGCGATCCACATCCCGATGGCCACCAGGATGAGGATCCCGATGACGACGATGGCGATCTCCTGCAAGCCGGTCATGACCCGCCGCCAGTATCGCTCAGCCGCTCGCGCAGCGCCAGGGCGTTGGCCGGCGCGAACGCCTCCCAGTCGTTGTTGAAGTAGGCGAACACCTCGGCGTCCGCGCGCCAGCCGTCGATCTGCGCGGCCCAGTCGTCCAGCTCGGTGGGCGAGTAGTTGCCCCGCCGGCCGCGGCGGCCGTAGTGGAAGCGGATCAGCGTCCACCCTGCCGTCAGCGGCGGGACCGGCAGCGGCCGGCGCGCGTCGTCAGGCACGACGGCCGCCACGCCGTGCGCGCGCAGCAGCTCCCAGACCGGATCGCAGAACCAGCTCGCCTCGCGGAACTCGAAGGCATGGCGTCCCGGCGGCAGCTCGCCCAGCGCGGCCTCCAGGCGCTCGTCGTCGCGGGCGAAGTTCGGCGGCAGCTGCCACAGCCACGGCCCCATCCGTCCCGCATCGGCGAGCGGCTCGACGCGCTCGGACAGCCGCCGCGCGGAGTCGGCCACCGTGGTCAGGCGCCTGATGTGCGTCGCGTAGCGGCTGACCTTGACCGTGAAGCAGAAGCCCGCCGGGGTCTCGCGCGCCCACCGCTCGGCCGCCGAGCGCTCGGGCAGGCGATAGAAGCTGGCGTTCAGCTCGACGGTCCCGAACACCGACGCATAGTGCTCCAGCCAGCGCCGCTGGGCGACCCCCGGCGGGTAGAAGCGCTCGCGCCAGTCGCGGTACTGCCAGCCCGAGCAGCCGATGTGCGCGGGCTTCAGCGCCGTGCCACTCTCCCGGAGCCGAGGGACATCGCGCGATTCCCCTACCCCCGGCCCCCGTGGTGCTACACGGCGGCCGCGGCACGTGATCGCCGTCGAGGACGACCGCACCACGGGCCCTACACTCCGGGCACCATGGCCAAGCAGCGACAGGTTCGCATCGAGCAGCGCAGCGCGCTCGCCGCGATGCAGCAGCTCGAGACCCGTTCCGACGACGAGCTGGAGCTCGAAGCCCGCCAGGGCAAGTACAAGGCGGCGGCCAACGCGATCCTCGGCGCCCGCGCGGCGGAGCGCTACGACGCCCAGGCCGCCCGCGAGTACTTCCGCAAGGCGATCGCCGCCGCTCGGCCGCAGGAGCGCATGCAGCTGCGCCGCATGGCCGATGCGTCGCTGGCCCTGGCCGAGCGTCGTGCCGGCGACCTGAAGGCGTCGATGGAGCGCCTGGGCCAGGCCCCGCCGTCGGGCCGCCAGCTGGCGCTGCTGCGCCTCATGGGCCTTGTCGCTCCGCCGCCCGGCTCGCCGCTGCTGCTGCGCGTCCGGGGGATCCTGCTGATCATCCTCATCGTCGTGGCGCTGATCGCCATCGGCCTGGGCATCGTCGAGCTGATCTCGCTGCCCTTCGGCGGGATCGGCATCGCCGGCGGCGCCCTGCTCGGCGTGGTCCTCGTGGTCGCCGTGCTGGCCGTGCTGGCGCTCGTCGGCCGACGACGCCAGAGCAAGGCGGCCGCCGCGCGCGCGGCGGGGTGACCGCTACCCGCTGACCGTTGCCTTGGAGATGACGATCGGGCGCTTGGGCTGCTCGGTCGACCGGTCGACGGGCGTGGCCTGGATCTTGTCCACCGTGGTCATGCCGTCGCCCGTCACCTTGCCCACCAGCGCATAGTCGGGCGGCAGGCCCACGTCCTGGCCGGTGACGATGAAGAACTGGCTGCCGGAGGTGCCGGGCTTCTCGGCCTCCGTCTTGGCCATCGCCACGATGCCGCGCGTGTAGCGCAGGTCGGCGGGCGGCTTCTCGACGATCTGGTAGGCGGGTCCGCCGGTGCCGTCGCCCTTGGGATCGCCGCCCTGGATCACGAAGCCGGGCGCGATGCGGTGGAACGACAGGCCGTCGTAGAAGCCCTGCTCGGCCAGCGAGGCGAACGAGCTTGCGGTCTTCGGCGCGCGCTTGGTGTCCAGCAGGATGGGAATGGGCCCGCAGTTGGTCTGCAGCGTGACGGTCACGCGGTCGGAGGCGCTGAGGGTCCTGGTCGGCTTGGTCGCCTGGGCGCTCTTGGGCGGCGCCGCCGAGACGCTGGAGCAGCCGGTGCCGCCCGCCACGGCCGACGACGTCGTCGCGGCGGCTGTGGCGGTCGCGCTCGAGCCGCCCGAGGAGTCGCTTCCGCAACCGGCGGCGGCAAGGACGAGGCAGCAGAGCAGCGGAAGGGTCAGGCGGCGCATGGGGCGCCAGGGTACGGACTCGCGCCGCCGCGGCCGCCGAGCGCGCGGTGCACTAGCGTCCCGGTGCCGTCATGACTCGCCCGGTCCGCCTCATCGTCAATCCGGCCTCCGGCGGCGGTCGCGCGCTCAAGGCGCTGCCTCGGGCCGAGATGGCGCTCGCCGAGCTCGGGCTCACCCACACCGTGCACCCCACGACCGACCTCGGGCACGGCCGCGAGCTGGCCCGCGCCGGCGCCGAGAACGGCGAGCTGGTCGCGACGCTGTCGGGCGACGGCCTGGTCGGGGCGGTGGCCGGGGCGATGGCCGACGTGCCCGGCGCGGTCCTGGGCATCCTCCCGGGCGGTCGCGGGAACGACCTCGCCCGCGTGCTGGGCATCCCCCGTGACGATCTCGCGGCCGCCTGCGCCGTGCTGCGCGACGGGGTCGAGCGCCCGCTGGACCTCGGGCGCGTCGACGGCTCCCCGTTCGTCGGCATCGCCTCCTTCGGCTTCGACTCCGACGCCAACCGGATCGCCAACGACGCGCCCGCCTGGCTGGGCCCGCTGGCCTATGCCTACGCCGCCTTGCGGGCGCTGGCCGCCTGGCAGCCGGCGACGTTCACCATCGAGGCCGACGACGAGGCACCGGAGGTCGTGCGCGGCTGGAGCATCGGCCTGTGCAACAACAAGGCCTACGGCGGCGGCATGTACGTTGCGCCCCAGGCCGAGCTCGACGATGGGCTGCTGGACCTCGTCAGCATGGCCGAGATGCCCAAGCTGCGGTTCCTGACGACCGTCCTGCCCCGCGTCTTCAAGGGCACCCACGTCGAGCTGCCCGAGGTCAGCGAGCGGCGCGTCCGGCACGCGCGCGTCTCGGCCGACCGCCCGTTCGTCGTCTACGCCGATGGGGACCCGATCGGCGCGCTGCCGGCGACGTTCACCGTCGTGCCGGCCGCCGTGCGCGTCATGGTGCCCGCCCCGTGAGGGTGCGGATCGCCCTCGCCCGCGCCGCCGGCGCCCTGTCGCGGCGCACCGGTCGCGGCGGCACGTCGCTGCCCGGCAAGCTGCTGCTGCGTCTGGCCCCCGACGCGATCGCCCGCCTGTCGCGCGGGTTGCGCGACGGCTCGGCCGTGGTGTCGGCCACCAACGGCAAGACGACCACGGCCGCGATGGTCGCCGCGATCCTCGAGCAGCGCGGCGTCCGGCTCGTGCACAACCGCACCGGGGCCAACATGGCCGGCGGCGTGGCCAGCGCGCTGCTGGACGCCCGCGGGCAGGGCGACCTCGGCCTGTTCGAGGTCGACGAGTTCTGGCTCGGGGCGGTGACCGAGCAGCTGCGTCCGCGGGCCCTGCTGCTGGCCAACCTGTTCCGCGACCAGCTGGACCGCTACGGCGAGCTGGAGACGATCGCCGAGCGCTGGCAGGAGGTCGTGTCCGCGTCGGCCGCCGCCGGGACCCGGCTGGTCCTCAATGCCGACGACCCGCTCGTCGCCGACCTCGGACGCGATCTCGATCCCGTCCTGTTCGGCGTGCAGGACACCTCGCTGGCGCTGGCCGGGCTCCAGCACGCCGCCGACTCCAAGCACTGCCGCCGCTGCGGACGGCCCTACGTCTACGACGCGGTGCTGCTCGGCCACCTCGGCCACTACCACTGCCCCACCGGCGACGCCGCTCGGCCGGACCCCCACGTGTTCGCCCGCGACGTCCAGCTGCACGGGGTGCGCGACGCCGCCTTCACGCTCGTCACGCCCGAGGGCGAGCGGCGGATCTCCCTGCCGCTGCCCGGCCTCTACAACGTCTACAACGCGCTGGCCGCGGCCGCGCTGGCCGGCGTGCTGGGCGCCTCCCTGGACGACGTCGCCGCCGGTCTGGGGGCGGTGGCGCCGGCGTTCGGCCGGGCGGAGACGGTCGCGCTGGGCGAGCCGGCCGATGACGCTGCTGCTGATCAAGAACCCGGCGGGCGCCAACGAGGTGCTGCGCACGCTGCTGCTGGAGGACGGCGAGCACGACGTGCTCGGCGTGCTCAACGACCACACCGCCGACGGGCGCGACGTCTCCTGGGTGTGGGACGCCGACTTCGAGCTGCTGGCCGGCCGGGTGCGCCAGGCGACCTGCGCGGGCACGCGCGCGGCCGAGCTGGCCGTGCGCCTCAAGTACGCGGGGGTGCCCGCCGAGCGCATCCGCGTCGAGCCTGAGCTGGAGCGGGCCCTGGACGTGGCCGGGGCCTCCGGTGACGGCCCCCTGTACGCCCTGCCCACCTACACGGCGATGCTCGCCCTGCGCGACGTCCTCACCCGCCGCGGCATCGCCCGCAGCTCATGGGAGGAGGCCGCGTGAGCGCCGACGTGGTGATCTGGCACGACGTCGAGTGCGGCTCCTACGACGCCGACCTCCCGCTGTGGCGCGAGCTGGCCGGCGCCGCCGCGGGACCGCTGCTCGACGTCGGGGCCGGGACCGGCCGGGTGGCGCTGGATCTGGCCGGTCGCGGTCACGACGTGATCGCCCTCGACGACGATCCCGACCTGATCGGCGCGCTGGCCCGGCGCGCGGCCGCCGCCGGCCTGGACGTCGACACGGTGTGCGCCGACGCGCGCGCGTTCTCGCTGCCGCGCGACGTCTCGCTGGTGATCGTCCCGATGCAGACGCTCCAGCTGCTCGGCGGGCCCGACGGCCGCCGCGCCTTCCTGCGCTGCGCCGCCCGCCACCTGCGTGCCGGCGGCCTGCTCGCAGCCGCGCTGGCCGATGCGCTGGACGGCCAGCTGGAGGGCCCCGACGTGGTCGGCGCGCTACCCGACATCCGCGAGGTCGACAGCACGGTCTACGCCTCGCATCCCGTCGGTGTGCGGCGCGAGCCCGGCGGCGTGGTGATCGAGCGCATCCGCGAGACGGTCTCCCCCGACGGCCAGCGCCGCGCGGAGGCCAACGAGATCCGGCTCGACGACGCCGACGCGGCGACCGTCGCCGCGGAGGCGGCCCCGCTGGGCTTCGCCGCCCGTCCGCCGCTCGCCGTCCCGGCAACCGACGACTACGTCGGCTCGGAGGTGGTGGTCCTGTGCCGCACCTGAGGGTCTGCGCGCTGTACCCCGACGTGATGAACATCTACGCCGACCGCGGCAACCTGCTCGTGCTGCAGCGCCGATGCGCGTGGCGGGGCATCGACTTCACGCTGGCCGGCGCCGGCTTCGGCGAGGGCATCGACCCCGACGCCCACGACCTCTTCTACATCGGCGGCGGCCAGGACCGCGACCAGGAGCTGTGCGCGGCCGACATGCTGGCCACCAAGCGCGACGCGCTGGCCGCGGCGGCCGACGCCGGCAAGCCTGCTGCTGGGCGTGTGCGGCGGCTACCAGCTGCTCGGCCACGCCTACGAGCTGGCCGACCGCGAGCTCCCCGGGCTCGGGCTGATCGACCTGCGCACCCGGCGGGTGGAGGGATCGCGGCTGATCGGCAACGTCGCGATCGAGGTCGACCTGGAGGGCGAGGAGCGCTCGCGCGTGCTCGCCGGCTTCGAGAACCACGCCGGCCGCACGCTGCTCGGACCGGGCGTTCAGCCGCTCGGCCGCGTCCTGCGCGGACACGGCAACGACGGCGAATCGGGTTTCGAAGGCGCCGTGCGTGGAAACGTCGTCGGGACATACCTGCATGGACCACTGCTGCCCAAGAACGCATGGTTTGCCGACTGGTTGATCCGCACTGCGCTGTCGCTCGATTCGCTCGAGTCGCTGGACGATCGACTGGAGGACGCGGCGCATGCGCGGGCGCGCCAGGCTGCCGGCGTCTGACGCCGTCGCCCCGAGCCCCCGCTAGGGTCTGGTAGGACCGGTCAGGGTCTTCCTGTGAATCTCACCGACACCGCCCAGAACGAGGGGCCGGACGCGCGCCGTAACGCCGCGTCCCTGGAGTTCCGCAACGTCAGCAAGCGCTATCCCGGCCAGGAGCGCCCTGCCATCGACGACCTCTCGCTGACCGTCCCGGCCGGCGAGATCTGCGTGCTCGTCGGGCCGTCGGGCTGCGGCAAGACGACCGCGATGCGCCTCGTCAACCGCCTGATCGACCTCACCTCGGGCGAGATCCTGCTCGACGACGAGCGCATCGACGCCCGCGACAAGGCCACGCTGCGCCGGGAGATCGGCTACGTGATCCAGCAGATCGGCCTGTTCCCCCATCAGACCATCGGCCAGAACATCGCCACCGTCCCCAAGCTGCTGGGCTGGTCCAAGGACCGCATCGCCGAGCGCGTCGACGAGCTGCTGCGGCTCGTGTCACTGGACCCCGACGAGGTCCGCCACCGCTATCCCGGGCAGCTGTCGGGCGGTCAGCGCCAGCGCATCGGCGTGGCCCGCGCGCTGGCCGCCGACCCGCCGCTGATGCTCATGGACGAGCCGTTCGGCGCGATCGACCCGATCAACCGCGAGCGCCTCCAGGACGAGTTCCTGCGCCTGCAGGCCGAGGTGCGCAAGACCGTCGTGTTCGTCACCCACGACATCGACGAGGCGATCAAGATGGGCGACCGGATCGCCATCATGCGCGAGGGCGGCACGCTCGCCCAGTACGCCTCCCCCCGCGAGATCCTCAGCGAGCCCGCCGACGACTTCGTCGCCCAGTTCGTCGGCGCCGACCGCGGGCTCAAGCGCCTGTCGCTGTCGACGCTGGCCGACGTGGAGCTGGCCGCCCTCAACGGCCGCCGTCCCGAGCTGCGGCTGTCCCAGGACACGACCGCGCGAGACGCCCTGTCGGCGATGCTCAGTGCCTCACGGCACGAGGCGCTGGTCATCGACGGCGAGCGCGAGCTCGGCATCGCCTCGGTCGACGGGGTCGCAGCGCTGCTGGAGAGCGACGCATGATCCTCGGGCAGTCGGGACCCGTGATCCCCGACTTCGGTGGCGGCGGCGAGGGCAGCTGCGTGCGCGACAACGGGCTGTTCTGCTGGAGCTGGGTGAAGGCCAACTGGTCGGACACGCTCGCGCCGGCGCTGTGGCAGCACGTCGTGCTGACGCTGATCGCGCTGGCCGTCGGCTTCGCGATCGCCGTCGCGTTGGCGCTCGCCGCCCACCGCTGGTCGGGCCTGACGACGCCGGTCATCGTCATCACCGGGATCCTCTTCACGATCCCCTCGCTGGCCCTGTTCCAGATCCTCGTCCCGATCACCGGCCTGACCCGGCTGAGCGCCGAGATCGCGCTGGTCTCCTACACGCTGCTGATCCTGTTTCGCAACACGCTGACGGGCCTGCGGGCGGTCCCACCCGACGTGCGCGAGGCGGCCGAGGGCATGGGCCTGACCGCCCGTCAGCGTCTCGTCCGGGTTGACCTGCCGCTGGCCATGCCGGCGATCATCGCCGGCCTGCGCATCGCCGCGGTCACCACCATCAGCCTGGCCACCGTCGCCGCGTACATCATCGACGAGGGCCTCGGCGCGCCGATCTTCCAGGCGATCCAGTCCGACGTGTTCAAGACCGAGCTGATCGCGGCCGGCGCGCTGGCCGTGGCGCTGGCCCTGGTCGCCGACGGCCTGCTGGTGATCGTCCAGCGGCTGCTGACGCCGTGGGCGCGGGCGGCGAGGGCGTGAGGCCATGAACGACTTCGTCGACGCCTTCCAGTTCATCGGCAACAACCTCGGCCTGCTGGGGACCAAGACGCTGGAGACGCTGTGGCTCAGCGCCCGCGCGATCATCGTCGCCGCGGTGATCGCCATTCCGCTCGGCGTGTGGCTGGGCCATCACCACCGCGGCTCGTTCCTGGCCATCAACATCTCCAACATCGGCCGCGCGCTGCCGTCGCTGGCGATCATCGCGATCTGCCTGGCCTTCATCGGGCTGGGCGACACCAACACGATCGTGGCGCTGGTGATCCTCGCGGTGCCGCCCATGCTCACCAACGCCTACGTCGGCGTCGACAACGTCGACCGCGACGCGGTCGAGGCCGCCCGCGGCATGGGCATGACCGGTGCCCAGATCCTGCGCCACGTCGAGCTGCCGCTCGCCGTCCCGCTGATCTTCGCCGGGCTGCGCACCTCGGCGGTGTTCGTCGTCGCCACCAGCCCGCTGGCCGCCGTGGCCGGCGGCAACGGGCTCGGCGAGATCATCGTCAACCAGGCCAGCTACGGCTTCGGCGGCGTGCTGGCCGGCGCGATCTGCGTCGCGCTGTTGGCGTTCCTGACCGAGCTGGCCTTCGCCGGGCTCCAGCGCGCGGTCACCCCGCGCGGGCTGCGCCCCCGGCGCCGGGGGCTGCCCTTCACCAAGGGTCGGCGTGGAGGCGCCGGCCGCAGCATCCAACCAGGAGGAACCACCGCATGACTCGCACCCGACCTCGACTGCTGCTGCTCGCATTGCTCAGCGCGCTCGCCGCGCTCACGCTGGCGGCCTGCGGATCGGACTCCAGCTCTGACACCGGCACCCAGGCGGCCGCGGCGCCCGGCGCCACCACCGGCGGCGCCTCCACCGGCGCCGCCTCCAGTGACGGCGGCATGCCCGGCGAGGGCAAGCCGGCCGTCACGCTGGGCGACAAGAACTTCACCGAGCAGTACATCCTCGGCGAGCTCTACGCCCAGGCGCTGCGCGCGAAGGGCTACACCGTCAACGTCAAGGGCAACATCGGCTCCTCGGAGATCACCGACAAGGCCCTGACCAGCGGCAAGATCGACATGTACCCCGAGTACACGGGCGTCATCGTCACCGAGCTGGCCAAGATCAGCGACCAGCCCAAGAGCGCCGACGAGACCTACCAGCTGGCCAAGGACTGGGAGAACAAGCGCGGCTTCGCCCTGCTGGAGAAGACGCCGTTCTTCGACGCAGACGGCCTGGCCGTCAAGCCCGAGTACGCGCAGAAGTACGGCCTCAAGACGGTCGGCGACCTCAAGAAGGTCGACCACTTCGTCTACGGCGGGCCGCCCGAGAACAAGACGCGCTACCAGGGCGTCGTCGGGATGAAGAAGGCCTACGGCCTGGACAACTTCACGTTCAAGCCGCTGTCGATCGGCCTCCAGTACAACGCCCTCAAGAACGGCAAGATCGACGTCGCCGCCGTGTTCACCACCGACGGCCAGCTCAAGGGCGGCACCTACACCGTGCTCGACGACACGAAGGGCATCTTCGGCTACCAGAACGTCGCGCCGGTGGTCAACCAGAAGGTGCTCGACGAGCAGGGCCCGGCGTTCGCCGACACGCTCAACCAGGTCAGCGCGCTGTTGACCAACGACGCGATGCAGGAGATGAACGCCGCCGTCGATCTCGACAAGCAGAAGCCGGCCGCGGTGGCCAAGCAGTTCCTGCAGGCCAACGGCCTGGTCTGAGGTCTGAGCCGCCCAGGCGGTTGCTTGTCGGATTCGCGCCCGTAACGGGCATGAACCTGACAAGCAACGCCCGGGCGGGCGGCCCTAACGGCCGGATGACCCGAAGCCGCCGTCGGCGCGGGCCGAGGAGGACAGCTCGTCGACTTCGACCACCGGCGGGGTCGCCACCTGGATCAGGACGAGCTGGGCGATCCGATCGCCCGCGCGGACCTCGAACGGGGCCTCGCGATCGGTGTTGAGCAGCAGCACCCGCAGCTCGCCGCGATAGCCCTCGTCAATGAGGCCCGGCGCGTTGACCACGGAGATGCCGTGGCGCGCAGCCAACCCGGAGCGCGGAACCACGAGGCCGGCATGCCCCGGCGGGAGCTCGATGGAGACGCCGGTCGCCACGAGCACCCGCTCGGCCGGGCCGATCAGCGCCGGCTCGACGGCGTACAGGTCCAGTCCGGCGTCGCCCGGATGGGCACGCGTCGGAAGGCGCGCGTCCTCATGCAGACGCTGAACCCGCATCGCGGGCCAGCGTGCGTTCTCCGCCAAAGCCACGCGTCGAACCTACGCGGGACTGGGCGCAGGCGTCGCCGTCATTCCCGCACTTTGGGCGCTTAGGCGTCGTAGGCCGCGAAGCGGTCGGCCACGGTCGGCGGGACCGTCGCGCGGATGCGCACGCCGTCGGCGGTGTCCTCGCGCTCCAGGTCGCCGGCGATGTCGTGCAGCTCGGCCAGACGACCGCCTTCGGCGTAGGGCACGAGCACGTCGATGCGCCGCAGCGTGCGCGAGAACGCCTCCTCGATGCGCTCGGCCAGCACGTCGAGGTTCTCCCCGGTGGCGGCGGAGACGAGCACGCCGTCGGGATGGCGGAAGCCCAGCTCGCTGCGGCGCTCATCGTCGAGCGCGTCGGCCTTGTTGAGCACGAGGATGCGCGGGCGCTCGCCGGCGCCGATCTCCTCCAGAACCTCGTCGACGGCGCGCAGCATCTCCTCCAGCTCGTCCTCGGGCGCGGAGGCGTCGACGACGTGCAGGATCAGGTCGGCCAGGCGGGTCTCCTCCAGCGTGGCGCCGAACGCCTCGACGAGCTGGTGGGGCAGCTTGCGGATGAACCCGACGGTGTCGGTCAGCAGGTAGCGGCGGCCATGGATCTCCGCCGAGCGCGTCGTGGGGTCCAGCGTGTGAAACAGCCGGTCGCGGACGCCCACCTCGGCACCCGTCAGCGCGTTGAGCAGCGTCGACTTGCCGGCGTTGGTGTAGCCGGCCAGCGCCACCTGGGGCAGATGGGCGCGCTCGCGCTCGGCGCGCATCGTCGCGCGCGAGCCCTTGACCTCGGCCAGGCGGCGCTTGAGCGCGGTGATGCGGTCACGGGCCAGGCGGCGGTCGGTCTCGATCTGCGACTCGCCCGGTCCGCGCGTGCCGACCCCGCCGCCAAGGCGCTCGAGGTGGGTCCACAGACCCCGCATGCGGGCCATGTTGTACTGCAGCTGGGCGAGCTCGACCTGGAGCTTGCCCTCGGCGGTGTTGGCGTGCCCGGCGAAGATGTCGAGGATCACCGTGGTCCGGTCGACCACCGCGACGCCCAGCTCCTTCTCCAGGTTGCGCTCCTGGCGGGGCGTCAGCTCGTCGTCGCAGGCGACCACGTTGGCGTCCAGCTGCTTGACGCGCTCCTTGATCTCGGCGAGCCTGCCGGGGCCCACGTAGCTGTTGGGGTGCGGCCGATCGCGGTGCTGGATCTCCTGGCCGACGACGGCGACACCGGCCGTGCGCAGGAGCTCCTGCAGCTCGGACAGGTCGTCGCCCTCGGGCAGCGCGGCGATCATCAGCGCACGCTGGCGGGCGCGGCCGGGCGCCGCGCCGTTGCCGTTGTGCGTCTCGGTCGTCCGACCGTGGCGGCCACGCTGCATGCAGGTTCATTCTAGGGTCCGCGCGTCCCCACCGCCGAGGTCAACGGCGTCCGCGACGCGCACATCGACGAGGCGCCCGGCCCGCTGGTGCTGCTCGGCGAGCGCTGGCGCACCGCACGATCCGACCTGCTCGCCCATGAGCAGGACGCGATGCTGCATCCCACGCGACGGCGGCTGTCTGGCTGCGCGCGCGGTGTTCGACTGCCAGACGTCCACGACCTGGTGGGCGCGATCCGCGCCCCCCGCGGTCACCGCTGGGCTGGCGCTGGGCCTGGCCAACGTCCACGGGCGGGCCCCCGAGTAGGGTTCGCGGCCGATGACGGCCGCGCTTGCAGATCGCCTGGCCCGGCGCACACTGGAGCTGGTCAACGTGCGCTCGCCGTCGCGCGACGAGGAGCACCTGGCCTCGCATGTGGTCCATGTGCTGCGCGCGGGCGGCGTGACGGTCCGCGACGCCGGCGACAGCTGCGTGCTGGCCGGGACGCTGCGCCGCGGCGAGCGGCCGCTGGTGCTGCTCGCCGGACACCTGGACACGGTGCCCGAGCAGGGCAACCTGCCCGGGCGCATCGCCGACGGATCGGTGCTCGGCCTGGGCGCCAGCGACATGAAGGGCGCCGACGCGGTGATGGTGGAACTGGCGCTGGCGCTGGCCGAGGCGACGACGGCCGTCGACGTGGGGTTCGTGTGGTTCGGGCGCGAGGAGCTGCCCTTCGGCGACAGCGCGCTCACGCCGCTGCTGGCGCGCGAGCCCGACCTGTCGGGCGCCGACCTGGTCGTGGTGATGGAGCCGACCGCCAACCGCATCCAGTTGGGCTGCCTGGGCAACCTCAACGCCACCTGGACGTTCCGCGGGCGGGCTGGGCACTCGGCGCGCCCGTGGCTGGCCGACAACGCCATCCACCGCCTGGCCGCGGGCGTGCACGCGCTCGCGCAGGTGCCGGCCGAGATCCACGACTTCGGCGGCCTGGAGTACCGGGAGGTCGTCTCCACGACGACCGTCTCGGGCGGGGTGGCGCTCAACGTCGTCCCCGGCGAGGCGGTGGCGCGCGTCAACTACCGCTATCCCCCGGGCCGCTCCCCGGCCGCCGCCGAGGCGCGCCTGCACGAGTGGTGCGACCCGTGGGGCGAGCTGCAGATCACCGGGCATGCACCGTCGGGCCCGGTCCCGACCGCCAACCCACTCGTCGACGCGCTGCTGGCCGCCGCCGACGCTGGGGCGCCCGAGCCCAAGCAGGCGTGGACGCCGGTGGCCGAGTTCGGCGCGGCGGGCGTCGACGCGGTGAACTTCGGTCCGGGCGATCCCGCCCAGGCCCACACCGTCGACGAGCGCGTGGCGATCGATGCGCTGGTCGCCTCCTACATCGCGCTGGAGCGGTTCCTGTGTCGCTGAACCCGGCCGTGGTGGCGATGGGCACCTACCCGTTTGTGCGCCTGGCGCAGGCGCGCGAGCGCGTCGCCGCGCGCGGGGTCACCCTGATCGACTTCGGCGTCGGCGAGCCGCGCGAGGAGACGCCCGCCTTCATCCGCCGCGCCCTGTGCGAGGCGGTGGAGGCCGAGCCGGTGTCCCCCTACCCCGCCGCGGCCGGGATGCCCGAGCTGCGCGAGGCGATCGCCGGGTGGGTCGACCGCCGCTTCGCGGCCGAGCTGGATCCCGACGCCCAGGTGCTGCCGACCTACGGCTCCAAGGAGGCGATCTACGGCCTCACGCAGATCGCCGCCCGGCCCGGCGAGGTGGTGGCGGTGGCCACGCCCGGCTACCCGGTGCCCGAGCGCTCCGCCGCCGTCGCGGGGATCGACGTCGCTGCGCTGGCCACCGACGCGGCCGGCGCCTGGCTGCCCGACCTCGATGACGTGCCGTGGGACCGCCTGGCCATCCTGTGGATCGCCTCGCCCGCCAATCCGACCGGGGCGGTCGCCCCGCTGGCCTACCTCGCCGAGGCCGCCGCCCGCTGTCGCGCCGCCGGGGCGGTCCTCGCCGTCGACGAGGCCTACATCGAGCTGTGGTTCGAGGGGGAGCCGCCCCCGTCGGCCCTGCAGCTGCCCGACCGCCGCGGCGTGCTGTCGTTTCACTCGCTGTCCAAGCGCTCGTCGATGCCCGGCTACCGGTCGGGCTTCATGGCCGGCGACCCGTCCCTGATCGAGCTGCTGCGCCGCCACCGGCCCAACGTCGGGACGGCGCCGCAGCGCTTCCTGCAGCACGCGTCGATCGCGGCCTGGGACGACGACGCCCACGTGGCGCAGACCCGCGCGCGCTACGCCGCCAAGCGCGCGGTGCTGCTGCCGGCGCTGGAGGCGGCCGGGCTGCGCCTGGTCGGCGGTCCGGCGTCCTTCTTCCTGTGGCTGGCGGTGCCCGGCGGCGACGACGCGGCGTTCGCCGCGCACTGGCTGGAGCAGGGCATCGTGATGGCCCCCGGCTCCTACCTCGGCGCCGGCGGCGAAGGGCACGTGCGCGTCGCGCTGGTGCCGACGCTGGAGGAGTGCGAGCGCGCCGCGGCGCTGCTGCGCGAGGGCTAGTGTCCGCGGGGATGCCGCGCACCGCTTCCGCCTTCGGCCTGGCCACGATCGACACCGCCTCGGGCGCGGTGCTCGAGGTCTTCTACCCCGCCCCCGTGCTGTCGGACGAGCCCACGCCCGTCGAGCTCACGACGCCGCCGCCCGACGAGCTGCGCGGCGTGCAGAGCGAGATGGTGCGCATCACGCTGCCCGATCTCGACGCACCGCCGACCCGCGTGCCCGACGCCTACCTGCGCCTGCATCTGCTGTCGCACCGGCTCGTGCGCCCGCACGAGATCAACCTCGACGGCATCTTCGGCGTGCTGCCCAACGTCGCCTGGACGTCGCGCGGGCCGGTCGCGCTGGAGCGTCTCGCCGAGGTGCAGCTGGCGGCCCGCGGGCGCGGCGAGTGGCTGACCGTGTTCGGCGTCGACAAGTTCCCGCGCATGGTCGACTACGTCGTGCCGCCGGGCGTGCGCGTCGCCGACGCCGACCGCGTGCGCCTGGGCGCCCACCTGGCCGCGGGCACGACCGTCATGCATGAGGGCTTCGTCAACTACAACGCCGGGACGCTGGGCGCCTCGATGGTCGAGGGTCGCATCAGCGCGGGCGTGGTGGTGGGCGACGGCACCGACGTCGGCGGCGGCGCCTCGATCATGGGCACCCTCTCGGGCGGCGGCAAGGAGATCATCTCCCTGGGCGAGCGCTGCCTGCTGGGCGCCAACGCCGGCCTGGGCATCGCGCTGGGCGACGACTGCGTCGTGGAGGCCGGCCTGTACGTGACCGCGGGCACGCGCGTGACGATGCCCGACGGCAGCGTGGTCAAGGCTCGCGAGCTGAGCGGCCAGTCCGGCCTGCTGTTCCGGCGCGACTCCGAGTCGGGCGCCGTGGTCGCCGTCGCGCGATCGGGCAGCTGGGGTGGCCTGAACGCGGCGCTGCACGCCAACGACTGATGGACCAGGACGACGTCCGGCGCCTGGCGCTCGCGCTCCCCGAGGCCGAGGAGCACGACCACCACGGGCGGCCGTCGTTTCGGGTCGGCACCAGGCTCTTCGTGACCATGCCCGAGCCGGGGCGCGCGAACCTGCGACTGCCCATGGACGAGCACCGGGCGCTGCTCGAGGAGCGCCCCGACGTGTTCGCCGACGTCGTGTGGGGCCGGATCCACCGCACGGGCGTCGATCTGGCCGCCCTGGAGGAGGACGAGCTGGCCGAGCTGCTGGAGACCGCGTGGGCCGAGGTGGCGCCCAGGACGCTCGTGCGCGAGCGCTTCGGCGTCTAGCGCAGCTCGATCTCGCCGGTGAAGACCGGGACGGCCCAGCCCGTCAGGTCCACGTGCAGGTCCTCCTCGACGGCGACCAGGAGCTCGCCGCCGTCAAGCCTCACGGTGACCGGGGAGTCGCCGCCACGGATGACGTGGGCGACGGCGGCGCCGGTGGCACCGGTACCGCTGGACAGCGTCTCGCCCACGCCGCGCTCGTAGATGCGCGCGCGGATCGTGGAGTCGTCGATCGGCGTCCAGAAGGAGACGTTCGTGCGGTTGGGAAAGATCGGCGCGTGCTCGATGCGCGGGCCGATCGCGGCCAGGTCGACGGACTCGACCCCGCCCACCTCGGCCACCCGGATCGCGCATTGCGGGTTGCCGATCGAGACGAACTGGAAGGCCATGCCCTCGATCTCCCCGTGGCCGTCCTCGCTGCCGCCCGGATAGTCCTTGGGCGAGCGCAGCGCGGCGCGGCCCATGTCGACCCGGCAGCGCGTCTCGTCGAGGATCGTCGGGCGCAGCTCGCCGGCGATCGTGCGGATGGAGAACTGGCGGCGGTCGGTCCAGCCGCGCCGGTGCAGGTACATGATCGCCTCGCGCGCGCCGTTGCCCGACAGCTCGGCCTCCGAGCCATCGGGGTTGAAGATGCGCAGGTCGGCGACGAAGCCGGCCTCGTCGGTCTCGCTGAGCAGCAGCACGCCGTCGGCCCCCACGCCGAAGTGGCGGTGGCACAGCGCCCGCACGTGGTCGGCGGTCAGCGGCTGGGCCAGGCGCCGCGCCTCGACGACCAGATAGTCGTTGCCCAACGCCTGCCACTTCTCGAAGGCGATCCTCGTCATGGCGCGTCCGACAGTACTTCGCGCGCCGCCTGCTGCGGCGTGCGGTCGGTGAGGTCGATCAGCTCCGCCCCCGGCAGCTTGCGCATCCACGTCAGCTGCCGGCGGGCGTAGTTGCGCGTATGGCGCTTCATCGCCTCGACGTCGCCGGCCAGCAGATCGGCGAACCCGAGCGCCTTGCGCGCCGTCTCCGAGGCGCCAGCCGTGTTGGCCGCTCGCACCTCCTCGATCGCCCCCGCGGCGACCATCGCGTCCACGCGGGCGTCGATGCGCGCGTACAGCGCCTCGCGATCCATCGTCACGCCGAGCAGGCGCGTCGGATGGCGGGTGTGCTCGGTCCACAGCTGGTTGGGGCGCCCCTCCTCGGGCGGCTCCAGCTCCCCCAGGTCGCTGAGCTCCAGCAGCCGCACGAGCCGGTGGGCGTCGTTGGGCGCCACGCGCTCGGCCGCCCACGGGGCGCGGCGCGCGAGCTCGGCGTGCAGCGCGTGCGCCCCGTCGGTCTGCAGCGCCCGGGTCCAGCGCTCGCGCACCTCGTCAGGCGCGGCGGGGCGCAGATCCAGATCGGCCAGCGCGGCGCGCAGATACAGGCCGGTGCCGCCGACGACGATCGGGGTGCGGCCCTCAGCCAGCAGGCCGTCGATCTCGGCGTGGGCCAGGCGCGCGTGCTCGGCCACCGAGAAGCGCGCGTCGATGGGCACGAACGACATGAGCCGGTGCTCCAGTCGGGCGCGCTCGGACGCGTCGGCCACGCCGGTGAGGACCTCCAGGCCCTGGTAGACCTGGAGGGCGTCCGCCGAGACGGCGACCGGGTCGTCGCCGTGCTCGCGCAGGCATCTCGGCCAGCGCGATGGCCAGGGCGGTCTTGCCGACGCCGGTGGGACCGAACACGGCCAGGACGGTGGGCGGCGCGGGCATCGCGCGCAGCGTAGGCTGCCCGGGCATGGACGTCACAGGCAGGACCGTGCTGGTCACCGGCGCCACGGGGGGACTGGGTCAGGCGATCGCGCGCACGTTTGCGCGCGCCGGCGCCTCCCTCGTGCTGACCGGGCGGCGCGCCGAGGTGCTGGAACCGCTCTCCGAGGAACTGGGGGCCCGTCTGCTTGCGGTCGATCTCGCCGACTCCGCCGCGGTCGACGAGCTGATCGCGGCCAGCGCCGACGTCGATGTGCTGATCGCCAACGCGGCGCTGCCGGCCAGCGGGCGCATCGAGGACTTCTCGGTGGAGGCCATCGACCGGGCGCTGGCCGTCAACCTGCGTGCGCCGATCGTGCTGTCGCGGGCGCTGGCGCCCCAGATGTCCCGGCGCGGCGGCGGGCACATCGCGTTGATCTCGTCGCTGTCGGGCAAGGCGGCGCAGGCGGGCTCGTCGCTGTACAGCGCCACGAAGTTCGGGCTGCGCGGCTTCGGGTTGGGCCTGCGCGAGGATTGGCGCGACCGGGGCGTCGGCGTCTCGATCGTGTCCCCCGGCTTCATCCGCGACGCGGGCATGTTCCACGACTCGGGGGCCAAGCTGCCGCCGGGCGTGGGCACGCGCACGCCCCAGGACGTCGCCGACGCGACGCTCAAGGCCGTGATGCACAACCGCGCCGAGGTCGAGGTCGCCCCGCTGACGCTGCGCGGCGGCGCGCTGATGGCGCAGGTGCTGCCCGAGGTGACTGGTCGCGTGGCGCGCAGGCTCGGCGCGGGCAGGGTGTCCGGCGATCTGGCCGCCGGACAGGCCGACAAGCGCTAGGCGCGCGCCGCTGACCCGGCCGGCCCCGGGACGACACCGGCCTGCGATGGGATGGTGCGCAGCTGCGCGCGCAGCACGAAGCCGATGAACGGCGACAGCGGACGCCAGTAGCGCAGGAACGCCCGCCTGGAGGGCGCGTCGGTGGCCTGTGTGCGGCATTCGTACTCGACCATCGTCGCGCTCGGTCCGTGCGGCGTGAAGCGGAAGCAGGCGGCGATGCGAGCCCGCTGCGGGTGGTCGTAGCCGGCGAACTGCGCGGCGTCGATCTGGTCCCAGACGGTCTCGCCGGCCCAGAAGCGCCCGGCCACGCCGAAGACGAACTCGCGCGGCGCGTCCTCGGCCAGGCGCACCCACTCGCCGTGCGTGGGCAGGTCGTCCAGGCGCAGCGAGGCGGGCGGCGGCGGCTCCTCATGGGGCCGGCGGCGGACCACCGCGACAGCTCGCTCGCCGAGGCTGCGCAGCCCGAACAGCAGTTGCAGCGCGCGCGACTGGCGCCAGGTGTCGAGCAGGTCGGCATGCAGCGTCGCGGCGTACACCGCGTCGATCGGGCCCTCGACCACACGGCGCTCGACGCGCCGGGCGTCGTAGACGGGCATCACGTCGTCGATCAGCATGGGCGCGAGCCTAGGCTGCCGCGCCGGCGTCGCGCATCCGTGGGCTGCCGCGTCGCGGCCTGCGGGAAACCCGCGGGCAACGCGGGCCTCAGAACAGCGACTGCTGCCTCCCTGCGAGCGCCCGCCCCACCTCCTCCCCCGTCGCCGCCCGGCCGGGCATGCCCCAGCCGGTGCGCCGTACGCCGCGGTGATCGTCGCGATCCGACGGACGCGCCGCTCCCGGGCCACCGCGCACGAGCCGCGTCAGGCGCTCGCGCTCGGCCGCGGGCGCATACGCCCCGCGCGCGTAGAGCTCCTCGTAGCGGGCCACCAGGTCGGGCCGGTACGAGCGCAGCCAGTCCATGAACACGCGCCGCACGTCACCGCGCAGGTGCAGCGCGATCCCCGTCACCCCGGTGGCGCCATGCTCGGCCGCCAGCTCCAGGATGCGCTCGACCTGCTCGGGCCGATCGTTGATGCCGGGCATCAACGGTGCGATCAGGACCCCGGTCGGGATCCCGGCGCGGGTGAGCTCGCCCACCGCCTCCAGCCGGGCCATCGGATTGGGCGTGTGCGGCTCGCTGGCCCGCCACGCCTTCTCGTCGATCGTCGGCACCGAGAAGTTGGCGCTGACCGGCGCCACCCGGGCGATCTCGCACAGCAGGTCGAGGTCGCGCAGCACCAGCGGCGACTTCGTCAGCACCGAGCAGGGGTTGCGCGCGTCGCGAAACGCCTCCCACACGCCGCGCATCAGGCGGTAGCGACCCTCCACCCACTGGTAGGGATCGGTGTTCGTCCCCAGCGCCACGTGCTCGCCGCGCCACGACGGCCGGCGCAGCTCGGCACGCAGCACCTCGGGCAGGTTGACCTTGACCACGATCTCGCGCTCGAAGTCGCGGCCGGCATCGAAGTCCAGGTACTTGTGCGTCGGCCGGGCGAAGCAATATACACATGCATGGCTACATCCCCGGTACGGGTTGACCGTCCAGCGGAAGGGGACCTGGGAGGCGTTCGGCACGCGGTTGAGCGCCGACTTGGCCCGCACCTCGTAGAAGCGGGTGTCGAGCGCCTCGGGCGCGTCGAAATGGCGCACGACGGCGCCGTCGCGGTACCCGGGCAGGCGGGCCTGGTCGTCTGCTTCGATCGTCTGGTTGCTCCAGCGCACGAACGTATGTTCGCACACGCGCCGGACGGCGTGGCGGGGCGCTACTCGATCGCGGCGACCCAGCGGTCGCCGTCGCGCGTGAACTTCAGCGTCTGCTGCTTGCCGTCCTTGTCGACGATCTCCGCAGTGGCGGTGTCGCCGTCGACCTTGACGCTCTTGATGTCGACGTGACCCGTGCCGGCCTGGGCGTTGGCCTCCTGGCCGGACCTGCGACAGGCGTCGGCCCCGCCCTGGAAGACCTTCTGCAGCGTCTGGTCGCTGAGGTGATCGCAGATGGCCAGCGGATCGGCGGCGACCTCGTTGACGATGGTCGTGATCTGGTCCGCATCGGAGGTGCCGCCTCCGCCGCCGCAGCCGGCGGCCAGCAGGGCGGGGACGGCCAGACAGAGCGCCAGCGATCGGTGGTGGAAGCGCATGCGGGACCTCACGGAATCGAGACGACGAAGCGGAGCGGGGCGAGCCTAACGCTCACCGGGCGGCCAGCGCCAGCAGCGACATCTCGCCCTGCAACGTCTGCGAGCTCGCGGCCGTGATCTCCACCGGCACGGTCTGGCCGGGCTCGGCGATGCCCGAGAAGTTGACGACCTTGTTGTGGCCGATGCGCCCGCGCAGCCGGTCGGCGTCGTGGCGCGAGCGGCCCTCGACCAGGACGTCCATCGTGCGGCCGACGAACCGCTGCGCCCGCTCGTGCGCCCGGCGCTGGATGACCTCGACGAGACGCTGCATGCGCTCGACCTTCTCCTCGTGGGCGACGTCGTCGTCCAGCAGCGCCGCCTCCGTGCCCCGCCGCGGCGAGAAGATGAACGTGAACGCGCCGTCGTAGCCGACCTCCTCGGCCACCTCCAGCGTCTCGCGGAAGTCCGCCTCGCTCTCGCCCGGGAAGCCGACGATGATGTCGGTCGTGATCGCCACGTCGGGGACGTGCTCGCGGATCAGGGCGACGCGGTCCATGTAGCGCTCGCGCGTGTAGGTGCGGCGCATCGCCTTGAGGATGCGCGAGTTGCCGGCCTGCAGCGGCAGGTGGATGTGCGGCATCACCGAGCCCAGCTCGGCGTGGGCGGCGATCACGTCCTCGCGCATGTCCTTGGGGTGTGGGCTGGTGTAGCGGATCCGGTCCAGCCCGTCGACCGCGTCGAGGTCGCGCAGCAGCTGGGCGAACGAGGCGCGCTCCGGCCGCAGGTCGCGCCCGTAGGCGTTGACGTTCTGGCCCAGCAGCGTCACCTCGCGCACGCCGTCGGCGACCAGTCGACGCGCCTCGGAGACCAGCTCGCTCAGCGGACGGGACGCCTCGCGACCCGCGCGTGGAGGGCACGATGCAGTACGAGCAGCGGCAGTTGCAGCCGACGGAGATCTGCACCCACGCCTGGAAGTCACGCGTGCGCTTCATCGGCAGATGTCCCGTGAAGCCCTCGAACTCGAAGAACCCCTGGGCGCTGAGCGAGTCGCTGGTCAGGAACTCGGCCAGCTTGTGCACCTGGCCGGGGCCGAACGCGACGTCGACGAAGGGGAACTGCTGGAAGACCTGCTCCTTGACCGACTGCGCCCAGCAGCCGCCGACGCCGATGATGCGCTCGGGGTCGCGCGCCTTGAGGCCCTTGGCCTGGTTGAGGTGGGCGATGAAGCGCTCGTCGGCCTTCTCGCGAATCGAGCAGGTGTTGAAGAGGATCAGGTCGGCGTCGGCCGCCTCACGGGCCTCGGCGTAGCCGAGCGACTCGAGCATCCCCTTCATGCGCTCGGAGTCGTGCTCGTTCATCTGGCACCCGAAGGTGGTGACGTGGAATCTCTTGACGGCCATCGGGGCCTCCAAGCGTAGAGGCGCCGCGCGCCGGAGCACGAGGTGATCGACCTCAGGTGCGTCAGACATGCACGAAGTCGAACACGTCCGTCCGGGCGCAGTCCGCTCCGGACGCTCGGCGCCCCGCTACGCTGAGCGCACAGGATCGGGCGCTGCTCGATCATCACCAGTGCCCGCGTCGTCGCAGTCGTAGTCATCACCGCCTCCGCGTTTCGCCGTGCACCACACCCCAGGAAGGGGCAGATCAATGGCAACCGGAACCGTCAAGTGGTTCAGCGACGACAAGGGCTTCGGCTTCATCACGCCGGATGACCCGGGCAAGGACCTGTTCGTCCACCACAGCGCCATTCGCGCCGAGGGCTTCAAGACGCTCGCCGAGGGCGCGAAGGTCCGCTACGACGCCGAGCAGGGCCCCAAGGGCCCGGCGGCGGCCAACGTCGAGACCATCTAGCGGCGCGGCCCGGCACGCTCCGGACGGCCCGCAACAGCGCGGATCATGCGCGTGTCGACCGTCCGGAACCCGGCCGCCTCGTAGGCGCGCACGGCGGCGGCGTTGGCGGCGGTGACGAACACCTCGCCACCGACGCCGCGCGCGTCGAACCAGTCGGTCGCGCGGGCCACCAGCGCCGTCCCCACGCCGACACCGCGCGCCTGGGGAGCGACCGCCAGCCATTGCAGCACGCCGTCGACGACGCCGAGGTGACGATCCTCGCGCAGCGCCGCCTGCACGACCCCGACCGCCGTCCCGTCGAGCTCGGCCACCTCGACGAAGTCCTCGCGGGCCGCGTGGGAGAGCTGCTGCCAGTCGCGCTGCACCAGGCCGCGCTCACGCACCATCGCCGCCGGATCGCGGTCGATCCCCCGCGCGTCCAGCCACCAGCCGAGGTGCTCGACCAGGTAGGCCTCCAGCCAGCCCCGCACCGCCACCTCGTCGTCGCCGGCGAGATGTCGGAAGGCCAGCGTCACCGCGCGTACTCGACCGCGCGCGACTCGCGGATGACCGTCACCTTGATCTGGCCGGGGTACTCGAGCTCCTTCTCGATCTCGCGGGCGATCTCGTGCGAGAGCACGATCGCGGCATCGTCGTCGACCGCGCCCGGCTGGACCATGACGCGGATCTCGCGGCCGGCCTGCATGGCGTAGACCTTGTCCACGCCCGCGTGGCGGGTGGCGATCTGCTCCAGCTCGCGCAGGCGCTTGACGTACTGCTCCAGCGACTCGCCGCGGGCGCCCGGCCGTGCGCCCGACAGAGCGTCGGCGGCCTGGACGATCACCGCCTCGACGGTCTGCGGCTCGACCTCGTTGTGGTGGGCCTCCATCGCGTGCACGACGGCCTCCGACTCGCCGTGACGGCGGGCCAGGTCGCCGCCGACGAGCGCGTGCGGCCCCTCGACCTCGTGCGCGACGGCCTTGCCGATGTCGTGCAGCAGGGCGGCACGGCGGGCCATCTTGGCGCTGGCCCCCAGCTCCTCGGCCATCATCGCCGCCAGGTGGGCGGTCTCGACCGAGTGGGCCAGCACGTTCTGGCCGTAGCTGGTGCGGTAACTTCAGCCGCCCCAGCAGCTTGATCAGGTCCGGGTCCAGGCCGCCGACGTTGGCCTCCAGGACCGCCGCCTCGCCCTCCTGCTCGATGTGGCCCTCCAGCTCCGACTTGGCCTGGTAGTAGGTCTCCTCGATGCGTGCCGGGTGGATGCGCCCGTCCTGCAGCAGCCGCTCGAGCGTCATGCGCGCGATCTCGCGACGCACGCCGTCGAAGCCCGACAGCACGACCGCGTTGGGCGTGTCGTCGATGATGAAGTCGACGCCGGTGAGGTTCTCCAGCGCACGGATGTTGCGTCCCTCGCGGCCGATGATGCGGCCCTTCATGTCGTCGGCCTGCAGCTGCACGACCGACACGGTCGTCTCGGCGGCATGGCTGGCCGCCAGCCGCTGCATGGCGACCGACAGGATCGAGCGCACACGCCGCTCGGCGTCGCGCTTGGTGTCCTCCTCGACCTGGCGCAGCACCTTGGCGTGGGCGTGGCGCGACTCGTCCTCGATCTCCTTGAGCAGCATGGCCTTGGCCTGGGCGGCGCTCAGTCCCGAGACGCGCTCCAGCTCACGCTGCAGCAGCGAGCGGTCGCGGCCCAGGCGCTCGCGGGCCTCGGCCAGCTGCTGGCGGTCCTCGTCGACCTCGCGGGCGCGCTTCTCGATCTCCACGGCGCGCCGCTCGACCTCCTGGCGCTGGCGCTCGATGTCGTCGGCCCCGGCGCGGGTGGCGGTCTCGGCCTCCTGGGCCCGAGTCGCCGATGCCGCGGCGCGCGCCGCCGGCCGTGCGCCACCGCGCCCCCGGCTCAGCAGCGCGGCAGCGGCGACGATGCCCACGGCGAGCACCGCGGCCGCAATCAGAATCTCCATCCCCGTTTCACTCCTTTCGCCCCGGAGCGGGCGTCAGGTCCATAGACAGCGTTCAGAGAGCGCTCGACGGGGCAGGACGGGCACGACACGGCGGCGCGGCGCAGAGCCGCGATTCAACAGACGGCGCGGCAGCGAGTCGTTCGTTGCTGGAACCGGGTCCTCTGCCCGGGAGAAGGGTTGGCTGGCGTCGTCATCGTCTGGTCCGGCGTGTCAGATCCGGTTCATTTGCTGCGGTTTCATGCCCTTCCGGGCCTCATCGTTCGCTGCCCGGCATCCTAGCCCTGACGCGACTTGTGCGCAATCGAACGAGACTCGGGCTCCGCGTCGCGGGCGAAGGCCCGGATGGCGTCGTGGGCCATCTCCAGCTCGTAGCCGCGGCGTACCAGCAGTCCCAGCGCGCGTTCGCGCCCGCGGTCGTCGTCGGGCGGCACCCGCAGCTTGGCCCGCAGCAGCTCCACGGCCGCCTCCAGCTCCTGCTCGGGCTCGCGGTCGGCGAGCGCGGCGGCGATGTCGTCGGGTGCGACGCCGGCCTGGGCGAGCCGGCGCGCGATCCGTTCGGGTCCCCACCCATCCAGCGCACGCCGGTCCTCGGCGTAGGTCCGCGCGTAGCGAGCGTCGTCGAGGTACCCCTGCTCCTGCAGCTCCGCGACGGCCTGGTCGCCCTCGGCATCCTCGACGCCCTTGCCCGCCAGGTGGGCACGCACCTCGCTGACCGTGCGCTCCCGCCGGCCCAGGTGGCGGTAGGCGAGGTCCATCGCCCGCTGCAGCCGCACCTGCGGGTCGGCCGGCGCCGCCGCGCCGAGCTCGTCCTCGCCGATCGAGAAGTTCATGGCCGGCCGGTGGTCACGCCCCGGCGGCGAGCAGGTCGTCGTCGGGCATCTCGGGCGCCACGTCCTCGTCGGCGTCGATCGGGGTCACGCCCCCGCGGTCGACCCCCAGCGCGGTGTAGATCTTGCCCTCGATCTCCTCGGCCACCTCGGGGTGCTCTTCGAGGAACTGCTTGGCGTTGCTGCGCCCCTGGCCCAGCCGCTCGCCGCCGTAGGAGAAGAACGAACCGGACTTGCTGACGATGTCGTGCTCCAGCCCGAGGTCGAGGATGCAGCCCGCCGTGGAGATGCCCTTGCCGAACTCGATGTCGAACTCCGCCTGGCGGAACGGCGGCGCGACCTTGTTCTTGACGACCTTGACGCGCACCCGGTTGCCGACCGCCTCGGTGCCGTCCTTGAGCGTCTCGATGCGCCGGATGTCCAGGCGCTGCGACGAGTAGAACTTCAGCGCGCGGCCGCCGGGCTGCGTCTCGGGCGAGCCGAACATCACCCCGACCTTCTCGCGGATCTGGTTGGTGAACAGGCACAGCGTCTGCGTGCGGTTCAGGTTGCCGGCCAGCTTGCGCATCGCCTGGCTCATCATCCTCGCCTGCAGGCCGACGGTCGTATCACCCATCTGGCCCTCCAGCTCAGCCCGCGGCGTCAGCGCGGCGACGGAGTCGATCGCGATCACGTCGACGGCGGCCGAGCGCACGAGCATGTCGGCGATCTCCAGCGCCTGCTCGCCGTAGTCGGGCTGGGAGACGAGCAGCTCGTCGATGTCCAGGCCGATCTTCTGCGCGTACAGCGGGTCCATCGCGTGCTCGGCGTCGATGAACGCACACACCCCGCCGAGCCTCTGGGCCTCGGCGAGGATGTGGTACATCAGCGTCGTCTTGCCCGACGACTCGGGGCCGAAGACCTCGACGATGCGCCCGCGCGGGACGCCGCCGATGCCCAGCGCGAGGTCGAGCGACAGCGCCCCAGTCGGCACCGCGCTGACCTTCACCCGGGCGTCCTCGTCGCCCATGCGCATGACGGACCCCTTGCCGAACTGCTTCTCGATCTGCGAGAGCGCCCCCTGGAGGGCAGCGTCTCGTGCCTTCGCGGCCTTCTCCTGATCGGTGACGCTCACCTGAGACCTTCCATTCGTGACGTGGACTGCTGCACATCGTGAGCCTGGCACCGGACGGATCACAGGGAAACACCTGTTCGCATCAAGAGGCGCGCGAAACGGCTACAACGCAACCCGCTCCAGCGCCTCGTAGCGGGCGGGGCCCCGCGGCGACGAGCTCAGGTGCGAGCGCATGAGCGTCAGCGCCGTCACGGAGAACGGCGCGACCTCGGGCGCAGGCCCGACCGCGGCGTCCGCTCGCCCGCCGCGGCGCACGCGCGCGACCGTCACGTGAGGCAGGAACGTCCGCCGCTCGGGCGCGAAGCCGACCGCCTCCCCCAGCCCCGCCACCACCGCCGCCTGCAGCGCGCCCAGCGCCCCGGACGAGTCGACGACCTCGACCGCCAGCACGCGCGGGCGCCGCCGCGGCAGCCAGCGGCCAGCCCCCAGCGTCAGGCCCGCCACCGGCGCAGCGACCGCGCGCACCACGCCGACCGCCGCCTCGGCCTGCTCGGGCGACCGCTCGCCCAGGAAGGCGAGGGTCAGATGCAGCGACGCGGGCGCCACCGCCCGCAGGCCGTCGTCGCGCGGCGCCCAGCGCGCCAGCGCGCGCACGACGGCGTCGGGCAGTTCGGCGGCGACGAACAGGCGCACGGGTTTTGTCCTACCCCGCACAAACGCGACGGCGCGCCGTTCCATAGGTTGTACGCCGACCATGGCCCCACGACGTCGGATGGAACCGACCGCGCGCCGTCGCGAGATCCTCAACCACGCGCGAGACCTGTTCGCCGAGCGGCCCTACGGGGATGTCACCACCGCCGACATCGCCCGCGAGGCCGGGGTCACCCGGGCGCTCGTCCACCACTACTGCGGCGGCGTCCACGACATCTTCCTGACCGTGGCGGCCGAGTTCGGCGCGACGATGGCCAGCGTGCGCACCCATGGGCTGGAGATGCCCTTCGAGGAGCGCGTGGTCGCCAACTGCTGTGCCTATCTGGACGTCGTCGAGCCCAACGCGCCGCTGTGGCTGGCGATCATGGGCCAGGTCGTCCCCGACGCGCATGCGCTGGAGCTGCTGCGAGCCGGGATCGAGCTGAACATCGATCGCATGATCGAGCTGCACGCCGACCTGCTGGACGACACCCCGCAGACGCGCGTGTGCCTGCGGGCCTACATCGGCTTCATGACGATCGCCGTGCGCGAGTGGCTCACCGGGAACGCCACCCGGCCGGAGACCGAGCGGCTGCTGACCACCACGCTGATCGCCGTCGTGCGCGAGAGCGTCCCCGCCGTCCAGGCCACCTAGGCCGTGTCGCGCTCGCCCAGCAGCAGCCGGCGCAGCAGGTGCATGGCCACCGTCGTCGAGCGGTCGCGCACGTCGAAGCGCCCGCCCGGCAGCCGCACGCGCCGCGTGAGGCGCCCGCGGGCATCGGCCACGCAGAAGCAGACCGTCCCGACCGGCTTGTCGCGGCTGCCGCCGTCCGGTCCGGCGATGCCGGTGATGCCGATCCCGATGGTGGCGCCCAGCGCGGCGCGGGCGCCGTCGGCCATCGCCTCGGCCGCCTCCTCCGACACCGCCCCGACGCGCCCGATCAGCTCGGCGGGCACGCCAGCGAGGGCGGTCTTGGCCTCGTTGGCGTAGGTCACCAGGCCGCCGGGGAAGTAGTCCGAGGAGCCCGACAGCTCGGTCAGGCGCCCGGCCAGCAGCCCGCTGGTGCACGACTCGCAGGTGGCCACCGTCGCCCCGCGCTCGCGCAGCAGGTCGGCGACGATCGTGTCGATCGTGCGCCCGTCGTCGGAGAACAGGGTGTCGGCGTGACGCTCGCGCACGAAGCCCGCGAAGGCGTCGTAGACGGGCTGCGCGCGCGGCTCCCAGCGGGTGACGATCTCGATCTCCCCGCGGCGCAGGCAGGTGGTGATCTCCAGCGCGTCGAGGTCGATGTCGCGCTCGCGCGCGCGGCGCAGCGTCTCGGCGATCTCCGACTCGGGGATCCCGAACAGGCGCAGCATCTGCGTGCGGTACTCGGTCGCGCCCGCGATGGCGGCGGCCAGCAGCGGGCTGCGCCGGGCGGCCTCCCACATCGGCTGCAGCTCGCGCGGCGGCCCGGGCAGGACGACGATCAGCGGGCCCGTGGTCCCGTCGGCGGGCGGGACGACGAGCCCCGGAGCGGTGCCGACCGGATCGAGGATCTCCGCGCCGGCGGGCACCACGGCCTGCTTGCGGTTGGCGGCGAGGATCGCCTCCTCGTCGAGGTCGCTCCAGCGCCGGCGCAGACCGCGCAGGATCTCGGCGATCCTGGCCTCCGTCGCGGCGTCGAGCACCATCTCCCGGCCCTGGAACGCCCCGACGATCTGGGCGGTCCGGTCGTCCTCGGTGGGCCCCAGCCCGCCGCTGGTGATGATCACGTCCGCCCCCTGGTCGCGCAGGAAGGCCAGCGCGGTGCGCATGTCGTCGTCGCGGTCGGCGACCACGATGGTGTGGGCGTGGTCGACGCCGAGCGCCGACAGCCGCTCCGACAGCCAGCCACCGTTGCGGTCCAGCACGCGGCCGGTCAGCACCTCGGTGCCGGTGACGACGATGCCGGCGCGCACGCTCACCCGGCGCAGGTGGGTCGCTGGCTCTCGGGCACCTGGCGGTGGCGCGTCGGCGTCAGCTCGTATCCGACCGGGTTGGAGGTGTCGGGCACGTGGAAGGCCTTGCCGTTGATGCGCAGGACCACGGACCCGTTGCCCAGGCCGATCACGAAGCGCTTGGCGCGGTAGGTCTTGGGCGACCCGCCGGGGTTGAGGATCTGGCCGTTGATCACCTTCGATCCGTCGGCGCTCTGGAGGCATACGTAGACCGCGGCGGTGGGCACGATCTGCAGACGCACCCGCTTGGGCTTGGCCGGCTTCTTCTCCTGCGTGGCGGTCGTCTTCGTGGTCTTGGTCGTGCGCTGGGTGGTCGTGTTCGTCGCCGCCAGCGTGTTGGGCGTGTCGCTGCCGCCGCTCCCGCGCCCCAGGAAGTAGAGCGCTCCCACGAGGACGGCGACCACGACCAGGGCGATCGAGCCGCGACGCCACGGGCTGGGGCGCCGCTCGCCGACGCGCCGGCGCCCGGGCGGGGCGATCGGCTGCAGGTCCACGTCCGACAGCCGCTCGTGTTGGAGCTTGTACTCCTCGACGAGGCGCTTGCCGTCCAGGCCCAGCTCGTCGGCGTAGGTGCGCAGGAAGCTCTTGACGTACGTGGGACCCGGCAGGAGGTCCCACTCCTCGTTCTCCAGGGCGCGCAGGTACTTGGCCCGGATCTTCGTCTCGGCCTCGATCTCCGAGATGTCGATGCGGGCGCGCATGCGCGCCTCCCGCAGCGTTGCGCCGATCTCGGGCATGCGCGTGAGGCTACTCGTCGTCCGGCACGGGCACGGGCTCGGACGGTGGCACGTCTGTGCTCTCGCGCAGCGTGGCGATGAAGCGCTCGGCGTCGGCGGGCCCGACGAGCACCTGACGCGGCTTGGAGCCCTCGTAGCCGGAGATCACGTTGCGCCGCTCGAGCATGTCGATCAGCCGCCCGGCCCGCGTGTAGCCGAGGCGCAGGCGGCGCTGGAGCATGGAGGTCGACGCGGTGCCCATCTCGGCCACCAGCCGGATCGCGTCCTCCAGCAGCGGATCCTCGTCGGGGTCGAAGTCGTCGGGCCCGGCCGGCTCCTCGGGCGCGGACTCGTCCTCGACCTCCTCGAGCAGGTCCTCGCGCAGTTCCGGCTCGCCCTGCTTGCGCCAGAACTCGGTGATCGTCTCGATCTGCGGCTCGTCGATGTAGGCGCCCTGGATGCGTTGCAGCTTGGAGGAGCCGACGGGCGAGAAGAGCATGTCGCCCTTGCCCAGCAGCGACTCGGCGCCGTTCTGGTCGAGGATCACGCGCGAGTCGGTCTGCGAGCTGACCGCGAAGGCGATGCGCGACGGGACGTTGGCCTTGATCATGCCGGTGATCACGTCCACGCGCGGGGACTGCGTGGCCAGCACGAGGTGGATGCCGACGGCACGGGCCTTCTGGGCCAGGCGGATGATCGAGTCCTCCACGTCGGCGGGAGCGACCATCATCAGGTCGGCCAGCTCGTCGATGACGCACAGGACGTAGGGCAGTGGCGGCTCGCCGCGCTCCTCGCGACGGCGGTTGAGCTCGGGCAGCGACCGCGTCTTGGCCAGCGACATGGTCGCGTAGCGGTCCTCCATCTCCTTGACGAGGTTCTGGAGCGCGTTGGCCGCCACGCGCGGATGCGTGATGACGGGCGTGAGCAGATGCGGGATGCCCTCGTAGTGGTTGAGCTCCACCTGCTTGGGATCGACCAGGACGAGGCGCACCTCGTGCGGGTCGGCGTTGAGCAGGATCGAGCTGAGCATCGCGTTCACGCAGCCCGACTTGCCCGCGCCGGTGGTGCCGGCGACCAGCAGATGGGGCATCTTCGCGAGGTCCGCGCCGATCGCGCGGCCGGCCACGTCCTTGCCCAGCCACACGGTCAGCGGCGACCAGTCGGTGGGCTTGTCGCCCATCACGTCGCCGAGCTGGACGATCTTGCGGTTCTCGTTGGGCACCTCGACGCCGACCGCGGTCTTGCCGGGGATCGGCGCCAGGATGCGGATGTCGGTGGCGGCCAGCGCGTAGGCGAGGTCGTCCTTGAGGTTGGCGACCTTGCTCATCTTCACGCCGGGCGCCAGGCGCACCTCGTAGCGGGTGATGTGCGGACCGGCCACGGTGCCGACCACGCGGGCCTCGACGCCGAAGTGGCCCAGCGCCTCCACGAGGGCGCGCGCGGTCTTCTCCTGGCCCGCCGTGTCCGGGCGCATCTGCGAGGCGGTGGAGCGGGGCAGCAGCCGAGCGCTGGGGCGCTTCCACACGAAGTCGGGATGCTCGGTGACGGAGTCGCGGTAGCGCCCCTGGGGCGTCAGGTCGTCGGGCCCGATGTCGAGCACCTGCTCGATCTCCTCCTCGGGCTCGGGCTCGTCGGGCGCGATCGCCTCGACCGCCTCGTCCGCCTCGGGCGCATCGTCGAACAGGGCCTCGGGCTCGCCGAGGATCGGCGCTGCGCCGGGCTCACCGGGCTCGTCGAAGAACGGGCGTTCCTCGACCGGGTCGGCGATCGCCTCCTGCTCGTCCTCGAAGACATCGCTGAAGCGCTCCTGCAGGTCCTCGACCGAGCGCTTCCTCCCGCGCGCGACGCGCGGCTCGTCATCTGCGGGCTCGGGCACGGTGACGCGGCGGCTGCGCGCCGTCGGCGACTTGGTCGTCCGCAGCGAACGCGTCGTGTCGGCCACCTGCGTATGGGTCGCCTTGAGCACGCCGGCCACCGAGGCGCCGGTGAGCAGCAGCACCGCGGCCAAGAACAGGAACAGCGCGACGATGTGGCTGCCGACGCTGCCCAGCAGCGTGTCGGTGATCCAGTACAGCCCCTCCCCCAGCGCGCCGCCGCGCTCCTTGAGCCAGTCGGCCTCCCAGGAGATCTGCGAGCCGCCGGGGCCGAGCCCGAGCGTGCCCGCGGCCAGCCCCAGGGTCAGCGCGGCCAGCAGGCACAGGCCGCCGGAGCGAAACGGGCGCACGGCCGGCAGGACGGGGCGCAGGATCACCAGGCCGCCGGCGAACAGCAGCGCCAGCGGCGCCAGGTAGCGGACCTTGCCCACGATCAGCCCCAGGCCGTCGACGAGCCCCTCGCCGGCGCGGCCGCCCTGCCAGTCGCCCCACAGCAGGAAGGCGAGGAAGATGCCCAGGGCGACGAGCCCCAGGCCGATGAGGTCCAGCTGACGCTGCTCGAGCACGGGCTTGCGCGCCGACGAGCGACGCGCACGCGCGCGGGGCTTGGCCGACTTGCGGGTCGGCTTCTTCTTCGTGGCGGCCATCAGGCGCGGGACTTCGACACCCGCGGGCAGACCCCTGCGCATCTCGCGCGTGCGGGCCCTGGGGGCGTATTGCTCGTCTTTAGGTCGCGACGTACCATCGACCAATGTCCGACGGTCGCTCCCCGCGCGTGCTCGTCGTCGAGGACGACGAGGACATCGCGCTCGCCCTGCAACGCTCGCTGCGACTGGAGGGCTACGACGTGCGCATCTCCCGCGACGGCGAGGTCGCGCTCGACGACGTGCGCCAGTTCCTGCCCGACCTGGTGCTGCTCGACCTGGGTCTGCCGAAGGTCGACGGGATCGCGGTCGCCCAGAAGATCCGCACCGACAGCGACATCCCGATCCTGATGCTGACCGCCCGCGACGCGCTGGAGTCGCGCGTGGAGGGGCTGGACTCCGGCGCCGACGACTACCTGGTCAAGCCGTTCGAGCGCCAGGAGCTGCTGGCGCGCATGCGCGCCCTGCTGCGTCGCCGCCCGCCGCGCGGGGAGGCCAACCTGGTGGTGGCCGACCTGACGCTCAACCCGGACACGCACGAGGTGCGCCGCACGGATCGCGACATCGAGCTCACCCAGCGCGAGTTCGAGCTGCTCGAGTTCCTCATGCGCAACGAGCGGATCGTCGTCTCGCGCCAGCGCCTGCTCGACGAGGTGTGGGGCTACGACCCCTTCTCGACGACGAACACCATCGAGGTCTTCGTCTCCAACCTGCGACGGAAGCTCGAGGCCGGCGGCGAGCCGCGCCTGCTGCACACGATCCGCGGCGCGGGGTACGTCCTGCGTGCTTGAGCGGGTCCCGATCCGCTGGCGCCTGGCCGGCACCACCGCGATCCTGACCTTCGCGATCCTGTGCACGTTCGCGCTCGTCGTCGGCGAGCTGACGCAGGACCGCATCCGCTCCGACTTCGAGCACGACGTCGCCGCCGGCGTGATCAACCTGCGCGACGACATCTCCATCCGCATCGAGAACGACCACCTGGTCAAGCCGACGCAGGAGACGCTCGATCTGTACGCCGGATCGGGGCACGCGGTCATCCGCCTGCTGACCCAGGACGGTCGTGTGATGCGCACGACGAAGGATGCGCCGAACCTCAATGCCGACCCGTTCGTGCAGACCCAGGAGGTCGACGGCTACCGGGTCGAGACCCGGCCGGTGCAGCTGCAGCCGGCGGGCATCGTGCTCGTCCAGTACGCGCGGCGCGTGTCGGACATGGAGTCGACGCTGGAGCGCGTGCGGCTGTTTCTGATCTTCGGCGTGCTCGGCGGCACCGCGCTGGCCCTGCTGGCCGGCCTGGCCATCGCCCAGCGCGCGATGTCGCCGATCGCGGCGCTGACGGCGCGCGCCGAGGAGATCCGCCGCACCCGCGACGCCGGTCGCTCGGTGCCCGTGCCGCGGGCTGACGACGAGATCGCGGAGCTGGCCCGCACGCTGGATCGCATGCTGCGCGCGCTGGACGCCAGCCAGCACGAGACCGCGGCCGCGCTGGCGCGTCAGCGCGAGTTCGTGGCCGACGCCTCCCACGAGCTGCGCACACCGCTGACATCGGTGCTGGCCAACCTCGAGCTGCTGGCCGAGACGCTCGACGGCGACCAGGGCGACGCGGCCGCCTCCGCGCTGCGCTCGTCGCGGCGTATGCGCCGCCTGGTCGCCGACCTGCTGCTGCTGGCGCGCGCCGACGTGGGCCGCGAGTCGGTGCGCGAGCCGTTTGACCTGTCGCGCGCGGTGGTGGCCGCCGCGGGCGAGCTGGAGCCCGTCACCGCCGGCCACGACCTGACGATCGACGTCGAGCCGATCACCGTCGTCGGCGCACGCGACGACCTGCACCGCGTGGCGTTGAACCTGATGGACAACGCCATCAAGCACACGCCCCCGGGCACGCATGTGCAGGCCCGTCTGCGCCGGGAGGGCGACGAGGCGGTCTTCGAGGTCTGCGACGACGGCCCCGGCATCCCCGAGGACATCCGCGACCGCATCTTCGAGCGCTTCGTGCGCGGCGGCGGCGAGGTGGCCGGCTCGTCCGGTCTCGGCCTGTCGATCGTGCGCGCCGTCGCCCAGAGCCATGGCGGCGAGGTGACCGTGGACGAGGGCGAGGACGGCCGCGGCGCCCGCTTCGTCGTGCGCATCCCTGCAGCGGACTCCGCGGTCGAGATCGAGCCGCCCGCCCCCGTCCTGGCGAGCTGACGGGCGGCGCGACGCCCGAGCCGGCGCGGGACGTGATCGAGCCTGTGCATGGTCAGCGCACCTCAGTTCGATCACGTCGGGCCAGCGCCCGCGCCGCAGGCTTGGCGGCCCCGTCGCGGCGGAACAGGCCCTTGGCGTTGATCGGCGGCGAGGGCTTCGGGTTCCCACCGGCCCATCCGGGCCGCACCGGGAAGTCGCGCAGCGCCCACACCAGGGCGCCCGACAGGCGCGGATCGGCGTCGAGGACGTCGAAGGTGCGCGCCAGGAAGCGCCGCTGGAAGGCGTAGGTGCCCTTGCGCGCGGCCGGCCCGCGCCTGTCGGCCTCGGCGCCGGCCTCGGTGATCAGCAGCGCGGGCGCGGGGAAGCGCAGCTCGGCGGCGGCCAGCAGCGAGCGCAGCGTGCCGGGCAGCGTCCCGCCGTACCAGCCGACGTACTCGTTGAGGCCGATCGCGTCCAGGCCTCCCAGGGCCGGGGAGATGCCGCGCAGCGGGCTCAGCGAGGCGTCGGCGGCGACGAGCCGGCTCGGGTCCAGGGCGCGCACCAGGGCCGCCGCGCGGCGCACGTAGGCCGCCTCCCCCACCCCGCCGGCCTGGGTCTCGTTCTCCACGCTCCAGGCCATCACCGAGGCGTGGGAGCGGTCTCGCCGCACGGTCGTGCGCAGCAGTGCCAGCGCCCGCTCGCCCAGCGGCCCGGCGAGCTGGGCGCCGGTCAGACGCCACACCGGGACCTGCTCCCACACGACGATGCCGAGCCGATCGAAGGCCTCCAGCAGCGCCGGGTGCGGCGGGTAGTGCTCGCGGGTGACGTTCGCGCCGATCGACGCCAGCTCGTCGACCAGCCGGGCGCGGTCGGCGGGCGTCAACGCCGCCCCGTGGCGCGCGGCGTCCTCGTGGAAGCTCGCCCCGCGCAGCGAGACGGGCTCGCCGTTGAGCAGCAGCCGGCCGTCGCGCACCGACCAGGCGCGCACCCCGAAGTGCGTCTCGCGCACCTGGCCGCCGGGGACGGTCAGGGTCGCGTCGTAGAGGAACGGATGCCCGGGCCCCCACAGCGCCGGCGCCGGGATGTCGAAGGACGCGTGCACCGGCACCTGCCCGCCGGGCGCGACGGGGCCGGCATCGCCCCGCAGCGTGGTGGCGAACCCGCCCGGGCCGGTCACCGCGAGCGTCCAGGTCAGGTCGGCGGTCGCGGCGCCGCTGTTGCTCACGGTCGCCGACAGGGTCGCCGGCGCACCCGGCGGCGCGTCGATCGCCAGCTGCGTCACGTCGAAGCCGGTCAGCCGGCGCAGGTAGACCTCGCGCAGGATCCCTGCGGAGTTCCACCACCCGCGCGGGCGAGTGGACGGGGGCAGGACCCGCGCGCTCTGGCGCCCGTCGACCTTCACCGCCAGCGTGTTGACCCGGCCGGGACGCAGCGACGGGGCCCGCAGCTCGAACGGCGCGTAGGCGCCCTCGTGGACCCCCAGCCGCCGGCCGTTGAGCCACACCGTGGCGCGCCGGTTGACCGCCTCGAAGCGCAGGGCCCAGCCGCTGGTGGCCGGACCGGCGGCCGGCGCAACGAAGCGATCGCGGTACCAGCGCACGCCGGCGCGGAAGCCACGCGCCGTCAGGTCGGGCGCGTTGAACGCGTTGGGCACCGAGACGGCGCGCCAGCGGTGAGCACCCGGAGCCCGCGAACGCCAGCCCGCATCGAGCAGAAGGCGCCCGCTGGGACCGTCGCCGTACAGCGCGCGCTGGGACGGGACCGCCACCGCGCCCCACACGGCTTCGGGGACGATCGCGCACCACAGCACGGTCGCGCAGAGCAGGGCCTTCATGTCGGCGACAACCCGCTAGCCTCGTTCGAGGTGCGCGAGCGCGATCCGGCCTTCGGACGGGTCGACGTCCTCGCCCCGCTCCAGCGCGGCGATCACGTCGTCGAGCGCGCGGCCGGAGCCGGTGAAGACGAGCCGGCCCTCGCGCCGGATCAATGCCGGCGCCGAGCCTCCGCAGACCCCGCCGGTCGCATCTGGGTTATCCGAGTGCATTGGTAGGATTATCACCGTGATCTTCACGACGAAGGCGGAATACGGCGTGCGGCTGCTCGTCGAGCTCGGACGCCAGGACCTCGACTCCCCGGTATCGCTCAAGGCGATCGCCGAGGCCGAGCAGCTCCCGCTGGGCTATCTCGAGCACGTCGTGGCGCTTCTGCGCAAGGCCGGACCTGGTCGAGTCGCGCCGCGGCGCGCGCGGCGGCTACCGCCTGGCCCGGCCCGCCGAGACGATCACGATGGACGAGGTCGTGCTCGCACTCGAGGGCACCATCGCCCCGATGGACTGCTTCGTCGAGGAGTGCGAGCGCCGCGTGCTCGTGCTCGCACATGTCCGACGGTGGCGCCGGCTGCGCGACGCGCATGCTGTGGACGCGCGTCCAGGAGGCCGTCATGGAGGCGCTGCGGCGCACCACGCTGGCCGAGCTGGTCGCTGTTCGGCGGCACGCGATCCGACCGCGACCCATCCCCTCTTCACCCTCAGCCACTAACGCTTCCCAGGAGACCATGGCCCACCTCGAGATCCGAAACCTTCACGTCCAGGCCGGCGACAAGCAGATCCTCAACGGTCTGGACATCGACGTGCACAGCGGCGAGGTCCACGCGCTGATGGGCCCCAACGGCTCGGGCAAGTCGACCCTGGCCAACGCGATCATGGGCCACCCGGGCCTCGAGGTCACCGAGGGCCAGATCCTGCTCGACGGCGAGGACATCACCGAGGCCGACCCCGACGAGCGCGCCCGCATGGGCCTGTTCATGGCCTTCCAGTACCCGGTCTCGATCCCCGGCGTGACCATCACCAAGTACCTGCGCATGGTCATGAACGCGCACCGCGAGGCGCGGGGCGAGCCGGAGGTCCCGCTCAAGGAGTTCCGCAAGACCGTCGAGGCGGCCATGGAGCTGACCAACGTCCCCAGGGAGTGGTCCTCGCGCTACCTCAACGAGGGCTTCTCCGGCGGTGAGAAGAAGCGCCTGGAGATCCTTCAGCTGGCGCTGCAGCAGCCGCAGATCGCGGTCATGGACGAGACCGACTCGGGCCTGGACATCGACGCGCTCAACGTCGTCGCCCACGGCGTCAACACCGTCGTCCAGGGGCAGCGGCATGGGCACGCTGATCATCACCCACTACCAGCGCATCCTGCACCTGGTCCAGCCCACGCGCGTGTCGATCATGTTCGACGGGCGCATCGTCAAGGAGGGCGGGCCCGAGCTCGTCGAGCAGCTCGAGGCCAAGGGCTACGGCTGGATCCGCGAGGAGGTCGGCGCGAGCGCCTGACATGGCTCTCGACGGCGGACACCCTCGACGTGCGCGGCCGAGTTCCCGGTCCTGCGACCGGGACGGCCTCGTCTACCTCGACTCCGGCGCGACGGCGCAGAAGCCGCGTGCCGTGATCGAGGCGATGGACGACTTCCTGCGCCACCACAACGCCTCGGTGCACCGCGGCGTCTACCCGCTGGCCGTCGAGTCGACCGATCGCTTCGAGGACGCCCGCGCCCGTGCGGCGTCGTGGCTGAACGCGCCCGCGCGCGGCACGGTCTTCACCAAGAACGCGACCGAGGCCATCAACCTCGTCGCCTACACGTGGGGCCTGGACAACGTCGGCGCCGGGCGACACGATCGTCGTCACCCAGATGGAGCACCACTCCAACGTCGTCTCCTGGCAGCTGCTGGCCCAGCGGACCGGTGCCACCCTGGCCTACGTGCCCGTCGACGACGAGGGGCGCCTGCAGCTGGACGCGCTCGACGAGCTGCTGACCCGCGAGCCCAAGCTCGTCGCCGTCGCTCACGCCTCCAACGTGCTGGGCACGATCAACCCGGTCGCCGACATCGTGGCCCGCGCCCGCGCCGCCGGCGCCGACGACGCTGGTCGACGGCGCGCAGGCGGTGCCCGCAGATGCGCGGTCGACGTCGGCGCCATCGACGCCGACTTCTACGTGTGGACCGGCCCACAAGGCCTACGGCCCGACCGGGCTCGGCGTGCTGCACGGGCGGCCCGAGCTGCTCGAGGCGATGCCGCCGTTCATCGGCGGCGGCCACATGATCTCCGCCGTCGGCGAGCAGACGTCGACCTGGGCGGAGATCCCCGCGAAGTTCGAGGCCGGCACCTCGCCGATCGTCGAGGCGATCGGCATGGGCGCCGCGGTCGCACTGGCTGCAGGAGCTCGGGATGGAGCGCGTGCGCGCCCACGAGCTGCGACCTCGTCGCCTACGCGCTGGAGCGCCTGGCCGAGCGTGCCCGGCCTCACGCTCCACGGTCCGCGCGACCCGCGCGACCGCGGCGCCGTGATCTCCTTCGCGCTCGACCACGCCCACCCCCACGACGTCGCCGAGATCGTCGCGCGCCGCGGCGTGTGCGTGCGCGCCGGCCACCACTGCGCCCAGCCGCTCATGCGCCGTCTCGGCGTCGGCGCCACCACGCGCGCCTCCTTCGCCGTGCACAACGACCGCTCCGACGTCGACATGCTCGTCGAGGCGCTGGGCGACGTCCACGACCTGTTCGGAGACGCCTGATGGACGAGCTGTACCGCGAGCAGATCCTCGAGCACTACAAGCGGCCCCACAACTGGGGCGAGCTGGAGGCGCCGGATCTCGAGGCCGAGGACCACAACCCGCTGTGCGGCGACGAGCTGAAGGTCCAGCTCGCGCGTCGGCGACGACGGGACGATCGAGGACGTGCGCTTCTCCGGCCACGGCTGCGCGATCAGCCAGGCGGCCGCGTCGATGTCCTCCGACGAGGTCAAGGGCATGAAGGTCGACGACCTGCTCAAGCTCGACCGCGACTTCGTGCTCGACCTGCTCGGCATCGACATCTCCGCGACGCGCATGAAGTGCGCGCTGCTGTCGCTGAAGGTCCTCAAGTGCGGCGTCGCTGGGCAACGCCGTCGACTGGGAGCCCGAGACCCCCAAGTCCGAGGCGGAGGCCTGATGGCCGAGATCATCGACGTCTGCCCCCTCGACGAGCTGCCGCCCGGATCGCGCAGGATCGTGGCCTGGGAGGACCTTGAGATCGGCGTCTTCAACTGCGACGGCGAGCTCCTCGCGATCGAGGACCGCTGCTCCCACGACGACGGGCCGCTCGCCGAGGGCGAGCTCGACGAGGGCGCGCTGCACGCTCGAGTGCCCGCGCCACGGCTCGCTGTTCGACCTGCGCACGGGGAGGCCGCAGACCCTCCCCGCCTACGTGCCCGTCGACACCTTCCCCGTCCTCGTGGAGGACGGACTGATCAAGCTGGAGGTCGACTGACACCATGGCCACTCCCGAAGTGATCGCCGAGCAGGAGGCCCTGCGCACATCAACGCGGATTACACCGAGCGCTACGGCTTCCACGACGCGGAGAACTACCTGTACAAGGCCCCCAAGGGGCTGACCCGCGAGCTCGTCGAGAAGATCTCGGAGTTCAAGAACGAGCCGCAGTGGATGCGCGAGTTCCGCCTCAAGGCGCTGGAGCACTTCCTCGCCCGCCCGATGCCGACGTGGGGCTCCGCCCATGCTGGCCGAGGTCGACTTCGACGACATCCACTACTTCGTGCGCGCCTCCGAGCGGGCCGAGCGCTCCTGGGACGACGTGCCCGAGGACGTCAAGAAGACCTTCGACCGCCTGGGCATCCCCGAGGCCGAGCGCAAGTTCCTGGCCGGCGTCGGCGCCCAGTACGAGTCCGAGGTCGTCTACCACCAGGTCAACGCAGCGAGCTCGAGAAGCAGGGCGTCGTGTTCATGGACATGGACACCGGCGCTGCGCGAGCACGAGGACCTCGTGCGCGAGTACTTCGCCACGATCATCCCGCCGAACGACAACAAGCTCGCCGCGCTCAACAGCGCCGTGTGGTCGGGCGGCTCGTTCGTCTACGTGCCGCCGGGCGTCCAGGTCGAGATGCCGCTGCAGGCCTACTTCCGCATCAACACGGAGAACATGGGCCAGTTCGAGCGGACGCTGATCATCGCCGACGAGGGCTCCTACGTGCACTACGTCGAGGGCTGCACCGCGCCGACGTACTCGTCGGACTCGCTGCACTCCGCGGTGGTCGAGCTGATCGCCAAGCCGGGCGCGCGGATCCGCTACACGACCGTGCAGAACTGGTCGGGCAACGTGTTCAACCTCGTCACCAAGCGCGCGGTCGCCGAGACCGACGCGACGGTCGAGTGGGTCGACTGCAACCTGGGCTCGAAGCTGACGATGAAGTACCCGTCGGTGTACCTGATGGGCGAGCGCGCCCACGGCGAGATCCTGTCGATCGCCTTCGCCGGCACCGGCCAGCACCAGGACGCGGGCGGCAAGATCGTCCACGCGGCGCCCGATACACGACGTCGAACATCTTCGCCAAGTCGATCTCCAAGGACGGCGGGCGCTCCTCCTACCGCGGCCTGCTCGAGGTGGCCAAGGGCGCGACACGGCGCGCGCTCCAAGGTGGTCTGCGACGCGCTGCTGCTCGACGAGGAGTCGCGCTCGGACACCTACCCGACGATCCGCATCGGCGAGGACGACGTCGACGTCGGCCACGAGGCGACGGTCTCCAAGGTCGGCGAGGAGCAGCTGTTCTACCTGCAGTCGCACGGGATCGACGAGGAGGAGGCCTCCAAGCTGATCGTCAACGGCTTCATCGAGCCGATCGTCAAGGAGCTTCCGATGGAGTACGCGGTCGAGATGAACCGGCTGATCGAGCTGCAGATGGAGGGCTCGATCGGATGACGGACATGGCCACGGACTTCCTTGGGGCCCGCCGGGCGCGCGCGCTGGACGCGCTCGGCGAGGTCGTCAGCCGGCATTCCGCGGGACGCCGGGCTGGGAGTTCACCCCGATCGACGACCTCGACCTCGACGCCTTCGCCCCCGCTGCGGGCGGCGAGGGCGCGGGGCTGATCGCCGTCGACGGTGCGCACGTGCCCGAGCCCGACGGCGCGCTCGTGATGCCCCTGGCGGGCCGCCGAGACGGCACGGCGAGCTCGTCGAGGCGCACCTCGGGCTCCCTGGTGACCACCGACACCCGTTCTCGGCGCGCAACGCGGCCGAGTGGACCGACGGCGCGCTCGTCTACGTCCCGCGCAACACCGTCGTCGATGAGCCGATCGTGCTCACCAACGTCCACCCAGCAGCCGGCACCGCGCTGCACTGGCGCATGCTCATGGTGCTCGAGGAGGGCGCGCGAGGCGGAGATCTGGGACAGGAGTCTCCGCCGACGCGCCGGCGAGGGCCTCGTTCAACGGCGTCGTCGAGCTCGTCGTCGGCGCAGAACGCGAACCTGCGCTACCTCGGCGTGCAGGATCTCAACGAGCAGACCTGGGTGTTCGGCGACCAGCGCGCCACGGTGGCCCGCGACGCGCAGCTCGAGTGGATCACGCTCGGCTTCGGCGCGGCGCAACGGCAAGGTGTTCCTGGAGACGATGCTCGCCGGCGCGGGCGCGTCGGCGAGGTCACCGGCGGCTACGCGGCCCGCGGGCGCCAGCACCTGGACTTCGACACGACGCAGGAGCATGCCGCGCCGCGAACACCACTCGGACCTCGCGTTCCGCGGCATCCTCGGCCGACCGCTCCTCGGCGGTGTGGCGCGGGATGATCAAGGTCGACCCGGCGCGCAGCGCACGGACGCGTTCCAGGAGTCGCGCAACCTGCTGTCTCCAAGAGGGCGCACGCCGACGCGATCCCGGGCCTGGAGATCCTCGCCAACGACGTGCGCTGCACGCACGCAGCGGCGATCGCCCAGATCGATCCCGAGCAGGTGTACTACCTGCGCGCCCGCGGGCTGCGCGAGGAGACCGCCCAGCGGCTCGTGATCGAGGGCTTCATGTGCGAGCTGGTCGAGCGCTTCGAGGAGGGCGCCGTGCGCGACACGCTCGCCGCCGCGCTCGACCGGCGTCTGGAGGCGGTGCTCGGCGCCTGACCGCGCCGCGCGCTCAGGCGTCCTCGCGGACCTCGATCCACAGCCCCCGGGCGACGGCGCACAGCTCGCCGTCGCCCGTGAAGATCGCGCTGGCCGTCGACAGCTTGCGCCCGTCGCGCCCCAGCGGCCACGCCTGCACGACGTGCGCCTGCCCGGCCATCACGGGGCGATGCAGCTGGACGGTCAGCCGCCCGAGCAGCACGCGCCCGGCGCCCTCGAAGGTCGTCGTCACGATCCCGCTGGGGCAGTCCAGCGCTCCCCACACGAACGGCTGAGCGACCGTGCCGTCGAACGCGGCGAGCTCGCGCGACGGCGTCCACTCGGCGGCGAACAGCTCCCGTCCGGCGACCGGGCCGGCGAACAGCTCCAGCCCGTCGTGGGCCGGACGCTCGGGCCCGCACACGAAGCACGTCGGGTACGGATGGCCGGTCCGCCACGGATAGCCCTCCGATGCGCGCCGCGCCTGCTCGACGCTCACCGGCTTGGGCACGTCGACATCGGGTCGTCCGGGGCGCGCCTCGGCCACGAGCACGTCGCGATCGTGCAGCAGCACCCGCTCGCCCTCGCGGGCCACGGTCAGGCCCTGCTCCAGCGGGGGCGGAACCCGCAGCGTCACCTCCGCCGGCCCATCGATCCATCCGGCCAGCAGGCCGCAGGTGACGCCGCCGTTGGCACTGCTGGGCGGCCCGTTGAAGCGTCCGCCGATCTGCAGCGTGTCCGGCGCCGGCGACTGGCGGACCTCGTTGCTGATCTCGATCAGGTTGCCGTCGGGATCGCGCACGTAGACGCTGTCGATCGGCCCCAGCGCGCCGGTGCGCTGCACCGGTCCCTCCTCGATCGCCACATCGCACGCGCGCAGGTGGGCGATCACCTGCTCCAGCGGCGTCTCGGCCATCAGGCACAGGTCGGCGCTGCCGGGCGTCGCCCGCGCCGCCTTGGGCTCGAACTCGCGCCCGGCCTCGTGCAGGTTGATCTTCGATCGCCCGAAGGCCAGCGCTCGGCGCCCGGCGCCGAACGTGACCGCGCGCATCCCCAGCACCCGCTCGTAGAACACGATCGTTGCCTCCATGTCGGCGACGGTGAGGACGAGATGATCGAGGCGGTCGATGCGCATATGGGCGAGACCGTACCTGTCGCCGTTGGCGACAGCGAATCCGGGGAAACCGCACCACATGGCCAACGCAACGCAGATCGGAACCGCAGGGCTGCAGGGCTGGCGCGCGAAGGTCGGCGACGTGGTCGCCGCCCCGCTGGCGAGTCGCACGCCGCTGGAGGAGAGCCACGTCCGCGCCATCATCGGCGCGACCTTCCTCACGCTCTCGGTGGTGTACGTCGCGAAGTCGATCGTCGCCGCCGCCCGGCAATGAGCCGGCCGCCGGTCGGCCGTGCGGCAGGCGTCCGCGCAGACGCCGGTGGGGCTGCACAACGTGCGTGCCCAGCCCGACGTCCACGCGACGTTCGACGGCGTCCGCCACCCGATGCGGGCACGGATCGTCGACGTCGGCGCCGAGCACGAGGAGCTGTGGGCGATGGGCATCCCTCGCCGCTCGGATAGCGTGAACGGCATGGCACGTCCCAAGAAGCGCTGGAGCGATCTGTCGACCCGAGCGCGGGCCGCGCTCATCGGCCTGGGCGCCGTCGAGGTCGCCCTGCTGGGCGCCGCGCTGGTCGATCTGCGCCGGCGCCCCGCGAGCGAGGTGCGTGGTCCCAAGCCGGCCTGGGTGGCCGCATCGTTCGTGAACATCGTCGGGCCGCTCGCGTACTTCGCCTTCGGCCGGCGCCCCCGATAGGAGCTCCATGCACGTCATCGAAGTCGCGCAGACCGGCGGTCCCGACGTCCTGCGCCTGGCCGAACGTCCCGACCCGCAGCCGGCACCCGATGAGGCGGTCGTCGCCGTGCACGCGGCCAACGTCAACCCCACCGACCTCGGGGCGCGCGCCGGGAAGGGCCCGCGGGCGATGCCCGACCCGCCCTACGTGATCGGCTGGGACTTCGCCGGCACGGTCCTCAACGTCGGCGAGGGCGTCGACGCGGTGTCCCCCGGCGACCGTGTCGTGGGGATGATCCACTGGTATGCCAACGGCGGCCGCCTGGGCGCGTACGCCGAGCAGGTCGCCGTCCCGGCCTCCTGGCTGGTGACGCTGCCCGACGGCCTGGAGGAGACGATCGCGGCGACGATCCCGCTCAACGCGCTCACCGCCGCTCAGGGCCTGGCGATCCTGGACCTGCCGGCTGGCGCATCGCTGCTGGTCACCGGCGCCAGCGGGGCCGTCGGCGCCTTCGCCGTCCAGCTGGCCAAGCAGGCCGGTCTGCGCGTGCTCGCCCAGGCCAGCACCGACGACGAGGCGTTCGTCGCCGGCCTGGGCGCCGACGAGGTGCTGGCCCGCGACGCCGACCTCGCCGCCGTGGAGCCGGTCGACGGCCTGTATGACGCCGTTCCCCTCGGCGAGGCGGCGTTCGCGGCGGTGCGCGACGGCGGCGCAGCGGTCTCCACCCGCGCGGTGCCCGAGCCCGGCCGCGGCATCCGCCAGCAGGTGTTTCTCATCGAGCCCGACGTGGCGCGACTGCGCGAGCTCGTGGCCGACGTGGCCAGCGGGCGCCTGCAGACGCGCATCGACCGGGTCCTGCCGTTGGCCGACGCAGCCGAGGCGCACCGACTCAACGAGGCCGGTGGCCTGCGCGGGAAGGTGCTGCTAGCGCCGTAGGTAGCGCACGCGCAGGTCGTCGTCCCAGGTGGCGTCGTCGCGCGACACCTGCCAGAGGCCGTCGATCTCGTCGCCAGAGGCGGCGATCGTGCCCAGGAAGCGCTGGGAGAGGCCCGGCACCGCGCGCCACAGGCGCAGCTGGCCGGCACGTAGCGAGACCGCGTACACGCGGCGCACGCCGCGCGAGTCGTAGTAGTCGACCTGGAGGCCATCGGGCCCGCGGCCGAGCACCCAGAGCGACTCGGGCACCTCGGGATGGTCGGTGGAGGAGCGCTGCAGCAGGAAGGCCTCTCCGGCCAGCCACTCGAACGTCACCTCGCCGCGCATCGTCCCGTCGATCGCCGGGTGGGTCATCTGCACCGTCCAGGTGCCGATCAGGGCGTCGTAGGGGTCCAGCTCGCCCAGCGCCAGCCTTCGCTCGTCCGGGGTGCGCGTCCGCGGAAGCGACGGTGGCCGGCGGGCGATCTCCTCACCGGCGCAGCCGGGCCCCCGCCGAGGCGGGGGCGCGTGCCACGTCATCGATCCCTCACGAAGGTGAAGGCGTCTGCGTCAACCTGGGGGCTCGAGCCGTTGCGGTTGACGATCGTCACGTCGTAGCCACCGGGCGCGTGCGCCGGGGTGACCACACGCAGCGTGGTCGAGTTGACCACCGTCACCGACGATGCCGGGGTGCCGTCGAAGCGCACGCCGGTGCCGTCGGTGAAGTTCTCACCGCGGATGGTCAGCGTGTCCCCGCCGGCGCTGCTGCCCGACGAGCGGCTCATCGACGTCAGGAACGGCCCGGCGTCGGATGCCCGTGCGATGCGCACGGAGCCGACCGCGAACCCGTAGGCGTCGGACGGCGCGCTGATGACCACCGCGTCCACGGACTGCTTGAGCGGCACCCAGAAGCCGAAGTACTTCGGCCCGTTCGGCCAGGTGGCCGACACCGAGCCGACGACCTTGCCGTCGGACATCGCGGTCATCGTGTACGTGCCGGGTGCGTCGGGCTGGCCGTAGAAGTCGACGGCACCGGTGCCGGCGGGCAGCGTGATCGAGAGGCTCGACTGGCTCAGGCCGGTGAAGTACACGTCGGTGGGGGCGCCCGGCCAACCGCCCCACGTGCCGCCCGATCCCCCGGTGTAGTGGGTGACGGGCGTCCCGAAGAGGATGTTGCCCAGTGGACTGGCCAGCGACGAGACGGTGGCCCCGTCTGGACGAGCATCCGCTGAGATCGGGGTCATCTCGTACGGGCCGAGCTTGGCCGGAGCCGGCCCCGATCCCGGCGAGGACTCGAAGAAGACGGCGGCCGACGCGGACGCGGCGCCGATGCCGAGCAAGACGAGCACGGCTGTGATGGCGACGAGGAACCGTCGCATGAGAGACCTCCTGCGGTCGCTGTATGGGTGGTCACCGCCGGTCCCGCGGCGACCGTCTGCGACGCTACGACGGGCGGTCCGCGGGCGGATGGCGGGACTTCCCCGCGCACCGGTGGGTCTTCCCTACGCCGCCGACGGGGCGCTCCTGCGGGCGGACGGGGAGCGCCCTCCCCAAGGGACCGTAGAGTCTCTGACGATGGACGCGGCCGTCGACCTGTCGTGGATTCCGCTCGGCGCCGGCGGACACGTGGTCGCGTTCAACGGCCGCGTGTACGAGGCGGTCGCCGCCCGGCTGGCCCATCGCACGCGCGCGCCGCTGTACCACGCGGCGCTGGAGGTGTGGCTCGACGGCGCGCGCACGGCGATCGAGATGGCCCCGGCCTGGCACGGGCGCGGCGTCGATCATGGAGCGGTCGCCGCGGGCCCCGTCGGAGCCCGCTGGGCGGGCCGCTGGCGCCTGTTCCGCTACGAGGTCCGCCGCTGGACGGGTGGGGCGATCCCCGACATCGCCGACGCGGTCGACAGCCCCGTGCGGGTGGCCGACGACCGCGCGGTCGTGCTGCGGCTGCTGGACCTCGTCGCCGACGTGCCCACGCCCGTGTGGGGTCGCGACGAGCTGGGCCTCGGCGAGATGTGGAACTCCAACTCGGTGATCGCCTGGCTGCTCCGCCACGCCGGCGTCGACGCCGCGTCGCTGTCGCCGCCCCGCGGCGGCCGGGCGCCCGGCTGGGCCGCCGGCATCGCGGCGCGCTAAGTTCCGCGCACCCGTCCGAGAGGAGCCCGAGATGGAGCACGAGCACACCGAGCACGTCGCCGCCCCGCCCGACGCTGTCTACGCGGCGATCTCCGACGTCGCCAACCTGCCGAAGTTCGTCCCCCAGATGACCGGCGCTCGCTCGTCCGGGGACGGCCGCGTGAAGGTCGACGCCCGCTACGGCGGCCACGAGCAGCACGGCGAGGCCAGCTTCCAGGCCGACCCCGCCCAGCGGCGCATCGAGTGGAGCACCCCCAGCGGCTACCGCGGCTGGATGCAGGTCGACGGCGACGGGGAGGGCTCGCGGCTGACGCTGTTCCTGCACACCCAGCACAGCCACGAGCGCGACACCGACGTCGCCTCGACGCTCGACGCGATCCGCATGCTCGTCGAAGCGGAGGTCTGAGGCAGGCTCAGACGCCGGCCCGGGCGCCCCACAGCTTGCGGCTGGCCAGCTCGGCGCCCTCGGCCAGCGCCTGCAGCTTGGCCCAGGCGATCTGTGGGTGCACGCGCCCGCCGAGGCCGCAGTCGGTGGAGGCGACGACGTTCTCGCGTCCCACCACCTCGGCGAACCGCACGATGCGCTCAGCCACGAGCTCGGGGTGCTCGACGACGTTGGTCGAGTGCGTGACGATGCCCGGCAGGATCGTCTTGCCCTCGGGCAGCTTGACGTCCTCCCACACGTGCCACTCGTGCTCGTGGCGCGCGTTGGCGGCCTCGAACGAGTAGGCGCCCGCGTTGACCTTGAGCATCAGGTCGACGATGTCGGCCATCGGCAGGTCGGTGGTGTGCGGGCCGTGCCAGCTGCCCCAGCACAGGTGGAAGCGGATGCGCTCCGCGGGCAGGCCGCGGATGGCGTGGTTGAGCGCGTCGATGCGCACCTGGGTGAAGCGCCGGTAGTCCTCGACGCTGGGTGCGGGGTTGATCTGGTCCCAGTTCTCGGCGATGCCCGGGTCGTCGAGCTGGAGGACCAGGCCGGCGTCGATGATCGCCTGGTACTCCTCGCGCAGCGCGTCGGCGCACGGCGTAGAGCAGCTCCTCGTCGTCGGCGTAGTGCTCGTTGCCGAAGCGCGCGCCGCTGCCGGGCGCGACCGAGTTGAGGAAGCCGTCCCGGATGCCCGCCGCGTCCAGCGCCGCCTTGAGGTGGGCGATGTCCTGCTGGACGGCCTCCTGGCCGACATAGGTGATCGGCCCGGTGCAGACCGGCGCGCCCCTGTCGATGTTGGGGTTGGGCAGCGCGACGCCCGACTCGGGGTCGCCGTAGGCGTCGGCGAACGCCTGCCAGTCGCGCCGCTCCAGGAACGTCGCCAGCTGGATGCCCGACTTGGCCTTGGGCTGCTGGATCGAGACGATGCCGGCGTCGGGCACCAGCTCCAGGCCGCCCAGGCGCTGGAACACGTAGCTCCACCACGGGCCGTAGTCGTAGCGCGAGCCCATCGAGTGTCCGAACTCGCCGTCGTTGACGAGGTCGATCCCGACCTCGCGCTGGCGGGCGACGACGTCCTGCACCGCCTGCGCGAGCTGCTCCTGGTAGCCGGCCTCGTCGTCGAGCCGCCCGTCCGCGCGCAACGCGTTGAGCTGCACGAGCTCCTCCGGCCGCGGCAGGCTGCCGGCGTGACTGGTCAGGATTCGATCGACCACTGTCTCTCCCCTCTCCGGTGGAGCGGCGATCGTATCGCGGTCGGCTCAGACCTCGACGACGACCGGCAGCACCATCGGCCGGCGGCGCAGGCGCTCGTAGACGAACTGGGCCAGATCGTCGTGGAGGACCTCCTGCAGCAGGTCGATCTCACGGATCTCCTCGCCGGCGGCGCGTTCCAGCGAGCTCTCGACCGTGTCGCGGATCTCGTCGAGCAGGCGCTCGGCATCGGCCCGGAAGGGCACGCCGCGGAAGATCACCTCGGGCTCGGCCACCGACGAGCCGTCCTGCTCGGAGATGGTCGCGACCACGACGAAGATCCCGTCGGCCGACAGCATCTTGCGGTCGCGCAGCGCGACGTCGGCCACGTCGCCGATGTCGACGCCGTCGACGAACACCATGCCGCTGCGCTCCTTCTCGGCCCAGCGCGCGCCCCGCGCGTCGACCTCCAGCGGGGTGCCGTTGACGCCGTGGAAGATGTGGTCGCTCTGCACCCCCGTGGCCGAGGCCAGCTGACCGTGCAGGTACAGCCGCCGGTAGTCGCCGTGGAAGGGCATCACGTAGCGCGGCCGGACGAGGTTGAGCATCAGCTTGACCTCCTCCACGTAGCCGTGGCCTGAGGCGTGGATCGGCGCGTCGCGGGTCGTCACCACCTCGCAGCCGATCTGATACAGCCGGTCGACGGTCTCGTTGACCGCGCGCTCGTTGCCGGGAATCGGCGTGGCGCTGAAGACGACGGTGTCGCCGCGCTTGAGCTCGACCTGGGGATGGTCGCGATGGGCCATGCGGCGCAGCGCGCTGAGCGGCTCGCCCTGGGAGCCGGTCGAGATGATGACCAGCTTGTGCGGCGGGAAGTCCTCGATCTCGCGGGCCTGGATCAGCGTGCCCTCGGGAATCTCGATGTGGCCCAGCGAGCGGCCGATGTTGACGTTCTTGCGCATCGAGCGGCCGATCAGCGCGACCTTGCGCCCCAGCGCGTGCGCAGCGGTGACGACCTGCTGGACGCGGTGGATGTTGGAGGCGAACGACGTGACCACGATGCGCCCGTCGCAGCGCGCGAAGACCTCCTCCAGGTGCGGCCCGACGCCCGACTCGCTCGGCGCCCAGCCGCTGCGGTCGGCGTTGGTGGAGTCGCCGCACAGCAGCAGCAGGCCCTCCTTGCCCAGCTCGGCCAGGCGAGCGATGTCGGCCGGACGGCCGTCGACCGGGGTCTGGTCGAACTTGTAGTCGCCGGTGACGAGCATCGTGCCCAGGTCGGTGGTCAGCGCCACCGCGCACGAGTCGGGGATCGAGTGGGTCATGTGCAGCAGCTCGAGGTCGAAGGGCCCCAGCTCGAGCTTGTCGCCGGGCTCGACGTCCTCGAGGTCGACCTCGCGCAGCTTGTGCTCGTCGAGCTTGGAGCGGGCCATCGCCATGGTCAGGCGGCGTCCGAGCACCGGGATGTCCTGGCCCAGCTCGCGCAGGACGAACGGCAGCGCGCCGATGTGGTCCTCGTGGCCGTGGGTGATGACGATCGCCTCGATGTCGTCGGCGCGGTCGCGCAGGTAGGCGAAGTCGGGCAGGACCAGGTCGATGCCCATCATCTCGGCCGTCGGGAAGCGCAGGCCGGTGTCGACGACGACGATGCGGTCCTCGTACTCGACGACCGTCATGTTCTTGCCGATCTCGCCCAGGCCGCCGAGCGGCAGGACCCGCAGGGTGCCGCCAGCCATCAGGACGCCGCGCCGCTGAGCAGGCCGTGGCGCTCCAGCACGGCGCGGATCTCGGCCTTCTCGTCGTCGGTGGCCGCCACGAGCGGCAGGCGCAGCCCGCCGGCCCGCAGGCCCAGCATCTCGACCGCGGCCTTGACCGGGATCGGGTTGGTGGTCACGCCCATCACCGCGTACACGTCGCGCAGGGAGGCGTCGATCTCGGCGCGCCGCTGCGGCTCGTCGACCATGCGGCGCATCTCGTCGCCGATCACGTGGCTGGCCACCAGGATGCCCCCGGCCCCGCCGAACTCCAGCGTGGGCAGGAACGCGTCGTCGTTGCCGGCGTACACCTCGAGACCGTCGATCGGGGCGAGGTTGGCGTTGTTGGCCTGCTTGACGCCGATGATGTGGTCGAGCTGGCCGAGCTGCGCCAGCTGCTCGTTGCTGACGTCCAGCGCGCTGCGGCTGGGGATGTTGTAGAGCAGGATCGGCTTGTCGGTGGCGCGGGCGATCTCGCGGTAGTGGGCCTGCAGGCCGCGGAAGTTCGGGCGGTTGTAGTAGGGCGTCACGCTCAGCGTGCCGTCGACGCCCAGCTCGGTGGCGCGCTCGGTCAGCTCGACCGCGTGGCGGGTGTCGTTGGAGCCGGTGCCGGCGATCACGGTCATGCCCGCCGGCCGCTCGCGCAGCGCCAGCTCGACGATCCCGAGGTGCTCCTCGTCGGTCAGCGTCGCCGCCTCGCCGGTCGAGCCGGCGACGACGACCCCGTCGCTGCCGTGCGCATGCAGATGCGCCAGCAGCGCGACGAAGGCCTCCTCGTCGACGTTCAGCGCGTCGTCGAAGGGCGTGATGACGGCGGTGATGACTGTTCCAAGACTGCCCACGCCCTGCAGTATCTCAGCGTCGGCGGCGAAGTGATCGCCGGTCGGGGGTCTACCGTCGGAACGCGATGACGGAGCGCTTGACGGTCGAGGTTGCGCGGGTGCGCTTTGCCACCGACGATGGGGGCTTCGCCGTGCTGGACGCCACCAGCGACGACGGCGAGCCCGTCGTCCTGGCCGGTCCGCTGGCGCACGTGCACGCCGGCGACGCGATGGAGGTGTCGGGCAGCTGGCGCGAGCATCCGCGCCACGGCCGCCAGTTCCAGGTGCGCGACGTGCGCATCGCCGAGCCGACCTCCGACGCGGCGCTGCTGGCCCTGCTGAGCGGCATCAAGCACGTCGGCCCCACCGGGGCGCTGTTCCTGCTCCAGCGCCACGGCTCCGACGTCCTGGAGGTTGTCGACGCCGACCCGCACGCCCGCCTGCGCGAGGTGCCGGGCATCGGGCCGATCCGCATCGGCCCCGCGGTGGCCGCCTGGCGCGAGGCGCGCGCGCTGCGGGCGGTGCGGCTCTTCCTCGACGGCCACGGCGTCCCCGCCGCGGTGGCTGGCCGGGTGCTGCGCGCGCTGGGCGCCGACGCGATCGACGTCCTGACCGTCGACCCCTACCGGCTGACCGAGCTCGACGGCATCGGCTTCGCCACCGCCGACGCGCTGGCCCGGGCGCTGGGGGTGCCCGCCGATGATCCGCGCCGTCTGGCCGCCGGAGTCGTGTTCGTGCTGCGCGAGGCGGAGGGCGACGGGCACTGCCTCCTGCCGCGCGAGGAGCTGCGCGAGCGCGCGCGGCGGCTGCTGGGCGCCGATCCCGACGCCGCGCTGGAGGCCGTCGCGCTGAGCGGCACCGTGGTCGTGGAGGACGACCGCGTGGCCGACGCGCGCCTGCACCGCATCGAGACGCGCCTGGGCGAGCGCATCCGCGACCTGCTCGATGCCGAGCCTGCCCACGATGTCGATCTGCCCGAGCGGCCGACCGACGGCGACTTCGTGCCCACGCAGATGCAGTGGCACGCGGTCCAGCGCGCGGTCGGCGGCCGCCTGTCGATCCTCACCGGCGGGCCCGGCACCGGCAAGACGCAGACCCTGCGCACGCTGGTCGACGTGCTGCGCGAGCGGCGCCTGCGCGCGGTGCTGTGCGCCCCCACCGGCAAGGCGGCGCGGCGCATGTCGGAGGCGACAGGCGCGGAGGCCTCGACGATCCACCGGCTGCTGGGCTGGCAGCCGGGCGAGGGGTTCGTGCACGGCCCCGGCGACCCGATCCCCGGCTGCGACGTGCTGATCGTCGACGAGGTCTCGATGCTTGACGTGCGCCTGGCCGGGGTGCTGTTCGGCGCCGTCGGGGAGCGCACCCATGTCGTTCTCGTCGGCGATCCCGACCAGCTGGCGCCGGTCGGCGCCGGCCGCGTGCTCGGGGATCTGCTGGCCAGCGAGGCGGTGCCCAGCACGCGCCTGACCGAGGTCTTCCGCCAGGCCGCGCGCTCGCTGATCGTGCGCACCGCCCACGCCCTCAACGAGGGCCGGCCGCCGCCGCGCGAGGTGCCCGACGACGTCGTGCGCGACTTCTACTTCGTCGGACGCCAGCGGGCCAGCGAGATCTTCGACGAGGTCGTCTCGCTGGCCGCCGACCGCCTCCCCCGCCACCTGGCGCTCGACCCGCGCGCCGACGTCCAGGTGCTGGCCCCGATGCACCGCGGCCCCGTCGGCATCGACGCCCTCAACGATGCGCTGCGTGCGCGCCTCAACCCGGACGGGGAGCCGATCCCGGGCACGCCGCTGCGCGTCGGCGACCGCGTCGTGCAGACGCGCAACGACTACGAGCGGCTGCTGATGAACGGCGAGGTCGGCGTGCTGCTCAGCCACGACCGCGAGGAGGCCGAGACGCTGCTGGGCACCGACGACGGGCGCGTGCTGGCCATGCCCACCGGCGCGCTGGACACGCTGCGCCTGGCGCACGCGATGTCGGTCCACAAGGCGCAGGGCAGCTCCGCGCCGGCCGTGGTGGTGCCGCTGTTCAGCGGGCACCGCATCATGCTCACGCGCAATCTCGTCTACACCGCGCTGACCCGGGCCGAGCGGATGGCGGTCTTCGTCGGGGAGCCCGCCGCGCTGGACGCGGCGCTGCGGCGGGTGGACGCCGGCCGCCGCCATACGCGGCTGGCCGAGCTTGTGCGGGGCGACGGCTGAGCGCCTGCAACGGCGCGCTCACCGCTTGCCGCCCGCCGCGCCGCGGCGGACCCTCCGGGGATGCGGTGGCACCGCGGGCTGGTCGCAGGGGCGGCCCTCGGCGGCGCATGGCTGTGCGCCGCCCCGGGCGCCCACGCCGCCAGCGCGAACGTCGCCGCGCTGCAGGTGGCGCTCGACGCCGTCGGGCTGTCGGCCGGCGCGGTCGACGGGATCACCGGACCGCGCACACGCACGGCCACGGTCCGCTTTCAGGTCCGTCATCGCCTGACCGCGGACGGGATCGCCGGGCCGCGCACGCGCCACGCGCTCGGGCGGCGCGGACGACCGGCGCTCGGCGCCCGCCCGATGCGCGCGGGTGCGCGCGGCTGGGACGTGGCGGGCCTGCAGTTCCTGCTGCGCGCTCGCGGCTACGGCCCGGGCGCGATCGACGGCGGCTTCGGCGCCGCGACCCTGTCGGCGGTCCGCCGCTACCAGGGCGCCGCGGGCCTGGCCGTCGACGGCGTCGCCGGCCACCAGACCCTGGCCGCGCTGCGTCGCCGGCACGTGTATCGCACGCCGGGTGACCCAGTGCGGTTCCTGCGCCCGGTCGCGGGCACGTGGACGGACGGGTTCGGCTGGGTCGACGGGCGCCGCCACACCGGGCTGGACTTCCCGCAGGCCGCCGGCATCCCGGTGCGCGCCGCCGGCGTGGGCACGATCAGCTTCGCGGGCTTCAACGGCGGCGGCTACGGCAACCTCGTGGTCGTCACCCACCGCCTCGGCTACGAGAGCTGGTACGCGCACCTGTCGTCGATCGCGGTCGGCGCCGGCGCGCCGGTCACCGGGGGGACGCTGCTGGGCGCGGTGGGCGCCACCGGCCGGGCGACCGGCCCGCACCTGCATTTCGAGGTGCGGCGCTTCGGGACGCCGATCGACCCGGCGCCCCAGCTGCTGGCCGCCGTCGCGGCGACGGCGCGGACCCGGCCGTTCTGCCCGCCCAACGCGGACGCCCGCGCGACGCGCGACAGCGACCCCCCGTTCGCGCGCCTCGACCGCTGCCCGTGACCCGTTGCCAGGTCGAGCCCGCGCAGCGGCCTCAGTCGGACGATCGGCGGCGGGGCTCCAGCGCGTCGGTGAAGCGGCGCGGGACGCGGGCCTCGTCGCCCTCCTCCCACAGGGTGATCACCACCAGCTCGCCCGCGCGGGCGTCGTGGCGGCAGACGAACACCAGGTCGCGGTCGGCCAGGTCGGTGACGCGCACCGCTCCGCGCTCGCCCGGCTGCGCGCGCCCGGCCGCCCAGGCCCGGCCCACCCGGGCGGTCACGTCGGCCTTGGCATCCAGCGTGCCGCGCACCCGCTGGCGGTAGCGGTCGGCGGCGTGGTCGGTGACCGCGATGGTCACCCCGGGCATGCTCATGGCTCCAGCGCCTTGCGGTAGCGCACGCTGGGCGCCCACCCCCACGGCCCCGGGCCCGAGCCGGGCTCGGCCGTCCAGCCGTTGCGCTCGTAGAAGCGGCGGGCGCGGGCGTTGGCCTCGAACACCCACAGCGTGGCCTCGGCGAAGCCCAGCTCGCCCAGCGACGTCTCGCCGCGGGCCAGCAGCGCGCGCCCGAGCCCGGTCCCGACCGCCTCGGGCTCCAGGTAGATGGCGCGCAGCTCCCCCACGTCGGCCGGCGCCTCGTCGTCGCGCGAGCGGCCCACGGACACGAAGCCGGTCACGGCGCCGTCAGGCTCGGCGACCCAGACGTGTTCGCCCGCCTGCGCCAGCAGCTCGCGCCAGCGGGCCTCGATGTCGCCGCCCGCGTCGAGCATCGTGCGCACGTCGACGATGTCGGCGTAGGCGAACAGCCAGCCGCGCACGTTGACGCCGGCCAGTGCGGCCGCGTCGTCGACGCGCGCACGGCGGATCACGTGTCGAACAGCAGGTGCTCGAGCCCGACCACCGGCGAGCTGGCCAGCGATCCGACCCTGCGGATCGCCAGCAGCACGCCGGGCATGAACGACGAGCGGTCGGTCGAGTCGTGGCGGATCGTCAGCGTCTGGCCGACGTCGCCGAGGATGACCTCCTGGTGGGCGACCAGCCCGGGCAGGCGCACCGAGTGGATCGGCACGTCGCCCTCCATCATCTCGGCGGTGCGCGCGGCGGTGCCCGACGGCGCGTCGAGCTTGCCGGTCGTGGTGCAGCTCGATGATCTCGGCCTTGGCCATGTGGCGGCTGGCCTGCGCGGCGAAGCGCATCATCAGCACCGCGCCGATGGCGAAGTTCGGGGCGAAGAACACGTTGGCGGGCGGGCGGGGACGGATGTTCCTCAAGCGGCGCCAGATCGAACGACGAGGTCCCGATCACCACGTGGACGCCGGCCTGTACGCAGGCCAGCGCGTTGGCCGTCGCCTGATCGGGCTGCGTGAAGTCGACGACCACGTCGACGTCGCCGAGGATGTCGGCCAGGGCCACACCCAGCGCGGGATCGGCCCGGCCGGCCAGGACCATGTCGTCGGCGCCCTCGACGGCGGCGCAGACCGTCGAGCCCATGCGGCCCGCCGCACCGGCGACGCCGACGCGGATCATTCGACCATCCCCGCAACGCTCCCCGAGGGCAGCGACGTGGCGTGGATGGTGCCCGCCACCTCCAGCGGCTGGAGCGCCGCGCGGAAGGCGTCCTCGTCGGGGCCGATGCCGGCGATCGACAGCGCCCCCGGGGCGAACAGCTCACGCGCCAGCGCACGCACGTCGTCCATCGTCACGGCGTCGATGCGCTCCAGCACCTCGTCGTCGCTGAGGATCGGCAGCTCGGCCAGCACGGCGGCGCCGAGCCGGTTCATGCGCGCGCCCGTCGACTCCAGCGACAGCACGTAGCGGCCCTTGGCGTTCTCCTTGGCGCGCGACAGCTCCGCCTCCGAGGCCGGGTCGTCGGCCGCCCGCTCCAGCTCGGCGGCGACGACCTCCAGCGCGGCGCGCAGGTTGTCGGCGCGGGTGCCGACGTACAGGCCGACCTGCCCGCTGCCGGCGTACTGCGCGGTGAACGAGTAGACGGCGTAGGCCAGCCCGCGCTTCTCGCGCACCTCCTGAAACAGGCGCGACGACGACGTGCCGCCGAGGATCGTGTCCAGCACGCGCAGGGCGAAGCGGCGGTCGTCGTCGCGGGCGATGCCGCGCCCGCCCAGGCACACGTGCACCTGCTCGGTGTCCTTGCGCGCGAAGGCGGTCCGGGGCGTGAACGGCCCGGGCTGCGTGAGCCGCTGACGCTCCTGGACGGCGCCGGCGCCGTTCTGGCTGGCGGCCACCAGCTCGACGATGCGCTCATGCTCGACCGAGCCGGCGGCGGCGACCACCATCTGCGGCGGCCGGTAGTGGCGGGCATGGAACGCCGACAGCCCGTCGCGGTCGATCGACGAGATCACGTCGGCGGTGCCGATGATCGCGCGGCCCAGCGGGTGATCGCCGAAGACCGTCTCGCCGAGCACGTCGAAGACCTTGTCCTGTGGGTCGTCCTCGTACATGGCGATCTCCTCGAGCACGACCTCGCGCTCGGTCTCCAGGTCGCGCAGCGCGGGCCGCCAGACCATGTCGGCCAGGACCGCGAACGCCTCCTCGAGGTGCACGTCCAGGACGCGCGAGTACACCGACGTCGACTCCTTGCCGGTGCCGGCGTTCAGCTCGGCGCCCATCGCGTCGAACAGCTCGTCGATCTCATGCGAGGCCAGCCGGTCGGTGCCGCGGAACAGCATGTGCTCCAGCAGGTGCGACAGCCCGGCCTCGCGATCGGTCTCCAGCCCGGAGCCGGTGCCGATGTAGAACCCGAGCGCCGCGGATCGCACGGAGTCGATCGACTCCGTGACGACCCGGACGCCCGAGTCCAGCTCGGTGAAGCGGACCTGGCTCAGGAGCGCTCGGAATCGCGGTTGGAGCCGCGACGCGGGCGACCCGAGCCGCGCTCGCCGCGGTCACGCCGCTCGCCCCGGTCGCGACGCTCGCCGCGGGGGCCGCCGCCGTTTCCGCCGCCGGCGCCGATCGCCGACAGCTCGTCGGGGTTCTTGCCGGCGATCGCCGGGTCGTCGGACAGGCGCAGACCGATGCGGCCGCGCTCGCGGTCGACCTCGACGACGCGCACCTTGATCTCGTCGCCGCGGTTGAGGACGTCCTCGACCGTGTCGACGCGCTCGCCGGGCTTGACGTTGCTGATGTGCAGCAGGCCGTCGGTGCCCTTGGTCAGCTCGACGAAGGCACCGAACGTGGTCGTCTTGACGACCTTGCCGTCGAACTCGTCGCCGACCTCGACCTCCTTGGTCATCGCGCGGATGCGGTCCAGCAGCGCGTTGGCCAGCTCGCCGTTGGCCGAGTAGATCAGCACCTGGCCGTCGTCGTTGATGTCGATCTGCGACTCGAACTCCTCCTGCAGGCCGCGGATCGTCTCGCCGCCCTTGCCGATGATCATGCCGATCTGCTCGGGGTCGATCTGGATCGTCTCGATGCGCGGCGCGTACAGCGACAGCTCCTTGCGCGGGGCGTCGATGATCTCGGCCATCTTGCCCAGGATCGTCATGCGCGCCTCGCGGGCCTGCGTGAGCGCGTCGCGCAGGATGTCGAAGGTGACGCCGGTGATCTTGATGTCCATCTGCAGGGCGGTGATGCCCGCCTCGGTGCCGGCGACCTTGAAGTCCATGTCGCCGAGGTGGTCCTCGACGCCGGCGATGTCGGTGAGGACGATGTAGTCGTCGCCCTCCTTGATCAGCCCCATGGCGATGCCCGCGACCGGCGCCTTGAGCGGCACGCCGGCGTCCATCAGCGCCAGCGTCGAGCCGCACACCGAGGCCATCGACGAGGAGCCGTTGGACTCCAGCGTCTCCGACACCACGCGGATCGTGTACGGGAAGTCGTCGACGGACGGGACCATCGGCACCAGCGCCCGCTCGGCCAGCGCGCCGTGACCGATGTCGCGGCGCTTGGGGCCGCCCAGGCGGCCGGCCTCGCCGACCGAGAAGGGCGGGAAGTTGTAGTGGTGCCAGTAGTACTTCTTCGTCTCGAGCCCGAGGGTGTCGAGGCGCATCTCCTCCTTGAGCGTGCCCAGCGCGGCCACGGACATGACCTGCGTCTGGCCGCGGGTGAACAGGCCCGAGCCGTGCGTGCGCGGCAGCACGCCGGCCTCGACGGAGATCGGGCGGATCTCCTGCTCGGCGCGGCCGTCGGGGCGCTTCTTGTGGATGGCGATGCGCTCGCGGACGATCTGCTTCTCGAGCTTGTCGAAGGCCGCCTGGACCCTGGCGCGCTGCTCCTTGTAGCCCTCCCACTCGGGGTCGCCGGAGTGCGCGGTGATGACCGCCTCCTCGACCTCCTTGGTGGCGTTCTGGCGCTCGAGCTTGTCCTCCACCTGCGTGGCAGCGTCCAGCGCGGCGTAGTGGGACTCCTTGATCGCCTGCAGCAGGCCCTCGTCGACCTGCGGGGCCTCGAAGACCCGCTTGGGCTTGCCGGCCTTCTCGGCCAGCTCGCGCTGGGCGGCGCAGATCTTCTGGATCGCCTGATGGGCGATGTCCAGCGCGTCGAGGATCTCGGCCTCGGGCACCTCGTTGGCGCCCGCCTCGACCATCAGGATGGCCTCCTCGGAGCCGGACACGATCAGGTCCAGGTCGGTGCTCTCGAGCAGATCGGCCTCGTCGGGGTTGACGACGAAGTTGCCGTCGACCTTGCCGATGCGCACCGCGCCGACGGGGAACGGCAGCGGGATGTCGGAGACCATCAGCGCCGCCGACGCGCCGTTCATGGCCAGGATGTCGTACGGGTGCACGTGGTCGATCGACAGCGGCAGCGTGACCAGCTGGGTCTCGTAGCGCCAGCCCTTGGGGAACAGCGGGCGGATCGGGCGGTCGATCATGCGCGCGGTCAGCGTGCCCTTCTCGCCGGCACGGCCCTCACGCTTGAAGAAGGAGCCGGGGATCTTGCCCGCGGCGTACATGCGCTCCTCGACGTCCACCGTCAGCGGGAGGAAGTCCACGTCGCGGATGTTGCCCGCGGTCGCGGTGCTGAGCACCACGGTGTCGCCGGAGCTGACGACGACTGCGCCGGAGGCCTGCTTGGCCAGCTTCCCGGTCTCGAACGAGATCTCGGTTCCCGCGATGTCCACGGAGACACGGGTCACGGCGTCGCTACTGCTCATATGTATTACCTCTCTGTTGATCCGCGCTCGGTGGCGGATCGCGTCTTTTCTTCGTTCTCTCTAGTGCGAACCAGGACATTGTAGAGGGCCGGATCGGGCCGGCCGTCGCGCAGGAACGTGGGCGTCGTCATCGCCCCGGCCATGACCGCCTCCTTGGTCTGCGCCTGCACACGAGCCAAGACGGCGGGATCGCGCCGGTCTGCCTCGAAGCGCTCCACGTCGAGCCCGAGGCGCGTGGCGAGCGCCCACAGGTGCGGGTCGTCGATGCGCCCCTGGTCGGCGTAGACGGCGTCGTGGAAGGCCCAGAACGCGTCCTGGCGCGCGGCGGCCTCCGCGGCGCAGGCCAGCGCCACGGCGCGGGGGTGCTTGGCGGTCAGCGCCATGTGGCGGAATACGCGTCGCATCGGCGTGTCCCGAGCGCGCTCGGCGAGGCGCGCGTGAGCCAGCGCGCAGTAGGGGCAGGTGAAGTCGGCGTGGACGATCACGACCTCGCCGGTGGACCCGCGGACGTGGTCGTCCGTACGTATGTCAGAACCCATGGACACCCACATCTTGCACCGCGAGCAGCTGCTGCGCGGCCTCGCCCCCGCAGACGTCTTCCCGTTCTTCGCCGACGCGCGCAACCTGGAGGCGATCACGCCGCCGCTGTTGCGCTTCCGCGTGATCACCCCCGACCCGATCGAGATGCGCGTGGGGACGCTGATCCAGTACCGCCTGCGGCTGCATGGCGTCCCGGTCGGCTGGCTGACCTCGATCCAGGCGTGGGAGCCGCCGCATCGCTTCGTGGACGTGCAGGTGCGCGGGCCCTACGCCCTGTGGCATCACACGCACACGTTCGAGGCGGCCGAGGGCGGCACGCTGATGCGCGACACGGTCCGCTACGCGATCGGCTTCGGTGCGCTGGGAGAGCTGGCCCGCCGCGTCCTGGTCGAGCGCGACCTGCGAGCGATCTTCGACCACCGCGCCGCGCGCGTCCCCCGGCTGCTGGGCTAGTTGCAGACCTCGCAGCGGCCCTCCACGCAGCTGCAGTGCACGAGCAGCAGCTCCCGCGGCATGCGGGCCGGGCCCCAGGCACGCAGCCACTCGCGCGCGAACGGCAGCGTCTGATCGATGCTGATCGCCGAGGCGGGGTAGGCGCGGGCGCTGACGCCGTTGCCCACGGCACGCAGCAGCGCGGCGAGGTCGAGGTCATGACGTCCGGCGCCCATGACCATGCTGGGTACCACGCCGCGCGCGCGCTCAAGCGTCCGCCGGCTGACGGCGGTCCGCCTCAGGCCATCTGCGGCACCTTCGCCACGGCCTGCTGGAACAGCTGCATCTGCTCGCCGATGCCGGCACCGACGTAGCCGTCGGTGAGCGCCAGATCGTCGACGATCAGCGTCCCTTCGGTCAGCAGGCGCTGGAACTCGTCGTCCTCGCGCACCGCGGCCAGCTGCTCGGCGCTGCCCAGCAGCTGCATGAAGCCGCCCAGGCGGCCATTGGGGGCCAGCAGCGTCACGTCGAAGCGCTCGATGCGGCCCTCCTGCTGCATGCGGCCGTAGAGCCCGACGACGGCGTTGAAGTTGTCCAGCGCGCGTTCCTCGCGCCCGCGGACGACGTCGCCCCAGCTGATCACCAGCGAACGGTCGGCCATGCGACCCTCCCCTGTCTCGGCCCGGCCCTCACCGGGCCTGTCGGGCCCATGCTCTCACTCGCCGGCCCCGAGGGCCAAGTCACCCGATTCGGGAGCTAGCGGGCGTCGAGCGCGTCGAGGATCAGGTTCGCGCCGGGCAGCTCGCCCGGGGAGTCGGCCACGTAGGACCACTGCACGACGCCGTCGGGACCGAAGATCACGATCGCACGGTTGGTCATGCCGCCCGGCTCGAAGTAGGTCCCCAGCTTCTTGGACGTCGCGCCCTTGGGCTCGAAGTCCGACAGCTGCGGGATGTTGACGCCGAGCTTCTCCTTGAAGGCCGCCTGCGAGAAGGTGGGGTCGGTCGACACGCCGTAGACCTCGGCGTCGCGCTTGGCGAACTCGTCGGACACCTGCTCGTAGATCTGCAGCTGATCGGTGCACACCGGCGAGAACGCGAACGGGTAGAAGACGAGCACGGTCGTCTGGCCCTGGAGCGAGTCCTGGGTGAACGTGTCGCCGTCCTCGGTGGCGAGGGCGAAGTCGGGTGCCGGCGTGCCCGGCTGGATGAGCTCGCTCACCGGCGCAGGCCGAGCTCGCGGATGAGCTCGCGGTAGCCATCGAGGTCGTCCTTCTGGAGGTAGCCCAGCAGGCGGCGCCGCTGGCCCACCAGCATCAGAAGCCCGCGCCGCGAGTGGTGGTCCTTCTTGTGCGTGCGCAGGTGCTCGGTGAGTTCGTTGATGCGAGCCGTGAGCAGCGCGACCTGGACGCGGGTGTTGCCCGTGTCCTGGGGGTTCTCCCCGAACTTCGCGACGATCTCGGCCTTGCGTTCGGCAGTCAGGGTCATGTTCGGCCGCTTACGGTAGCAAGGGCGTCCACCACGTCCCTGCCCATCTGCTCCACGAGTGCGTCCACCGAGGCGAAGCGGCGCTCCCCGCGCAGCCGCTTGAGCATGTCGATGTGCAGCTCGCGGCCGTACAGATCGCCGTCCCAGTCGATCAGGTGCGCCTCGATCAGCTCACCGTGGCGGCTGTTGAACATCGGGCGCACGCCGATGTTCGTCGCCGCCGGCACCGCCCGTCCGTCGACGTGCGCGACGCAGGCGTAGACCCCGTGGCCGGGGAGCGCGTAGCCCTCCCGCGGGATCAGGTTCGCGGTGGGAAAGCCCAGATCGCGGCCGCGCTTGTCGCCGTCGACGACGCGGCCGCGCAGCTGGAACGGCGCGCCCAGCAGGCGGCCGGCGTACTCGACCGCGCCGCCGGCCACCAGGCCGCGGATGTGGCTGGAGGAGACGATCTCGCCGTCGACCTCGAGCATCGCCACCACGCGCGCGGCGAAGCGCCCGTCGGCGGCCAGCAGCTGCGGGTCGCCGGCGGCCCGATGGCCGAAGCGGAAGTTCTCGCCCACGCTCACGTGCGTGGCGCTCAGCGCGCCGACCAGCACCTCGTCGACGAACGTCTGTGCGCTGTGCTCGACCCACGTGCGGTCGAACGGCACCACGACGAGCTCCTGGACGCCGACGTCAGCCAGCAGCTCGGCCTTGCGCTCCAGCGTCGTCAGCAGCCGCGGCTCGCTGCCGGACGCGATCACGCTCAGCGGGTGCGGATCGAAGGTCAGGACGGTGTCGTTGCCGGCGATCACCTCGCGGTGGCCCAGGTGGACACCGTCGAAGGTGCCGACCGCCACCCGACGTGCGCGGGCCTCGACGTCGGAGAGGCGGGTCACCTTCATGCGGAACGGAAGCCTACGACGGGCTTGAGCACATCGCCCTCCCGAGGCTCGGCGATGGCGATCGGCCCGCGCTCGTCGCGCAGCAGCACCGGGCCGCTGGCCGTCCCGGGCACCGCCACCCCGTGGCCGGCGCGCCGGGCGTCGTCGGCGTCGAGGTCGACGGCGTCGAGCACGGCGGCCAGGGCGTCGCCCAGCGGCAGCGGGTGCGTGGGGTCGGCGTCGGCGACGTCGAACGGTCCCACCCGCGTGCGGCGCAGCTCCAGGCAGTAGGCGTCGCCCAGGTCGGCGATCAGCGAGCGCACATAGGTCCCCGAGGAGCATTCGATCGCGAAGCCGGCGCGGTCGCCCTCGCGCCAGCACAGCTCAAAGCGCGACACCTCCACGTGGCGCTCGGGCAGGTCGACGGCCTCACCGGCCCGCGCCAGCTGGTAGGCGCGCTGGCCGCCGACGTGCACCGCCGAGTAGGCGGGCGGCACCTGGCGCAGCCGACCGGTGGGCAGCGGCGCGTCGAGCGCCGGGATGCGCCCGGTCTCGGTCAGCACCCCCTCGGGGTCGCCGGTGGTCGACGTCCACCCCAGCCGCGCGACCGTCTCGTAGGCCTTGGGCTGGGCCATCAGGAAGCGCTGGGCGCGCGTGGCCCGGCCGACGAGCACCAGCAGCAGCCCGGTGGCGAACGGGTCCAGCGTGCCGGCGTGACCGACCTTGGGCCGGGTGGCACGCGTGCCGCCCAGCTCGCGGCGCACGCCGGCCACGACGTCGTGCGACGTGCGCCCGGCGGGCTTGTCGATCAGCAGGACGCCGTCGTCCATCGGTCCATTGTCTTCGGCCAACCGGCGACAGTTCCTCGCGTGCGGGGCATCTTGACGGTGTGACCGTCGAGCCGTTTCACATTCTCGCCTCGACCGCGGACCCGCCACTGGACGAGCTGCTGCTGGCCATGGCCGCCGAGTTCGGTCCCGTCGACGCCGACAGCGCACTGCACCGCCTGGATCACCTCGCGGCCGGCATCGACCCGCTGGCCATCGGCGCACGTGCCGAGCTGGCCGCGCTCGTCGACGTGCTCGACGGCTTCGTGGAGATGCCCTTCGACGGCCGCGACCCCGCCGACCTGATGCTCGACATCGTGCTCGAGCAGCGTCGCGGCGCGAGCCTCCTGCTGGACGTGGTGCGCCACGAGGTCGCGCGCCGCGCCGGGATCGCCTCGCCCTTCTCGCTCGGCCCCGCCCACGACACCGCCCTGCTGGTGCTCGACGAGCTGGTGGACGCCTTCGAGCGCTGCTACGACCTGGGCCGCGCGATTCGCGCCGCCCAGCTGCGCCTGCTGCTGCCGGCACCGGACCCGACGATCGAGCGTCACGAGCGCGAGGCGATGGCCCTGCTGGCCCGGCTCAACTGATCTGCCGGGAGACCGCATCGCGCAGGAAGGCGACGATCTCGTCGATCGGCTGGTCGGTGGAGAAGCCCGCGGCGCGCCGGTGGCCGCCGCCGCCCTGGGCGCGGGCGATGGCGCTGACGTCGACGCTGCCGTCGGTCGAGCGCAGCGAGGCCTTGCGGAACCCGTTGCCGCCCGCCCGCTCGCGGACCACGGCCGCCACCTTCGTGCCCTCGACCGCGCGCAGGTGGTCGACGATGCCCTCGGTGTAGCTCTCCTCGGCCCCGGTCTGCTCGAAGTCGTCCATGGTCACGAAGGTGAAGGTGATGGCGCCGCCGTCGAAGCGCTGCACCCGCTCCAGCGCGCGGCCCAGAAGCTCGACCTTGGCGAACGGCGTGCCCTCGTACAGGCGCCGGTAGATCTGCTCGACGTCGACGCCGTGGGCGATCAGGTCGGCGGCCATGACGTGCGCCATCCGGCCGGTCGACTCGTACATGAAGCGCCCGGTGTCGGTGACCAGCCCGACGTACAGCGCGTCGGCGATCTCGCGGGTGGTGTCCACGCCGAGCGCGCCGAGCAGGTCCCACACGATCTCCGCCGTGCACGAGGCGGAGTCGACGACGTGGTTGACGTTGCCGAAGCGCGTGTTGTCGTGGTGGTGGTCGAGGTTGAGCACGTGCGCCCCGGCCACGTCGATCGGGCTGCGGTCGGCGTTGCCGCAGTCCAGGAAGACGATCGTGCGCTGGGCCACGTCGGGCGGCGGCGCAGTGACGAGGTCGTCGAGCCCGAAGAAGCGGTACTCGTAGGGCAGCGGGAAGTCGCCCTCAGCCAGGTACATCAGCACGTCCTTGCCCATCGCCTTGAGGATCGCGTGGGTGGCCACCAGCGAGCCGAGCGCGTCGCCGTCGGGGTTCTCGTGGGTGACGAGCAGGAAGCGCTCGCCGCCGCGCAGCTCGTCGAGCACCTGCTCGCGCGTGCCCACCTCCTGAACGCTCATTGGCCGCCCACCTCTCGGTCGATCAGACGCTCCAGGCGGAAGGCATTGGCTGCCGTCTCGTCGAGGATGAACTGCAGCTCGGGGGTGTTCTTCATGCGCAGCTCCTGCGACAGCCGCCGCTGCAGGAAGCCGTGCGCGGACGCCAGGCCCGCCAGCGACGCCTCGCGCGCCCTCCGGTCGCCGAGAACGCTGACGTAGACGCGGGCATGGCGGAGGTCGGGGCTGGTCTTGACATCGGTCACCGTGACGAACCCGACGCGCGGATCCTTGAGGTCGTGGGCGACGGCGTCGCCGACAACCTGGCGTACGGCCTCGTCGACCCGGCGCATCCGGTCACTGCTCATCCTATGTCCTCGACGGAAGTCACGAAGTGTCGGACCGACGACGTGTCCGGGAAGCGGTCGACGATGAAGCGCTCGACGCTCGCCGCCTGGCGGTCGAGCGCGCTCAGCGAGCCGCTGGTCATCGCCACCGACAGCTGAGCGCGCTGCCACGTGTCCTGATGGTCGACCTCCGCCACCGCGCAGTGCATCCGCTGCTGGAGCTGCCCCTTGAGCGAGGACAGCTCCTTGCGCTTGGCCTTCAGCGATCCGGCCTGCGGGAAGTGGAGGTCGACGAGCAGGAGCGCGACGTAGGCGCTCATCACAGCACTCCAGGACAGCTCGCGCTCGACCTGCTTGGTCTCGTAGACCTCCAGGATGTCGCCCTCCTGACGTCCTGGAAGTTGGCGAGCACGATGCCGCACTCGTAGCCGGTCTGCACCTCGCGCACGTCCTCGTTGAAGCGCTGCAGCGACTCGATTCGTCGGTGTAGACGACGGTGCCGTCGCGCACCGACGCGCACTGGCGCCCCGGCGGACCATGCCCTCGGTCACGTAGGAGCCGGCGATCACGCCGATCCGCGAGGCGCTGGAACAGTCTGGCGCATCTCGGCCTTGCCGAGCGACTCCTCGACCTCCTCGGGCTCGAGCATGCCCTCCATCGCGGCGCGCAGCTCCTCGATCGACGCGGTAGATGATCGAGTAGGTGCGGATCTCGACGCCCTCGCGCTCGGCGATCGCCGCGGCGTCGCCGACCGGGCGCACGTTGAAGCCGATCAGACCGCGTCGGAGGCGACGGCGAGCATGACGTCGGACTCGTTGATGCCGCCGACGCCGCGGTGGATGATGTTGACCGACACCTCGTCCTGCGGCAGCTTGGCGATCTCGTCCTCGATCGCCTCCAGCGAGCCGGCGACATCGGCCTTGAGCACGAGGTTGAGCTCCTTGACCTCGCCTTCCTTGGCCCGGTTGAAGACGTCCTCGAGCGACACCTTGCGGCCCGAGCGGCGGGCGATGCGCCTCGGTCTTCAGGCGGTTGGCGCGCTCGGCGGCGAGCGTGCGCGCACGGCGGTCGTTCTCGACGACGTGCACGAACTCGCCGGCCTCCGGCACGCCGTCGAAGCCGAGCACCTCGACCGGGTCGCCGGGGTCGGCCTCGCTTCACGCGGCTCGCCGGTGTAGTCGACCATCGCGCGGACCTTGCCCCACTCCGAGCCGGCGACGAGCGCGTCGCCGATGCGCAGCGTGCCGCGATCGATCAGCACGGTGACGACCGGGCCGCGGCCCGGATCGAGCTTGGACTCGATCACGTGCCGGACGCGTCGGCCTCGGGGTTGGCCTTGAGCTCCTGGAGGTCGGTGACGACCTGGATCGTCTCCAGCAGGTCCTCCAGGTTCTGCTTGGTCTTGGCCGACACGTCGACGTACTCGGTGTCGCCGCCCCACTCCGCCGGCTGCAGATCGCGCTGCGTCAGCTCGGTGCGCACGCGGGTCGGGTCGGCGCCCTCCTTGTCGATCTTGTTGACCGCGACGACGATCGGCACCTCGGCGGCGCGCGCGTGGTCGATCGCCTCCTCGGTCTGCGGCTTGACGCCGTCGTCGGCGGCGACGACCAGCACGACGATGTCGGTCACGCTGGCGCCGCGGGCGCGCATGGCGGTGAACGCCTCGTGGCCCGGGCGTGTCCAGGAACGTGATCGGCTTGTCGTTGTGGCTGACCTGGTAGGCGCCGATGTGCTGCGTGATGCCGCCCGCCTCGCCGGCGGTCGACCGACGTGTCGCGAATGGCGTCCAGCAGCGACGTCTTGCCGTGGTCGACGTGGCCCATGATCGTGACGACGGGCGGACGCTCGACGAGGTCGGCCTCGTCGTCCTCGTAGGTCGGCTCGACGTCGACGTCGTCGGCGGCATGGACGATCTCGATCTCGCGATCGAACTCGTCGGCCAGCACCTGGATGGCATCGTCGGACAGCGTCTGGGTGAGCGTGGCCATCTCGCCCAGGACCATCAGCTTCTTGATCACCTCGGGCACGGGCACGCCGAAGTACTCGGCCACGTCCTTGACGGTCGAGCCGGAGTTGACGCGGACCTTGTCGATCGCCCCCTGCGCCTTGACGTCCAGCGGCTGCACCGTGTCGTCGTAGGTGCCGCGACGACGCCGGCCGCGCGAGCGCGGCGGACGGCGCGGCGGACCGCCGCCGGGACCGCCGGGACCGCCCGGACCGCCCCCGCCGGGACCGCGGCGCGAGGCCTGCGAGTCGATGACGACGCGGCGGCGCCCCTGGCCGACTGGCCGGGCGCGCGCTCGCCGGTGCGCTGGTCGTCGCGCGTCGGGCGCGCCGAGCCGGCAGGCCCCGCCGCCGCCCGCGCTGGGAGCGCGGCTGCCGGGCGCGCTGGGGCCGCGACCGCCGGGACCGCCGGGACCGCCCGGACCGCGACCGCCGGGACCGCCCGGACCGCGTCCGCCCGGACCGCCCGAGCGCTGGCCGCCGCGCTGGCCCTGGCCGCCGCGCTGACCCTGGCCGCCCGGTCCGTTGGAGCGCTGACCGCCGCCCTCCCCCTGGCTCGGGCGGCGCCGCTGCTTGTCAGGCGGCAGGTCGCCGATCCGCTGGGGATGGTTGGCGCCGTTGGTCGGCTCGTTGGCCTTGACCACGCTCAGCGCGAGCTTTTCATCGATGGTGGAGTTGGGGGACGGAACGCTGAACCCGGCCTCCTGCAGCTGCTTGCTGAGGTCCTTGGCGTTGAGGCCGTGCTTGTCGGCGATGTCCGCGATGCGCTTCTTTGCCATTGGCTAATCCGAGTCTAGAAGATGGTCAGGGGCCGAGGTCACCCGTGCGCGGAAGGCGCGGGCCAGCCCACCACGCCGGACGGCGCGCTGGAGGCACGCGTCGTCGACATGGATCCAGGCGCCGCGCCCGCCGAGCCGGCGGTCCCGATCGAAGATCGCGGCGCCGTCCTCGCTGCGGGCGAGGCGGAGCAGGTCTCGCTGCGGGGCGCGCTCGCCGCACCCCGCGCAGCGTCTGACCGCGTCGGTCAGGACTCCTCGGCCTCTCCGGTGGGCTCGGCCGACTCGACCGCCGGCTCCAGGGCGTCCGGGTCGGCGCCGTCGTTGATGTCGTCGCTGACGGCCTCGTCGAGCGTGCCCGCCTCCTCGGCCTCCAGCGCCTCCTCGAACTCCTGCTCCTCCTCCTCGTCGGAGCCGGTGAGGACGGTCACGTCGTCGGTGTCGTAGTCCGACAGCGCCTGGTGGGCGGGCAGGCCGCAGTAGCGCGAGCCGCCCAGCGCCGAGTTGGGGCAGCGGCGCCCGTTGGCCAGGATCGCGTGGCAGCGGCCGTCGGTCACCTCCTCCTCGCCGTCGCCGCCGCCGTGGTCCTCGGTGGCGTACTCGGTCTCGGACTTGATGTCGATGCGCCAGCCGGTGAGGCGGGCGGCCAGCCGCGCGTTCTGGCCCTCGCGGCCGATGGCCAGCGACAGCTGGTCGTCGGGCACGATGACCGTCGCCTGCTTGGCCTCGTCGTCGACCAGCACCTCGCGCACGCGCGCCGGGCTGAGCGCCTTGGCCACGAAGCGGGCGGGCTCGTCGTTGTAGGGGATGATGTCGATCTTCTCGCCGCGCAGCTCGGAGACGACCATGCGCACGCGCGAGCCGCGCGGTCCCACGCAGGCGCCGACCGGGTCCACCCCGTCGGCGTGTGAGACGACGGCGATCTTGGAGCGATAGCCGGGCTCGCGGGCGACGTTCTCGATCTCCACCAGCCCGTCGGCGATCTCGGGCACCTCGAGCTCGAACAGCGACTTGATCAGCTCGGGGTCGCGGCGCGAGACGATGATGCTCGGCCCCTTGGTGGAGGGCGAGACCTCCTTGATGACCGCCTTGACGCGCTGGTTGTGCTCGTAGCGCTCGCCCTCGACCTGCTCGGACTTGGGCAGCAGCGCCTCGACGCGCTCACGCAGCTGGATGAGCGTGTAGCGCGCGTCCTTCTGCTGGACGATGCCGGTGATCAGCTCGCCGACGCGGTCGCGGTACTCCTCGTACATCATGTCGCGCTCGGCCTCGCGGATGCGCTGCAGGATCACCTGCTTGGCGGTCTGCGCGGCGATGCGCCCGAAGTCGTCGGGCGTGACGTCACGCTCGTCGATCTGGTCCTTGTACTGCTCGAACTTGACCGGGTCGATCTCGGGGTCCTCGGGCTCTCGCATCTCCCCCGTCTCGGGGTCGATGGTCGTGGCCTCGTCGATCGTCTCGACGATCAGCTGCGCCTCGAGCTGCTCGGGGATGATCAGCTCGATCACGCGGAAGTCCGCAGTCTCGGGGTCGAGCTCGATGCGGGCGTACTTGGCCGAGCCGGGCTGCTTCTTGTAGGCGGCCAGCAGCGCGTCCTGGAGCGCGAGCATCAGCTTCTCGGTGGAGATGCCCTTCTCGCGCGCGAGCGCGGTCATGGCCTCAACGACTTCACGGGACACGGGCTACTCCTCGACGAGGTTCGAACGGGTGATGTCGTCGTAGGGGATGGCGACGACACCGGTGGTGGCGGCGATGGTCACCTCGCTGTCGGAGGCGCCGACCAGCTCACCGGTGAACGAGCGATGGCCGTCGCGCGCCTGGCGGGTGCGGACACGGGCGTGACGGCCCAGGAAGCGACGGAAGTGGGCGGGCTTGGAGAGCGGGCGCTCGAGGCCGGGGCTGGAGACCTCCAGCGCGTAGCGCTCGCGCACCTCCGGCAGCAGGTGGGTGATCTGCTCGCACAGGTCGAGGGAGACGCCGTCCGGGTGGTCGATGAACACGCGAACGGTCTCGCCGGAGACCTCCGCGAGCAGCACCTCGACGTCAGGGGCGGCCTCGGCCAGCCGTCCCTCGATCTGCGTCTGGATCGGGTGCATGCCTTCCCTCCTTCCTGCGTCAAACGGTCCTAGAAAACAAAAGAAGCGGGCGACTCGCCCACTTCCGGTCCTGCCCCGGCCCATGGCCGGCAATCGAAAGCTGTGCGGCTGAGGGTAGCAGCAGGTTGGGCCTGCGAGGATGGGTTGCATGCCCGCAGCGACCGTCGATGCGTACCTGTCTGAGGTGGCGGCGCAGACCCGTCGCGTGGCCCCTGGCGAGTGGGGTCTGAGCGCCGACGACGTGGCCGGATGGCCGCTGCACATCGGGCTGCGCCTGCACCAGTCGCTGCTGCGCGCCCAGGCCGAGGTCGTCGGGGTGGGCGGGATGGGGTCGGTCGACGAGCACGAGCTGCTGTTCCGCAACCGCTCGCTGGCCATCGTCCGCTACGCCCACACGGGAGCCGGCGCGGTATGGGTCGTCGGCGACCTGCCCGAGGTGGCGGTCACGGCCGCCGAGCTCGACCGGCTGCTGGGCCTGCTGGTGTCGGCGGCCGCCGACCTGCGCCGCCTCGTGGCCGCCGAAGCGGGCGGGCGCTAGGCGGCCCGGCGACGCGCGCGGTCGCGGTAGCGGCGGTAGTCGCGGCGCTCGGGGCGCAGGTTGGCGGCCAGCGCCAGAGGACGGCGCGCCTCCTGGTGGCGGCCCAGCTGCTGGAGCGCGCGTCCCAGGCAGAACAGCGCGAAGTCGTTGGTCGGCGCGCGGTCGACCACCGCCTCGAACTCGGTCACGGCCTCGCTGTAGCGCTGGCTGTGGAACAGCGCCCGCCCCAGCGCCTCGCGGATCGACGTCTTGTCGGGCTCGAGATCGGCGGCGCGGCCCAGCGGCACGGTGGCGGCATGGAAGTCCCCGCCCTCCAGCAGTGCCGTGCCCCGCTGATAGAGGTCGTAGACGTTGTCGGAGGACGCCACCCTCGTCAGTGTAGGCCGCGGGGCGGCAGAGCCCACAGCGCGCGCAGGCGCCCCGTGAGCCCCAGGCCACGGGCCAGAGAGGCGCGCAGCGCCGCCCGCTGCTGCGGGGTCGGGCCGGCGCCCTCCTCGGCATAGCGGCGGCGCACCAGCGCCCGTATGTAGTCGCGCGCACCGGGGTCGGCGCCGAAGCGGCGCTCCAGGTCGCGCAGCGTCGTCCCGGGCTCCACGGTGCGCCCGGTGCGCCGCAGCGCCCGGGCCAGCTCGGTGACCTCCTCCTGCTCGCCGCGGTCGCGCGTGCGCCGCCGCGACCACCAGCGCCAGGCGGGCACCGCCGCGACCAGCGCGCCGAGCGCGACGACGCCAAGGACGACCAGCCCCCACGGGACGCCGCCGCCCCCGCCGCCGCCGCCGCCGACCGGGGCGGCCTCGCCGCCGGGGCCGAGGTCGGCGCCGCCGAAGCTTCCGCCGGGCCGCGGGCCGCCGGGCAGGACGCCCGTCAACGCGCCCGCGGTGCCCGACGTCTGGCTGCGCGCCGGCGAGGCGGTCGGCGTCGGATCGAAGGTCACCCAGCCGATCCCGTTGAACCACACCTCCACCCACGAGTGCGCATCGAGGTCGCGCACGACGTACTCGCCCCGATCAGAGTCGAACTGCCCCGGCGCGAAGCCGGCGCTCACGCGCGCGGGCACGCCCGCCATGCGCAGCAGCAGCGCCATCGCCCCGGAGAAGTGCTGGCAGTAGCCCGCCCTGTCGGCGAACAGGAACGCCGGGATCGGCAGGCGGTGCTCGGGCACGTCCTCGCGGTAGGTGAAGCGGTCGCTGTCGAGGTAGCCCATCACCCGCGAGACGACGTCGAAGGGCGTCCTGGCGTCGGCGCTGAGCCGCTGCGCCAGCGCGCGCACCCGCCCGTAGCCGCTCTGCTGAAGCAGGGCGTCGACGTCCTGGCCGGCGGCGCCCGGGCCGTAGGCGTAGTCGGGGCGGGCGCTGCCGAACGGCGCGAAGCTGAGGTACATGCGCGCGTTCCCGCCGCTGGCCGCGGGCAGGAACATCGCCAGCTCGCGCGTGACGTACGCCGGGTAGGCGACACCGCTGGCGCGCAGCTGGCGGGCGGACGGGCGCGGCACGTAGGACTCCGCGTGGTAGGCGTCGCCGGGGCCCAGGTCGTCCTCGTCCTGGGCCACCGAGAACCCGCCCGGACGCGTGCCGACAGGCTGGCGGGGCGAGCGCGAGACCGACAGGGTGTCGCCGGGCGCGATGAACTCGCGCGTGGACAGCTCGCCGATGGCCACGCGCACGCCGATCTTCCAGCCCGGATGGTCCGATAGCCCCACTGCGGCCGGGACCGGGGAGCTGAAGCCGACCTGGGGACGCCAGCCGACCCCGTCGAAGAACTCGAGGTCCTCGGTCTTCCAGTAGGCGGCACGGTCGTCGCTCGAGCGGATCCGGGCCAGCACCCGCCCGTCGCGCGGCCAGTCCAGCGGGCCGTAGCTGTGGCTCCAGTCGAACGTGTCGGGCTGCTCGGGCTGGAGCGCATCGGCGATCTTCTGGACGTCGATGGCCGGATCGGCGCGGTCCAGCAGCGGGCCCGCGGCCATGCCGATCAGCAGCGCGGCGGTGAGGACCGCCGCCGCCCCCACGGCCAGGCGACCGCGCAGCCGTCCGACGAGCAGGTACAGCGCCAGCGGGACGGTGATCGCGGCGCCGACGAGCCACGGATGGTCGGGGCTCATCTGGATCGCCGGCACGGCCAGCAGGACGACCAAGGGCACCAGCGACCAGCTGGGACGGCGCAGGCCGGCGAGCACGGCGGTGCTCACCACGAGCAGCAGCCCGCCGAGCCCGATCACCACGCGCAGCCAGTCGCCCGTCCCCTGGTAGGGCACGGTCACGCCGGGCAGCGCGTTGATCCCGTCGGCCAGGCCGGGCGCCAGCGAGCCCCAGTCGCGCGGGTCGAGCATCCACAGCGGCACGCCGGCCACCAGCAGCGACGCGGCCAGGCCGCCGATCACCGCGGCGAGCGTGGCCGCGACGACCAGCCACGGGTGTCGGCGCGGCACCAGCGCCAGGCCGGCGGCGAGCGCGGCGGCGGCGAGCGCGAACAGGACCGGTCGCAGCGCGGAGGCGTCGGCCAGCAGCGCGTCCCAGCGCACGAGACCGAGCACGAGCAGCAGCGCCAGGCACACGAACCGCACGGTGGCGCGCGCCGGCGAGTCGTCCCCGGGCCCACCGGCCAGGTCCGGCGGCGGTGCGTCGGGCACGCGCGGCAGCGGCTGCACGGGCGGCGGGGTGGCGACGGCCATCACGCCGCCTCGCGCATCGCGCCGGCGCCGCCGAGCACGTAGCCCTCGCAGCCGGCCACGCGGAAGCTCGCCCGTCGGCCGCCCAGCGAGCCGGGAACGACCAGGATGCGCCGCGCCGAGGGCGAGGCGACCAGCAGCCGCGGCAGCCGTCCGGGCACGTTGGCGACGACGAGCAGCAGCGGCCCGCGTCGGCCCGACAGCGCCGCCGGAAGCGGTCCGGCCCCCGCCTCCAGCAGCGCCAGACGCACGTGCTGGGCGGTCCAGCCGTGCAGGTCGGACTCCAGCATCACCGCGCGGCGGTCGCCGGGCAGCAGCAACGCCACGCCGCCGCGGCGGGCCAGGTGCACGGCCAGCGACGCGGTCGCCCGCACGGCGGCGTCCAGTGCCTCGTCATCGGCGGGCAGGCGCGCGTCCAGCGCCACCATCGGCCGCGCGTCGGCCTCCGGGCGCAGCCGCCGCTCCATCAGGCCCGCGCCGCGGGCCAGCGCCGGCCAGTGGATGCGCGCGGCGGGCGTTCCCTCCTGGGCCTCGCGCAGGCCGTCGACCTCCACCTCGGCGGCACCGAAGCCACTGCGCCGCCCGCCGGCGCCGGTGCCGTCGCCCTCCCCGTCGCGCGTCAGCGCCACCACCGGCTCGACGCGAGGCAGCACGAGCAGCGACTCGACCGGCCCGTCGGACTGGACGCGGGCGTGCGCGAGCCCCAGCGGATCGGCGAACTCCAGCGCCGGCGGCGCCAGGTCGCGACGGCCGCGACGCGCGAAGCGCGCCTCGATGCGCAGGCCCACGTCGCGCCGCCAGGGCAGCGGCCGCGTCCCGGCGAGCGGATCGTCGAGTCGGGCCCCGAGCAGGCCGAGCGCGCCGGCATGAGCGCGCACGCGGCCATGGACCGCCTCGCCCTCGACCGCCCGGCGCGCGCCGACGCTGCGTTCCACGCGCGCGCCGCTGGCGCCCAGCGCGACCCAGCCGACGGCGACGACCGCCACGGCCAGCAGCGCGGCGCCGGGCACGTACAGCGGCTCGCAGTCGAAGATCAGCGCGACGGCGATCAGCCCGAGACCCAGCGCGCCGAGGCGGACCGCTCCGCCGGCCTGCATCGGAGCGAGCCGGGGGCGCACGGCCTAGAGCGCCGGCGTGCCGGCCAACGCGTCGGCCACGACCGCCTCGGCGCTCTCGCCGACGGCCTCGGGCCCGAGCAGGATGCGGTGCGCGATCACGTGCTGGGCCAGCGCCTGCACGTCGTCGGGCAGGGCGTGATCGCGCCCCCCCAGCAGGGCGTGCGCCTTGGCTGCGCGCAGCAGCATCAGCCCGGCGCGCGGCGAGGCCCCCAGCTCCACGCGGCGGTCGCTGCGGGTGCGCCCGAGCAGGTCGACGATGTAGCCGCGCAGCGCGTCGGAGACGTGCACGGCGGACGCGGCGCTCTGGACGGCCAGCACCTCGGAGGCGCTGGCCACCGGCTGCAGCGCGGCGACGCGGTCACCGCGCTCGTGGTCGGCGAGCATCGACAGCTCCGAGCTGCGCGACGGGTAGCCCAGCGAGACGCGGACCATGAAGCGGTCGACCTGCGCCTCGGGCAGCGGGTAGGTGCCCTCGAACTCGACGGGGTTCTGGGTGGCGAAGACGATGAACGGGCGCGCCAGCTCGTGGGTGACGCGGTCGATCGAGACGTGGCGCTCCTGCATGCACTCCAGTAGGCCCGACTGGGTCTTGGGCGAGGCGCGGTTGATCTCGTCGACGATCACCACGTTGGCGAAGATCGCGCCCGGGCGGAAGTGGAAGTCGCCCTCGGACTGGTCGTAGACGTTGGTGCCGACGAGGTCGGCGGGCAGCAGGTCCGCAGTGCCCTGGACCCGCGAGAAGCTCAGGTCCAGCGAGCGGGCCAGCGCGCGCGCCAGCGTCGTCTTGCCCACGCCGGGCAGATCCTCGACGAGCACGTGCCCCTCGGCGGCCAGGGCGACGAGCACCGCGTTGAGCACCTCGTCGCGCACCTCGACGGCGCGCCGCACGTTGTCGGCCACGCGGCGCAGCGCCGCGGCCGCATCGGCCGCCTCGTCGGGGGACAGTCGCTCGGTCGCGCTCATTCGGAGACTCCGCTGGCGGAAGCTTCCTCTGCCTGGGCCCCGCGCAACGCCATCACCTCGTCCAGGATGCCAGCTGCGATGTCGTGCTTGGGCGCCAACGCGAGGTGGCGCTGCCCGGACGCGGTCACGATCGTCACCTCGTTGGTGGCGACGTCGAAGCCTGCGGCCGGGGCGGCGACGTCGTTGACGACGACCGCGTCCAGCCCCTTGCGCTCCAGCTTCTCGCGCCCGTAGGCGATCGCCCCCTCCCCCGTCTCGGCCGCGAAGCCGACCAGCGTCTGTCCGGCGCGCCGGCGTGCGGCCAGGCCCGACAGCACGTCGGGGGTTCGCTCCATGGCCACCGACAGCGCGTCGCCGACCTGGTCCTTCTTGAGCTTGTGCCCGGCGGCCTGCTGCGGGCGGAAGTCGGCGACCGCGGCCGCCATGAGCAGCAGGTCGCAGTCGGCGAAGCGCGCCTCGCAGGCGGCCTGCAGCTCGGCCGCGGTCTCGACGTCGACCACCTCCAGGCGCGGCGAGCGGGGCAGGGCGACGTTGGCGGCGACGATGGTGACGCTCGCCCCGCGGGCGGCCGCCGCCTCGGCCAGCGCGAAGCCCATGCGCCCGCTGCTGCGGTTGCCGACGTAGCGCACCGCGTCGATCGGCTCACGGGTGCCGCCGGCCGTGACCAGCACCCGGACTCCCTCCATCGGGCCGCCGGCGGCCGCGGGCAGGACGGCCTCCACGGCGGCGAGGATGTCGGGCGGCTCGGGCAGGCGTCCGGCGCCGGCCTCGCCCTTGGAGGCCAGCCGGCCGATGCCGGGCTCCAGCACGGTCACGCCCCGGCCGCGCAGCGTGGCCACGTTGGCGGCGGTGGCGGGGTTGGCCCACATCGCGTCGTTCATGGCGGGCGCGACGACGAGCGGGCAGCGGGCGGCCAGCGCGGCGCTGGTCAGCAGGTTGTCGGCCAGCCCGTGGGCGAGCTTGGCGATCGTGTTGGCGGTGGCCGGCGCGATCACGTACGCGTCGGCGTTGCGCACCAGCTCCAGGTGCGACAGCGGGTCGTGGGCGGGCGGGGCCTGGTCGGGGAAGGCGCCGCGCGCCGGGTCGCGCTCGAACTCGTCGGTCAGCACCGGCGCGCCGGTGAGCGCCGCGAACGAGGCCGCGCCGACGAAGCGCTGGCTGTCAGGGGATTGGACGACGCGGACGGCGTGGCCGTCGGCGGTGGCCAGGCGCACGAGCTCCAGCGCCTTGTAGGCGGCGATCCCTGCGCTGACGCCCAGGAGGATCCTGGCCACGGAACGCTCCTCCCGCGTCGGCCCGCGAGCCGGCCGGGCCGCCTAGCGGTACTGGTACTTGATCTTGCCCTCGGCCACTTCCTCGAGGGCGATCGTCAGGTAGTTCTTGCTGGCGGTGTCGACCATCGGCGGCGGGAACTCGTCGAACGTGCCCTCGCCGAGGTTGTGGTAGTACGAGTTGATCTGGCGCGCGCGCTTGGCGGCCACGATCACCGAGGCGTAGTTGCTGTCGACGTTCTCGAGCAGCCGGTCAATGCGCGGAGAGATCATGCCCCTGAGGGTACCGGCTGGCCGAGGCTGCCCCGCACGATCGTCGCCAGCTCGGCGACGGCGTCCTCCAGGCGGTCGTTGACCACGACGTGCGGGAACTCCTCGCGGGCGGCGAGCTCGTCGCGGGCGACGTCGAGCCGGCGCTCGATGTCGTCGGCGTTGTCGGTGCCGCGCCCGACCAGCCGCAGGCGCAGCGTCTCGGGGGTGGGCGGGGCGATGAAGATCTGCACCGCGTCGGGCACGGTGCGGCGCACCTGGCGGGCGCCCTGCAGCTCGATCTCCAGCACCACCGGGTGACCGGCCTGGATGCGCTGCTCCAGCTCGGCGCGAAGCGTTCCGTAGCGGCGTCCGGAGTACTCGGCCCATTCGACGAACTCGCCGGCCTCCACGCGCTGGGCGAACTCCTCGTCGGACAGGAAGTGGTAGTCGACGCCCTGGGTCTCGCCGGGACGCGGGCGCCGCGTCGTGGCGCTGATCGACAGCTCCAGCTCGGGCACGCGCTGCAGCAGGGCCCGGATGAGCGTCCCCTTGCCGACGCCCGACGGGCCGGTGATGACGAAGACCGCGCTCAGGGGACTAGCGCCGCAGCATGCCGACGAGCTCGGCGCGCTGGCGCTCCGACAGGCCGCCGATCGTCTTCGACGGCGAGATGCGGCACTGCTGGAGGATCTTGTTCACCTTGACGCGCCCGTACTTGGGCACCGCGAGCATCATGTCGAAGACCTTGGCCGTCTCCACCCAGTCGGGCGGCTCGAGCAGCAGCTGATGGATCGATGCCCGCCCGGCGCGCAGATCGCGCTTGAGCTGCGCGCGACGGGTGCGGATCTCGTTGGCCCGCTGCAGGGCCTCCATGCGTTGGACCAGCGAGCGCTCCGGGGCCGCCGAGGTCTTTGAGGCGGTGTTCGAAGGGGACGGCGGCATGGGCGGCGAGTCTACATGCGGCGAGGCGCCGATCAAGCTGCGGGGTCCAAATCCGACTAGACCTCAACCTGAGGTCGATGCCTGTGGAGACTGCTTGACCCTCGACGCCCGTATTTGCAGGCGTTTTCACAGCAAAAGTGGGACACTTGCGGCCGGATGTTCTATCGGCGCATCGCCCGTCCGCTCCTGTTTCGCCTGCCGGCCGAGCGGGCCCACCAGCTCGGCGCGCTCATCCTGCGGCTGGCTGGCGTCTGGGCGCTCTTCGCAGGCTTCCTGAGACGGCTCGCGGGCCCGTCGGACCCCGCGCTGCGCACCGTCGCCCTGGGTCGCGAGCTACCGTCGCCGATCGGCCTCGCCGCCGGCTTCGACAAGGACGCCCAGCTGTTCACCGGAGCGCTCGCGCTGGGCTTCGGCTTCGTCGAGGTCGGCACGGTGACCGCCCTGGCCCAGCCCGGCAACGAGCCGCCCCGGCTGGCCCGCCTGCCCGCCGACCGCGCGCTGCTCAATCGCTTCGGTTTCAACAACGCCGGCGCCGCCGCGGCCGCCGGGCGCCTCGCGCGGCGCGATCCGGCGGCCGGCGCCGTCGGCGCCAACGTCGGCAAGTCCAAGGCCGCGCCGCTCGAGCAGGCCGCCGACGACTACCGCACCTCGACGCGGGCGGTGGCGCCGGTCAGCGACTTCCTCGTCGTCAACGTCAGCTCGCCCAACACCCTCGGCCTGCGCTCGCTGCAGGATCCGGCCGCGCTGCGCCCGATCCTGGACGCCGTCCTGGCCGAGGCCGCCGGCCGTCCCGTCCTGCTCAAGGTCGCTCCCGACCTGTCCGACGACGAGCTCGACGCGCTCGCCGACGTCGCGCTCGACCTGGAGCTGGCCGGCATGATCGCCACCAACACCACGATCGACCGGTCGGTGCTGTCGGAGCCGGCGGCCGCCGAGCGCGCGTTCGCCGACGGCGGGATCTCGGGAGCGCCGCTCCGGGCCCGCTCGCTGGCCGTGCTGCGCCGCCTGCACGCCCGCACGCAGGGACGCCTGCTGCTGGTGGGCGCCGGCGGCATCGAGAGCGCGCAGGACGCCTGGGAGCGGATCCTCGCCGGCGCGACCCTGCTGGAGGTCTACACCGCCTTCGTCTACGAGGGCCCGCTGCTCGCCGCCCGACTGGGACGGGAGCTGGCGGCGATCGCGCGCGAGCAGGGCTTCGCGCGCGTGCAGGACGCCGTCGGCAGCGGAGTAGGCTGACGATCATGGCCCGCCACCAACGCGACCCGCGCCCCACGGCCGGCGCCCCGCCCACGCCCGACGGCGCCCCGGCCAAGGTCACCATGGCGCTCGGCCCCGACGGCACGTGGCGCGCGGTCGCCCCCGAACGGGACCTGACCGCCGAGACCCAGGCCAGGCCGCGGCCCGAGCAGCCGGACGACCCGCGCGGATGGTTCGAGCGCGCCGCCCCGCCGTACGGACCGATCGTCTGAGCGCGCCGGGTGCGGCTAGGCGGTGGCGCGCACCGGGCCGCCGTGGATGTCCTGCAGCGAGCGCACCTCGGGCTGGCCGGCGCGGTCCTTGAGGATCGCGCGGGCGGCGGCCAGGCCGCCGGCCAGCGTCGTGATGCACGGGATCCCCCGGGCCACGGCGGCGCGGCGGATCTCCCAGCCGTCGGCGCGCGCGCCCGAGCCGGTCGGCGTGTTGATGGCCAGGTCGACCTCCCCGGCCAGGATGTGGTCGACGATGTGCGGCGAGCCCTCGCCGACCTTGTTGACGGCGGTCACCGAGATCCCCCACGGGCGCAGCGCCTGCGCGGTGCCGCGCGTGGCCATCACCCGGAAGCCGAGGTCGTAGAGCATCACCGCGATCGCCGCGGCGGTCTGCTTGTCGGCGTCGGTGACCGACAGGAACACGGTGCCCGACTGGGGCAGCGCCGCCCCCGCGGCCGCCTGCGCCTTGGCGAACGCGGTCGGGAAGTCGGCGGCGATGCCCATCACCTCGCCGGTGGAGCGCATCTCCGGCCCCAGCAGCGCGTCGGCGCCGCTGAAGCGGTTGAACGGCAGCACCGCCTCCTTGACCGACACGTGGTCGCCGCCCATCGGCTCCTCGGGCAGGTCGAGCTCGCCCAGGCGCTCGCCGAGCATGATCCGGCAGGCCATCTTGGCCAGCGGGACGCCGATCGCCTTGGAGACGAACGGGACCGTCCGCGAGGCGCGCGGGTTGGCCTCGATCACATACACCTGGCCGCCGATCACCGCGAACTGGATGTTGATCAGGCCGACGACGCCCAGCTCCAGCGCGATCGCCTCGGTCTGGTGGCGGATCTCGGCCACCTCGTCGGTCCCCAGCGAGTGCGGCGGCAGCGCGCAGGCCGAGTCGCCCGAGTGGATGCCCGCCTCCTCGACGTGCTGCATGATGCCGCCGATCCACACGCTCTCGCCGTCGCACAGCGCATCCACGTCGACCTCGATCGCGTTCTCCAGGAAGCGGTCCAGGAAGATCTCCCCCTGGGGCTTGACCCGGGAGAAGTAGCCCGACAGCCCGTCGATCGAGTAGACGATCTCCATCGCCCGCCCGCCGAGCACGTAGGACGGGCGCACCAGCAGCGGGAAGCCGACCTCGGCGGCGCGGGCGATCGCGTCGTCGGCGCTGTGCGCGGTCGCGTAGGGCGGCGCCTGGAAGCCGAGATCGGCCAGCAGGGCCCCGAAGCGCCCGCGGTCCTCGGCGCGATCGATCGCCTCCACGCTGGTGCCCAGCAGCGGCACGCCCGCATCCTGCAGGCCGGCGGCCAGGCGCAGCGGCGTCTGGCCGCCGAACTGGACGATCACGCCCTCGGGCTGCTCGAGCTCGACGACGCCGAGCACGTCCTCCAGCGTCAGCGGCTCGAAGTACAGGCGGTCGGAGGTGTCGTAGTCGGTCGACACCGTCTCGGGGTTGCAGTTGACCATCACCGCGTCGCGGCCCGACTCGCGCACGGTCATGGCGGCGTGCACGCAGCAGTAGTCGAACTCGATGCCCTGGCCGATGCGGTTGGGGCCCGAGCCGAGGATCATCACCGAGGGGCGATCGCCGCGCTCCACCTCATGCGTGGCCCGCCGCTCCCAGCCCGAGTAGAAGTACGGCGTCTGGGCCGCGAACTCGGCGGCGCAGGTGTCGACCGCCTTGAACGTGCGCTCGCCGGCGAACACCGCGTCGGGGTCGGTCGCGGCCGCCACCAGCTCGCGCAGGAACCACCGGTCGATCCCCGTGCGGGCGTGCAGCTCGTCGATCGACGCCCCGCGCCGCAGCGCCTCCAGCAGCACGTCGTAGCGGTCCCAGGACGGCTTCTCCAGCCGCTCCAGCAGTTCCTCCAGCGGCCCGTCGACGTCGGCGGCGGTGTCCAGCTCGCGCGAGCGGAAGGCCTTGAGGAACGACTGGCCGAACGTGCGCCCGATCGACATCGCCTCCCCCACGCTCTTCATGTGCGTGGTCAGCTCGGCCTCGACGCCCTGGAACTTCTCGAAGGCGAAGCGCGGCCACTTGACGACGACGTAGTCGATCGTCGGCTCGAAGGCGGCCGGGGTCAGGCGGGTGATGTCGTTGTCGATCTCCTCCAGCGCGTAGCCGACGGCCAGGCGCGCGGCGATCTTGGCGATCGGGAAGCCCGTCGCCTTGGAGGCCAGCGCCGAGGACCGCGACACGCGCGGGTTCATCTCGATCACGAGCACCTCCTCGGTGGCCGGGTTGACGGCGAACTGCACGTTGGAGCCGCCGGTCTCCACGCCGACCGCGCGGATGACGGTGAAGGCCTGGTCGCGCAGCTCCTGATACAGGCGGTCGGACAGCGTCTGCTGCGGAGCGACGGTGACCGAGTCGCCGGTGTGCACGCCCATCGGGTCGATGTTCTCGATCGAGGCGATGATCACGCAGTTGTCGTTGCGGTCGCGCATCACCTCCAGCTCGAACTCGCCCCAGCCGATCACCGACTGGTCGAGCAGGATCTGGCCGATCGGCGAGGCGGCCAGGCCGCGCGCGGCGATCTCGGCCAGCTGCTCGCGGGTGTGGGCGATGCCGCCGCCCTGGCCGCCCAGCGTGAACGCCGGGCGGATGATCAGCGGCAGGCCGATGCTGTCGGCGCAGGCCATCGCCCCGTCCACCGTGGTGGCGATGTCGCTGGCCGGCATCTTCAGCCCGGCCGCCTCCATCGTCTGGCGGAACAGGTCGCGGTCCTCGGCGCGACCGATCGCGTCGTAGTTGGCCCCGATCAGCTCGACGCCGTAGCGCTCCAGCGTGCCGTCCTCGAACAGCGTGCGCGCGAGGTTCAGCGCGGTCTGGCCGCCGAGCGTGGGCAGCAGCGCGTCGGGGCGCTCCTTGGCGATGATCTGGGCCACCGGCCCCGGCAGCAGCGGCTCGACGTAGGTCGCCGTCGCGAACTCCGGGTCGGTCATGATCGTCGCCGGGTTGGAGTTGCACAGGACGACCTCGTAGCCCTCCTCCAGCAGCACCTTGCAGGCCTGCACGCCGGAGTAGTCGAACTCGGCCGCCTGGCCGATGACGATCGGCCCCGAGCCGAGCACGAGGATCTTGTGGATGTCGTCACGCCGCGGCATCAGTGGTTACCTCCGCGGGTCGTCCGGACCCGCGTTCTTTGGGTGTCGCGGACATCCGATCCGCGTATCTGGTCCAGGAATCGGTCGAACAGGTAGAGCGAGTCGTGCGGTCCCGGGCCCGCCTCCGGGTGGTACTGCACGGTGCCTCCGGGCACGTCGAGCAGCGTGAGCCCCTCGACCGTGCGGTCGTAGAGGTTGATGTGCGACAGCTGCGCGGCGCCGAAGTCGGTCTCCCAGCGCACCGGCGCGTCGGTGTCGAGATGGTGCTCGCCGCCGGGGCCGACGACCGCGAAGCCGTGGTTCTGGGAGGTGATCTCCACCGTGCCGGTCTCCAGGTCCTTGACCGGGTGGTTGGCGCCGCGGTGGCCGAAGGGCAGCTTGAAGGTGTCCAGGCCGACGGCCCGGCACAGCAGCTGGTGGCCCAGGCAGATGCCGAACGTCGGCCTGCTGCCCACCAGCTCGCGCAGCGTGTCGACGACGTAGTCCAGCGCCGCCGGGTCGCCGGGGCCGTTGGCCAGGAAGTAGGCGTCGCCGTCGCGGGCGGCCAGCTCCTGCGCGGTCGCCGTGCACGGGTGCAGCTCGACCCGCGCCCCGCGGGCCAGCAGGTTGCGCACGATCGAGCCCTTGATGCCGGTGTCGATGGCGATGATCCGCGGCCCGTCGTTGTCCTCGCCCAGGAGGATCGCCTCGCCGGGCGTGACCTCGCGCGCCAGGTCCAGGCCGCTCATGGGCGTCTCGGCCTGCACGTGCTCCATCGCCTCGGGCTCGCCCATCGACGCCGGGAAGATCCCGCCGCGCATCGAGCCGCGCTCGCGCAGGTAGCGCACGACCGCGCGGGTGTCGACGCCGGTCAGGGCCGGGATCCGCTCGCGGGCCAGCCAGTCCAGCCAGCCGCCCTCGGCGCCGGGCGCGTCGTCGTGGTTGCCGCCGGCGCGCATCACGACCCCGCGCGCGTGGATGGCGTCGGACTCCATCGCCGCCTGGCTGACCCCGTAGTTGCCGATGTGCGGATAGGTGAAGACGATGATCTGGCGGCGGAACGACGGGTCGGTGACCGACTCCTGATAGCCGGACATGCCGGTGGTGAAGACGACCTCGCCGGTGACGAGGCCGTCGGCGCCGGCCGGGTCGCCGTCGAAGCGGGTGCCGTCCTCGAGCAGCAGGTAGCTCAAGACGGCACCTCCGTCAGCGCGAACGCGCGCTCGCGGAAGGCGACGCCGCCGGCGGCGACGGTCAGCAGCACCTTGCCGTGCAGCTCGCGCCCGGCGAAGCAGCAGTTCTCCGAGCGCGACTCGTAGCCGGACTCGCCGACGTGCCAGGTGGCCTCCAGGTCGACCAGGCAGACGTTGGCCGGCTGACCGACGGCGATCTGCGGCACCGGCAGGCCCATCAGCCGCGCGCCGGCGGTGAGCCGCTCGACGACGAGCGCCAGTGGCAGGACCCCCGGGCGCACCAGGCCGCTGTAGACGGCGGCGAAGGCGGTCTCCAGGCCGGTCGTGCCCATCGGCGCCTCCTCGAAGGGGACGTCCTTCTCGAAGGCGGCGTGCGGCGCGTGATCGGTGGCGATGCACTCGATCACGCCGCTGCGCAGCCCCTCGATGACCGCCTGGCGGTCGCGCTCGCTGCGCAGGGGCGGGTTCATCTTCATGCGGGTGTCCAGCGACAGCACCGCCTCGTCGGTGAGCAGCAGGTGGTGCGGCGAGGCCTCGCCGGAGACCGGTGCGCCCTGGTCGCGATACAGCGCCAGCGCCTCGACCGACTGCCAGGCGCTGAGGTGCTGGAAGTGGGTGCGCGCCTGCTCGTCGAGGGCCAGCGCGGCGTCGCGGGCGACCATCGTCGACTCGCCCACCGACGGGTAGCCGGCCAGGCCCAGGCGCACGGAGATCTCGCCCTCGTGCATGACGCCGTGGCCGCTGAGCGTCGGGTCCTCCTCGTGCAGGGCGAGCACGCCGCCGCACAGCCGCTGGTAGCGCATCGCGCGGCGCAGCATCCCGGCCGAGGTCACCGGCTTGCCGTCGTCGGTGAAGCCGATCGCGCCCGCCTCGCGCAGCTCGGCCATCTCGGTCAGGGTCTGCCCCTGCAGGCCGATGGTGATCGCGGGCATGAACCCGACCGGCACGCGCGCGTCCTGCTCGGCGGCCTCCTGCAGCGCCGACAGCAGCGGAGCGGAGTCGAGCACGGGGTCGGTGTTGGGCATCGCGACGACGCCGCAGAAGCCGCCGGCGGCCGCCGCGCGCGTGCCGGTCTCGATGTGCTCCTTGTGCTCGTGGCCGGGGGTGCGCAGGTGCACGTGCGGATCGAAGAAGCCCGGGAACAGGTGGCGGCCCCGCCCGTCGACGACCTCGCCGCCCTCGGGCACCGCGGCGCTGCCGGGCGCGGCGATCTCGGCGATCTCCCCGCCGCGGATGACGACGTCGTGGGGCGCGTCGATGGCGCTGTTGGGATCCAGGACGTGGGCGGCGCGGACGACCAGCGTGGCGTCCGCGCCCTTGGCGTGGACGAGGCGGTTCATTCGACCACCGTCCCAGCGGCGTGCAGGGTCCCAGCGGACGCGTCGGTGGTGCCCGGCGCCGGGTCGCTGGGCGGCGGCGCGCCGGCTCGGGCGCCGGCCAGCAGCTCGTACAGGACGGCCATGCGCACCACGACGCCGGCCTCGACCTGGGCGGTGATGACCGCCTGGGGCGAGTCGACGACGTCGCCGCTGAGCTCGACGCCGCGGTTGACCGGCCCGGGGTGCATGAGCACCTGGCGCGGGCCCAGCCGCCGGTTGTCGATCTGGTAGTGGGCGATGTACTCGCGCATCGACGGGATGTAGCTGTCGCGCATGCGCTCGTTCTGCATGCGCAGCGCGTAGACCACGTCGGCCTCGCGCAGCTCGTCCAGCGTGAAGCGCACCTCGCAGCCGAGCGCCTCGATGTCGCGGGGGATCAGCGTCGGGGGTCCGCAGACGGTCACGTGGGCGCCCATCTTGGCGAAGGCGAGCACGTCGGAGCGGGCGACCCGGGAGTGCTCGACGTCGCCGACGATCCAGATGCGCTTGCCGTCCAGCGCGCCCAGGCGCCGCTGCAGGGTGAACACGTCCAGCAGCGCCTGCGTGGGGTGCTCGTGCTTGCCGTCGCCGGCGTTGATGACCGACGCCGGCGTCCAGCGCGAGACCATCGCCGCCGCGCCGGCGTGCGGGTGACGGATGACGATCGCGGCGGGGTCGTAGGCGCTGAGCGTCTGGACGGTGTCCTTGAGCGACTCGCCCTTCTCGACGCTCGACCCGGTGACGCTGAAGTTCGTCACGTCGGCGCTGAGCGTCTTGGCGGCGATCTCGAAGCTCGAGCGCGTGCGGGTGGAGTTCTCGTAGAAGAGGTTGAGCACGCGCCGGCCGCGCAGCGTGGGCAGCTTCTTGATCTCGCGTCCGGAGGCCTCCGCGAACGACGCGGCGCGCGCGCAGATGCGCTCGATGGCGTCGCGGTCGAGATCCTCGATGGACAGCAGATGACGGGGCACTAGGCGATCGCCTCCTCGAGCTGCGTGATGGTCACCTCGTCGACCCCGTCGAGCTCCTCGACGCGGACGTTGACGCGCTCGCTGCGCGCGGTGGGCAGGTTCTTGCCGACGTAGTCGGGCCGGATCGGCAGCTCCCGGTGGCCCCGATCGGCGACCACGGCGAGCTGGACGCGGGCCGGTCGGCCGTAGTCGAACAGCGCCTCGATCGCCGCGCGCACCGTGCGGCCGGTGAACAGCACGTCGTCGACGATGACGACGGTGCGGCTGTCGAGGTCGAACTCCAGGTGCGACGCGTGCACCTCCGGCTCGGCGGTGCGGGTCTCGACGTCGTCGCGGTAGAAGGAGATGTCGACGTCGCCCAGGGGGACGTCGGCCTCCAGCAGGTCGTCGACGAGGCGCTTGAGGCGCGCCGCCAGATGGGCGCCGCGCCGGTGGATGCCCACGAGGGCGAGCTCGTCGGGCTGCGCGTTCTTCTCCACGATCTCGTGCGCGATGCGCACGAGCGTCCGCCGCATGTCGTCGCGGTCGAGGACGATCTTCTCTTCCATCTATCCGCCCTTCCTGGCCTCACGGGACCGGGTTAAAGGAACGCGTTGGACAGTATCAGCGGCCCAGGCGGGATCAGCCGACGAACAGCGTGATGGTCGCCCCGCCGCCGACGACGGCGCCGCCAGGCGGGTCCTGGTCGCTGACCGTGTCGCCGTCGGAGGGCCCGCTGAAGAAGCCGCCGCCCTGGGCGTCGACCTGATAGCCCTTGCTGGACAACGTGTCGCGCGCGTCGCCGAGCGTCATGCCGACGACGTCGGGGACCTTCGGCTGGACGACGACGGTGCGGCTGCGCACGACGGTCTTGGTGCGGACGGTGTCGTGGACGACGCCGCGCGCGACCACCAGCACGACGACGCCGAGCAGGAAGCCGGCCGCGCCGGCGATGCCGATCGTCAGCCAGCCGGGCGCCCAGTTCGGCGGGCCGGGCGTCACGACGCGACCTCGGCGGGGGCCGCGGGCCGCGCCCCCGTCCAGCGCTCCAGGTGCGGCTCGCCCTTCTCGGGCAGCGGCACCTCGATCGCGTCGAAGTCGCGGGGAACCTCCGTGGCCGGGTGGATCGCCTGCGCCTCCTCGCGGATCGCGCGCCCGGGGTAGCGGGTGGACAGGTGCGTGAGCGCGAGCAGGCGCACCTGTGCGTCGCGGGCCAGGGTGGCCGCCTCGGCCGCCGTGCTGTGCCCGGTCTGGCGGGCGCGGTCGCCGTCGGCGGCCAGGAAGGTCGACTCGTGGACGAGCACCTCGGCGCGGTGCGCGGCGATGGCCACCGTCTCGCAGGGGCGCGTGTCGCCGGAGAACACGAGCTTGCGCCCGGGCCGGGCCGGGCCGATCACCTGCTCGGGGCGCACGCCGTTGACCGTCTCGCCGCGCTGCAGGCGCCCGAACTCGGGCCCGAACGGCACGCCCAGCGACTGGGCCAGCTCGGCATCGAAGCGCCCCGGGCGCTCGTCCTCCACGAACGCGTAGCCGAACGCGCTGCCGCGGTGGGCGACCGGCAGGGCGGTGATGGTCAGATCGTCGCGGCGCACGGACTGCATCGGCTCCAGCTCGACGATCTCCACGGTGTAGCCCTTCGTGCTCCAGATCGGGCGCAGGCCCTCCAGCAGCCGCTGCGTGCCGGGCGGGCCGTGGACCGTCAGCGGCCGCTGGCGGTCGCGCAGGTCGAAGGACTTGAGCATCCCGGGCAGGCCGAGCCAGTGGTCGGTGTGCAGGTGCGTGAGGAAGACGTCGGTCAGGTCGGCCAGTCCGACGGAGCGCAGCAGCTGGCGCTGGGTGCCCTCACCGCAGTCGACCAGGATCCGCTCGCCCCCACGCCGGACGAGCGTCGCGGGCAGGCCGCGGCGTGCGCTGGGGACGGAGCCGGCGGTGCCAGCGAAGAAGATCGACAGGTCCATGGGGGCTCAAGCAAGGTACCGGCGGCCAATCCGCCGGTTTCACCCCCATTCGCTCACGCGTGCGCGGCCGCGCCCACCTGCTCGAGGAAGTCCAGCGTCCGCCGCCACGCGTCGGCGGAGGCCTCGGCGTGCTCCTCGAAGGAGCGGTCGAAGAACGAGTGCGGCGCGCCGGGATAGGTGTGGATCTGGTGCGGGACGCCGTTGGCGGTCAGCGCGGCGTCGAAGGCCTCGACGTCCTCGGCCGGGATCCCCTCGTCGGCGCCGCCGAACAGCGCCAGCACCGGTGTGCGGATCTCGTCCATGTGATCGATCGGCGACGGGAAGTCCGGGTTGTCCATCCCGAGCCGGCGCGGGTTGAGCGTCCCGTAGAAGGCGACGACCGCGTCCAGACCGAGCGCGGGGTTGGCGCCGGCGAGGTCGGACTGGGCGCCGCCGAAGCAGAAGCCGAGCGTGACGAAGCTCGTGGCGCCGGTGCGCTGGGCGAGGAAGTCGCGCGCGGCGGCGATGTCGGCCTGCACCTGGGCGGGGGTCGTCTGCATCACGTGCGGCCAGAACTCGAAGTCCTCGTCACGCTCCTGGGCACCGGCGGTGCGCCCGAAGAAGTCGATGGCGATCGCGTGGTGGCCGGCGGTGACGAAGCGCTCGGCCAGGTCGATGTAGAAGCGGTACAGGCCACGCACGTCGGGCAGGATGATCACCGCCGGTCCGCCGCTGGGCTCGGGGCACTGCGCGAACGCGGCGGCGACGTCCGTGCCGTCGGCGCCGCGCAGCGTGACGCGCTCGGCTGCGGCACCGCCGGCGAGCGCCGGAATCACACGATCCGCCGGGACACGCGGCGGCAGGGCATCGAACTCAAAACACATGGGGCACGCTCCGCAACATCGTTGTCGTCAACCAGGACATCATTGCCCGGATTCCCGGTGGCGGTACCGTCCGCCAGCCGACCGATCGTGAGGAGACCCCCTGAGCACCCCCGAGGCAAACGTCTCGCTACCGCGCCGCGGCCGCGCGCCACTGCAGCGTATCGCCTGGCGCGTGCTGGTCGCTCTCGGCCTGGTCGTCTTCGTGGCCCTGGTCGCCTACGTGGACCGCGACGGCTACGCGGACGCCGACGGCTCGAGCGTCTCGCTGCTGGACGCCTTCTACTACTCGACCGTCAGCGTCACGACCACCGGGTATGGGGATGTGCGCCCCGAGAGCGAGTCGGCGCGCCTGCTGACCACGTTGCTGGTCACCCCGGCGCGCATCCTGTTTCTGATCATCCTCGTCGGCACCACGCTGGAGGTGCTGGCCGAGAACACGCGCACGGAATGGCGCGTGTCGCGCTGGAGGCGGCAATTGCATAATCACGTCCTCGTCTGCGGCTACGGCTCCAAGGGCCGCGCGGCCGTGCGCACGCTGCTGGCCCGCGGGACCAAGAGCGAGTGCATCGTGGTGATCGAGTCCGATGCCGACGCCCGCGCGCACGCCAGCAAGGATGGCCTGGCCGTGATCGCCGGCGACGCGTCGGCCGCCGACGTGCTGCGCACCGCGGAGGTCGAGCGCGCGGAATCGGTCGTCGTCGCGCCCAACAGCGACCCGGCGGCGGTGCTGATCACGCTGACGGCGCGCGAGCTGAACCCGGCCGCGACGATCGTCTCCGCGGCGCGCGAGGCCGAGAACGTGCACCTGCTGCGCCAGAGCGGCGCGACCTCGGTGATCGTCACGTCGTCCAACGCCGGGCGGATGCTCGGACTGGCCACCCACGCCCCGCGCGTCGTCGAGGTGCTGGAGGACCTGATGTCGGTCGGCCAGGGGCTGGACATCACCGAGCGGGCGGTGACCGAGGAGGAGGCCGGCCCCAGCGACCGCCTGGCCACCGACGGCCCGGTGATCGCGGTCGAGCGCAACGGCGAGCTGCTGCGCTTCGACGACCCCCGCGCCGCAACGGTCATGGCGGGCGACCGCATCATCTACCTCGCCGGCGCCACCGCCCCCGCTGACCGCCCGCGACGCTAGGCTTCTGTGCGCCCCACGCGCCCGTAGCTCAGTGGATAGAGCGCTTGCCTCCGGAGCAAGAGGTCGCAGGTTCGAATCCTGCCGGGCGCGCTTCGAAAAGACCTGCAAATGCTCGTCTTTTCGTCCAGCGCCGCACCTCCCAGACCTACAATTTGTTCTCCAAATTGTTCTCTAGAGGCCCCTCGGAGTGCCCCGTTTCGCCCCGAGGAGGAAGGTCCCGATGGCCAGTCAGCCACGCGTCAGCGGCCACATTCGTGTCGAAGAACGCCAATCCGCGAGGGTCTGGATCGCATCTTTCACGCGCCAGGACGGGTCCAAGTCGCGCAAGACGCCGGGTCGCGCGTGGGGCAAGGACAGCGGCCGGCGCACCTCGCGCGGCGTCAGGCAGGCGTCGTCGGGCTTGGGCCGTTTCGCCGCCCGCCACACGACGGCGCCGCGCGGGGCCGGCTCCGCGAGCACGGTGCCGAGATCAACGTCGTCGCCCTGGAGTTCCCCCGCCTCGACGGACGCCTCGAAACAGGGTCGGATCAGACTGTCCGAAGAAGCGGGGGAACTCCAACCCCATGAGCCGGGGCATCGGTGAGCGCAGTCCTTCAGCGCGTACGCGGCGCACGGGTGCGCCAGCGGAACACGGCGGTAATGAGGATCCCGAGCACCCACCCGAGGATCGCCGCGAAGAGGACGAGCCAGATGAGCGCCACCGACGAGCTGCCGAAGACCCAGTCCACCGTTACCTTCCCCGTGTTGGAGGCCGCGAGCGCGACGACGTACACGAGTACGACGACGGCGAGGAGCGCGTAGAGGTGCAGTCGGCTGCGGTGGGCCTTGCGCGCGACGCGGGCGCCGCGCGTCTCTCCGCTCGGATGCGCTCCTGGCAACGGCAGTGGCTGGGGGGTCTGGCGGCGAGCGTCGCGTTGCCGCTGGCGCTCGGCGCGACCGTCGTCGGTCGTCGCGCCGTCTGGCGCGACAATCGGTGTGGCAGCGTCGAGCACGGGGCCCGGCGACGGCTGCTCGGAGGTGAAGCGCGTTGGGGCCATGGTGGCCGCCTTCCGTGAGAAAGCTGCTGTGAGCTATGTGCCGGCGAGGACAGGCTCGGTGCCGAGCCGGCCGCCGTCGCCGACCCACCGGTCGATAGCACTCGGGATGTCCTCGGGTGCGCTGCGTCTGACGTCGACCCCGATGCGCAGCCCGCTGGGGGCTCCGGCCAGTTGCGGCTCGGCCTCCCACGCGCTGCCGCAACTCCAGCAGGCGCTCTCCTGACGGGCCATCGGGGCCTGGCAGGTGCGGCAGAGGCGCGGAAAATGCCGTTCTCGCATCGCTCAGCGCTCCTTGCGCAGGATGCGGGCGAGCAGGGCGCCCACGGGACCATGCCGACGTGCCGATCCGCTGGCGGCGCTCGGCGGCTGCGCGTCGTCAGGCCGTGCCGACGGTTCCGGTTCCGTCCCCTCGGGATCGGCCTCGACGTGCGGCGCCGCGGGGATGACCCCAGGTACCGGCGACTCGGCCGGTCCGGTTGGGCGGTTGGTCTCCATGACGGTGACCCTTCTGAGCCCGGCCCGGGTGCGGTGGGTCCGTTGCTCTATTGAGTGCGGCGCTCTCGTCGCTAGGGACGAAACTGTCCGTGAGGTTGCCGTTCGGCGTCCGGCCGACGGTGCCCTGCGCGAAGTCGCTTCGCAGGAGCGGTGAAATGGCCCTGTGTGTTCATTGTAGCCATGTGCCACGTCGCCCTGCGGGCGCTCAGCTGCCCGAGAGCTCTTGTGCGTCGAGGCGACGCTCAAGGATGCGCAGGTCGGCATCGGCGAGGCGACCCCGCGCGCCACCGGACGAGCTCCTCGCGCTGAGCCTCGAGCACCGCGCGCCGTACGACCGATGGTCGCGCTGCGGTCGGGTGGGCCTCCTCGATCGCCGCGCCACGGCTGGCTGGTCACATCGATGGACCATCCGGCAGCACCCACCCGGAGAAGCAAAGAGGCGGCGCCCCCTACAAGCGCCGCCTCATGACCTAAGTGTTGGCCACTGAGGTTTGAGAACGGTTTGAATCCTGGTCGTACATTCGTCCAGGCACGGCTCTGCGGGTCAGTCTGTCGATGCGATCGCACAGCGGGACCTGAGCATCCGCAGGCTTGGCCGAAGCCCCCCGCGGGTAGGCGCGCCCGCATCACCCCTCACCCCAACAGAGGAGGCAGCACATGGGCGGGATCAGCCTAGGCGGGATCCTGGTGATCGTCGGGATCGTGCTGATGATCGTCTGGAGCTTCTGGATCGGACTGATCATCCTGCTGATCGGACTGATCGCATTCGGCGGGTTCGCGCGCGGGAAGTGGTATTGACGACGGATGACCTACGTCGTCTGCGCGAAATGGACCGCCAAGCCCGGGCACGAGGCCGAGGTGCGCGAATGCATCGCGGCGCTCGTGGAGCCCTCGCGAGCCGAGCCGGGCTCGCTCATGTACATCCCCCATGACGACCCCGAGGACCCGCGGGTCTTCTTCTTCTACGAGCAGTACGTCGACGAGGCGGGCTACCAGGCCCACGCGGAGTCCGAGCACTTCCAGCGACTGGGCCCCGGTCGGGCGTTCCCGCTGCTGGAGTCGCGCGAGCGGATGTTCCTGCGGCCGTTCTGAGCCACCGGCGCACGTCACGCTCCCACCCCTGGGACGTGACGTGCCGCCGCCGCTCAGTCGCTGATCGCAGGAGCCGAAGACGGGGTAGGCAACCCCGACACGGCCCGAACCCGCATGCGCCCCAACCGCACCGACATCGCCGTCCGCGCGCGCACCCTGGTCGAGCGCAACCGCCGGCCCCGCGGCCCGGTGCCGCGGCGCCCGTCCGGCCCGCCGTCGGTTGAGCGCGTCCTGCGCGAGCTGCGCACGGGCACGGTGATGCGCGGCGACGCGCGCGACGGCTAGATCCGCCCACGACTGCAACCGCGCCACGCATCGCTGTGGCGCGGCGGCGTTCAAGCCGATTACCCGGGTGTGCCCACCCTGCTGGTCACGCTGATCGCCCTGGCCGCGGCCACCACGACCGTCACCGTCGGCGCGCTGGCGCTCGGGCGCCGCCTGCGCGCCGCCTCCGCGACGCTGCGCGAACGCGACGAGGACCTGGCGACCATGAGCCGCGTCGCGCGCGCCCTGGCCACCGCCGACGACGCCCGGGTGGCCGCCTGCCACGCCGCCCGGTGGGTCACCGGCGCGACCAGCGTCGTCCTGTGGGAGCCCCAGGACGACGGCGCGCTGATCGCCACCGCCTCGGCCGGCACGCCGCTGCCGCACCTGCGCCTGGCCCCGGGGCGCGAGCCGTCGCTGGAGGTCACCGCTGCGCTCACCGGTGAGGCCGCGTTCAGCGCCGACGTCGAGGCCGATGGGCGCGCCAACCCGCGGGTGGCCTCGCTCGACGGGCATCCCCGGGCGGCGCACTACGAGCCGATCCTGCATGACGAGCAGGTCGCGGGCGTCCTGGCCGTCGGATGGACGGCGGCCGACCCGGCGGCGATGCGCCGCGCGCGGCGTCTGCTGCCGCTCATCGCCCTCGAGGCGGCCGAGTCGATCGAGCGGGCCGACCTCGTCGTCCAGCTGGCGGAGCTGGCCCTCACCGACACGCTGACCGGGCTGGGCAACCGCCGCGCCTGGGACGAGTGGATCGCCGGCGCGCTGCAGACCGCATCCGACCCGCGCGTGACCGTCGCCCTGGTCGACATCGACCGCTTCAAGGCCTTCAACGACGCCCGCGGCCACCAGGACGGCGATCGGCTGCTCAAGGAGGCCGCGGCCGCCTGGCGCGCCCATCTGCGCCCCGGCGACCGGCTGGCCCGCTACGGCGGAGAGGAGTTCGCCGTGCTGCTGCCCGGCTGCGACGAGGTGTGCGCCGCGATCGTCATCGAGCGCCTGCGCACCGCCATGCCGGCCGGCCAGACGTGCTCGGCAGGCGTCGCGGAGTGGGACGGGCACGAGGACGCCGACACGCTCGTCGCGCGCGCCGACGCGGCTCTCTACGCGGCCAAGGAAGCCGGGCGCGATCGCGTCATCGGGGCAGCGCAACTTCCGGTCCCATGAGGGTTTGGGGCCCAGACGGAGCGTTATCTCCCCACAGCGACGGGTAGCGAGAACCACATGGCCAGCGACACCAGCACCGATCGCCTCGACGAGGCGCTCCGTCAGCTGCTGCAGACGGCGGGCGACGATCACGTCGTCACCGTCTGCGATGTCGACACGGTCGCGCGGGACGCGGGGCTGGACGCCGCCGGCGTCGCGCGGCTCCAGGGGCGCCTGACGGAGGCCGGCATCGAGATCGATGACGACTGCGACCGCGACCCGGCCGAGCAGCCCACCTACACGATCACCTCGCTCGCCCACCACACCAGCGACGCGCTCGCCCAGTTCCTCGACGGCATCGGCCGCTATCGCCTGCTGCGCCCCGCCGAGGAGCTCGAGCTCTCGCGCCGCATCGAGCGCGGCGACCTGGAGGCCAAGGATCGCCTGATCAACTCCAACCTGCGCCTCGTCGTGTCGATCGCCCGCCAGATGCAGGGCAACCACGACCTCGCCCTGCTCGACCTCATCCAGGAGGGCGTGATCGGGCTCGTGCGCGCCGCGGAGAAGTTCGACCACCGCAAGGGGCTGCGCTTCTCGACCTACGCCACGCTGTGGATCCGCCAGGCGATCCAGCGCGGGATCGCCGACCGCGGCCGGACGATCCGCCTGCCCACCAACATCGCCCAGCGCGAGCGCAAGGTCGGCGCCGCCCAGCGGCGCCTGATGGTCGAGCTGGGCCGCGAGCCGAGCGCTCGCGAGATCTCCGACGCCTCCGACCTGCCGCTGCCCCAGGTGCAGCAGATCCTCGACGTCTCGCGCGTCGTGACGAGCCTCGACCTGCCGATCGGCGAGGACGGGGAGGCGTCGCTGGGCGATCTCGTGCCCGGCAGCGAGCCGGCGATCGAGGAGACCGTGCACGTGACGATGACCGAGGACCTCGTGCGCCGCTCCGTGGAGCAGCTGCCCGAGCCGCAGCGGCACGTCATCAAGCTGCGCTACGGCCTCAACGGCGGCCGCGACCCGCTGCCCCTGCAGCGCGTCGCGCGCGAGCTGGACATGGCGCCCAAGGACGTGCGCCGCTTCGAGGAGCAGGGACTGCGCGCCCTGTCCCTCAGCCGCGAGCTCGACGCTCTGCGCGACGCGGCCTGACGCAGGCGATCGCCCGCTGCCGTCGAAGCCTCTCGCTACCGTGAAACCCGTGCCCCGGAACCGTTCGATCAGCCGTGCCATGCGCCGCGCTCCGTCCGACGAGCAGCTCGTCGCGTCGCTGCGTGCCGGCGATGACCACGCGATGACCGAGATCGACCGCCGCTACCGCGACCGCCTGCTTGCCTACGTGCGGCGCATGTCGGCCGGCGCCGACGCCGAGGACGTCGTGCAGGACGTGCTGGCCCGCGCCTATCTGGCCCTGCGCGCCGACGACCGCCCGATGGCGCTGCGTGCCTGGCTGTACCGCGTCGCCCACAACCGCTGCCTCGACGTGCTGCGCGGCGGCGGGCGCGAGCGGATCGTCCTGACCGAGCAGATCGACCTCGGCGCCGACACCGCCACCCTGCCCGAGGTCGTCGCCGGCCGCGAGCGGCTGCGCCAGGTCGTCGCCGACATCCAGGAGCTGCCCGACCAGCAGCGCTCGGCGCTGATCATCCGCGAGCTGGAGGGCCTGTCCTACGAGGAGCTGGCCGCCGCGCTGGACACGACCGTCCCCGCGATCAAGTCGCTGCTGGTGCGCGCCCGCATGAACCTCGCTCGGGCCGCCGATGCGCGCGCCCAGGCCGAGCAGGCCGCCCTGGACCGCGTGCTGCCGCGCCCGCTCACCGCCTGAGCGGCAGACCCAGGACCGTCTGAGGCGCGCGCCGGTCCGGCGAGGCCTCGGGCGTCTCGTCCTCCGGCCCGACGAGGAAGTCCAGCGCCCCGCCGCAGCGGGGGCACGTCCCGACGATGCGCAGGCCGTGGGCGGATGTGGCGCTGTACCACTCGAAGGCACAATCACCGCATCTGACCCGGGGCGAACGAGACATGAGCGGCGAACCTTACGGGCGCCGCCGGTCGGCCAGCATCGTCCATTCGTCGAGCTCCGTGGCCACGTCAGGGGATGGCGGCGACGCGGCGCAGCGTGGCCGCCAGCACGTCGAGCTTGACGTCCTTGCCCAGGCGCGCGGCCACGTGACGCTCGTCGATCGGGCCCGCCCAGCCCGACAGCACCACGATCCGCGCCTGCGGTGCGGCCGGGGCGAGCACGGCGGGCGTCTCGGGCCCGAACTGGCCGCCACGCAGGTCGAGCAGGACGACGTCGGGACGCAATGCGCGGGCGGCGGCCACCGCGGCCGGCTCGTCGGCGGCCTCGCCGACGATCTCGATCCCCTGCTCGTCGGCGAGCAGCTCGCGCACGAGCAGCCGAAACGCGTCGGAATCGTCGCAGTGCAGGACCCGAACCGCCATGAAGGCGCCGACAGTAGCGCTAGATTCGCCGCGTGCCATCGAAGACCCGCCTCGCCCTCCTGGCCGCGCTGACCGCCGCCCTCGCCCTCCCCGCACCCGCCTTCGCGCTCGTCTACGGCATGGGCGACGAGGACGCGACGATGTTCACCACGCCGCTGTTCACCGACCTGCCGATCAAGCACGTCCGCTACGTGGCGTCCTACGACGCGGCGCTGAGCAAGAACTTCGAGCGCCAGCAGGCCGACACGTTCCTGCGCGCCGCCCACGCCCAGCACTACGACATCCTCGTCTCCTTCGAGCACTCGCGCGAGGGCAGCAAGGCCAAGAAGCTGCCCTCCAAGTCGACCTACCTCAAGGGCGTGCGCGCGTTCATGAAGCGCTACCCCTACGTCAAGACGTACTCCGCCTGGGACGAGGTCAACGACTGCTCACAGCCGACCTGCCACAACCCGGCGGCGGCCGCCCACTACTACCTGTACCTGCGCTCGGTCTGCCACGGCTGCACGCTGATGGCCGCCGAGGTGCTGGACACGACCGACCCGGCACAGACCGTCACCTACCTCAAGCAGTACCAGCAGGCGCTGGGCAACGTCCACCCGAAGCTGTGGGGCCTGCACAACTACTCCGACGTCAACCGTCACCGCTCGACCGGGACCAAGGACGTGCTCGGCGCGGTCAAGGGCTCGGTGTGGCTGTCGGAGACCGGCGGGCTGTACGAGTTCCAGCCCGGCTTCCCCCCGTCGACCAGTCGCCAGTCCAAGGCCGAGAAGTGGATGTTCCACCTGGCCCACAGCTCGTCGCGCATCAAGCGCCTGTACATCTACAGCTGGACCGGCGGCGGCTCCTTCGATGCCGGGCTGACCAACGACAGCGGCCTGGTCACGCGGCCGGCCTACAACGTCGTCAAGCAGGAGATCGGCTAGCAGGCCGGCCAGCTGGCCAGCGGACGCTCCCAGCCGTTGACGGGCGGGCGCCCGGCGAGGCGGCCCAGCGCGCGGGCCAGCGTGGCGCGCGTGTCCGCCGGGTCGATGATCTCGTCGATCGCCATGCGGCCGGCGGCGCCGTAGGGATCGGTCTGGGCCTGCATGGCGGCCAGCGCCGCGTCGCGCGCGCCCGGGTCGCCGCCGCTGACGACGTTGGCGGCCACCAGCGGATCCATGAACGAGATCTCCGCCCCCGGCCACGCGTAGACGCTGTCGACGCCGGTGTCGTTGCCGCCCAGGCTGAAGTAGGCCAGCCCGTAGCTCTTGCGCACCAGCACGGTGAGCTTGGGCGCCTGGCTCAACGCGAGCGCGGTCTGCAGCCGGATCGCGTGCTTGAGCATTCCCGCGTGCTCGACCTGGCGCCCCACGAAGAAGCCCGGCACGTCCTGGACGAAGAGCACCGGCAGGTCGAAGGCGTCGCACAGGCACAGCAGGCGCACCGCCTTCTCGCAGGCGGCCGGATCCAGCGCACCGGCGAAGAACTTCGGCTGGCTGGCCACGATCCCGACGCTGTGGCCGTCCAGGCGCCCCAGCGCGCACACCACGCCGCGGCCGAAGCCCGGCGCCAGCTCCAGCAGCGTGTCGTCGTCCAGCAGCCGGCCCAGGACGCGGGTCATGTCGTAGGCGCGCGAGCGCCGGCGCGGCACCAGCGCGGGCAGCTCGGGATCGGGGTCCAGCCGCACCCCGGCCGGACCGCGCGGCGCCCGCTGGCCGGCGTGGGCCGGCAGCAGCGCCAGGAAGCGGCGCACGAGCGCGTAGGCGTCCTCGGGGGTGTCGGCGGTCGCATCGATCTGCCCGGTGGTGCGCGCATGCACGTCGACGCCGCCCAGCTGCTCCTGCTCGATCGCCTCGCCGGTGGCCATCTCGACCACCAGCGGCGAGGTGACGGCCAGGCACGTGCCGCGCAGCTGGACGACGAGGTCGGAGCCGGCGGCCACGAACGACGAGCCACCGAAGCTGTCGCCGACGATCACCGTGGCCAACGGCACGCGCCGGTTGCGCCGGTACAGGTCGACGCTGAGCGGCACCTCGCTGAAGCCGGCCGAGCCGAGCGTGTCGGGGATGCGCGCACCGCCGGTGGCCCCGAAGTAGACGATCGGATGGCCGCTGCGGTGGGCGTGGCCGAACAGCCGGTCCAGGCGCTTGGAGCCCATCAGCGACGACGAGCCGCGCTTGACGGTGATGTCATCGCCGGCGACCGTCACCGGGCGCCCGTCGATCGTGCCGTGGCCGCCGATCTTGCCGTCGCCCGGTGTGCTGGCGGCGTCCTCGGGGCGCGCAGAGTGCACGAACGTCCCGACCTCCTCGAAGCTGCCGGGGTCGAGCAGGCCGTCGATGTGCTCGCGCACCGTGCGCTCGCCGCGCGCGTGCAGGCGCTCGATGCGCTCCGCGCCGCCCATCTCCAAGCGGATCGCGCTCGCGCCGCTCGCGGAACGCCTCGACGGGGTCGGGGCCGTCGCCGTCGGGCGGCTCGCCGCTCATGCGGCCGCGCCCGCACGCAGGAAGGCCATCGAGCCGATCCGGCGCACGGCGACGTCGTCGCCGAACAGGCCGCCGGCCACCTCGCGCAGCTCGCCGGCGTGGCGAGGCGGGCCGACCTCGCCGCGCGAGCGCAGCAGCTCCAGGTAGCGGTGGCTGACGCCGCCGCGGTCGTCGACGAGCATCGAGGCGAACAGCCGGCCGCCGGCCGTCACCTGCGCGCGCAGGGCGGCCAGGGCGGCCCACGGATCGTCGAGCACGTGCAGGGTGCCGAAGCAGGCGACGGTCTCGAAGCTGCCGGGCGCGAACGGCAGGGTCAGGATGTCGGCCTGGACCAGATCGACCGGCGTGCCCGCCAGCCGCTCGCGCGCCTTGGCCAGCATCGCGGCGGAGCCGTCCACCAGCGTCAGCGCCCGCGTGGCGCCGCGGTACAGGTCGGCGGTGAAGACCGCCGTCCCGCAGCCGGCGTCGAGCAGCGGCCCGCGCCCGTCGGCCAGCGCCTCGGCGGCGAAGGCCACGTAGCGCGACGGCTCGAGGCCCCACAACGCCCGGTTGTAGAGCCGGTTGCCCACCAGGCGGTCGTAGACACGCGCGTGGCGGTCGTAATCGGGCTGGGCGCTCACCGCCGGCGATCCTACGGGGCCAGCAGGCCGCGCAGCCGATCGACGGTCTCCGCCGCGCCCGCCACCGACCAGCGCACCGCCACGCCCTCGGTCACGTCGACGGCCTCCCCTCCGGCCTCGTGCACCAGCAGCGCACCGGGCAGCCAGTCCCAGGCGCGGGCGTCGGGCTGCATCCATCCGTGCAGGCGACCGGCCGCGACCCAGCACAGCTCCAGCGTGCCCGAGCCGGGGATGCGGATGGCGCCGACGTGGTCGACCAGGCGCTCGACGACGCCGCGCGCCCCGGGCAGGGCGAGCTTGCCGTAGCCCCACTGGCAGGCCACCAGCGCGCGCTCGAGCGCGCACCGCCTCGCGCACGCGCAGCGGCCGGGCGTTCAGCCAGGCCCCCTCGCCGCGCGCGGCGCTGAACAGCTCGTCGCGCTCGGGGTCCAGGACCGCGCTGGCCAGCGGCTCGCCCGCCGCGTCCACCAGCACCACCGCGGCGCACCAGGCGGGCAGGCCGTGGGCGAAGTTCAGCGTGCCGTCGATGGCGTCGATGATCCAGCGCCGGCCGCTGGCGCCCGCCCGGTCGCTGCCCTCCTCGCCGAAGACGCCGTCGTCGGGGCGATGATCGGACAGCACCGCGACCGCGGCCGCCTCGGCGGCACGGTCGGCGGCGGTGACCACGTCGGTCGGCTCGGCGGACTTGACCTCCACGCCGAGGTCGGTGCCCAGGTGGCGCAGCGCCACCTCGCCGGCGGCGCGGGCCGCTCGCTCGGCGACCTCCCGGTCGCTCGCGCGAGCGCTCAACCGCCGGCGACGGCCGGCAGGATCGTCATCTCGCCGTTGCCCGGCACCGCGGTGCCCATCCCGTCGAGGAAGCGGATGTCCTCGCCGCCGACGTAGATGTTGACGAAGCGGCGCAGCTCGCCGTCATCGCCGCAGATGCGATCGCGCAGGCCCTCATGCTCGGCGTACAGCGCGTCCAGCACCTCGCCGACCGTGGAGCCCTCGGCCGCCAGCTCGGCCTGGCCGCCGGTGGCCGCGCGCAGCTGCGTCGGGATCTTGACCGTCACCGCCATCAGGCGTGCACCCCCTGTTCGACCGTCGCCTCGAAGTCGTCGTAGCGGGGGTCGATCTCGTAGGACTCGAACGTGCCGCGCACCGCGTCGAGCGTCTTGAGCCCGTCGCCGGTGATCACCAGCACGACGCGCTCGTCGTCGCCGATGTCGCCGCGCTCGGCCAGCTTGGCCAGCGTCGCCGTGGTCACGCCGCCGGCGGTCTCGGTGAAGATCCCGGTGGTCTCGGCCAGCAGCCGGATGCCCTCGCGGATCTCGTCGTCGGTGACCGCGTCGACGCCGCCGCCGCTCGTGCGGGCCAGATCGACCGCGTACGGGCCGTCGGCCGGGTTGCCGATGGCCAGCGACTTGGCGATCGTGTCGGGCTTGACCGGGCGGCACACGTCGGTCCCGGCCGCGAACGCGGTGGCCACCGGCGCGCAGCCCGTCGCCTGGGCGCCGTTCATCGTCGGCACCTCGCCGTCGATCAGGCCCAGCTCCTGCCACTCCGCGAAGCCCTTGGCGATCTTCGTGAACAGCGATCCCGAGGCGATCGGCGCGACCACGCGGTCAGGCGTCTCGAAGCCGAGCTGCTCGGCGATCTCGTAGGCCAGCGTCTTGGAGCCCTCGGCGTAGTAGGGGCGCATGTTGACGTTGACGAACGCCCACCCCTCGCGCTCGCCGGAGATCTCCGTGCACAGGCGGTTGACGTCGTCGTAGTTGCCGCGGATCTTGACCAGGTTCGTCCCGTAGACCCCGGTGGCGAGGATCTTCTGCTCCTCCAGGTCGGAGGGGATGAACACGTAGGACGGCAGTCCCAGCGCCGCGGCCTGCGCGGCGACCGCGTTGGCCAGGTTGCCGGTGGAGGCGCAGGCCAGCGTGTCGAAGCCCAGCTCGCGGGCGCGCTGGGAGGCGACCGCCACGACGCGGTCCTTGAAGCTGTGGGTGGGGTTGTGGGCGTCGTTCTTGACCCACACCTCGCGCAGGCCGAGGCGCTCGGCCAGCCGGTCGGCGCGGATCAGCGGCGTGCAGCCGGCGGGCAGGCCGACGCGCGACAGCACCCGCGCGGACGGGCCGGGAGGCGCGTCCAGCGGCAGGAAGTCGCTGTAGCGCCAGAGGTTCTGCGGTCCCGCCTGGATGCGGCGGCGCAGCGCACCGGCGTCGGACGCGATGCTCGCGTGGTCATAGGCCACCTCGAGGGGGCCGAAGCACTGCTCGCAGACGTAGCGCGCCTCCAGCGGATAGTCGGCTGCACACTCTCTGCACTTCAGGTTCGTTGCCGGCATATAGAAGAAGACCTCCGCCAGTCAGGTGGCGAAGGCTGCGAAGCGAACCTGCCGCCACATCTCACAGGAATTGGCACCTTTCCCACGTGGCGTTCGCGGGGGGTTGCCGGGGTTTCGTCGGGCCAGTCCCTCCACCCCTCTGGATGTGTCCAGCTATGTAGTCGGCAGCATACACGGCGCGCTGCAGTCGCGTCTGTGCGTCTGCAACGAGCCGCCTGCGGGAAGTACACTCAACGACGTGCCGGCGGAGACCCCCACCACGATGAGCGACGAGGCGCGAAGTAGCCATGCCGAACCTCCCTCGTCTTCGCCGTGGTGCCCGCGGTCGGGTCGTCCCCGGCCAGCCGCCTGAGTCGCCCGATCTCCCACGCGTCGAGCAGATCGAGGCCGGCGGGCTGCGCTGGATCAACATCGAGCGCCCGCGTCCGATCGAGCGCGCCTGGCTGGAGGAGCGCTTCGAGTTCCATGCCCTCGACTACGAGGACGTCTTCTCGCGCAACCAGCGTCCCAAGGTCGACGAGTACGACGACTATCTGTTCATCGTCCTGCACTTCCCCCGCTACGACAAGCAGGTCGGGCGCCTCAACGCCGCCGAGCTGGACGTGTTCGTCGGCAGCGACTTCGTCATCACGCTGCCCAACGAGCCGATCCAGCCGCTGGAGTACCTGTACGCCCGCTGCGAACGCGACGACGAGCTGCGTGAGCAGCTGTTCGCCAAGGGCGCCGGCTACCTGCTCTACAAGATCGTCGACGACTGCGTCGACGCGTCCTTTCCGATGCTGCGCAAGATGGGCAACAAGCTCGAGCGCCTCGAGGACGACATCTTCGAGGGCCACTCCGAGGAGATCGTGCGCGACATCTCCAACGTCAAGCAGGAGATCATCAACTTCCGCAAGATCATCCGCCCGCAGCGCGCTGCCCTGCGCGACCTGGAGCGCACCCGCCGCTACGTGCCCGAGGACCTGGAGATGTACTTCGACGACATCGTCGACGCCTCCGAGCGCATCTGGGACATGCTGGAGAACTACAAGGAGGTGATCGAGGCGCTGGAGTCCACCAACGAGTCGGTCATCTCCCATCGCGTCAACGACATCCTGCGGGTGCTGACCTCGATCAGCGTCATCGTGCTGCCGCTGACGCTGCTCGCCAGCGTGTTCGGCATGAACGTCGGGGTCCCCGGCGAGGGCTCGATGGGCGCCTTCTGGATCACGATCGTCGCGATGATCCTGTTGCTCGGCGGGATGCTTGGGTATTTCCGCCATCGTGGATGGCTCTGACGTCTTCACGTCGTTCAGCGGGCTGGTGCTCGCGCTGGACGGCCCGATGTTCATCGTCACCGCCTCCCACGGCGACGAGCGGTCCGGCTGCCTGATCGGCTTCGGCATGCCCTGCTCGGTGGATCCGCAGCGCTTCCTGGCCTGCATCTCCCAGGTCAACCACACCCACGGCGTCGCCCAGCGGGCCTCCCATCTGGCCGTGCACGTCGTGCCCGCCGGGCGCGACGACCTGGCCGAGCTGTTCGGCGGGCGCACCGGCGACGACGTCGACAAGTTCGCGCGCTGTGCGTGGAGCGAGGGGCCGCACGGGACCGTCCTGCTGGACGACTGCCGCGACCGCTTCGTCGGCGCCGTGCTCGACCGCTTCGACGTGGGCGACCACACGGCGATGCTGCTGGACCCGGTGTGGGCGCAGCACGGCAGCGGCGATCCGGTGCTGCGCTTCAGCCGCGCGCGCCAGATCGCGCCCGGCCATCCCGCGTAACCGCCGCGTCGCGACCGGTGTAGCTTGGACGACCGTCGTGGCCGTCTCGACCAGCTCCAGCTCCTTCGTCGCGCTCGAGGCGCTCGCCGCCGCCGGCGCGCGTGACGCCGCCACCGATCGCCGCCGGATGCTGGTCATCGTCAACCCGTACGCGACGACGGTCTCCGACCGGCTGCGCAACCTCGTCGTCTACGCGCTCCAGGGTCGTTATGCGGTCACGGCGATCGACACCGAGAGCCGAAACCACGCCACCGAGCTGTGCCGCGAGGCAGCACACGAGGGCTACGACATCGTCGTCACCTTCGGCGGCGACGGCACCGTCAACGAGGCGGTCAACGGCCTGATCGGCTCCGACACACCGATCTTCCCGCTGCCCGGCGGCAACACGAACGTGCTGTGCCGCATGCTGGGGATCCCCCACGAGATCGTCGACGCCACCGAGCACCTGCTCGGCCTGGCCGACCGCTGGAACGTGCGCCGCATCGACCTGCCGCTGGTCAACGAGCGGGCGTTCACGTTCTCCTCCGGCGTGGGGCTCGACGCCACCGTGGTGCGCCGCGTCGACGCCCGCCCCAAGCTCAAGGCGCGCTTCGGGCCGTGGTTCTTCTCGGCCGCCGGTGTCGCCTCGTTCCTGGGCGACTACCTCGTCAACCCGGTGCGCATGGACGTCTCGGCCGACGTCGGCCAGCCGACCAGCGGCGTGACGGTGATCGTGCAGAACGGTGACCCGTACACCTACTTCCGCGACCGTCCGGTGTCGCTGGCCGAGGACGCGGCCCTGGATTCGGGGTCGCTGTCGGCGCTGGTGCTGGAGCGCGTCTCGCCGCTGGATGTGCCGACGATCAGCGCCCGTGCGCTGATCAGGCGCCTGCGGCTGGCCCAGCACCGCCACATCGCCCAGTACACGGGCGTGCACGAGCTGACCGTCCGCTCGCGCGACGACCGCCCGGTCCCCCTCCAGGTCGACGGCGACTACGTCGGATCGGTCACCGAGGCGGCCTACACGCTGCGCCCGGGCGCGCTGGCCGTCGTCGCCTGACACGGCCCGCTGCGCATCGCCAATCAGGCTTCTCGACCCTGGGCCGAGAGATCTGACAGGCAACCGGTGGGGTCAGGCGGGCGCGGCCAGCCAGTCGAGCAGCGCGTCGCGGCGAAAGCGCCACTCGTCGCCGAGTCGCCGCCCGGGAACCTCGCCGCGCTCGGCGCGCGTCCGCAACGCGTCGACCGAGACGCGCAGCAGCTCCGCGGCCTCCTCGAGCGTGAGCACGTCGGGACCCGGGGCCGGCGTGAAGTGATGGTGGCCGAGCCGCAGCTCGCCCGGCGTGTCCTCGACCACGACGCGGCGCGGCTGGGCGTCCAGAGCGGCATCGGCGTCCAGGTGCTGGGCCACCAGCGTGGCGATCACGTCGCGCTTGGAGCGGCCCGTCCGCTCCGCGGCGGCATCGAGCTTGGCGGCGGCGGGCAGTGGGATGCGCACGTACAGCGCGCGGGTGGGCTCGGACTCGCGGGACGGCATAGCTATATGCAAGCTATCACACCGCCGGCGACAATCCGGACACCGCCCCTCGAAGCCGACGGGTGCGACGGGTAGGGTGGCGCGTGATGGACCTCACCGCCCTGGTCGCCGCCACCGGCGACTTCACCGGCAAGCTCGGGTCGCCCAATCAGAGCGACCTGGTGTGGGCGCGTGAGACCCAGGCGCTGTCGCTGGCCTTCCACATCCCGCTCGTCTGCTTCGGGATCGCCTTCCCGGCCACCGTGCTGTTCATGGAGGGGCTGTACCTGCGCACCGGCGACCTCACCTACAAGGCGCTGGCCAAGCGCTGGTCGAAGGTGATGCTGATCCTGTTCGCCGTCGGCGTGGTCACCGGAACGATCCTGAGCTTCGAGTTCGGGCTGCTGTGGCCGAACTTCATGGCCACCTTCGGCGACGTCTTCGGCCTTGCGTTCGGCCTCGAGGGCTTCTCGTTCTTCATCGAGGCGATCTTCGTCGCGATCTACGTGTACGGCTGGGATCGCCTGCCGCGCAAGGTGCACTTCATGGTCGGCCTGCCGATCATCGTCACCGGCCTCACCGGCTCGCTGACGGTGCTGGCCGTCAACGGCTGGATGAACCACCCCGTCGGCTTCGACATCGTCAACGGCCAGGTCACCAACATCCAACCGTGGACGGCGCTGTTCAACGACTTCTTCTGGCACGAGCTGGCGCACATGTACTTCGCCGGCTACATGGTCGTCGGGTTCACGGTGGCCGGCGTCTACGCGGTCGCGTGGCTGCGCGGCAACCGCTCGAAGTACGTCCGCGCGGGTCTGATCGTGCCGCTGACCATCGGCTGCCTGGCCGCACCGGTGCAGGTGCTGATCGGCGACTGGGCCGGGCGCACCGTGGCCAACGACCAGCCGGTCAAGCTCGCCACGTTCGAGGGGCTTCCCCAGACCACGGCCGGCGCGCCCTTCCACTTCTTCGGCTGGTACAACAAGTCCACCCAGGAGATCGAGGGCGGGATCCAGATCCCCAAGATGCTCTCGATCCTCGCGTTCCACAACCCCAACGCGACCGTGCAGGGCCTGGACTCCGTCCCGCCCGACGACCGGCCCGGTCCGATCAACGTCGTGCGCTTCGCCTTCCAGGCGATGGTCGGCATCGGCACGCTGCTGGCCGTCGTCGGCCTCTTCTACGCGCTCGTGTTCCTGCGCTTCAAGCGCCTGCCCCGCACGAAGTGGTTCTACCGCTTCGTCGTGATCGCGGGACCGCTGGCCATCGTCGCGCTGATCTGCGGCTGGATCACCACCGAGGTGGGACGACAACCGTGGATCGTCTACAACGTCATGCGGGTGGAGGACGCCGTCACCGCGGCCAGTTCGCTGCCGGTCGCCTTCGGCGTGGTGACCGCCGTCTACATCGCGCTGGCGTGCACCGTCGCGTGGCTGCTGCGGCGGCTGGCCAAGCGACCGCCTGAGGTCGAGGTCGGCGCACCGGTGGAGGCGACCTGATGGCGGAGATCTGCCTCGGCCTCGCCCTGCTGGCCCTGACCGCCTACGCGGTCCTGGCCGGCGCCGACCTGGGCTCGGGCCTGTGGGACCTGACCGCCGGCGGCGACAAGCGCGGCGGGCGAGTGCGCGGCATGATCCAGCGGTCGATGAGCCCGGTGTGGGAGGCCAACCACGTGTGGCTGATCTTCCTGCTCGTCGTCCTGTGGACCGCCTTCCCGCTCTTCTTCGGATCGATCATGTCGACGCTGTACGTCCCGCTCTTCGGCGCGGCGATCGGCATCATCTTCCGCGGCACCGCGTTCGCCGTGCGCGGGCAGGCGGCGACGATGGCCGAGGCGCGGCTGTTCGGCGCGGTCTTCGCCACCTCGTCGGTGCTGGTGCCGTTCTTCTTCGGCACCGTCATCGGGGCGATCGCCTCGGGCCAGGTCCCGGTCGGCAACGCGGCCGGCGCCCCGATCGACAGCTGGGTCAACCCGACGTCGATCCTCATCGGCGTGCTCGCCGTCGTCAGCTGCGCGTACATCTCGGCCGCCTACCTGGCCGCGGACGCGCAGTCGGCCGGCCTCGACGACATGGTCGAGGCGTTTCGCACGCGGGCGCTCGGCGCGGGGATCGTGGCCGGCGCGATCGCCCTCGGCGGCCTCGTCGTCCTGCACTCCGACGCCCGCGCCCTGTACGACGGCCTGACCTCGGGCGGCGGGCTGGTCATGGTCATCCTGTCGGGGCTGATCGGGGTCGTGACGCTGGCACTCGTATGGACCCGCCGCCTGGCCCTCGCCCGCTTCACCGCGGCCGCCGCGGTGGTGTGCATCACGGCCGGGTGGGCGTTCGCACAGAGCCCGTACCTGCTGCCCGGCGAGCTGACGCTGAGCCAGGCGCAGGCGTCCGACGCCACGCTGACCGCGCTGCTGATCAGCATCGCCTTCGGCCTGTGCCTGCTGGTGCCGTCGCTGATCTACCTCTACCGGCTCGTGCTCAAGGGCACGCTGCACCAGGAGTTCGAGCCGCTGGACCAGCGCTTCCGCCCGCTGACGGCCTCCGACGACACCACGCCGTCCTCGGAGCCGCGGCCGTGAAGCTCTACGACGCCAAGCTGCAGCGCATCTGCATCGCCCTCGGCGTGATCGGCGTCGTGGTCATGTTCCCCTTCGATCAGTGGTACACGCGCCTGATCGGCATGGCGTTCCTGGTCGCCTTCGTCATCACCGGGGTGTTCCTGATCGCCAACCCCGCCTACCTGTCGCGCGACTCCGCCGAGGAGGACCGCCCCGAGGACGAGGCGGTCCGCCAGGCCACCGGCCAGCGCCCGGACTAGCGCGCCGCCGCCAGCTCCCAGCGCCCCGGCACGCCCTTGAGCACGTGCTCGCCGCGGGAGACGAACGTCAGGCCGGAGCCGGCCACGAGGTCGGTGACCGTGCGCGACACCAGCACCTCGCCGGGCGCGGCGGCCGCGGCGACGCGGGCGCCGATGTGCACGCCGATCCCACCGACGTCCTCCCCGATGCGCTCGATCTCGCCGGTGTGCACGCCGACGCGCACCTCCAGGCCCAGCGCTCGTGTCGCCTCCCCGATGGCCAGCCCGGCGCGCACCGCGCGGGCCGGGCCGTCGAAGGTGGCCAACGCGCCGTCGCCGAGGTGCTTGACGACATGGCCGTCGAAGCGCGCGATCTCCACCTCGACGGCGCGGTCGTGGGAGGCCAGCACCGCCCGCCAGCCCGCGTCGCCGAGCGCCGCCGCACGCTGCGTCGAGTCGACGATGTCCTCGAACAGGACGGTGGCCAGCACCCGCTCGGGCCGGCGCTCGGGCCGCTCGCCGGTCGCGAACAGCTGCACCTCGTCGAGGATCGCGTCCATGTCTCCGGCGAAGGCCAGGTGGTCGTCGCCATCGAGCTCGACGTAGCGGGCGTTGGGGATGTGGTCGGCCAGGTAGCGGCCCTGGTCGGCGTGGATCATCCGATCGCCGCGCCGGTGCAGCACGAGCGTCGGCCGGGTGATCGAGCCGAGGATCGCGCGCACGTCGATCCCGTCGTACAGCTGCAGCAGCTGCGCGGCGGTGCGCGGGCTGCCCGCGCTGCGCAGCAGGCGCGCCCACCACGCGCTGAGGCCGGGGTCCGCGGCGGCCGAGGGCGCGAACTCGTCCAGCACGGCGGGGCCACCCCACTCGGCCAGCAGCCGGCCGCGCAGGTGCTCGAGCACGTGCGGCGGCAGGCCCTGCGGGTAGTCGGGCGCGCGCATCAGCCGCGCCCAGCTGCCGTAGACGACCAGCCGGTCGACGCGGTCGGGATGGGTCGCGGCGAACAGCAGCTCCATCGGGCCCCCCTCGGAGATGCCCAGCAGCATCGGCCGGCGGCTGCCCGCCGCGTCCAGCACCGCGCCGAGGTCGTTCATGCTCTCCTCCAGCGTGGGCGGCCGGCCGACGCGGTCCGACAGCCCCTGCTCGCGCTTGTCCCACAGAATCAGCCGCGAGAACGACGCCAGCCGCTCGAGGAAGGCCGCCACGCGGGGCTCGTCCCACAGCACCTCCTGATGGCTGATGAACCCGGCCACGAACGCGATGTCGAGCGGGCCGTCGCCCAGCTGCGACCACGCGATCGAGACTCCCCCGCTGTCGACGTAGTGGACCGCCGGCGGCATGACCAAACACTACGCGACCGCGCAGGCCGGGGGCCGGCGCCGCGCAAGCGCGGCCGTCTGTCCACGCCGCTGGGCTGGCGGCCCGGCGGGACCGCTACCCGCCGGCGCCCGGCGTGACGCGGTAGGCGTCGAAGACGTTGTCGATGTTGCGCAGGCGCGTGATGGTCGCCTTGAGCGCCTGCGTGTCGGCGACCTCGACGACGAAGCGGTTCTGGACCATCGGCGGGACGACCATGCAGCGCGCCTCGACGATGTTCAGGCCGCCCTCGGCGATCGTGCGCGACAGATCCTCCAGCATGCGGTGGCGGTCGAAGCCGTCGACCTGGAGCTCGACCTTGAACGCCGAGCTGTGGTCGCCCTCCCACTCCACCGGCACGAAGCGCTCCGGGTCCTTGCGCAGCGCGACGGCGTTGGGGCAGTCCTCGCGGTGGATGGTGATGCCGCGCCCGAGCGACACGTAGCCGACGATCGGGTCGCCCGGCACCGGCCGGCAGCACTTGGCCAGGCGCACCATCACATCGTCGACGCCCTCCACGCGGATCCCGTAGTTCGTCGCCGACCCGGTCGGCTGGCGGCGCGCGCGGCGGCCGGGCGTGACGAGCGTCTCGGCCGGCGTGTCCTCCTCCTCGGCCGCCTCGCCCTGCTTGAGGCGCTGGAGCACCTTGTTGGTGACGACCTTGGCCGAGATCTTCGCGCCGCCGAGGGCGATGTAGAACTCCTCGGCCTTGCGGAAGCCCATCTCCCGGATGACGTCGGCCAGCAGCGCGCTGCCGGCGATCTTCTGCGCGGGCAGCCCCGCCTTCTTGAGGTGCTCCTGCAGCAGCTCGCGCCCGGTGTGCTCGGTGTCCTCGCGCGACTCGGCCTTGAACCAGGCCTTGATCTTGTTGCGCGCCCGCGTGGTGCGCACCAGCGACAGCCAGTCGCGCGACGGCCCGCGATCCTGCTTGGCGGTGAGGATCTGGACGATGTCGCCGGACTTGAGCTCGTAGTGCAGCGGCACGATCTTGCCGTTCACGCGCGCGCCGACGCAGCGATGGCCGATCTCGGTGTGGACCTCGTAGGCGAAGTCCAGCGGCGTCGCGCCGGCGGCCAGCGACTTGACCTCGCCCTTGGGCGTGAACACGAAGACCTCGTCCTCGAACAGGTCGACCTTGAGGTTCTCCATGAACTCCTTGGGATCGGAGAGCGTCCTGCTGCCAGTCGAGCATCGACCGCAGCCACAGGAGCTTCTCGTCGCCCGAGGCGTTGGTGGGGATGCCCGGCTTGCCCTCCTTGTAGATCCAGTGCGCGGCGACGCCGAACTCCGCGCATGTCGTGCATCTCGCGCGTGCGGATCTGGATCTCCAGCGGCCGCCCCTCCGGCCCGATGACCGTCGTGTGCAGCGACTGGTACATGTTGAACTTGGGCATCGCGATGAAGTCCTTGAAGCGCCCGGGCAGCGGCTTCCACAGCGCTGTGGATCACGCCGACGGCGCCGTAGCAGTCCTTCACCGACTCCACGATCGACCCGCATCGCGGTGAGGTCGTAGATCTCGTTGAACTCGCGACCCTTCTTGGTCATCTTCGAGTAGATCGAGTAGAAGTGCTTGGCCCGCCCGGCGATCTCGGCCTGGATGCCCAGCGCGTCCAGCTCGCGCGGCCAGGTACTCGCCCGCCGCCGCGCACGTAGCTCTCGCGCTCCTCGCGCTGCTGGGCGACCAGCCCTTGATCTCCTGGTACTTGCGCGGATGCAGCGCGGCGAAGGCGAGGTCCTCCAGCTCCCACTTCATCGCGTGGATGCCGAGGCGGTGCGCGATCGGCGCGTAGATCTCCAGGGTCTCCTTGCCTTGTCGATCTGCTTCTGCTTGGGCATCGCGCCGATCGTGCGCATGTTGTGCAGGCGATCGGCGAGCTTGATCAGGATGACCCGGACGTCGGAGGCCATCGCGACCATCATCTTGCGGTAGTTCTCGGCCTGCGCCTCGTCGCGCGACTGGAACGTGATCCCGGTGAGCTTCGTGACGCCGTCGACGAGCGTCGCGACCTCCTCGCCGAAGCGCGTCGCGCACCTCGCTCGAGCGAGGCGCTGGTGTCCTCGACCGTGTCGTGCAGCAGCGCCGCGCACAGCGTCTCGGTGTCGAGGCGCAGGCCGGCGCAGATCTTCGCGACCCCGACGGGATGCACGATGAAGTCCTCGCCCGACTTGCGGCGCTGGTCGGCGTGGTGCTCGCAGGCGAACACGAACGCGGCCTCGACCCGGTCTCGGTCGATCTCGACGGCCGAGTCGGACGGCGTGCTCCTCGACGATCGCGAACAGGTCGCCGAGCAGCTCGCGCTCCTGGGCGTTGAGCTGGGCGACGGCGGGCACGCCGTGGTCGGCCGGGTGCGCGACGCGGCCGATCGGCTCGCGTTCGACCGGAGCGTGCGCCGAGCCGTTGCCGCTCGCGTCGGGCGTGACGCTCACGCCGCCCGGCGCGCCGGCGCCGTCGGCACGGTCAGCCATGCCAGCCCCTCCTCCAGGCGCCGCTGCGCGTCGCGATAGACGGCGGAGCGCTCCAGCTCGGTGCGCTGGGCCGGCGGGACCACGACCGCGCGGGCCGCGGCGTCGACCGATACCAGCCCGAGCTCGGCCAGGACGGCGAGCAGGCGGCCGGCCAGCCGCGCCGAGCGCGGCGGCTGTGCGCCGCGCAGCAGGGCTGCGAGCTCGTCGCCCTCCGCTCCGCCGGCATCCCGCAGGGCCCGGTACAGCGCGGTGAGCGGGTCACGAAGTCGGTATTCACGCTCATGGATCTGCCGGGCAAAGTCTAGCTCCGCCCGCCCCCAGGCCAGCACGGTCACGTGGGCCAGATCGGCCTGACCGGCGGGCGGATCGATGGCGACGACGTGCGCGAAGGGCGCGGCCAGGCCCGGATCGGCCTCCAGCGCGGCCCACGAGCACAGCGAAAAGCCGCCCAGGCGCACGCGCAGCGCGGGCAGGCGCGCGGGGACGTCGGCGCAGACGGCCAGCACGGGCTCGCCTCCCGCCACCAGCGCGGCCAGCGTGCCCGCCACCCCGAGGCCGCGGCGGTCCGTCGGTGCGGCGCGCAGGCCGGGTGCGGGCGGCGTGACGGGCGGCGGCGGGGCGAGCGCCACCCGCAGCCACTCGTCGGCGGCGGGCTCGCCGAGCACCTCGATCGCCGCCGGCGCGCACGGCTGGACGTGGCGCAGCACCAGCCGCGGCTCCACGCTGCCGCCCCAGCGGTCCAGCTCCAGCGCGGCGACGACATCGGCGGGGGCCTCTGGCCCCACCGGCAGGCGGCCGTCGCAGCCGAAGGCCACGCCGCGAGCCCGCACGCCGCCGGCCTCGACGGTGCAGCGCACGTGCTGGCCGCCATCGCCCATCGGACGCGGGTCGCGCAGCTGCGCGGCCGGCAGCAGCAGCGCCACCGACGGGTTGCCGTGGCCGAAGGGCTCCAGGCGCTCCAGCTCCTCGGCCAGCGCATGGCCGAGGTCGCCACCGGCGGCGATCGCGTCGACGCGCTGCACCGGGATCAGGTCCTCGGCGCTCAGGACGCTCGCGGCGTGCGCGTCCAGCGCGGCGCGGAAGGCGTCGACGCGGTCGGCGCGGATCTCCAGCCCGGCGGCCGCGCGATGGCCGCCGTGACGCTCGAGCTGCTCGGCACACGCGTCCAGCCCGGCGAGCAGGTCGAACGGCGCGATCGAGCGCGCCGAGCCGGTGCCGGCCTCCCCTCCAGGGCGATCACCACCGCGGGCCGATGGTGGCGCTCGACCAGCTTGGAGGCGACGATCCCGGCCACGCCCGGATGCCATCCCGCGGCGGCGACGACGATCGCGTGGGCGCCGGCCTGCTCGCGCGCCTGCGCATCGGCCTCCCACAGCATGCGCTGCTCGACGGCGCGGCGCTCGACGTTGACGCGGTCGAGCTCCTCGGCCACCACCTCCGCGCGGGCGGCGTCCTCGGTCAGCACGAGCTCCAAGCCGGCGTCGGCGCGGGCCAGGCGACCGGCCGCGTTGATGCGCGGCGCCAGGCGGAAGGCGATCGTCGACGCGTCCAGGCGCAGCGGATCGCAGCGCGCCACCGACAGCAGCGCGCGCAGCCCGGGCTTGCGCGTCGTGCGCAGCGCCTGCAGCCCTTCGCGCACCAGCCGGCGGTTCTCCCCGTGCAGGCGCACGACGTCGGCGACCGTGGCCAGCGCGACCAGGTCGAGGTCCTCGCCCGCGGTCGAGGCGCCCAGCGCCTCCGCCAGCTTCACCGCGACGCCGGCCGCGCACAGGTCGGCGAACGGGTAGCCGCACACCAGCGGATGGACGATCGGCGCGTCGGGCAGGCGCCCGTCGGCGCGCGGGCTGTGGTGGTCGGTGACCAGCACGTCCATCCCGGCGGCGCGCGCCCGGGCGACCTCGTCGACCGCGGTGATCGCGCAGTCGGCGGTGATCAGGAGCGCGGTGCCCTGCGCGGCCAGGCGGTCGACGGTGTGCGCACGCAGGCCGTAGCCGTCCTCCGAGCGGCTGGGCAGATACCAGGCCGGCTCGGCGCCCAGGCTGCGCAGCGCGCGCACGAGGATGGCCGTCGAGCAGACGCCGTCGACGTCGTAGTCGCCGTGAACGACGATCCGCGAGCCGCGCGCGACGTGGTCGCTGATGAGCGCGACCGCCGCGTCCATGCCCGCGAAGGCCGAGGGCGCGTGGACCTCGTCGGCGGCCAGCCAGGCCCGGGCGCTGGCCGCGTCGGCGAACCCGCGGCGGACGAGCACCTGGGCGGTGACGGCGCTCACGCCCAGCTCGCGCTCCAGGGCGGCCACCGCCCCGGGAGGGCAGGGCGCGAGGTCGATGCGGCGGGAGGAGGTCACGGATGAACCCTAGGCCCGCCTGCCGACGGAACCGGCGGCCGGGAAGCGCCCATCCCGGTCACTAGACTGGCCGGCCGACGCGCGGCACGGGAGCTGCGCGCGGATCAGACAGGGGGTCCCACGCTGCGCACGCTCATCATCGCCGCCCTGTGCCTGGCCGGCGGCCTGGCCGGGGCGAGCTCCGCGCAGGCCGCGCCCAGCGGCCCGTACGAGCCCAACGACCAGATCACCCAGGCCTTCGGGCCGCTGAGCACCGAGACGCCGTACGCCGCCACCAGCGAGGTGCCCGGCGACCCGGACTGGTACTACTTCGACACCATCGGCGCCGGCCCCATCGAGCTGTCGCTGACGCTCGGCTCGTGTGCAGGGGTGTCGACCGCCGGGACCACGTGCCCCAGCGTCCAGCTCAGCGCCTACGACGCGCAGGGCACGCTGCTGGCGCGCGGGACGGCCAACGCGGTCGGCCAGACGCTCGCCCTCAGCTTCGACGCCCAGTCGGCCACGCGCATCAACCTCGAGGTGCGCTCGACCGGGCTCGGCACGAAGTACACGCTCACGTCGAGCTTCCCCTCCCCGGCGAGCATGCCGGTCAAGTACCCCGACGTGATCGGGAGGTTCGCGACCCGCTTCGAGCTGACCTACACGGGCACGGCCAAGCACCCGCGCAACCGAAAGATCGCCGGCCTCGTCGTCCAGGACGTGGCGCCGGGCTCGACGATCATCGTGCGCTGCACCGCCGGCTGCGTCAAGCGCTACCGCAAGACCGTCACCGCGCGACGCACCAGCCGCCGCCTCGGCGGCCTGCCGCTGCGCCTCAAGCGCAACACCAGGCTGCGCATCGAGGTGCGCCGCAACGGCTACGTCGGGCGCTTCAAGGACTACGGGTTCACCGCCAAGGTGCCCGCGCCGCGCACGCGCGCGGCGGGCTGCACGTCGCCCTATGACTTCCAGCCGATCCTGTGCGCGTCCTAGCGCGCAGGATCGCTACTTGGTGACGACGACCGTGTGCTTCACCGGCGCCTGCTTCTTGGGCGCCGGTGAGGACGAGCTGGAGCTGGACGACGGCCGGGGCGCCGGCGCGGGCGCCGACTGAACCGGGGCGGGCGCCGGGGCCGACGTGGCGGGCGCGGGCGTCGGCGACGCCGCGGCCGGGGTGGCGCTGGAGCTCGCCGCCGACGTCCGGACCGGCGCGTGGGTGGTGGTCGTCTTGGACGCGGCGCTGCGGTGGCTGTCGCGCTGCGACCGCTCGGTCGTCTTGGGCTTGGCCGCGGGCTTGGGGTCGTCCTTGGGGACGACCAGCACGCCGTTGTCGTCGCGCACCGCCGCGGCGGCCGGGCGGGCCGACCCCGCCGAGGACTCGCCGTCATGGCGGCCGATCGCGCTGACGGCCAGCAGCGAGCCGAGCAGCACCACGAGCGACAGGACCACCAGCGCGAAGATGCGCGCCGCCGGGGCCTTCCCGGTCAGCGTCCCGTCATTTCCGTCGAACGTCCCCTGCGTGCTCATCCCATGCTCGCTATCGGCACAAACGCGTCCCAGCACAAGCCCCGATTGGGGGGTTGCGCCGTGTCGCTAGGCGACCGCGGGCTCGTTGCCCTTGCGCACGCCGATCGCGTAGCAGATGGCCAGCGCGATGAGAGCGCCGGGGATCGCCTCGACGGCGGACAGGATCGTCGTGTCGGACCGTCCGGGAATCGCGAACCCGTTGACGAGGACGCCGAAGATCACCGATCCGAGGATCGAGAAGACGAACGCCCCGACGATGCCGCCCCAGAAGCGGTCGGGCACCCAGATCGTGAAGTGCCAGATGGCCAAGCCCATCATGACCCACGCGAACATGCTCATCGCGGACGACCTCCGCGTCGACGGTTGCGCGGGCGCTGCGGCTTGGGCTGCTTGGGCATGACCACCTCGTCGGGCGTCAGGTCAGCGCCCGAGCCCGGCTGCGGCGCGGGGGCCTCCCCGTCGCCCTGCTGCTCGGAGGCCTGGCCATCGGGCTCGGGGCTCCGGCTCCTGGCTTGGGCTTGGGCTCCGGCTTGGGCTTGCGCTGGGGCCGCTCGGCCGTCGCGCTGCGCGGTGCTGCGTGACTGGCGCTCGGACTCGGTCTCGTGGGAGATGTCGCGCACCATGTCGTCGAACTCCTCGCGCGAGACCTGCGTCGGATCCTCGGGTGCGGTCAGCGAGCCGGTGCGGCGCTTGCGCTCGGCGGGCTGCACGTCGACCGGCTTGCCGTCGACCCCGGTCGCGTAGGCGGGCACGAAGCCCAGCGACGCCTTGATGCGGGCCGCGCGCTGGCGGTAGACCGGCTCGCGCTCCTTCCAGTGCGTCAGCACCGGGCTGGCGATGAAGATCGACGAGTAGGTGCCCGAGGCGGTGCCGATCAGCAGCGCCACCGCGAAGTCCTTGAGCGTCTGGCCGCCGAAGATCAGCAGCGACAGGACCGGCAGCAGGGTGCAGAACGACGTGGCCAGCGAGCGGACGATCACCTCGCTCATGGAGCGGTTGACGATCTGCGAGAACGCCGCCCTGGGCATGCGCGGCACGTTCTCGCGCACACGGTCGAACACGATGATCGTGTCGTACAGGGAGAAGCCCAAGATGGTCAGCAGCGCCGCGACCGTCGACGTCGTCACCTCCAGGCCGAGCAGGGCGTAGACGCCGGCGGTGATGAGGATGTCGTGCGAGACCGCGATCAGCACCGGCACGGCGTACTTCCACTCGAATCTGAGCGCGATGTAGACCGAGATCACGATCAGCGACGCGATGATCGCGATGATCGCCATCCGGCCGACCGTCTCGCCGAAGGTCGGTCCGATCGACGTGTTCGAGAAGTTCGGCGTGCCCCCGAAGTCCTGGTTGAGGGCCTGCTGGACCTGCGTGACCTCGTTGGGCCCGATGTCGCCGGAGATCTGGAAGGCGTTGTTGCCCAGTTCCTTGTTGGTGACCCGCTGCACCTCGGCGTTGCCGAAGCCGACGCTGGCCAGGGCGTCGCGCACGCCGTTCTCGTCGGTCTGCTGGGTCAACGCGGTGGTGATGCGCGTGCCCGACTCGAAGTCGATGCCGAAGTTCAGGCCCTTGCTGCCGATGGCCAGCGCGCAGACGAGCAGGATCACGCCCGAGGCGGAGAAGAACCACTTCGACCGGCCCATGAAGTCGAAGTTCCAGCGCCGGTCGCCGCTGCCGCCCGCGCCGAGCGCGGACTTGCGCGACAGCAGCCGCGAGTTGCCCATCGTGCCCAGCACCGCCTGGGTGGCCAGGACGGCGGTGAACAGCGACACGAGCGTGCCGATGCCCAGCACCAGCGCGAAGCCCTTGACCCCGGCCTGGGCGATCATGAACAGGATGAACGCGACCATGAAGGTCACGACGTTGGCGTCGATGATCGCCGCGATGCCCTTGCGGTAGCCCTGGGCGATGCCCGCCGGGATCGATCTGCCGGCGCGTATCTCCTCCTTGATGCGCTCGAAGATCACGATGTTCGCGTCGGCGGCGACGGATAACGTCAGCACCAGGCCCGCGATGCCCGGCAGGGTCAGCGTGACCGGGATCAGCTTGATCAGCGCGAAGAAGTAGATGCCGTAGATGACCAGCGCGCCGACCGCGATCAGGCCGAGCACGCGGTAGAAGACGAGCAGGAACAGCGCCACCACCGCGAAGCCGACGATGCCGGCGATCAGGCCCTGGTCGAGCGCCTGCTGGCCCAGCGTCGCCGACACCTGCGACTGGGAGATCAGCTCGAGCTTGATCGGCAGCGCACCGGTCTTGAGCAGGTCGGCCAGGTTGCGGGCCGACTCCAGCGTGAAGCCGCCCTGGATCTGGGACCCGTTGGCGGCGTCGATGCCGTTGGGGTTCTGCTGGTAGTCGATGTACGGCGTGGAGATCAGCTCGTCGTCGAGCACGATCGCGAAGTGCTGGGCCGAGGCCAGCGGCGAGGCGCCGGGAACCTGGTTGTCCTGCCCGCGCTGGGCGATCTGCTTGGTGACGTCCTGCCAGATCTTGCGCCCCTTCGAGGTGAAGTCGAAGGTGACGATCGGCTGGTTGTTGCCGCCCGGGCCGCTGTCGTAGTTCTGCTGGGGGTTCTTGATGTCGGTGCCCAGCAGCGCCGGCTTGTCCTCGAGCACGTAGAACTTGTCGGGCTTGGTCTGCGTGTTGGCGCCGCTGGCGGAGCTGTCGGAGGACTCCGCGCGCACGATCACCGTGCCCGGCTTGACCTCCACGACCTCCTGGTCGCCCGTCGGCTGCTTCTGCTGTCGGTCGGCGAACAGGTCGGACCGCGACTCGGCCGGGCCGGCGAGGACCTTCTCGGCCTTGGTGTCGACGAGGTACCAGGTGCCGTTGGTGGTGGCGACGTTGGTGTCGCGCTGCGGGCACTTGGCGGCGCGCTGGACGGCGTCGTACTCCGACAGGCCGTAGGCCGGGCTCCCCGCCGCCTGCCCGCCGGTGACCTGCGGGTTGGTCGGGTCGGGCTTGCAGTTGGGGCCCATGACGTTGGGCTCCCAGTCGTAGAAGTACAGCTGGGCGACCTTGCCCACCTGTTGCTCGGCGCGCTTGGCGTTGGTGACGTCGGGCAGCGCGACGTCGATCTGGTCGGAGCCCGCACGCTGGATGTTCGGCTCGGCCACGCCGAGGTTGTCGACGCGCTGGCGCATGATGTCGATCGCGCGGTTGATCGCGTCGGGCGTGACGGCGGACTGCTTGGTCGGCTTGGCCTGGTAGATCAGCTCGACGCCGCCCTTGAGGTCCAGGCCGCGCTTGGTCGGCTTGGTCAGGATGACCGCGATCGAGCCGACCAGCAGCAGGCCGACCAGCAGCAGAATGCCGAGGTTCCGGGTGCGGTTGTTCATCAGGACGCCTTGGCGGCCTTGACCGGTGTGAGGACGATCAGCAGCCCGCCGTCATCATCGTAGGCGGGAAACAGATCCGCGGTCGCCTCCACCGGAAAGTCGCCCTCCGCGTGCACCCGCACCGGCTTGCCCTGCACGCGGACGCCCCACTCAAGCGCCTGGGCCACGTGGTCGGTGCCGTCCTCGAAGGTCAGCCCGAGCACCTCGGCCGCCGGCCGGCCGATCACCCGCTCGTCGTCCAGGCCGGTCAGCTCGAACGCGCCACGACCGCAGTGGATCAGGCGCCCCTGCTGGTCGGTGGCGAAGAACGCGGCGTCGGGCGCCGGGTAGTAGTCGTCCATCAGCTCGAAGAGGAAGGTGTGCCCGCACTTCGGGCAGCCGCGCGCCTCGCGGGAGAAGCCCCGCCGGCGGTCGCTGGCAGTGGAACGGTGGCCGCAGTTCGGACAGATGAAGAGATGCGCCATGGGACAGCCCTAGCGTAGTGCCGCCGATGTCGGGCTCGTGTCAATCCCGTCCCGCGCGCAGCGCGTCGGCGACGACGGCCACCAGCGCGTCCGCCGACACGGCGTCGTCGGGGTAGACGCCCCAGCCGATCCGCACCGGAACCGACCCCAGCCGCCGGGCGGCGGCGACCCGCAGCGCCTGGGCCATCCGGCGCGCGCCGTCGTCGCCCGCGCCGGGGGCCACGATCGCCACCCGGCCCGCCTCGGTGCGCACCACCACGTCACCCGGGCGCACGATCGCGCGCGCGTCATCGGCCAGCGCGTCGGGCTCGCGGCCGTCCGCGGCGCCCGCGACGAGCAGCAGCACGCGGCTGGCGTCCTGCGCGCGCCGGCCGCGCCGCGGCTCGCCGGCCGCGACGATCGCCTGCTCGAGCACCTCGTCGAGCGAGAGCACCGGATCCTCGGCGGCGGCCACCAGATGGCGCTTGAGCGTCTGCAGGGTCAGGGTCATGCCCTCGCAGGCCAGCGCGAACGCGAGCACGCGCGCCAGCGCCTGGCTGTCCTCGGGATCGGTGTACAGCAGGATCGACGCGTACGTGACGGCCAGCGCGCCGACCCCCAGCCAGCCCATCCAGCCGGGCAGGAAGTAGGCCGAGTAGAGCATGGCCAGGACGAGCACCGGCAGGATGTAGGAGTTGACGCCGCCGCTGGCCCACAGCGCCACGCCGAGCACCGGCTGAAAGGCCAGCACCGCGACCAGGTGCGCCCACATCGGGGCCCGCCGCCACGGGATCCACTCCAGCAGGCAGGCCAGCCCATACACCGCCAGGACGACGATCAGCGCCCAGGTGAGCGCGACGTGATCGTGCTCCACGCCGGGCACCGGCTGGCAGGCGGCGGCGACCGCGGCGCCCAGCAGCCATAGGGCGCCGGACCAGCGGCCCATCATCTGTCGCTCGTCGGCCAGCGCGCGCTCCACGTCCCCCTCCCCGGTGCCGATGCTCGTCGCGGCTAGAACAATGCCTGGTCGGCCGGCGGCTCGAGGCCCAGATGCCGATAGGCGCCCCTCGTGGCCACGCGCCCACGGGGCGTGCGTTGAAGCAGCCCCTGCTGAAGCAGGTACGGCTCGTAGACGTCCTCGATCGTGTCGGGCTCCTCCCCGACCGCGACCGCCAGCGTCGACAGCCCGACCGGTCCGCCCGAGAACTTCCCGCAGATCGCGTGCAGGATGTCGCGATCGAGGCGGTCCAGCCCGGCGTCGTCGATCTCCAGCAGGCGCAGCGCCTGCGTGGCCGCGTGCGCCGTCACGACCCCCTCGGCGCGCACCTCGGCGAAATCGCGCACGCGGCGCAGCAGCCGGTTGGCCACGCGCGGCGTCCCGCGGCTGCGCCCCGCGATCGCGCGGGCGCCGTCGGGGTCGATCTCGATGCCCAGGATCGCCGCCGAACGATGGACGATCGCGCTCAGCTCCTCGGGGGCGTAGGGCTCCAGGCGCGACTGGATGCCGAAGCGGTCGCGCAGCGGCGTGGTCAGCAGGCCGGCCCGGGTGGTGGCGCCGATGAGCGTGAACGGGGGCAGGTCGAGCGTCACGACGCGCGCGCCCGGCCCGCTGCCCATCGTGACCGGCAGCTGGCGGTCCTCCATCGCCGGGTAGAAGGTCTCCTCCAGCGCGCGCGGCAGGCGGTGGATCTCGTCGACGAAGAAGACCGAGCGCGGCTCCAGCGCCATCAGGAACGTGGCGATCTCGGCCTTGCGCTCCAGCGCCGGACCGGCGGTCTGGACGAAGGGCACGCCCAGCTCGCCCGCGACGATCTGGGCCAGCGAGGTCTTGCCCAGCCCCGGCGGCCCGGCCAGCAGCAGGTGGTCGAGCGCCTCGCCGCGGTTGGCGGCGGCGGCGATCGCCACGTCGAGCTGGTCCTTGAGCGCGCCCTGTCCGACGAAGTCCGCCAGCCGGCGGGGACGCAGCGTGACCTCGAGGTCGTCCTCGAGCTCGATCACGTCGGGGGTCTGGATGCGCCCGCTGCTCACCGGCGGGCCCCGCGCAGCGCGCTGGCGATCAGGTCCTGGGCGCTGTCGCCCTCGGCGTCGGCCAGCAGGACCTCGACCTCGGCCGCGCTGTAGCCGAGGCCGAGCAGGCCCTCGCGCGCATCGCCTCGGGCATCGCCGCCGGGGGCGATGGCCACGCCCGGCTCCTCGACGTCGGCGGCCCCGACCTTCTCGCGCAGCTCGGCGACGATCCGCTCCGCGGTGCGCTTGCCGATGCCCGGAACGGCCTGGAAGCGCGGCGCGTCGCCGGCCGCGATGGCCCGCAGCAGGTCGCGCGGCGGACCGCCGGACAGCACGGCCAGCGCGACCTTGGGGCCGACCGCCTGCACGCCCAGCAGCAGCAGGAACAGGTCGCGCTCCTCCTCGGTGGCGAAGCCGTACAGGTTCAGCGCGTCGTCGCGGACGATCAGGTGCGCGTGCAGGGTCGCCTCGTGGCCCGCGGCGGGCACGTTGCGCAGTGTCTCGGCGGACACGGCCAGCCGGTAGCCCACACCGCCGGCGAGCACGACGACGTGATCGGGCCGGCGCACGACGACCTCGCCGCGAACGAGCCCGATCATGCGACGGCGCTCCGCTCCAGCGCGCCGCGCAGCGGCGCGTGGTTCATGTGGCAGACGGCGACGGCCAGCGCGTCGGCGGCGTGGTCGGGCCGGGGCAGCTCGGGCAGCGACAGCAGCGTCTGCACCATCCGCTGGACCTGGTGCTTCTCCGCGCGCCCGTTGCCGCACACCGCCCCCTTGACCTGCTGGGGGGTGTAGGCCGCGCACGGCAGTCCGCGCTGGCCGGCGGCGAGCATCACCACGCCGCGGGCCTGCCCCACCGCGAACGCGCTGCGCGCGTTGGTGCCGAAGTACAGGTCCTCGATGGCCAGCGCATCGACGTCGTGCTCCTCCAGCAGCGCGCACACGCGCTCGTGGATGGTGGCCAGGCGCCGTTCGGGCCGCGCGCCGGGCGGCGTGGTGATGACGCCGCCGTCGCGGGCGACCAGCCGCCCGCCACGACGCTCCACGACGCCGTAGCCGGTGTTGGCGGTGCCGGGATCGATGCCGAGGACGCGCACGGATCGTCATTCTGCGTCGCGCGTCGGACGCCTCCATCGAACGACCGTTCGCGCCGGCCGGCTAGCGCGCTTCGCGCAGCGGCGGGCGCTCCGAGGCGCCGCCGAGGCGCTCCAGGCCCAGCCACGCGAAGGCCATCGCGCGATCGACCAGCTCCGCGCGCGTGCGCTCCTGGTGGTCGTACCACCAGTTGGCCAGCGCCTGCACCGCGCCCGACAGCATCTGGGCGACGATCTCCACCTCACGCTGTGCGGCCCCGCTCGCCCGTGGCGCCATCAGCTCGGCCACCGCCTCGGTGGCCTGACGCTGGACGCGCTCGACGACCTCGCCCAGCTGCGGGTCCGCGGCGTCGCGAAACAGCGCGCGCCACGCCTCGCGGTTGGCCTCCACGAAGCGCAGGAACGCGTCGATGCCGCCCCGCAGGCGCTGCTCGGGCGGCAGGTCCTCGGCGGCGGCCTCGGCCAGCAGCGCGAACAGCGCGTCGGCGTGGGCGCTGATGACCTCCGCGTGCAGCGCCTGCTTGGACGCAAAGTGCTCGTAGATGAGCGCCTTGGAGATCCCCGCGGCGGAGGCGATGTCGTCGATCGACGTGCCGTGGTAGCCGCGCGTGGCGAACGCCTCCATCGCGTAGCGCAGGATCGCCGCGCGCCGCTCGGCGGCGGTCATGCGGATGCGGCGGGACGGGGCGCTCACGACCGGAGAATGGTCGCAGGTCTACATTCCCGGTTCGATGGTGGACTTCTCCGCCGAGGGACTCCTGGACGGGCTGGACGGCGACGCGCGCGACGCCCGTGAGCGGCTGCTGCGCACCCTGTCCGACGACGGCGTGCCGCTGGAGGAGCTGCGCGCCGCCGCGGCCGACAACACGCTGTTCCTGCTGCCCGCCGAGCGGCGGGTCGGCGCCGAGCCGCGCTGGACCTTCGAGGAGATCGTCGAGCGGGCGGGAGTCGACGCCGTGTTCCTGGCCGACCTGCGCCGCACCGCGGGCCTGCCGGTCGAGGATGGTGACGCGCGCGTGCTCACCGACGCCGACCTGGACGCCGCGCACATCGCCCGGCGCTACCTCGACGCCGGCGTGCCGCGCGAAGACATGCTTGAGGTGGTGCGCATCCTCGGGCGCGCGCTGGCCCAGGCGGCCGACGCGATGCGCCGGGCGACGCTGGCGACCGTGTTCGACCGCGACGCCGACGAGCACGAGCTGGCGATGCGCTACGCCGACAGCGCGGCGGCGCTGCAGCCGCTGACCGCGCCGATGCTCGACCAGCTGCTGCAGCTGCACCTGCGCCACGCCATGCGCACCGAGCTGCTGGAGGTGGCCGAGCGCGAGTCGGGCCGGCAGCTGCCCGGCGCGCGCGAGGTCGCGGTCTGCTTCGCCGACCTGGTCGGCTTCACGCGCGTGGGCGAGGAGGTCGACCCGGCCGAGCTGGGCGCGATCGCCGAGCGGCTGGAGACGCTGGCCGCCCAGATCGCCGTCGCCCCGGTCCGCCTGGTCAAGACGATCGGCGACGCGGTGCTGCTCGTCTCACCCGACGTCGACGCGCTGATCGACGCCGCGCTGTCGCTCGTCGAGGCGGCCGAGGAGGAGCACATGACGCTCCCCCAGTTGCGCGCCGGCATCGCGCGCGGAGCCGCGCTGCACCGCGCCGGCGACTGGTACGGGCGCCCGGTCAACCTCGCCTCGCGCCTGACCGCCATCGCCCGCCCCGGGTCGGTCCTGTGCGACCAGGCCACCCACGACGAGGCCGCCGGCGGCTGGCGCTGGTCGTATGCCGGCGAGCGCCGCGTGCGCAACCTGCGCGAGCCGGTCAAGGTCCACCGCGTGCGCCGCCCCCGCCCACCGCTCGAGGCGACGTGACCGACCTGAACGCCGTCATGCGACGTTGAGGTCGGTCACGTCGGCGCGCGTCAGCCGGCGATGGCCTCCATCACGTCGGCCGACACGTCGAAGTTGGCGTGCACCATGTCGACGTCGTCGTTGTCCTCCAGCGCGTCGATCAGCTTGAGCACCTTGCGCGCAGCGTCCTCGTCCAGCGGGACCGTGGTCTTGGGGCGCTGGGCCACCTCGGAGGACTCGATCTCCACGCCGGCCCCCTCCAGCGCCGAGCGCACGGCGGTCACGTCCGAGGGCTCGGTCAGCACCTCGAAGACGTCGTCGTCGACGGCGATGTCCTCGGCGCCGGCCTCGATGGCGGGCAGCAGGTCGTCCTCGCCGTAGCGCTCGGCGTCGACGACGATCGTGCCCTTCTTGTCGAACAGGTAGGCGACCGACCCCGGCTCCCCGAGGTTGCCGCCGTGCTTGGAGAAGATGTGACGCATCTCGGCGCCGGTGCGGTTGCGGTTGTCGGTCAGCGCCTCCACCAGCACCGCGACGCCGCCGGGGCCGTAGCCCTCGTAGACGACCGTCTCGATCGCATCCGCGTCGCCGCCCGCGCCCGTGCCCTTGGCGATCGCGCGCTCGATGTTGTCCTTGGGCATCGAGGCGTCCTTGGCCTTCTGGACGGCCAGCGCCAGCGCCGGGTTGCCGTCGGGGTCGCCCCCGCCCTCCTTGGCCGCCACCGTGATGGCCCGCGCGAGCTTGGTGAAGAGCTTGCCGCGGCGGGCGTCGACGATCGCCTTCTTGTGCTTGATCCCTGCCCATTTCGAATGACCGGCCATGGCGCAGATCGTAGCCACGGCCGGCCGGGCGGAACCGGCACGCATCATTCGCCAGCCGCGGTCCTCACGATCCGGGCGGCCGGTAGTTCACGGATCGCTGCGCAGCCGCGTCGACCTCCTCAGGCGTCGCCAGCACCACGGTCTTCACGGTCGCTCCTCCGGACGCGTTGACGGCCAGCGCCACCGCGGTGGCGACCTCGTTGTCGGGCACGTCGACGATCACATACGCGTCGACCTCGCCGAAGGCGAAGTAGAACGCCTCGAGCGTTCCTCCCATCTCCTTCGTCATCGCCGCGATCGCGTCGCGCCTGCTGCTGCCGCCCGCGCGTTGGACGCCCTTCACGCCGTCCTGCGTGTAGGAGGCCTCGAACAGGAACTTGGGCATGTCACGCCCTCCATCGATCGGTTCGGCCGACCCTCCCACGTCCGTGGGGTGGGTGCAAAAGGACCGAGTTGCGGGCTTTCGCCGGCCGTGAGGGGCGGCCGCCGGCCGTCAGTCGCCCGCGAGACGCGCCAGGGATCCCGGCAGCGGGAGGTGGATCCAGCCCTCGCGCGCGATGCGGTCATCGTCCGGGACGTCGCGCACATCGCCGAGGTGCACCGCGCGGGTCGTCAGCGAGCAGATCAGCGCGTCGAGGTTGTGGTCGCTGCGGGTGCAGGCGTCGAGGACCGAGGCCCCCAGGTCGATGCCGGCGTCGTGCTCGAGGCGCTGCGCGATGCGCCGCCGCAGCTCATGGGCACCGCGCTCCTTGTAGCGGCGCGCGTCGGTGTAGCCCCACGCAGCCAGCGACCCCGCCGGATAGACCTCCACCGCGTGGCCGTGCACCCGGTCCAGCGGTCCTCCGAGCCGCTGCAGCAGATGCGCGCAGCGCATGGCCGTGGCGCCCAGCAGGTTGGCCGAGACGGACATCGGCCGCGCGCCCGGCTGGACGGCGAGCTCGTCGGTCAGGCGCAGCCGTAGTGGTGCCCGCTCGGCGCCCGCGATCCACTCGCCCCGCTGCGCCCACGCGTCGATCGCCGCCCGGAACGCGTCGGGCCAGCCGAACGGCGCGTCGATACCGACCCGGTCGGCGCTGCGCATCGCCTCCACCAGCGGGTCGTCGCGCATCCGCGACGCGACCGCGCACGTGCCCCGCGTCCAGTCGATCCAGCAGATCGACGTCGCGGCCGCCTCGGTGGCCAGGTCGGCCCCGAGGGTCCTCATGTCCCGTGCCGCCGGTACCAGTCGATCGTGCGCCGCAGCCCCTCCTCCAGGCCGACCTGCGGCCGCCAGCCGGTCAGCTCGCGCAGCTTGCGCGAGTCGACGTACTGGCGGTCGATCTCCCCGGCCGGGGTGCCGGCGCCGCGCACGTCGGGCTGCACGTCGGTGCCGGCCAGGCGGCAGACCGCGTCCACGACCGTGCCGACCGCGTGGGGCCGGTCGCCGCCGGCGTTGAACGCCTCGCCGCTGGCCGCGCCGGGCAGGTGGGCGGCGATCGCCAGGTAGGCGGCCACCGCGTCCTCCACGTGGAGGAAGTCGCGCTCCGGGCTGCCGTCAGAGCGGATCACCGGCGCCCGGCCGGCCAGCGCGGCCGCGATCGCCTCCGGGATCAGACGCGAGGCGTTGCGGTCGCCGCCGCCGTAGATGTTGGCGAAGCGCGTGGTGGCCACCGGCAGCCCGTAGGTGTGCCAGTAGGAGCGCGCGATCAGGTCGGTCGCCGCCTTGGAGACGTCGTAGGGGTAGCGCGGCTGCAGGGGGAAGTCCTCGCGGTAGGGCAGGCGCTCGTGCGCGCCGTAGGCCTTGTCGGAGGCGGCGACGACCACCCGCTCGACCCCCACGCTGCGGCACGCCTCCATCAGCAGGTACGTGCCGCGCACGTTCGTCTCCCACGTGCTCAGCGGCGAGCGCTGCGCCGTGCCGACGATCGTCTGGGCGGCCAGATGGAAGACGCTGTCGACCTCGTGCTCGCCGATCGCCCGCTCCAGCAGCCCGGCCTCGCACAGGTCGCCGTGCACCACGGAGCAGCGCGCCTCCAGCTCCTCGACGACGAGCAGCGCGCCCGGCTCGGCGTCGCGGCGCAGCACGGTGACGCGGTCGCCGCGCTCCAGCAGGGCGCGCACCAGCCAGCCACCGAGCATCCCGTAGGCGCCGGTGACGAAGACCGAGCTCACGTCCACACCTTCCAGGGCGCGCGACCGCTGGCCCACAGGTCGTTGAGCGCCACGGCGTCCTTGTAGGTGTCCATGCACTCCCAGAAGCCGCTGTGGCGATAGGCGCGCAGCCGCCCGCCGGCGGCCAGCGTCTCCAGCGGCGCGCGCTCCAGCACCGCGTCGTCGGCCAGCACGTCCAACACGTCGCGCTCGAAGACGAAGAAGCCGCCGTTGACCCAGTGCTCGGTGCGCGGCTTCTCCTGAAAGCCCGTGACGCGGTCATCGTCGTCCAGCTCGGTGATGCCGAACTGCAGCTCGGGCCGCACGACGGCCATCGTCGCCGTGGCGCCATGGCGGCGGTGGAAGGCCAGCTCGGCGCGCAGGTCGATGTCGGCCAGCCCGTCGCCGTAGGTCGCGCAGAAGCGCTCGCCGACCATGCCGGCGACCCGATGGATGCGCCCGCCCGTGGGCGTGTCCAGGCCCGTGTCGGCGCAGGTGATCTCCACGCCGTGCGGCCACGGCTCGGCGGCGACGAACGACTCGATCAGCTCGCCCTTGTAGCCCGTGCACAGCACGAAGCGGGTCAACCCCTGCTCGGCGTACAGCCGCATGATGTGCCACAGGATCGGCCGCCCGCCGATCTCCACCAGCGGCTTGGGGATCTCCTGGGTGCGCTCCTGCAGGCGGGTTCCCCGCCCGCCGCAGAGGATGACGACGTCCATCGGGCGGGGAGCATAGGCAGCGGGCCGAGCCATAGGATCCGCCGGGACATGGCGATCGATCCAAGCATCTTCAAGGCCTACGACATCCGAGGGCTGCACGGCGAGCAGCTGGGCCCCGACGACGCCGAGCAGATCGGGCGCGCCTTCGTGCGGGTGATCGCCGGGCTGTCGGGCAAGCCGCAGGAGCAGCTGCGCCTGGGCCTGGGCCGCGACATGCGCCTGACCGCGCCGGAGATGGCTGCGCGCTACCGCGCCGGCATGGTCGCCGAGGGCGCCCACGTGGTCGACGTCGGTCAGGTCGGCACCGAGATGCTCTACTGGACCGTCGGCTCCAAGGGACTGGACGGCGGGATCATGTGCACCGCCTCGCACAACCCGAAGGCCTACACCGGGGCCAAGCTCGTCAAGGAGGGCGCGATCGCGCTGTCGGGCGACGAGGGCATCCAGGACATCCGGGCGCTGATCGAGGCCGGCCTGGGGGATGCGCGAGACGGCGGCTCGATCGAGGAGATCGACGTCTACGAGGACTTCCAGGCCGCCGCGCTGGCCGTCATCGACCCGGCGAAGGTCAAGCCGATGAAGGTCGTCGTCGACGGGGGCAACGGGATGGCCGGGCCGATGGTCGGGCCGCTGCTGCGCCGGCTGCCGCTGGAGCTGGTCGAGACCTACTTCACCCCCAACGGGGAGTTCCCCGGCCACGAGCCCAACCCGCTGCTGGAGGAGAACCGCCAGTTCATCATCGACAAGGTGCGCGAGGAGGGCGCCGACCTGGGCATCGCCTGGGACGGCGACGCCGACCGCTGCTTCTTCATCGACGACCGCGGCGAGTTCGTCGCCGGCGACTTCCTGACGGCGATCCTGGCCGAGCACCTGCTGGCCAAGACGGGCGGGCGGGGTTCGATGGACATCCTCTACGACGCGCGCGCGTCGCGCGCGGTGCCCGACACCGTGGAGCGCGCCGGGGGGACGCCGCACATCAACCGGGTCGGCCACGCCTTCTTCAAGACCCGCATGCGCAAGGAGGGCGCGATCTTCGGCGGCGAGGTCTCCGGCCACTACTACTTCCACGACTTCTACAACGCCGACAGCGGCACGGTGCCCGCGCTGCTGATCCTCGAGAAGCTGTCGATCGAGGGCAAGTCGATGCGCGAGCTGCTGGCGCCCTACGAGGCCCGCTACTTCATCTCGGGCGAGATCAACTCCGAGGTGGCCGACGGCCAGGCCAAGATGGCCGAGATCGAGGCGCGCTACGCCGACGCCACGATCACCCACGTCGACGGCGTGTCGGTCGACTACGACGACTGGCACTTCAACGTGCGCCCGTCCAACACCGAGCCGCTGCTGCGCCTGACGCTCGAGTCGCTCGTCTCGCACGAGGACATGGAGCGACGCCGGGACGAGGTCCTTGGTCTCATCCGCTCCTGACGCCGGCGTCGTCGCGATCCCGCTGCCCACCGGCTTCGCCGTGGGGCCGATGAACAGCTACCTGATCGAGGACGACCCGCTCACGCTCATCGACGCCGGCCCCAACTCGGGCACCGCGCTGGACGCGCTGGAGCGCGGCCTGCAGGCGCGCGGCTACCGGCTGGAGGACCTCGAGCGCATCGTCCTCACCCACCAGCACATGGACCACATCGGCCTCATCCAGCTGGTGGCCGACCGGTCGGGTGCCGAGGTGCTCGGATTCGCCCCCCTGGCGCCCCTGCTGGCCGACTACGAGGGGTTCATGGAGGCCGACCGCGACTTCTCCACCGAGCTGATGGTGCGCCACGGCGTCCCCGAGGACGTGCGCAAGGGCCTGCGTGCGGTGTCGCGGGTGATCCGCGCGTTCGGCGGCGAGGTGCGCATCACCCGCGGGCTGGTGGAGGGGGACGCGCTGGAGTTCGCCGGGCGCTCGTTCTCGATCCATCACCGCCCAGGCCACTCGCCCTCCGACCTCGTCTTCCACGACGCCGACGGGGGGCTGCTGATCGCCGGAGACCACCTGATCCGCCACATCTCCTCCAACCCGCTGGCCAGCGTCGAGCTCGACGGCTCGGGCCGGCGTCGCCGCGCGCTCGTCGACTACCTGGCCTCGATGCAGGCGACGCGCGAGATGGACGTCGCCTGGGTGCTGGCCGGCCACGGCGAGCCGTTCGCCGACCATCGCACGCTGATCGACGAGCGCTTCGCCGGCCACCGCCGCCGCGCCGAGAAGCTGGCCGGGCTGATCGAGCAGCGCCCGCGCAGCGCACACGAGCTGGCCGTCGAGCTGTGGGGACGCGTGGCCACCACGCAGGTGTTCCTCACGCTCAGCGAGGTGATCGGCCACACCGACGTGCTCGAGGCCGAGGGGCGCGTACGCGAGGTCGTCGACGACGACGGCGTCACGCGCTTCGAGAGTCTCAGGTAGCTTGACATCCCATGAGGGTTTCCGCTGCCACCATCGAGGAGGTCCACGCGCCGCTGCGCGTGGAGGAGCTGGAGATCGACGAGCCGCGCGCCGGCGAGGCGCTCATCCGGATCGTCGCCACGGGGGTCTGCCACACGGACGCGATCGCCCAGGAGGGCGACTTCCCCTACCCCTTCCCGGGCGTGCTCGGGCACGAGGGCGCGGGCGTCGTGGAGGCCGTGGGCGACGGCGTCACCAACGTCGCGCCAGGGGACCCTGTCGTGATCGGCTGGCCGTTCTGCGGCGACTGCCGCAACTGCCAGGAGGGACAGCCGCGCTACTGCGTGCAGATCGGCCCCATGGTTGGCCGGGGCACGCGCGCCGACGGCTCCACCGCTCTGCACCGACCGGATGGCACGGCGATCCACAGCCACTTCTTCGGGCAGTCGTCGTTCGCCACCTACTCGATCGCCGAGGCCAAGACGCTGGTCAAGGTGCCGCCGGAGCTGCCGCTGGAGCGCGTCGGCCCGCTGGCCTGCGGCCTGGCGACGGGCGCCGGCGCGGTCTTCAACAAGCTCAAGCCCGACGTCGGGTCCTCGCTGGTCGTCTACGGGGTCGGCGCGGTCGGCCTGGCCGCCGTCATGGCCGCGCGCAACTCGGGCGCCACCACGATCATCGCCGTCGACCGCCACCCCTCGCGGCTGCAGCTGGCCCGCGAGCTGGGCGCGAGCGAGACGATCAACGTCAACGAGGCCGATCCGGTCGCGGCCGTCCACGAGATCTGCGGCGGCGCCCCGGCCGACTACTCCCTCGAATGCACCGGCAACGTCAACGTGCTGCGCCAGGCGGCCGACAGCGTCGGGCTGCGCGGCACCTGCCTGCTGATCGGGGGCGCGCCCGCGGGCGCCGAATTCACCCTCGACCACATGAGCACCCTATGGGGCAAGACCGTGGCCGGCATCCTCGGGGGCGAGGGCATCAGCGAGCGCCTGATCGGCGCGCTGGCGCGGCTGCACCTCGACGGGCGCTTCCCCTACGACCGGCTGATCGCGCCGTTCCAGCTCGACGAGGTCAACGAGGCGATGGCCGCTTCGGCGGCCGGCGAGGTGCTCAAGCCGGTGCTGGTGATGCCAGCGTGACGACGCGGCCCTCGGCCGACGAGGCGCGCGCGGCATCGATCACCGCCAGTGCGGCGACGGCCTCCTCGGGACGGACGGGCAGCGCGCCGCCGCGCAGCGCGCTGACCACGCCGGCGTAGAAGCCCGGGTAGCGGCCCGGCTGGGTCTCGATCCGCTGCGTCTGGTCGCCGGCGTGCAGGGCGCCCCAGGTGGCGGGGTCCTCTCGGCCGTAGCCAGGGTCTGCCGGCGTCCGCCCGGCGCGCAGCTGCGCCTCCTGCACGTCGAGCCCGTGCTTGACGAAGGAGGCCGCCATTCCCAGCACCCGCAGGCGCGGGGCGAGCTGGCCGGCCAGCATCGACGCCCACAGGTGCGAACGCACGCCGGACGCGTGCGTGATGGCGACGAACACGTCGTCGTCGACGCGGGCGCCGGCGCGCCGGACGTCCAGCTCGGCGTACACCTGCGCCGCCGGACCGAACAGCACCAGCGCCTGATCGATCAGGTGCACGCCGAGGTCGTACAGCAGCCCGCCCGCGTCCTGCGGCGCGGCGCTCTCGCGCCAGCGGTCGGCGCTGACCTCGGGGCGCCAGCGCTCGAAGCGCGACTCGAAGCGGGCCACGTCGCCCAACGCCCCGAGCTCGATCAGCCGCTGCAGCGTGAGGAAGTCGCCGTCCCAGCGGCGGTTGTGGAACGGGATCAGCAGCCGGCCGCGGGCCTGGGCATGGTCGGTCAGCGCCCGCGCGTCGGCGGCCGAGGCGGCCAGCGGCTTGTCGACGACGACGTCCAGGCCGGCATCGATCGCCTCGCGCGCGAGTCGCACGTGGGTGGCGTTGGGCGAGGCGACCACGACCAGGTCGTAGTCGCCGGCGCGCGCCCACACGTCCGGCGCGCGGTCGAGCAGCTCGACGCCCGGATGACCCTCGGCGGCGCGGGCGCGCCGCTGCTCGTCGCTCGTGACGACCGCGGCCAGCTCGAGCCCCGGCTCGGCGGCGATCAGCGGCGCGTGGAACGCCTCGCCGGCCAGCCCGTAGCCGATCAGCGCGACCGCGCCGCTCATCGAGCCAGGTTGGCGTTGCGGTAGGCGGGGTCGCCGGTCACGTCGCGGCCCAGCCACCCGGGCGCCTCCCAGGCGCGGGCGGCGTCCGGCGAGGGGAACTCGACCTCGGCCAGCACGAGCCCCTCGTTGGCGCCGGTGAACACGTCCAGCTCGATCGTGCGATCGCCGTGCTCGATGCGGTGGCGCACCTTCTCGATGCGGCGTCCCGCGGTCAGCGGCCACAGGCGCTCGAAGCGCTCGCGCTCGATCGGCATCTCCTCCTCGGCGCGCACGAGCCCGTCGCCCGACTTGATCGTCAGGAAGGTGTCGTCGCCGGCGCGACGCACGCGCACCTCGACGTGCCCGGTGGCCAGGTAGCCCTGGGCGATCGTCCAGCGGTCGTGCGCGTCGAGGTCGTCGGGGGCCCGCTCGACCAGGAACTTGCGCTCGATCTCGCTCCCGCGGGCCGCCCAGGCGGCGACGAGGTCGCGGTCGTGGGCGTAGCTGAGGCGCTCGGCCGCCTCGTCGGCGCCCAGCCAGGCGAGCTCGTCGACCTCCTCGTTGGCCGCGAAGTCCGGGACCTCGGTCGGCTCCATGACCCAGTAGCGCACGGTCTTGGGGCGGCCGCGGTTGTCGGTGTAGCTGACCGGCGGCAGCTCATCGCCGAGCCGAGCCTGCACGCCGGTCTCCTCGTGGACCTCGCGCAGCGCGGCCTCCTCCCACGTCTCGCCCGGATCGAGCTTGCCCTTGGGCAGCGACCAGTCGTCGTAGCGCGGGCGGTGGATCACCAGCACCTTGCCCTCGCGCGAGACCAGCCCGCCCGCGGCCTGCACCTCTTCGCTCATATGGCCGCCAGATGGTCGATGTTGTCGCGGTCGCCGGCGTCCTCGCTGGGCGTGGCCGAGAACCACGCGTCGAGGATCTCCTCCAGCTCCGCCTGGGCGGTGGTGCGCAGGCTCAGCGCGAGCACGTTGGCGTCGTTCCAGCGACGCGCACCGGCCGCGGTGGGGGCGTCCGCGCACAGCGCGGCCCGGATCCCGTCGACCTTGTTGGCGGCGATCGAGGCGCCGGTCCCCGTCCAGCAGCAGACGACGGCCTGGTCGGCGCGGCCCTCGGCCACGTCGCGCGCAGCCGCCTCGCTGCACCAGGCCCAGTCGTCACGCGCGCCCGGGCTGAGAGCCCCGTGCAGCAGCGGCTCGTGGCCGCGCCGGCGCAGCTGGTCGACGAGGGCGTCGGCGATTCCGGTGCGTTCGTCGGCGGAGACGGCGATGCGCATCCCGCCTGAGGCTACCCCGCCTTGCGCCCGATCAGCACGGCGAAGCGATGGTCCTTGAACAGGCAGTCGGCATCGGCGAAGCCGGCGGCGCGCAACCAGCCCAGGAACGTCTCGACGGGAACGCAGCGGTCGGCGCGCATCCGCTCCAGCGTGGCCTCCCACTCGGCCTCGGTGCCGCCGGCGGCCAGCACGCGCCGGTGGTGCCAGTCGCGGTAGACGCCGGTCATGGCGGGCGTCGGGCCCTCGACCTGCTCGGCGTTGACGAAGATCCCGCCGGGCGCCAGCGCGGCGTGCACGCGGCCCAGCAGCGCGGCCTGCTGGTCGTGCTCGAGGTGGTGGATGGCCAGGGCCGAGACGATCGCGCACCACGGACCGTCGGGCAGCGGCTCGGCGAGGTCGCCGACGACGTAGCTGGCCTGATCGCCGAGCGCGGCGCGCGCCCGGTCGAGCATCGCCGGGGCGCCGTCCAGCAGCGTCAGCTGCGCCTGCGGGTGGGCCTGGGCCACCCGCAGGGCCAGCAGGCCGGTGCCGGCCCCCAGGTCGAGGATCCGCCGCGGCGGCCCGGCCAGCAGCCCGAGCGCGTCGAGCGCGGTGCCGTAGAAGGCGTCGAACGGCGGCACCAGCCGCCGCCGCTGGGCGTCGTAGCCGGCGGCATGCCGGTCGAAGATCTGGGGCGCCTTGTCCGTCATAGCGTTGAATCGTACGTGATCTCGAACAGACGCGCCCGGCCTGGCGGAATTCCCCGCGCGGGGCGGGGAACTCCGCCACGCGACGGCGCGCTCGTAGGCTGCAGGCGTGCCCGAGGTGCTGATCAACGCGCGCGCCGCCGCGCGCCGGCAGATGAGCGGCGTCGAACGCTGGGCCGTCGAGCTGGCCGGGCGGCTGCCCGCCGTCCGCCCCGGCGCCTACGCGATCGCGCGCCCTCCACGAGCGCTCGCCTACCAGGCCGGCCAGCTCTGGGAGCAGGCGCTCCTGCCCGCCCGGGCCCGGCAGCTGGGCGCGCCGCTGATCCTCAACCCGGCCAACCTCGCCCCGCTGCGCTTCGACGGCAACGTCGTCGTCGTGCACGACGCCGTCGCGCTGACCCACCCGGAGTGGTTCTCGCCCGCCTACGCCGCGTGGCACGCGCGCACCCTGCCCGCGGTCGTGCGCGGCGCACGCCGCGTCGTCACCGTCTCGGCGTTCTCGCGCGAGGAGATCGCGACCACCACCGGCGTGGATGCGGCACGCATCGACGTCGTCGCCGGCGGCGTGGATGCGCGCTTCACGCCCGCGGCCGACGCCGCCGGCGCACGCCGAGCGCTGGACCTCGCCCGCCCGTACGTGCTGACCGTCGCCGGCGAAGGGGCGCGCAAGAACCTCGCCGCGCTGGGCGCCACCGCGCGCGCGCTGGCCCAGCGCGGCCTCGAGCTGGTCGCCGCCGGATCGCGACGCGCCCACCACGGGCCGTCGGCGGGCATCGACGGGGTGCGCCATCTCGGCTACGTCGACGACTCCCTGCTGCCGGGCCTGTACGCCGGCGCCAGCGCGTTCGTGCTGCCGTCCCTGCACGAGGGGTTCGGCCTGCCCTGCCTGGAGGCGATGGCCTCCGGCGTCCCGGTCGTCGCCGCCGACCGCGGAGCGCTGCCCGCCACCTGCGGCGACGCCGCGCTGCTGGTCGAGCCACGCCGTCCTGACCTCGTCGCCGATGCGGTGCTGGCGGCGCTGGACGACGCATCGCTGCGCGAGCGCGGACGCGCCCGCGCCGCGGGCTTCACCTGGGAGGCGACCGCCCACGCCGTCGACGCCGTTCTGGCCGATGCCACGCCTAGGGTCTAGGCCTTCATGCCAGACGCCCAGCCCTCCCTCGTCACGCCCGAGGGCGTGCGTGACGGTGACCCCGCGGCCCTCAGCGGGCTGACCACCCGCCGCGGCGCCGCCGTCCTCGCCTACACCGAGCAGGTCGCCCGCCCGGGCCGCTCGGTCGACGCGGCCGCCGAGGCGTTCGCGCAGTTCCGTCTCGCCGTGGTCGCCGCCGATGACCCCTACGACGTCGACCCCGAGCGCACGCTGCTGCGCGGCACGCGCTTCGCCGCGGCGGCCGCCGCGCCCCGCCAGCTGCCGCTGCGCGTGAAGCTGCGCGGCGTCGCGCCCGCTCGCACGGCCTGTGCGCTGGTCCCGGAGCTGCTGGCCGCCCGCGCCGAGGAGGAGCTGTCAGCCGCCGACGGCGAGCGCCTGGCCCGCCACCTGGCGCGCTGCGCTCCCTGCGCCGCCGCCGAGACCCGCTTCCGCGCCGGCGAGCGCGCCTACCGCGCCGCCCCCGAGGCACCGCCGGTCGCCTTCGCCGCCCAGGCGATCATGGAGGCGCTCCTGCACGCCGCGCCCGCCGCCGCCCGCCCGCCGGCCGCCGTGCCTGCGCCCGCGGTCGCCGTCGAGGCGTCGCCGCCCGTCGCGGATCCCGCGCCCCGGCATCCCGAGGTCGAGGCCCAGCCCGTTGCCACGCCGGTGGCGGTCCTCGACGAGCCGGCGGACTTCGTGCCCGAGCCGTTCGACGAGGAGCCCTACGAGTACGCGCCCGAGCCGACGGTCACGCACGTGGCCGCGGTCGAGCGCCAGGAGACCTACGAGTTCGACGCGCTGCCCGACGAGGCCTTCGACCTCGACGACGAGCCGGCCCCGGCTGCGCGATCGCGACGCAGCCCGTGGACGATCCTCGCCGTCGTCGTGCTCATCCTCGTGGTCGTGGCCGCGCTGGCCGTCGTGGGGCTGGCCGTGCTCGACGCCCGCGGCTGACCCCGGGCCCCGACGCACCGGAATCTCTCGTTGCACCGCCCGGTCTGTGAGAGGAGACTCGACCCGACCAAGGAGGTGCGCAGTGACGCGGATGATGGCGGACTGCCGGCGCTGGCCGAGCGAGTCCAACTGCTCGCTGACGATCATCGGCGAGGAGGAAGAGGTGGTGCGGGCCGCCGCCGAGCACGCCCAGTCGGTGCATGGGCACGTCGACTCGCCGGAGATGCGCGAGCAGATCCGACAGTTCCTCGAGCCGGCGGAGGCGTACTCCAACGCCCCGCGAGCGCAGGAGCCGCTGCCCGGCTAGCCAGTTCGGGCGCGCCGGTCGCGACGGTCAGCCGTCGATCCTGAAGATCGGGTGGTCCGCCGCGATCCGGCGCAGCTCGGCGTCGGTCGAGTCGGGTCCGACGCCGGCGAAGAAGGCGCCGACCTCCCACTTCCAGCGCTTGAGGTAGGACCGCAGGATCGGCGGGCGCTCCTCGTCGGGCACCTCCTGGCAGGTGAACGTCTCGGCGCGGCGCCCGACCAGCAGGCGCCCCTCACCGGCGACCCGCAGGTTGCGCACCCATTGCGTCTGGCCGCGCGGCGCCACCAGGTAGCGGCGGCCCTCGAACGTCAGGAGATTGACGGGCACCCGGCGCGGCTCGCCGCTCGTGCGGCCGCGCACCTCGAGCACCCGCGATCCGGCCACGCTGATGCCCAGCCGTGTCAGCCCCGCCACGAGCGGGTTGAACACATGGGCCGTGAACCAGCCGGGCGCTTGGTAGTGCGGCGGCACCCCCATGACGCCGATGCTCGCAGGTAGGGTCGCCGCATGCCAGAGATCGCCGACACGCCGCTGGGGCCCATCGAGTTCGAGACCCGCGGCAGCGGCCGCCCGGTGCTCGTCGTCCACGGCTCTCCGGGCGGCTGGGACCAGGCGGCGGCGATGGCCCAGTTCCTGCCCGCCGACGAGTTCCGGGCGGTGCTCCCCTCCCGCCCCGGCTACCTCGGCACCCCGCTGGAGGGCCGCGAGACGATCGACGCGCAGGCCGACCTGCACGCGGCTCTGCTCGACCACCTGGGCATCGAGCGGACGGGCGTGCTGTGCTGGTCGGGGGGCGGCCCGTCGTCCTACCGCCTGGCCGTGCGCCATCCCGCGCGGGTCGGCGCGATCGTGGCGCTGGCCGCGGTCAGCCTCCCCCTCGACGCCCCCGCGCAGGGCCTCGACAGCCGCTTCATGTTCCGCACCGCGCCGGGCAACTGGCTGCTGCGGGTGCTGGGCGCGCACGCACCCGAGCGACTGATCGCCGCGACGCTGGCCGCCGAGGGCGACCTGACCAAGGCGCAGGTGCGCATGCGCGCCGAGGAGGTCTTCGCCGACGAGGCCAAGCGCAGGTTCGTGCTGGCGCTCGACGAGACGGTCACCCAGCGCGACGATCGCCGTCGCGGCCTGGACAACGACTTCGCGCAGTTCGCCGCCATCGACGACCTCGAGCTGGAGCGCATCAGCGTGCCGACGCTGCTCGTGTGGGGCGACGTCGACTCCGACGTCCCGCCCCGCCACAGCGAGCACGCCGCGGCGGCGATCGCGGGCGCCGACGCGCTCCCGCTGACCAGCGGCACGCACCTGGCCTTCTACTGCCACCCCGACAGCGCCGTCGCCCAGTCCCGGGCGCTGGCGCTGCTGCGCGGCTGACTCCCGGACGCTCTGCGGCCTGCGTCACTTCAAGGACCTCAAGCATTGCCGCGGCCGTCCGCTCGTCGAGAGGCGTCAGGTCTGCAGAAGGTCCGATGGCGGCGCGCTCTTCGGGCGCTTCCAGACGGCGAGCCCGCAGCTAGGGCAGCGCCGCGCGCCAGTCGCGCTCGCGTTCGAAGGCGGCGATCATCTGCGTCGCCACGCTGAACGACGGCGACACGACCGGTCGCCCGCGTCCGCTCAGCCGCCACCAGGCCGCGTACGCGAACGCCAGGCCCCCACGCGCGACGTTCACCGGATCGAACCGTACCTGCGGCTCGAGACCCGCGGCCAGGCCCAGGCGCTCGGTCCGCCGGCGCGCGGCCACCGCCTGCCAGCGGGCCGCCGCCAGTCCCGTGGCGGCGGCCACCGCGGCCTCGGCGCGCAGCGGCCGCCGGGGATCGACGCGCAGCGCGCCGAGCGCGGCGAGCAGCGTGGTCAGCGCAGCGACGCCGGGCGGCGCCGGCGCGGACGATGTGCCGGCCGCACGGCCCATCCCGTAGGCGCGTGCCCAGCGGATGCCCTTTCGCATCAGGCCCTCGGTGTCGATCGTCGCCGAGGCCGCCCGGTCGGCGCGACCGCGCTCGAACGCCTCGTGTCCTGCGGGGTCGCTCAGGAGCTCCGAAGCGGCGCGATACCGGCGTCCCTGCGCGGGCACCAGCATCGAGCGCCAGTGGGGTCGGTCCGCGCGAGCTCACGTGAGCGCGGGACCGAGCACCAGCACCGCCAGGTCGTCGCTCAGCTCGCCGCCGGCGGCACCCACGATCGCGCGCTCGATCGCACCGGCCACCACGGCGGCCGGCTCGCCCGCGCGCTCGGCCAGGCACGCACGCAGGACGCGCTCGCCCTCGGCGGGATCGGCGCCGCGAAGCTCGGTGGCGCCGTCGGTGAAGGCGACGAGCAGATCGCCCGGGCGCAGGGTCAGATGCTGGGCGGGCAGCTCCGGGTGCTCGACCACCCCGATCAGCGTGCCACCGGCCGGCGTCTCCTCGACGCGACCGTCGGCGCGCAGCACGAACGGTGCCGGGTGGCCGCCGTTGGCCATTTGCAGCGACAGGCCACCGGCGGCCTCGCGCGCCATCTCGGCCATGACCACCGTGCAGAAGTGCGTCCCGGCCCCGCCGCCCGCGCGCAGCAGGATCACGTCGTTGAGCAGCCGCAGGTCGGCGACCACGTCGTCGCCGCGCAGCGCCCCGGCGAACAGCGTGTGACGGGCCAGCGCGGTCAGCGCGGCAGCGCTGGCGCCCTTGCCCGAGACGTCGCCGATCACCGCCGCCCAGCGGCCGTCGCGCGTGGGAAAGACGTCGTAGAAGTCGCCCCCGATCTGGTTCTGCTCGCCCGCCGCGCGGTAGCGCACCGCCAGGTCCACCCCGGGCACCTCGGGCAGATCGGCGGGCAGCAGGCCCTCCTGCAGCGTCGTGGCGATCACCGAGCGCTCCGTGTACAACCGCGCGTTCTCGACGTGCAGGCCCGCCCACGCGGCCAGCGCCTCGGCCATCGTCACGTCCTCGGGCCCGTACCGGCGCCCCGAGCCCGAGTAGGCCAGCGTGATCGTCCCGATCACGCGCTGCGGCGAGCGCAACGGCACGACCAGCGTCGACGTGACACCGAGCTTGCGCATCTGCGCCAGGTGCCGCTCGTCCTGGGCGATCGCGCGCAGATCGGCGTCGTCGACGACGGCGTCGAGCACCGCCTGCCCGCTGCGCAGCGCCTGCGCGGGGCCCGCGGCGTCGTCGACGTGGCTCGGACGCCGGGCCACCATCGCCCACAGCTGCGCCTCCTGGCCCTCGTCCCAGTGGGCGACGGCAACCGGCTCCAGCCCGCCCTCGCGGTCGACCATCGAGATCGTGCACCAGTCCGCGGCCTCGGGCACGGCGGCCCGAGCCAGCCGGCGCAGCGCCTGGGTCGCGTCCATCGAGGTGGCCATGCGCGCGCCGGCCGCGGCGATGAACGCCGTCCGCGCGCGGGCTGACTCGGCCTCCGAGCGGGCGATGAGCGCCTCCTCCAGGGCGCGCTGGAGGTCGGCCGCCGGGCGCGGGCTGACCGCCTCGCGCAGCAGCCCGGCAACGCCCAGCAGGCCCCCGCCGTCGCCGAAGACCGGGTAGTAGGCGCCGATCCAGTGCCGCTGGTCGCCGCCGGAGAACGGCGTGCGCCCGTGCAGCGAGCGTGCCACGACCGGCGTCTCGGTGGCCAGCACCTCGACCAGCAGCCGCTCGAGCTCCTCCCCCAGCTCGCCCAGCAGCTCCGGCGCGGTCGCGCCGCTGGGGTCCTCGCGCTCGGTGCCAGCCAGCGTGAGGAAGGCGCCGTTGGCATGGCGCAGTCGCAGCTCGCGGTCCCAGAACCCCAGGCCGACCGGCGCATGGGAGACGATCGCGTCGAGCAGCGCCACGGTCCCCGGGGCGCGATCCATGCGTGCAACCCTATCCCGAGCCGCCCGCCTCCTGCACGATCTGCAGAAATCGAGCGTGTAGGCGGTCGTCGTCGGACAGCTCGGGATGAAAGGCGACGGCCAGCACGTTGCCCTGGCGCACGGCGACCGGGTGGCCGTCGACCTCGGCTAGCACGGTCACGTCGGTGCCCGCGTCGCGCACCCACGGCGCGCGGATGAACACCGCCCGCAGCGGATCGCCGTCAACGGTGACCCCAGGCAGCTCCAGGTCGGCCTCGAACGAGTGCAGCTGACGTCCGAAGGCGTTGCGCTCGCAGGTGAGGTCGAGCACGCCGAGATGCGCACGATCGAGCATGATCATCCCCGCGCAGGTGCCGAGCACCGGCGTCCCTCCGGCAGCCAGCGCGCGCAGCGGCTCGGCCAGCCCCTCGCGCTCGACGCCGAGCGTCATCGTCGTCGACTCGCCGCCGGGCAGACGAGGCCGTCCAGCGCGGGCGGGCCGGACAGGTCGGCCGGCGTGCGCACCTCGCGCACCTCGGCGCCGAGCTCGCGCAGCACGCGAGCGTGCGCCGCAAAGCCGCCCTGGAGGGCGAGGACGCCGATGAGCGGCGCTGCGGCGCCCGGTGCGCTACCAGCCGCGCCCGGCGAGCAGCTGCGACTCGTCGAGCTTGCGCGTCTCGAGGCTCTCCATGGCGGGGCCGAGGCCCTCGGACGCCTTGGCCACACGCTCGGCGTCCATGAAGTGCGTCGTCGCCTCGACGATCGCCCGCGCCCGCGGCGCCGGGTCGTCGCTACTTGAAGATGCCCGAGCCGACGAAGACGGCCTGCGCGCCGAGCTGCATCACCAGCGACGCGTCGGCGGGGGTGGCGATGCCGCCGGCGCAGAACAGCGGGACCGGCAACTGGCCGGCCTGCGCCACCGAGCGCACCAGCTCGATCGGCGACTGCAGCGCCTTGGCGGCGCCGAACAGCTCCATCTCGTCAAGCGTCCGCCAGCCGGCGGATCTCGCCGCGGATGTGCGCAGGTGGCGGACGGCCTCGACGATGTCGCCGGTGCCGGCCTCGCCCTTGGAGCGGATCATCGCCGCGCCCTCGCCGATGCGCCGCAGCGCCTCGCCGAGGTTCGTCGCGCCGCACACGAACGGCACCTGAAGGCCCACTTGTCGATGTGGTTGGCCTCGTCGGCCGGCGTCAGCACCTCGGACTCGTCGATGTAGTCGACCTCGAGCGCCTCCAGCACCTGCGCCTCGGCGAAGTGGCCGATGCGCGCCTTGGCCATCACGGGGATCGTCACCGTCTCCTGGATGCCCTTGATCATCGCCGGGTCGCTCATGCGCGCGACGCCGCCGTCACGGCGGATGTCGGCGGGGACGCGCTCCAGCGCCATCACCGCCGCGGCGCCGGCGTCCTCGGCGATCTTCGCCTGCTCGGCGGTGACGACGTCCATGATGACGCCGCCCTTGAGCATCTCGGCCAGGCCTGCCTTGACGCGGAAGGTCGATTCGTCGCGCATACCCCCGGGATCGATCCGGAGGCCCGGCTACTTCAGCCGAAACGCCTTGATGCGGTCTGCATACTGCGCGGCGTCGCGGCTGTACACCCCGTATGCCAGCGCCTGGACCATCGACAGCAGCGCGGTGTGCGAGCGCACGAAGGCGGGCGAGTTGCTCGAGTAGTACAGACGGATCTGCGCGAGCTTGGCGACCTCGCTGAGCGTCGCGTCGGTGATGGCGATCGTGCGCGACTTGCGGTGCCGCGCGAGCTTCATCGCGCGCACGACGAGCGGGTGCGGCCGGCCGGCCGACAGGCCGATCACGAGCGTGTCCTCATCGATGCGGGCCAGGCGCCCGAGCGCCTCCTGGGAGGGCGAGGCGACGATCTCGGCGCGCAGGTCGAGCAGCGACAGCAGGTGGCGCATGTAGGAGGCGAAGAAGGCCATCTGGTCGGTGCCGGCGACCAGGACGCGCGGCGCCGCCGCGATCACGTCGATGGCCGCCTCGACGTCGGAGCGCGACGACTTGCGGGCGGTCTCCTCGACGTTGACGTGGTCGGCGGCCAGCGCTGTCTCGAACTCGTTCTGGTCCAGCGCGAACAGCGGCGCCGCCGGCCCGCTCCCGGCGGGCACCTCGCCGGGCCGCGCGTGGGCGCGGCGGTACTCCTCGCGCGCGGCGCCCTGCAGCTCGGGAAAGCCCTCGAAGCCCAGCGCCTGGGAGAAGCGCACGACCGTCGAGCTGGAGGTGTTGGCCCGCCGGGCAAGCTCCTCGGCGGTCTGGAAGGCCGCCTCGTCCAGGTGGTCGACGATGTACTGCGCGACGTCCTTCTGCGACCGCGAGAACTCGTCGAAGCGGGCCTGGATGTAGGCGGAGAGAGTCTGGTGACGGGAGCCCTCGTAGGGGAGCGGGGCCGCCGTGGTCGTTGCCGCACGCTTCATCGCGTGGTGGGGTTTCGCCGCCACCCCCGTGGGTCCTTCCCAAACGACAGACGCCCGGCTGATGGCCGGGCGCCCGTGACGAGCGATGAGGTGTTCCGCCCTTGCTCACTCGCCTCCCGAAGGATCAGCTGGGGGTATGTCGCCGAATGACTCCCTCCGGGTGCTTCAAGGATTCGGCTACCCGCCGCCGCGCGCCGCGCAAACGTCGGCGACGCGCCATCACTTCGACAGCATCACCGCGACGCTCACCACCACGGCGCCCAGGCACAGCAGCGCGCACAGGCCGGTGCAGGCGTACCACGCCGCCGCGACACCCGCGGCGCCGGCGCGGCGCGCCTGGCCACCACGCGCACCAGCGGCGATCGCCACCGAGAAGGCCAGCGTCAGCCCCAGTCCGGCGACGACGGAGACCCAGACAACGTTCAGCAGCGCGTCGCCGTCGATGATGCTGGCGAGCATCACACGGCCTCCACGGGCGCACCCTCTCGGGTGCGCGCGGCGTACAGGCCCACCAGGCCGGCGACCAGCAGCGCGGCGATCACCAGCGGCCCGGTGACGCCGGAGCCGAACAGCGAGCTGAACCCGTACACGGCGGCACCGGTGAGCCCGGCGGCGGGCAGCGTGAGCCCCCAGGCGATCGCGATGTTGCCGGCCACGCCCCAGCGCACCGCCGACAGCCGCTTGGCCGCGCCGGAGCCCATCACCGCGCCGGAGATGACGTGCGTCGTCGACAGCGGAAAGCCGGCGTGCGTCGCGGCGAGGATCACCGCGGCGCCGGCGCCCTGCGCGGTGAAGCCCTGCGCGGCGTCCATGCGGATGATGCGGCTGCCCATCGTGCGGATGATGCGCCAGCCGCCCGAGTAGGTCCCCAGGGAGATCGCGCTGGCGCTGGCGATCACGACCCAGGTCGGCACCTGCGGATTGTCGGCGGCGAGCGTCCCGTGGGCGACCAGCGCGAGGGTGATGACGCCCATCGTCTTCTGCGCGTCGTTGGTGCCGTGGGCGAGCGCCAGCAGCCCGCCCGAGACGATCTGGCCCAGGCGGAAGCCGCGAGCCACCGGGCCCGGGCGCTGGCGGCCGACGATCCGGTAGGCGACGATGATCGCCATCCCGGCCACGCCGAAGGCGAGCACCGGCGCCACCAGCGCCGGGATGATCACCTTGCCCAGCAGTCCCTCGCCGATGACCGCGCTCGGCCCCTGGGAGGCCAACGCCGCGCCCACCACGCCGCCGATGAGCGCGTGCGAGGACGACGACGGCAGCCCGGCGTACCAGGTGACGAGGTTCCACACGATCGCGCCGATCAGGCCGGCGAAGATCACGCTGAGCGACACCGCCGACGGGTTGACGATGCCGCTGGCGATGGTCGCCGCGACCTGCAGCGACAGGAAGGCCCCGACGAAGTTCAGGATCGAGGCCATGGCGATCGCCGTGCGCGGGCCCAGCGCGCGGGTGGAGATCGAGGTGGCGACCACGTTGGCGGTGTCGTGGAAGCCGTTGGTGAAGTCGAAGGCCAGCGCGACGCCGACCACGAGGTAGAGCAGCAGATCGGCGCCCATCGCCGTGTCAGGCGTTCTTGATGACGATGTTCGAGAGCGTGTTGGCCACGCGCTCGGTCGCGTCGATCGCCGCCTCCAGGCGCTCGTAGATGTCCTTCCAGCGGATCACGACCATCGGGTCGATGCCCGTGTCGAACAGCGATGCCATCGCCTCGCGCACGACCCGGTCGCCGTCGTTCTCCAGGCGGTGGACCTCGCTGGTGAACGGGGTCAGGTCACCGAAGTCGCGCAGCAACGGCATCGCCTCGGCGATCTGGCGGCTGGCCATGAGCAGGATGTGCGCCATCCGCTGGGCCTGCTCCATGGGGGCCTCGATCTTGTAGAGGCCCATGAAGTCGGCGACCTCCTCGGCGTAGTCGAGCACGTCGTCGAGGGTCGTGGCCAGCTCGACGATGTCCTCGCGCTCGATCGGCGTGACGAACGTCTGGTTGAGGCGGTTGATGATGTCGGCGGTGATGCGGTCGCCGTCCTGCTCGCAGACGAGGATGTCGCGCGCCAGCGCGGGCCGCTCCGGCCAGGTCGCCATCAGCTGGTCGAGCAGGTCGGCGGCGCGCACGAGGTTCGTGGCCGACGCCTCGAACAGGTTGAAGTACGTCGCGTCGCGACCGATGAGGGCGGAGGTCAAGCGGGACACAGGCGGGAGACTAGCCCGACTTGTGAACGTCTTGTCAACGTCGTGGGGGCTCATGCGCTCGTTTGCGCCCGATCGGCCGGGGTAGCCGCGACGCAATGGCACCACTGTTCATCGTCCTGCTCGTCGTCGTCGTGACCCTGGTCGTCGCGTTCGGCCTGCTGTGGGCCGTGCGCACCGGGCTGTGGGCGCGCGAGACGAGCACCACCCATCCCCCCGACCAGGACCTCCCCGAGCGGGGCCGGGCGGGCCATGGCACGGAGCGGCGCTTCCAGCACGAGGAGCGCGACGCGAAGGACGAGGGCGAGCGCCCCGAGCACGTCACGCGCGAGGACCCGGCGAAGTCGCGCACCTTCGGCGCCTGACGCTCACGGCCGCGGTGTCGATCCGCGCGCCGCGGGGGCGCCGCGGCGCGTAGGGTGCCCGGTCGATGCCTGGACTGCTCGACGGCCGCCGACTGCTGATCACCGGCGTGCTCACCGACCGATCGATCGCCTACGCCGTCGCCGCCGGCGCCCAGAACGAGGGCGCCGAGGTCGTCCTCACCGGCTTCGGGCGCGGCCTGCGGATCACCCAGCGAATCGCCAAGCGCCTCCCGCGCGAGGCCGACGTGCTCGAGCTCGACGTCAACGAGCCCGCGCACCTGGAGGCCGTCGCCGCCGATCTGGACACGCGCTGGGGCGCCCTGGACGGCGTGCTGCACGCGATCGCCTTCGCCCCCGGCGACGCGCTGGGCGGCGTGTTCCTGGATACGCCGGCCGAGTCCGCCGAGGTGGCCTTTCGCACCAGCGCGTTCTCCTACAAGGCGCTGGCCAGCGCTCTGCTGCCGCTGCTGGAGGCGGGCGACGCGGCCTCGGTCGTCGGCCTGGACTTCGACGCCACGGTCGCCTGGCCGATCTACGACTGGATGGGCGTGGCCAAGGCGGCGCTGGAGTCCGTCAACCGCTACCTCGCGCGTGACCTCGGCCCGCGCGGCGTGCGTGCCAATCTGGTCAGCGCCGGACCGATCGCGACCATGGCCGCCGGCTCCATCCCCGGCTTCGAGACGCTGGCCAACAACTGGAACCTGTTCGCGCCGCTGGACTGGGACACCCAGGACCCCCAGCCGATCGCCGAGGCCGTCCTGTGGCTGCTGTCGGCCCGTGCGCGCGCCATCACCGGCGAGATCCTGCACGTGGACGGCGGTTACCACGCCATGGGCGCGCCCGTGCGCGAGGCGCCGGCGACGTAGCGCCGTCAGTTGCCGGTCACGACGTTCTCGGCCGCCGAGCCGCGGTCGGATGGCACGCGCGGGCGCACCAGCGCCAGCAGCGACGGCACCAGCACCGAACGCACGAGGAACGTCTCCAGCAGGATGCCGGCGGCCAGCGCGAAGGCCAGCTCGCGAAACGAGCGCAGCGGCACGATCGCCAGCGCCGCGAAGCTCAGCGCCAGCGTCAGCCCAGCGAGGATCAGCGTCCGCGCCGAGCGGGGTGCGGCCAGCGCGATCGCCTCGCGCAACGGACGTCTGCGCGCCGCCTGCCACACCCTGCCGGCCACGAAGACGTTGTAGTCGGCGCCCAGCGCGATGAGCATCACGCCGGCGGTGAACGGCACGTACCAGGTCACGCCGCCGAACCCGGCGAGGTCGTGGAAGACGTAGACGGTGAGGCCCATCGCGGCCCCGAGGGCCAACACGCTGGCGCACATGAGCAGCAGCGGCGCCAGCAGGGAGCGCAGGAACAGCGCCAGCACGACGAACGTGACCAGCAATGCGGCGACGGCCACCCGGATCAGGTCGCCGAGCATCCCCTCGATCGTGTCGGCGGCGAGCGCGGCGTCCCCGGCGACGCTGGCGGTCGCCCCGCGCAGCCCCGCCTCGCGCGTCAGGCGGGGCAGATCCGCGCGCAGGTCGCGGACGGCGCTGACGCCCCGCGCGCTGAGCGGATCGACGCCGAACAGGACCAGCAGGCGGGCGGCCCGGTCGTCACCGGCCACCAGCACGCCCCTGGGCAGAGGCGGATCCGGCCCGGGCGCCACAACCGTGGCCACGTCCGGTCGATCGCGGATGAGGTCTCCGAGGCGATGGAGCGCGGCGCGCTGGCCGGCCGCGTCGGGCAGCTGCACCAGCACCTCGGTGGGCGCCATGATCCCCGGGCCGAAGCCGCGCGCCGCCGCGTTGGCCGCGCGCGCGGCCGGCGCGGAGGCCGGCAGGTCCTTGACCACCGGGTAGCCGAGATGCAGGTCGCGCAGGCCCGTCGCCGCCGCCGCCATGGCCGCGATCGACACCGCGGCGAGCACGAACGCGATCGGCCGCGCGGTCAGGAAGCGCGCGACGCGGAAGCGCCAGCCCTCCTGGGCGCGCGCGTCCGACGGGTCGGCGCGGCCGGGACCGTGGGGCCAGAAGGCGGCGCGGCCCAGCAGGCTCAGCGCGGCCGGGACGAACGTGACCGTGACCGCCGCCGCGACCAGGGCGGTGAGCGCGAGTCCCGGGCCGAACGCCCGGAAGAAGTCCGATCGGCCGAGGACGAGCGTCGCCGTGCTGGCCGCCACCAGCAGGCCCGCGGTCAGCACGATCGGTGTCGTCGCGCACGCGGTCTGCGCGGTCGCGGTCGTGCGCGAGTGGCCCTCGGCCAGCCGGGCGCGCACGCCCTCCAGGAAGAAGATCGAGTAGTCGGTGACCACGCCAAGCAGCAGGACGACGATGACCGGCTCGGCCTCCTCGGGCACGGCGAGGCTGAGGCGCTCGTCCATCCAGCCGATCAGGTGCACCACGACGAGGTAGGCGATCGCCGCGGCGGCGAGCGCCAGCAGGGGTGCCAGCGCGCTGCGGAAGCGCAGGCCGACGACCAGCAGGATGAGGATGACCGAGACGGCGGTGACGATCGGCAGCGCGTCGTGGATGGCGGTCGTCTGGGCCACCCGCGCCGCCGACGTCCCGCTCACACCGACGAGCGCGTCACCCGGCTTGTCGACGTGCTGGGCGGCGAAGGCACGCGCGTTGTCGGTCTGACGCTCCAGCGAGGTGCCGGGCGACTGCAGCAGGAAGGTCAACGCCGTCGTGCGGTTCTCCGGCAGCGAGGGCAGCAGCGCGCGGACGTTGATCAGCGGGATCGCGCCGCGCAGGCCCTGCTCGTCGGGGGCGTCGATCGGCCCGGCGCGCGCCAGCGCACGGGCCTGGGCCGCGGCGCTCAGTCCCGTCGGATCGCGCTGCACGACCATCGTGCGGCTGAGCACCGGCACCGCGAAGTGCTCGGCCGACGCGCGCTCGGCCGCGAGCGCGGGCGAGTGCTCGGGCTCGATCCCGCTCAGCGCCCCGCCGGCGCCCATCGACGGCAGCGCGATGGTCATCGCCGCCGCGCCGGCGATCCAGGCGACCACGAGCAGCGCCGAGAGCCGCGTGACGGCCCACCCGAATGCGCGCGCGAGAGGTCCCGCGCCCGCCGGTTCCTCGCACGATCCTGCCACCGGACCTGTCCGCTACCCGCTGCGTGGCCCTCCTAGCCGCCGAACAGCTGCGCCAGCAGCCGGTCCGGATCATCCAGGAACGCGCGCCATAGGCGGCCAGCAGCGTGCCGTCGTCGTGGGCGTCCAGCTGCGTGGCCACCGTGGGCATGCTCTCGGCGCGCAGGAAGAAGCTCGTGCGCGGGCGGCGCGTCCCGCGCACCAGGCGCAGCGCACGGCGTGCGTCTCGACCAGGGCTAGCTGTCGAGCGGCGGCGGGAACAGGTACACGGCCCGGTACCACAGCTCCGCCAGCGTGGCGACCGTCTCGGTCATCGACTGCTCGCCGCGGATCACCTCGGTGGTGATGTGGCGCTCGACCATCGCCATCAACGCCCGCGAGGCGATGCCGGCGTCGATGTCGTTGGGCGCCTTGCCGCGCATCTGGTCGGAGCGGATGCGCCGCTCGGCCGCGCGCACCAGCCGGCGCACGTAGGGCTGCCATTCCAGCGGGAGACCGTCCTCGGCGCCCGACAGCTTGCCCGCCAGCAGCAGGACCGGCGCGTGCTTGTTGACCACGCCGACGACGCGGGCCATGCCCAGGCGCAGCTCACGGCGCGGGTCGCCGCTGCCGTCCAGGTACGGGGCGCCGGCGACCAGCATCTCGGCGAACGACTGCTGCACGAGGCGGTCGAGCACCGCCCGCTTGTTGGCGAAGTAGAAGTAGACGTTGGTGCGGCTGACGTAGGCCCGCTGGGCGAGCCCGTTCATCGTCAGCCGGTCGTAGCCCTCCGCGGCGATCGCCGCACGCGCGGCATCGAGGATCGCGGCCTCGGTCTCATTGCGCGGCGCGAGCCGCTGGACCGCCGCTGCGCTCAAACGAACGCTCCGAGTGCCTGTGCCACCCGGTCGCGCGTCTCGTGGGGCTCGATCACCTCGTCGATGAAGCCGGCGCGCGCCGTCACGGCCACGTCCAGCTGATCGATCTCGTAGGCGGTCTCCAGCGCCATCCGGTCCGCGCCCGCCGCCAGCTCGCGGCGACCGACGATCTCGACCGCCTGGCGGGCGCCCATCACTCCCACCCGCGCCGCGGACCAGGCCAGCGTCAGATCGGCACCCAGATCGCGCGAGTTCATCACGATATGGGCTCCGCCGAAGGCCTGTCGCAGCGTCACGGTCACGCGAGGAACGCTAGCGCGTGCGAAGGCGCGAAGGAAAGCGGCGCCGTAGCGGATCACGCCCTCGCGCTCCTGGCCGGTGCCCGGCAGGAAGCCCGGCGTGTCGGCCAGCACCACCAGCGGCAGGCGCATGCGGTCGCACCACTCCACGAACCAGGCGCCCTTCTCGGCCGCGGCCACGTCGAGCGTCCCGCCCAGGTAGCGCGGCTGGTTGGCCAGCACGCCGACCGGCATGCCCTCGATGCGGGCCAGCGCCGTGGTCAGGTTGCGCGCCCAGCGCGGGCACAGCTCCAGCAGCTCGCCGGCGTCGACGATCCGGGCCGCCACGTCGCGCACGTCGTAGACCTGACGCGGCGACGGCGGCAGCAGCTCGCCCGGGTCCTCCCCCAGCGGCGAGCGCGGCGCGGACGGCGGCGGGGTCTCGCCCAGACGCGAGGGCAGGTAGGAGAGCACGTCGCGCACGTACTGCGCGGCCTCGTCGTCGTCGGAGGCGGCCAGGTGGATGACGCCATTGGCCGAGTGCACGCGCACGCCGCCGAGGTCGACCGCGGTGACCTCCTCGCGCGTGATCTCCTGGATGACGCGCGGCCCGGTGAGGAACATCTTCGCGTCCTCACCGGCGCTGATGGTCAGGTCGCCGACGGCGGCCCCATAGGCCGCACCGCCCGCACACGCTCCGGCCACGACGGTGATCACCGGTACTCGAGCCGTCGCCTCGGCGTGGAAGATCGCTCCATAGGCGGTCAGGCCGGCCACGCCCTCCTGCACGCGCGCGCCGCCCGACTCCGGGAAGCACACGACCGGTGCGCCGGCGCGGTTGGCCAGGGCGAACACGCGCTTGATCGTGTCCCCGCCGGCCTGGCCCAGCGACCCGCCCTTGAAGCGGCCGTCCTGGGCCCAGCAGAAGACCGGGCGTCCGTCGACGCGGCCGGAGGCGGCGACGACGCCGTCGCCGACCGCGGTGCGGATCAGATGCAGGGTGCCCGGATCGACGAGCGCCTCCAGGCGCCCCAGCGGGGTCTCGGCGACGAGCTGTTCGATGGTGGCCATGGGAAATCAGGCTCCAGTCAGGACGAGGGTCGCGTTCTGGCCGCCGAACCCGAAGGAGTTCGACAGCACGGCATTCAGACCCGGCGCCTCGCGCGGCCCATCGGGCACGTAGTCGAGGTCGCACTCAGGATCCGGCTCCTCCAGGTTCAGCGTGGGCGGCAGCACCCCGCGCTCGATCGCGCTGAGCGAGATCACCGCCTCGACCGCACCGGCGGCCCCGAGCAGATGTCCGATCGCGCTCTTGGTGGAGCTGACCGGCGGGACGCCTCCGTTGTTGCCGAAGACGCCCTTGATGGCGATCGTCTCGATCTTGTCGTTGAACGGCGTGGAGGTGCCGTGCGCGTTGATGTAGCCGATGTCGTGGGGCTGCGCGCCGGCGTCCTCGAGCGCCCGCTGCATCGAGCGGATGGCGCCGCGGCCGTCCTCATCGGGCATGGTGATGTGGAAGGCGTCGTTGGAGGCGCCGTAGCCGGCCACGGTGCCGTACACCGTCGCCCTGCGCGCCCGCGCGTGCTCGGCGCTCTCCAGGACGAACACCCCGGCGCCCTCACCCAGGATGAACCCGTCACGCTGGGCGTCGAACGGCCGCGAGACGCCCTCGCGCGACATGGCGCCCATGCGCTTGAAGGCGGCCAGGCAGACGTTGGTGATGGCGGCCTCGCTGCCGCCGGCGACGACGAGGTCGGCCTCGCCGCGTTCGATCATGCGCTTGGCCTCGCCGATCGCATGGCCGCCGGTCGCGCACGCCGACGCGACGCTGAACCCGGGCCCGGTGATGCCGAAGCGCATGGCGATCAGGCCGGCCGCCGCGTTGGGCATCATCATCGGAACGAACATCGGCGACACGGCCCGGTCGCCCTCCTTGAGCCAGGCCAGCGTCTCGCGCTCCAACGTGCCCAGTCCTCCGACGCCGGTGCCGATCACGACACCGGCGCGGTCGGGGTCGACGCCCTCCGGGGCCGCCTCGTCCCAGGCCTGCTGGGCCGCGGCGACGGCGAAGTGCGAGAAGCGATCCGACCGACGCGCTTCCTTGGGCGTCATCACGGTCTCGGGATCGAACTCCGTCGCCGCGCCGATGCCGTCGGCAATGCCGCTCCGGCGTCCCAGCAGCGCGTCGAAGAAGCCGTCCGGCGTCTCCCCCAGCGACGTCACCACGCCGCGTCCGGTGATGACGACCTCCGTCACGCCTGCTGCGCCCCCGCGAGGCGGATGGTCAGCGCGACGGCGTCGCCGACGCCCTTGATCGGCTTGAGCTCGTCGTCGTGGATCTGGATGCCGTACTCGTCCTCCAGCGCCTTGACGAGCTCGACCAGGTCGAGCGAGTCGACGTCGAGGTCGCTCCACTGCGTGTCCATCTCGGCGGTCTCGGCGCCCGGGACCTTGATGGCGGCCAGCTCCTCGCGGATGCGCGAGAGGACCTGCTCTTCGGTCGGGACGGTGGTCTCAGCCATCGTGCGTTGGTTCCTTTCAGGCGCTCATCGCGCCATCGACGGTCAATGTGGTGCCGTTGACGTAGGCCGCCTGCTCGGAGGCCAGGAAGGCGACGGCGTGCGCGACTTCCTCGGGTGTGCCGGGGCGCCCGGTGGGCACGGCGGACAGCAGCCCGTCGTCGAGGTCCTTGGTCATGTCGGTGGCGATCAGCCCCGGCGTGACCGCGTTGCAGGTGACGCCCTTGCGGGCCATCTCGCGGGCGATCGTCTTGGTGAAGCCGACCAGTCCCGCCTTGGACGCAGCGTAGTTGGCCTGGCCGGCGTTGCCGATGTGCGCCCCGACGACGGAGCTGATGTTGACCACTCGGCCGAAGCGGTTGCGCATCATCGGCGACAGGACGCGCCGGGTGCAGTGGAAGGCGCCGGTCAGGTTGGTGTCCAGCACCTGGGTCCAGTCGTCGTCGCTCATGCGCAGGGTCAGGCCGTCGCGCGTGATCCCGGCGTTGTTGACCAGCACCAGGATCGGCCTGCCGGCCTCCTGCTCGATACGGGTGAAGGCCGCGTCGACGGAGCCGGTGTCGCGCACGTCGCAGTCGCGGGAGCCGAGCCCGGTCACGCTCCAGCCGTCGGCGCGCAGGCGTTCCACGATCGCGGCGCCGATGCCGCGCGTCCCGCCGGTGACCACGGCCACCCCGTCGTCAAGCGCAGACATGCACCCGCTCCTTCCAGCGCACGATCCCGGCGTTCCACACGAACCCCGCGCCCAGCGCGGCCATCGCGACCGTGTCGCCCGGGCGCAGCCGCCCCTCGCGCTCGGCGCGCTCCAGCGCCAGCGGGATCGTCGCGCTGGAGGTGTTGGCGCAGCGGTCGACGTCGAACATCACGCGGTGCTCGGGCACGCGCAGCTCGGCGGCCGCGGCCTGGATGATGCGCGCGTTGGCCTGGTGGGCGACGAACAGGTCGACGTCGTCGACGGTCAGCCCGCTGCGCACGAGCGCCTCCGTGGTCGCCTCGACCATGCGGGCGACGGCGTGGCGGTAGACGGTCTGGCCCTCCATGCGCAGGATGCGCTCGTCGGCCTCGGCGTACAGCGCCGCCGCCATCGTGGCGTCCGTGCCGTGCACGAAGCGGCCGATGCCGCCCTCCAGCTCGCCGCCGGCCACGACGACCGCAGCGGCGCCGTCGCCGAACAGGATCGCCGTGCCGCGGTCGGCGTGGTCGATGATGCGCGACAGCGCCTCGGCGGCGCACACCAGCACGACCCGGGAGCGGCCGGACTCGACGGCGGCCGCGGCCTCGTCCAGCCCGATGCAGAAGCCGGCGCAGGCCGCGTTGAGGTCCAGCGTGACGACCGACGACGGAGCGCCGATCAGTCCCGCGATCATCGGTGCCAGCCCCGGCATGAGCTGGTCGGGCGTGACCGTGGTGACGATGATGCGGTCGACCTCGCCGGGCTCGCGGCCGGCATCGGCCAGCGCGCGCCGGCAGGCCTCGGCGGCCATCGGCGCCAGTTGCTCGTCCTCGGCCAGCCAGTGGCGCGTGCGGATGCCCGTCCGGCGCACGATCCACTCATCGCTGGTGTCGAGGCGCTCGACGAGCTCGCTGTTGGTCACGACGGTCGGCGGCAGCGCGGCGCCGACGCCGAAGATGCCGGCGCGCAGGGTGCGCCGAGGGGCGATGCGCGGCGCACGGGCGGGGGCGATCGCGGCCATCAGCCGACGTGCTCCTCGCGCAGGATGCGCTTCACCAGGCCGGTGAGCACCCGTCCGGGCCCCAGCTCGACGAACTCCTCGGCGCCGAGGGCGCGCATCGCGTGGATCGACTCGCGGAAGCGCACGGGGCTGAGCAGGTTCTCGACCAGCTCGGCGCGCACGTCGCCAAACGGCGCGGCCGTGCCGTTGGAGATGACCGGGAAGCGCGGGGCCTGCACGTCGATCGCGGCCAGCGCCCGGTCGAGCTCCTCGGCCGCGGGGGCCATCAGCGGCGAGTGGAAGGCGCCGGAGACGTCGAGCTTGCGCGTGCGCAGGTCCATGGCGTCGACCGCGTCCACGCCGGCGATCGGACCCGACAGGACGAGCTGGCCGGGGGCGTTGTCGTTGGCGATCGTCAGGCCGTGCTCGTGGGCGGCGGCGCGCACGATCGCGTCGTCCTCGCCCAGCACGGCCACCATCCCGCCCGGTGACGCCTCACCGGCGCGGGCCATCGCGTCGCCACGCAGGGCCACGAGCCGCACCGCGTCGTCGAAGGCGATCGCCCGGGCCGCGACGAGCGCCGCGTACTCGCCCAGCGAGTGGCCTGCGGCGGCGACGGGCGCGTCCAGGCCGCTGCGCTCCCAGCCGATCACGCCGGCCAGGAACAGCGCGGGCTGCTGGTAGCGGGTGCCGTCGGCCAGGCGGGCGAAGGGGTCGAAGCCGAGCAGCTCGAGGCCGCGCCCGAACAGCGGGTCGTCGCGCAAGCCCTCGTCCATGCCGGGTTCGTGGCTTCCCTGCCCGGGGAAGAGAATCGCGAGGTTCGTCACGGTCGCGCCATCCAACACCGCAATTCCGCGAAGGGGACACCGGTTCGACGCTCGAGGGCGGAGTGTCGAGCGCCGCCCGATCGGGGGGTGAGCCGGTAGCGTTGGTCCATGCTCGCCCACCGTGAGGCCGGCGAGGCTCGCAACGGCGAGGTCCTGCTGCTGCACGGCTTTCCCGAGTCGTCGGCCATGTTCGACCCCCTGCTGGAGCCGATCGCGCGCGCCGGCTGGCGCGCGGTCGCCCCCGACCTCGTCGGCTTCGGCGACAGCGAGCCGTCGGGCCCCGGCAGCGCCACATGGAGCGCCCAGGTGGACGCGGTCGAGACGCTGCGGGCCCGGCTCGGCCTGGGCCGTGTCGTGCTCGTCGTGCACGACTGGGGCGGCCTGATCGGGCTGCGCTGGGCCTGCGATCACCCCGACGCGGTGCAGGCGCTGGTCATCTCCGACACGGGCTTCTTCGCCGATGCCGCCTGGCACGACCTGGCCGCGGCGCTGCGCACGCCCGGCACCGGCGAGGAGCTCGTCGACGGCATGACGCGCGAGGCGTTCGGTGGGTTGCTGCACGCGGTCAGCAGCGGCATGGACGAGGCGGCGATCGACGGCTATGCGCGTGCGCTGTCGACCCCACAGCGCCGCGCGGCGATGCTGGAGCTCTACCGCTCGGGCGACTTCGCCGAGCTGGCACCCTACGAGGGCCAGCTCGCGCAGCTCGGGATCCCGACGCTGCTGCTGTGGGGCGCCGAGGACCCGTTCGCGCCGCTGGCCGGCGCGCACCGCTTCGCCGCCGAGATCCCCGGCGCGGAGCTGGTGGTGGTCGAGGACGCCGGGCACTTCGTCTACGACGACGCGCCCGGGCGCTGCGCGCGCGAGATCATCGGCTTCCTGGATCGCCTGGCCGCTCGGTGAGCTGCTCGCGCAGGCTGGCCACGTCGGCGCGCAGCTCGAGCAGCTCTCGCTGGAGGTCGGCCAGCCCGACCGTCTTGCCGTCATCCTCGGGCCGGTCCTCCGAGGAGCCCATGACGAAGCGCTGGGAGGCGGCGCCCACGAGCAGCGCGGCGGTGCCGATCCCGGTGACCATCACCACGACCGCCACCCCGCGGCCGGCCTCGGTGTGGGGCACGATGTCGCCGTAGCCGACGGTGGTGACGGTGACAATCGCCCACCAGAGCCCATCGGCGATCGACAGCTGCTGGACGCTGTGCTCGACGGCGACGAAGATCAGGCCGCCCCCGACGACGACGATCGCGAGCACGATGCCGGCGAAGCGCAGGCCCTCCAGCGAGAACAGCCGGCGCGCGTGCTGGGCGGCCCCGAGCAGGGCGCCCAGGCGCAGCAGGCGGAACATCTGCAGCCCCGCAGGCGCGACCGGCGTGGTGAGCAGGACGACCAACGGGAGCACCGGGTTCTGCTTGACGGACGCCCAGCGATGCGGCGAGCGCTGCATCCACACGACGAAGGTCAGGGCGAACACGCCCCACACCAGCCAATTGAGGATGGAGGCGGCCACCTGCATCCAGTGCGGCAGCCCCAGCACCTCGTCGAGCACCACGCTGGGGATGGTCAGCAGCGCAGCGACCAGCGACAACCGCTCGAGCCAGCGCGGAAGGAGGTCCTCGGCCGACAGCTTGTCCACCGCGCGCAGTTTGGCGTGCGCGGTGGACGGGTCAGCCTCGCGCGCGATCTCCGGCCAGGCTCACCGCCACGGTCGCCGCCGACAGGGCAACGGTGACCGCGCCGATGAGCCGGATGCCGCCGTTGCCCACCCCGCCGACGAAGGCGGCCCCCATGATCGCGCTGGCCACGATCGCCCCCAGGTAGCGACAGGTCTGGAAGAGGCCGCTGGCCGTTCCCAGCCGGGCCGGCGGCGCCGCCTCGTACAGGCCGGTCTGCAGTCCCAGGTTGGTGAAGCCCAGGCCGGCGCCGAGCACGGCGCCGGCGATCGCCACGCCGGCCAGCGGCGTGCCGTGGCCGTAGGCCAGCATCGGCAGCGCCCCGAGCACGAGGAACGCGGCGCCCAGGGCCACCGATCGGCCCCCGCTGCGCCGCTGGATCAGGCGCGCCGCCAGCGGCGTCGTGAGCATCCCCAGCCCGGCGACCGGCGCCATCAGCAGGCCGACCGATCCGGACGCCAGGCCGCGGGTCTCCTCCAACCACACCGGCAGGCCGAACAGGACGCCGTAGAAGGCCAGCGTCACGGCGATGAAGCGCAGGTAGATCGAGCGCAGGGTCCCGAGGCGCAGCAGCCCCAGCGCGCCGCCGGCCGAGCCGGCGCCGGAGCGCTCGGGCATCCGTGTCCCCGACGGCAGCCAGGCCAGCGCCAACACGATCGCGGTCGCGATCAGCGGCAGGTTGATGAGGAAGACGCCCTGCCAGCCGGCCACGGCGACGGCCAGGCCGCCGACCACGGGGCCGAGCGCGGCCATTCCGCTGGCGGCGATCGACAGCGCACCCATCGTCCCGGCCGGCGCACGCGCCTGGCCGGAGACCTGGCGGATCATGGCCAGGGCGGCGGGGAACGCCACCGCGGTCCCGATCGACAGTACGCCGCGCGCCAGCACCAGCCAGCCCAGCGCCGGCGACAGCGGCGCGAGCGCCGAGGTGACGCCGGCCAGGGACAGGCCGGCGACGAACAGGCGCCGGGGGCCGAAGCGGTCGACGAGGCGACCCATCACCGGCTGCGCGATCGCGCCCACCGCGTAGAAGGACACCACCAGCGTGCCGGCGGCAGCCACGCTGACCGCGAACTCGTGCGCGACGTCGACGAGCGCCAGGGCGATCATCGAGGAGTTCAGCGGGTTGAGGGTGGTGCCGAGCATCAGCGCGGCCACCACGCGCGCCGGCACGGGCCGGCCGGGTTGGCTCAGCGCCGGGACGCGAGCTCCACGAAGGTGTCCAGGGCGGCGGGGTTGGCGAGACTGTCGCGGCTGGCGGCCTTGTCGGGCGGGGTGCCTTGGAGGATGCGTTTGACGGGCACTTCGAGGGTCTTGCCTGAGAGGGTGCGTGGGACCTCGGTGATGGCGTGGATCTCGTTGGGGACGTGGCGGGGCGAGCAGTCCTCGCGGATCCTGCGCGCGATCTGCTTCTCCAGGTCCTGGTCGAGGGTGGCGTCGTCTCTGAGGACGACGAACAGGGGCATCCAGCCGTCGACGTCGACCACGAGGGCGTCGGTGATCTCGTCCAGGCTCAGGACGGCGCGGTAGATCTCGCTGGTGCCCATGCGCACCCCGCCGCGGTTGATCGTGCTGTCGGAGCGGCCGTAGATGATCGCGGTGCCGCGGTCGGTGATCTCGATCCAGTCGCCGTGGCGCCAGACGCCGGGGTACATGTCGAAGTAGGCGTCGTGGTAGCGCTCACCGGTCGGGTCGTTCCACAGATACAGCGGCATCGAGGGCAGCGGCTCGGTCAGCACCAGCTCGCCGACCTGGCCGATCACGGGGTTGCCGTCGGGATCGAAGGCCTCGATCTTGGCCCCCAGCGCGCGGGCCTGCAGCTCGCCCTCATAGACGGGCAGCGTCGGCACCCCGACCACGAACGCGGTGCACACGTCCGACCCGCCGCTGGTGGAGAACAGCCACGTGTCAGAGCCCAGCTGCTCATAGATCCAGTCAAAGCCCTCCGGGGGCAGCGGCGACCCCGTCGAGCCGACCGCGCTCAGCCTGGACAGGTCGCGTCCCTGCGCGGGCACCACCCCGTCCTTCATGCAGGCGGTGATGAACCCGGCGCTGGTGCCAAACGTCGTCACCTGCGCCTGGGCGGCCAGCTGCCACAGCGCCCCCATGTCCGGATAGCCCGGGTTGCCGTCATACAGCACGATCGACGCGTCGGTCAGCAGCACCCCGACCAGGAAGTTCCACATCATCCAGCCGGTCGTGGTGAACCAGAACACCCGATCGCCGGCCTGGGCGTCCAGATGCAGATGCTGATGCTTGAGCTGCTCCAGCAGGATCCCGCCGTGGCCCTGCACGATCGCCTTGGGCAGCCCCGTCGTCCCCGACGAATACAGCACCCACAGCGGATGATCGAAGGCGACCTGCTCGAACTCCAGCTCGGCGTCGACGAGGAAGTCCGCCCAGGCGATCGTGCCCTCCAGCGGCTCCTCGCCCACCAGCACGGTGGCGTTCAGCGACGGCATCTGCTCGATCAGCCCGGCCACCACCTCGCGGCGATCAAACCACCTGCCCCCGTAGCGATAGCCGCCGGCGGCCAGCAGCACCTTCGGCTCGATCTGCGCGAAGCGGTCGACCACGCTGCGGGCCCCGAAGTCCGGCGAGCACGACGACCACACCGCCCCCACCGACGCCGCCGCGAGCACCCCCGCGACCGCCTCCACCCCGTTGGGCAGATACGCCACGACGCGATCCCCCGCCCCCACGCCCTGCGCGCGCAACCCGGCCGCCATGCGGGCCGTCAGCTGGCGCAGCTCACGCCAGGAGACCTCCCGCAGCGGCTCGCCCTCGCTCGTCGCGCGGATCGCCACCACCTCGGGATCCTTGCCGCGGAACACGTGCTCGGCGTAGTTCAGCCGCGCCCCGACAAACCACTCGGCGCCCGGCATCGACCGCGAGCCGAGCACCCGCTCATACGGCACCGACGCCCGCACGTCGAAGAACTCCCACACCGCCCCCCAGAAGCCCTCCACGTCCTCCACCGACCACTGCCACAGCTCCCCATAGGACAACTCGCCCTTGCCCACCCAGCGCGCGAACCGCGTCAACGTGGCCTTCTCGACACGCCCCGGGGACGGCTCCCAGAGCACGGGTGGCGGCATGGCGTCCATGCCGGGAATCTAACCCGACCGCGGCGCCGGGACGCCCGCCGGGTACGACCGGGACATGTCCTCACCAGGCTCGGTCGACGTCGCTCGGCCGCTGCTGCTCGAGACGACGGTGCAGCACCTCCTCCGAGCGGGGGTGCTCGACGACGAGCGCGTGCTCGACGAGGCCGACCGCTGCCTGGCCGCGCTCCGTCGCCTCGACCTGGGCCGGTGAGCCCCCGGCCGGGCTGACGGCGTCCGCCAGCGCGCGCCGGCCCGCATGCGTCAGCAGCCAGCCGCGCGGCGTGCGGCCGGACGCACTCGCGCCCGGCCAGCTCCGACACCGCCGCGCTATCCGAAGAGCCGTCGTCAGCCGGCGGGCAGCGCCCGCACCGCGTTCACGGTCCGGCGGCGACGGGCGGATCGGACAGCGCCGCTCGGCGCACGAGCTCGACGCCCCCCGCGGTGATGGCGATCAGCAGCAGCGCCGCGATCAGGGTGCGGATCCCGGGGATGATGCCCAGCGCGAGGATCGCCAGCAGGACGGCCAGCACGATCGCGTGCACCGTGGCGGGCGAGCCGACCAGCGCGGGCCGCGCCCACGCGCGAAAGCGCGTCGCCCAGCGCGCCGGGCCGGCCAGCAGGCCGGCGATCCCCAGCAGCAGGGCGAGCAGCAGCGTCGTGCGGGCGATCTGCGCCAGAACCGACGTGCCGATGCGCCACACCGCCGTCACCGCCTCCTGCCCGGTCGCCGTCTTGCCGATGTCGCCGATCACCTGGTTGCCCACGATCCGACGCAGCAGCAGCACGACGATCGCGGCGATCACCACGCTCAGCGCCGCGGTGACCAGAACCTCACGCCGGCGACCCTTGGCCAGCCACACCGCCAGGCCGAGCAGGATCAGCGTCAGCGCGAACAGGCCCCACGCGAGCGTCTTGAGCAGCTTGACCACGGTCTGCAGGGCGTGCAGCTGGTCGGGGCTGAGAATCTTGATCACGCCCGCGTCGCCGGTCAGCCGGTCGCCGGTCACGGGCAGGCCGAGCCGCTGGGCGACCGCGACGAGCACCTGTTTGAGGTCCAGCACGACGCCGCCGCCCTGGGGGGTGTTCAGGAACCTGCCGCGCTCCTCGACGAGGTTCATGAACTGTCTGTGGGTCACCGTGGCGGCCTTGTCCCATAGGCCCTGGACCGCGCCCGTGGACAGCAGTCGCTGGACCGCTCGCACGAGGGGCTCGCGCAGGGCACCGGCCGCGGGGCCGGCCAGCGGCGCCAGGCGCGGAGGCAGCGCCTCACGCAGCATCGCGGCGGGGTCGGCCTGCTCGTAGAGCTGGTTGACGAGGTAGGTCGCCAGTGCCGTCTGCACCGCCGGGTCGGCGACCAGCGCGGTTGTCGTTTCGTCCCAACGATCCTCGTTGAGCAGCTGTCGAGCGGCCCAGACCGCGAAGATCGCAAGGATCGCGGTGATGGCGCCGGCGACAAGTAACGACCAGATGCCGATCCGTCGGCCACGTGAGAGTTGCACGGCGCCATCATTACCAGCGCCGCCGGATAGGGTCCACGCGTGCCTTCCCGAATCACGTGGCTCGGCCACGCCACCGTGCTGGTCGAGGTCGGGGGTGCACGGCTCCTGACCGACCCGGTGCTGCGCGGGCGGGTGGCGCATCTGCGCCGTCACGCGCCGACCATCCCGCCGCCGTCCGACGTCGACGCGGTCGTCCTCTCCCACGCGCATCGCGACCACCTCGATCTGCCGACGCTCCGCGCGCTCTCCCCTGCACCGGAGTTGATCGTCGCCCCCGCGGGCGTCGGTCGCACGCTGCGCCGCCTCACCGGCACCGAGGTGCGCGAGCTGCGCACCGGTGAGCGGCTCGACGTGGCCGGCGCGCAGATCGAGGCGGTGTCCGCGATGCACGACGGGAGGCGCTCGCCGGTCGCGCGCATGTCGGAGTCGCTGGGGTATGTGCTGTCGCCCGCCGGCGGCGGAGGTCCGCGCGTGTACTTCGCCGGTGACACCGCGGTCACCGACGAGATGGCCGACCTGGAGGAGATCGACGTCGCACTGATGCCCATCTGGGGCTGGGGGCCGTCGCTGGGGCCGGGCCACATGAACCCCGACGAGGCGGCCGAGGCGCTGGAGCGGATCCGCCCGCGCGTCGCGGTGCCGATCCACTACGGCACGCTGCTGCCGATCGGTCTGCGGCGCCGCTACGGCCATGTGCTCCACGATCCGCTGGAGCGCTTCCGCCTGGCGGCGGCCGAGCGGGCTCCCGAGACGGAGGTGGCCGTCCTGGGCGCGGGCGAGGATCTCGAGCTGTGATCCTGCGCAGCCTCGTCTCGCTCGTCGTCGCCGCCCTGGCGCTGCTGCTGATGGGCGACGTGCTGCCCGGCTTCAACATCCACGGAGTCGGGTCGGCCTTCGGCGTGGCGATCGTCTGCGGCGTCATCAACCTGCTGATCTGGCCGCTGGTCATCCGCCTGGCCCTGCCCATCACCGTCCTCACCCTGGGCGGCGCCGTGCTCGTCCTCAACGGCCTGGTGGTGCTGCTGGCCGCCTGGATCGTGCCCGGCGTCGAGGTGCGCGACGTGTGGTCGGGGATCGCCGTCGCCTTCGGCGTCACCGCCGCCTCCACGATCGCCGGGGCGCTGCTGGCCATCGACGACGACGCGCGCGTGCATCGCCACCTGACCCGGCGCTGGCGCGACGGCGAGCCCGACGACCGCCCGCCGGGCGTGCTCTTCCTGGAGATCGACGGGCTCGCCCACGAGGTGCTGCTGCGCGCGCTGCGCGACGGCAACGCGCCGACGATGTCGCGCTGGGTGCGCGAGGGCACGCACCGGCTGCTGCGCTGGGAGACCGACTGGTCCTCGCAGACCGGTGCCTGCCAGGCGGGGCTCCTGCACGGCAACAACGAGGACATCCCCGCCTTCCGCTGGTGGGAGAAGGACGGCGGCCGCGCCCTGGTCACCAACCATCCGCGCGACGCCGCCGAGATCGAGCACCGCATCTCCGACGGGCACGGCCTGCTGGCCGACGACGGCGCCAGCCGGGCCAACATCCTCTCCGGCGACGCGCCGCACTCGCTGCTGACCATGTCGACGGTGCTCGACGTCACCGGGCGCGGACGCATGGGCGAGGACTACGCGGCCTACTTCTCCAGCCCCTACAACATGACCCGCACGGTGCTGGCCGCGCTGGTGCACATCGGGCGCGAGCTCGTGTACGCCTCTCTGCAGCGCCGCCACGACGTGCAGCCGCGCATCAGGCGCACCGTCGGCTACGCGCCGGTGCGGGCGTGGGCCACCGCGGTGCAGCGCGACCTCCAGGTCGCAGCCGTGGTCGCCGACGCCCAGGCCGGGCGGCCCGTCGTCTACACGACGTTCCTGGCCTACGACGAGGTCGCCCACCACTCCGGCATCGAACGCCCGGACACGCTGCGGGTGCTGCGCGACGTCGACCGCCAGATCGCCCGCATCGCCGCCGCGGCGGCCACCGCGCGCCGCCGCTACGAGATCGTCGTGCTCAGCGATCACGGCCAGACGCAGGGCGCGACGTTCCGCGAACGCTACGGCCACACGCTGCGAGGAGCTCGTGCGCGAGGCCTGCGAGTGCGCGGACGTCGGCGCCGCCGGCAGCGACGAGGATGAGGGCCTTGGGCACCTGGGCGCCGCGCTCACCGAGGCGGCGACCGGCGCCGGCGTCGGCGCGCGGGCGGTGCGCACCGCCACGCGCAAGCGCCAGGTGGAGGGCGAGGTGCGCCTCGGCATCGACCGCCCCACGCCGGATGCGCTGGCGCCCGGCAAGGAGCCGCCGGAGATCGTCGTGATGGCCTCCGGCTGCCTGGGGCTGATCACCTTCCCGCGGATCCCCGGCCGCGTGACGCTCGAGCAGCTCCAGGAGCGCTACCCGCGCCTGCTGTCGGCCCTGATCGAGCACGACGGCGTCGGCTTCGCGCTCGTGCGCTCCGCCGCCCGCGGCGCCGTGGCGCTGGGCCGCGAGGGCGCCCACTGGTTGGACGAGGACGCGGTCGAGGGCCGCGACCCCCTGGTCGGCTTCGGGCCCAACGCCGCCGCGCACGTGCGCCGCACCGACCGCTTCGGGCACTGCCCCGACATCGTCGTCAACAGCCGCTTCTGGCACCAGACCGAGGAGGTCGCCGCCTTCGAGGAGCTGGTCGGCTCCCACGGCGGGCTGGGCGGATCGCAGGCCTACCCGTTCGCGCTCGCGCCGGCCGGCTGGGCCCTGCCGTCGGAGCCGATCGTCGGCGCCGAGGAGATGCACCGCTGGATGCGCCGCTGGCTGGGCGACCTGGGCCAGCCGGCGTTCATGGCCGATCGGAGCCTTCCTGCCGGCTCGACAGGCTCTCCAGTGGCGACGCGTCGGCGCGCATGATCTCGGCCGTCGCCTGCTCCGCGCTGCCGGCAAACGTCGCCGTGCCGCTGCGGCAGCGCTACGGCGCGCTGCCGGTGATCCGGCGTGCGCCGGCCGTCGCGCGAGGCGCGCCGGTCCGCGGCCTAACCTTCCCGGTGTGCGCCTGGCCAACGTCTTCGTCGGCGACATCGTCCTTGTGAACCGCAAGGGACGCGTGTTCCACGCCGTGGTCACGCGCACCGAGGCGCACGGCCTCGGCCTGGAGCCGATCGAGAGGCGCATCACCTACCGCCAGTGCACCGCCCACGAGGTGGTCGGCCACTGGGCCCGGCGCGGGCGCCCACAGGCCGGCGAGGCGCAGCTCAAGCCGACCGAGCAGCAGCTCCAACTCGGCCTGTGAAGCTGGTCGAGGACGGCCCCAACGTCGTCCTGCGCGACGAGGCCTCGCGCGGCGGGCGGATCGTCGTGCTGTCGTTCCCCTACCGCGAGGAGATCGTCGACGCCGTACGCAAGGTGCCCGGACGGCGCTTCGACTGGGACACGCGCGAGTGGTGGGCCCCGGTCGACGACTGGACCGGCACCCACGTGGCCGACATCGTCCGCCGCTACCCCGAGCTGAGGGTCTCCGAGGATGCCCAGGCGTGGCTGTCGGGGCTGACCGCGCGCTGGATCGGGGTGGTCACCACCGGCAAGCAGGGGGCGCGCGGCCACTTCGTGCTGGAGACCCGCGCCGGCGAACTGCCCCACGAGCTGGCCGCGCTGGCCCGGCCGGTCGGACGCGCACACCACATGGACTTCGACGCGCAGGCGGCCGAGCTGCTGCTCGAGCTGCGCTCGGCCAGGCTCGACCGCCGCGCCCAGGACTGCGCCAGCCGCCTGCAGGTCGGCCTGGAGCCGCCGCCCGCGGTCCTCACCCACATCGAGGGTGTCGCCGGGCCGCGGCTGCGTCTGGACGTCCTGTGGGATCCCGACGCCGAGCGGGCCTTCCTCGACATGCACGGGGTGGAGCGCTCGACGCGCACGCTGCCCGTCGACCCGTGGGCGATGCCCGCGCTGGACCGCTTCCTGTCCGACCATGGCGTGGAGGTCGGCGCCCGCGCCCAGCCGGTGCTGGCCGCGCTGCGCGCCGAGCACGACGGCGCGCTGGACGCGGTCGAGCGCTCGCAGGCCACCGACGCTGCGCCGCTGGCGGTGGAGGAGCGGCTGGGCGGCACGCTGGAGCCCTTCCAGCGTGCGGGGGTGCGCTACGTGCTCGACGCCCGCCGCACGTTCCTGGCCGACGAGCAGGGGCTGGGCAAGACCGTCCAGGCGCTGGCCGCCCTGGAGGCCGACGACGCCTGGCCGGCCGTCGTGGTGTGCCCCGCGTCGCTCAAGCTCAACTGGGAGCGCGAGGCGGAGCGCTGGCTGCCGCACCGCTCGCGCGCGGTCGTCTCCGGACGCGGCGGCACCCCGCCGGCCGTCGACCTGACGATCCTCAACTACGAGATCGTGGAGGCCCACTCCCCCGCGCTGCGCGCCGGCCGTCCGCGCGCGCTCGTCGTCGACGAGTCGCACCTGGTCAAGAACCCGCGTGCGCAGCGCACGCGTGCGGTGCGCCGCCTGGCCGACGCGATCCCACGCGACGGCCTGCGCCTGGCACTGACCGGGACGCCGGTGATGAACCACCCCGACGAGCTGATCGCCCAGCTGCGCGTGCTGGACCGCCTCGGGGACTTCGGCAGCGGCGCCCGCTTCAGCCAGCGCTTCCGTGAGGGCGTCGGCGCCGAGGAGCGCCTGCACTGGCATCTGCGCCGCCACTGCTTCGCGCGCCGCGTCAAGCGCGACGTGCTCCCTCAGCTGCCGGCCAAGCGTCGCAGCGTGCTGCCGGTCGCGCTGACCAACGAGGCCGAGTACCGGATCGCCGAGCGCGACGTGATCGAGTGGCTGCAGACGCTGCCGCTCGACCTGTCGGAGCTGGACGCCAAGATCGCCGCGGCGCGGCGGGCGGAGCGGCTGGCCCAGCTGAACGCGCTCAAGCGGATCGCCGCGCGCGGCAAGCTGGCCGCAGCGCTGTCATGGATCGACGACTTCCTGGCCTCCGACGAGCCGCTCGTCGTCTTCGCCCACCACCAGGACGTGCAGGAGGCGCTGCTGGAGCGCTTCGACGCCCTGCACCTGCTCGGCCGCGACAGCCAGGCCCAGCGCGATGCGACGGTGGCCGCCTTCCAGGCCGGCTCGGGCCCGACGCTGCTGGTCTGCTCGACCGCGGTGGCCTCGCAGGGCATCACGCTCACCCGGGCCACCAACGTGTGCTTCCTGGAGCTGGAGTGGACGCCCGCCATCCACGACCAGGCCGAGGATCGCTTGCACCGCATCGGCCAGCACGACGCGGTCAGCGCCTGGTACCTGCTGGCCGCCGGCACGATCGACGAGACGATGGCCCGGCTGATCGAGCGCAAGCGCGATCTCGTCGCCGCGGTGACCGACGGACGCGAGCGCGACGACGAGCCGCTGGTGGAGGCGGTCGCCCGGGAGCTGCGCAACGCCCCGATTCGGCATTTGAAAGCGGTATGACGCGGATTGGAGAACCGCCGGTTCGAATAGCATCGTCCCGGTGAGCATCGCCTCCAGGACTGCCGACACGCTCGCTTCATCGATCCACGAGGCGGCGCGCGTGCTGCTCATCGAAGACGACGAGGGCGATGCCTTCCTCGTCCGCGAGCTGCTGGCCGACGTCGCCCCCGAGATCGAGATCGTCACGGTCACGACGCTCGCCGACGCCGAGCTGCAGGTGGCCGGCTCCGACTGCGCCCTGCTGGACCTCGGCCTGCCCGACACGCAGGGCCTCGACGGGCTCGTGCGGCTGCGACGCGCCGCCCCCGACACGGCCGTCCTCGTGCTCACCGGACATGACGACACGGCCCGCGGCATCGAGGCGGTGGCCTGCGGCGCGCACGACTATCTCGTCAAGGGGCGCGTCGACGGAGAGACGCTGGCCCGCTCGATCCGCTACGCGATCGCCCGCGGGCGGGCCGAGCGCTCCGAGCGCGAGCTGCTGGAGGCCCAGCTGCAGGCCCAGGAGAACGCCCGTCTGGAGCGCGGCCTGCTGCCCACCGCGCTGGTGCGCGACCCCGACACGCGGCTGACGGCGGGCTACCGGCCGGGGCGCCGGCGAGCGGTGCTGGGCGGGGACTTCTACGACGTCATCGAGCTGCCCGACGGGACGCTGCACGCGGCGATCGGCGACGTCTGCGGCCACGGCGCCGACGAGGCCGCCCTCGGGCGTCTCGCTGCGGATCGCGTGGCGCACGCTGACGCTGGCTCAGCGTCCGCCCGCCGAGGTGCTGGCCACGCTGGAGCAGGTGCTGATCGCCGAGCGCCACCGCCCCGACATCTTCACCACGTTCGCGCTGGTCGCGGTCGCCCCCGACCGCCGCAGCGCGGACGTGTGGCTGGCCGGCCACCCTGCGCCGGTGGTCATCCACGACGGGCGCGCCGCCGAGCTGGCCGTCGACCGCGTCCACCTGCCGCTCGGCCTCGACGAGCATCAGCGCTGGGAGGCGCGCACGGTGTCGCTGCCCGACCGCTGGACGCTGCTGCTGTTCACCGATGGCCTCATCGAGGGCCGGGTCGGGCGTGGCAGCGAGCGCCTCGGCGTCGAGGGCCTGACGGAGGCGATCGTGACGCTGGACGGCGCCGCGCGCGACTCGCAGGCGCTGCTGGATGGGCTGCTCGCCCGCGTCGAGGAGCTGAACGGCGGCCCCCATGCCGACGACGTCGCCGCGCTGCTGCTGTCCTCCCGCGCCCGCTCGTCGGCTTGAGCGACCCGACGATCGTCTCCCGCCGCCCGCTCGTCTCGCGCCTGCGCGCCGGCCAGTGGTTCGCGGTGGCCGCCGGCGCCGTGGCGATCGCGCTGGTGGTCTGCTTCGTGCTCGGCGCGGTGGCCATCAACCGCCTCAGCGACGCGCGCCATCGCGTGGTCGAGCAGATCGGCCCGACGCGCGTCGCCGCCCAGCAGCTGCTGACGTCCCTGGTCGATCAGGAGACCGGCCTGCGCGGGTACGCGCTCACCGGCCGCGATGCTTCCTGGACCCTATCGGCGCGGCGTCAGTGACCAGGCGCGGCGACGACCCAGATCGGCACGTCGCGACCGCCGACATCGACGATGCGCAGCTGAGGCGCCCAGTACCCAGGCGATCAGGCGCGCCGTCGCAGCATGGCACCGCGACTACGTGCAGCGCGCCCTGGACCAGGGCCGCGACCCGTTCAACACCGCCGCCACCGCATCGGCCGCCGCGGCTTCAACCAGATCCGCAGCGCCTACGGGGCGTTCGCGGACGACCTGCAGGCGCGGCGCGCCGAGGGCGCAGCGACCTGACGTCGGCGGCCGACTTCCTCAACGGCGCCTTCATCGCGATCGCGGCGCTCCTGCTCGTCGCCTTCGTCTTCGCCTTCGGCCTGCGGCGCCCGATCGTCCGCGCCGCTGGCGCGACTGAGCCGCGAGACGCGCACGACGGCCGCGGCGACCTGCGCCACGTCATCCACGGCGCCGGGCGCGCGCGACATCATCGAGCTGGCCGAGGACATCGGTCGATGCGCCACCGCATCGTCGACGAGCTCGAGGCGCCGCAGGAGGCCAGCGAGCGCCTCGAACGACCAGGCGCTCGATCTCGCCGCTCCAACGCCGAGCTCGAGCAGTTCGCCTACGTCGCCTCCCACGACCTGCAGGAGCCCCTCCGCAAGGTCGCCAGCTTCTCCCAGCTCCTGCAACGCCGCTACGGCGGCCAGCTCGACGAGCGCGCCGACCAGTACATCGACTTCGCCGTCGACGGCGCCAAGCGCATGCAGAGCCTCATCTACGACCTCCTCGCCTTCTCACGCGTCGGCCGCACCGAGTTCGCTACCGAACCGGTCGTCGACTCGAACGGGCGCTCGCGGATGCCATGGACAACCTGACGCGGCCGATCGAGGAGAGCGGTGCGACGGTGCAGGCCGGCCAGCTGCCGACCGTGATGGGCGAGCGCACGCTGCTCGTCGCGGTGTTCCAGAACCTGTCGGCAACGCCATGAAGTTCCGCGGGGGAGGCTCCGCCCGTCGTGCGAGTGACCCGCACGCTTTTGTCTCAAAGAGATTATTCAGGGGTTCTGATTGAGGCCGATCAACATAAATTCAAGGCCTTATGTCAAACTTATTCCGGCAATAACCAGGTTAACTGTATCAATAAAATGGTCACATTTGACGGTCAGAATGTTCTGGACAACATATTATCCCAAACATCTGTTCCAAAAGATTTTGATCTTTTGTCAATAGACATCGATGGCAATGATTTTCATATTTGGAAATCATTAGAATTCTTCAAGCCAAAGTTGGTAATTATTGAATTCAACAACACGATTCCCAATAAGATAGAATTTGTTCAAGATCCGGATTATTCTGTAAATCAGGGATGTTCCCTTCTGGCATTAGACAAGCTTTCAAAACAAAAAGGCTATGAATTGTTAGCTGTTACGGATTTTAATGCTTTTTTTGTTGACGCCGAGTATTTTTCCCTGTTTCAGATACCGGATAATTCTCCGAAAATTATCAACTGTGACCAACAATATATAACACATGTGTTCCAGTTATTCGACGGAACCATCGTCTGGAAGGGGAA
>CAVRPY010000010.1:0-131489 GCA_963723265.1 uncultured Solirubrobacteraceae bacterium
CATCAACGAACTGGGGTAGGGGACGTCGCTGCAGATTACCGTGTTGCAGAAGCGCGCCATGCCCGGGTCATTGCGCTGCGCGCCGCCGCCCGGCCCCTCGATGACCAGGTCGGGGAAGCGTTCGCGCAGCCCCTGCATGACATGGTATAGCCCTTGGATCTGGGCCCGCGACTCGCCATCCTGAGCGCCGTGCCCGTGCGACGGGTCATCGCACACCGCCCACTCGTTGCTGTCCAGCTTCATCCAGTCCACGCCATACTCGCGGATAGCCCACGACACATTCTCCAAGGCCCATTCTGCCGCCTCTGGGAGGGCCCAGGCACAGGCAAAAGACGTGCTGGCACCAGGAGCGGTACGGATGGCCGCGCTGCTGCACCAGCCACTCTGGTTTCCAGGGACGGCGTTCGGCGTTGGCGGTGCGAATATCCACCCGCTCGAACTCGACGATATAGGAAAGCGCAGCCCCATGCTGTGTGCATATGGATAGCGGCTTGAGCCCGCGGGGGAAACGCGCCCGGTTGGCCTGGAAGCTGCCCAGGCCAACTAAAGTCGACGTCTGCGCGGCTCCCCTCCCACCAGGTGGCGTCTACCAGAAAGCTCTCGACCCCTGCGTCTGCTGCAGCGTCGATTCCGCGCCGCAGCACCACGTCGCTGTACTGCGCCATCGTCGCAAGTGCGCAGTTATGGACCGTCGGGAACTTGTCCGGGACCTTGGGACGATCTCGCTGCCGATGTAGCGGCGTGTGGCGCGGCCAGATAGGGCTCGATCTCCGCGTAGACCTGCGCCTTGACCGACGGGTCCTCGAAGACCGCCTCGATCACCAGGTCGGCGCCCTGGGCGGCGGACGCGTCCGCCGTCGGGGTGATGCGCGCCAGCAGCGCGTCGCCCTTCTCCTGGGTGGTCCTGCCGCGCTGCACGCCCTTGGCCACGAGCTGCTCGCTGTAGCCCTTGCCGCGCACGGCAGCCGCCTCCTCGACATCCTTGAGCACGACCTCCATGCCGGCCTTGGCGCACACGTAGGCGATCGCGGCGCCCATCATGCCCGCGCCGAGCACGACGACCTTCGACGCGCTCCACGGCTCGATCTCCGCCGGCCGGCCGCGGTCGCCGGAGACCGCCTGCAGGTCGAAGAAGAACGCCTGGATCATGTTCTTGGAGATCTGGCCGCAGACGAGGTCGACGAAGTAGCGGCCCTCGATCTCCATCGCCGTGTCGACGTCGACCTGCGCGCCCTCGACCGCCGCGGCCATGATGTGGTGCGGCGCCGGGTAGTTGGCCCCCTTGAGCTGCTTGCGCAGGTTGGCCGGGAAGGCCGGCAGGTTCATCGCCAGCTTCGGCGTGGCCGGCGTGCCGCCCGGGATCTTGTAGCCCTTCTGATCCCACGGCTGGCCGGCGAACTCCTCTCCCTGCTCGGCGATCCACGCCTTGGCCGCCGGCACCAGCTCGTCGGCCGAGCCGACCAGCTCGTCGACGAAGCCCAGCTCCCTGGCCTTGGCCGGGCGATGGCGCGTGCCCTGCAGCAGCCACTGCATCAGCGCGTCGACGATGCCCACCATGCGCACCGAGCGCACGACGCCGCCGGCGCCGGGCAGCAACCCCAGCTGCACCTCGGGAAAGCCGAGCTGGATCTTGGGGTCGTCCACGCACACGCGGTGATGGCAGGCCAGCGTGATCTCCAGCCCACCGCCCAGCGCCGTGCCGTTGATGGCCGCCACGACCGGCTTGCCCAGCGTCTCCAGCCGGCGCAGCAGCGCCTTGCCGTCGCGCACGAACTGCGACACCTCGTCGACGTCGTCGTGCGTGAAGCGGCGCAGGTCGCGCAGGTCGCCCCCGGCGAAGAACGTCTTCTTCGCGCTGGTGACGACGACCCCCTGGATGTCGTCGCGCTCGGCCTCCAGGCGCTCGACCGCGGCCAGCATCGAGCGGCCGTAGTCGGCGTTCATCGTGTTGGCCGACTGGTTGGGATCGTCCAACGTGAGCACCACGACGCCGTCGCCGCCGCGCTCATAGCGAATCGTGTTCGTGAAGTCCGAACCCATGACTAGATCGCCTCCACGACGGTCGCGATGCCCATGCCGCCGCCGACGCACAGGGTGGCCAGGCCGTAGCGGCCGCCGGTGCGGTGCAGTTCGTCGACCAGCGTGCCGAGGATCATCGCGCCGGTCGCGCCCAGCGGATGGCCCATGGCGATCGCGCCGCCGTTGACGTTGACCTTCTCCATGTCCAGCCCCATGTCGCGCACGAAGCGCAGCACGACGGCGGCGAACGCCTCGTTGATCTCGAACAGGTCGATGTCGTCGACGCTCAGGCCGGCCTTGGCCAGCGCCTTCTTGGAGGCCGGCGCCGGGCCGGTGAGCATGATCGTCGGGTCGGCCCCCGACAGCGCGGTGGCCAGGATGCGCGCTCGCGGCTTCATGCCCATCTGCTCGCCGATCTCCTCGTTGCCGATGGCCACCAGCGCGGCGCCGTCGACGATGCCCGAGGAGTTGCCGGGCGTGTGGACGTGGTTGATCTTCTCGACCCAGTGGTACTTCTGCAGCGCGACCGCGTCGAAGCCGCCCATGTCGCCGATGGTGGCGAAGGAGGGCTTGAGACCGGCCAGCGTCTCGACCGTGGTGCCCGGGCGGATGAACTCGTCCTTGTCGAGCACGACCTGCTCGTTGATGTCCAGCACCGCGACGACCGAGCCGTCGAAGCGGCCCTCGTCGCGGGCGCGCGCCGCGCGCTCCTGCGAGCGCACCGCGTAGCTGTCGACGTCCTCGCGCGAGAACTCCTCGATCGTGGCGATCAGGTCGGCGGAGATGCCCTGCGGCACGAACGAGGTGTCGTACGCGGTCTCGGGATCCATCGCCCAGGCGCCGCCGTCGGTGCCCATCGGCACGCGCGACATCGACTCCACGCCGCCGGCGAAGACGAGGTCCTCCCAGCCGGAGGCGACCTTCTGGGCGGCGACGTTGACCGCCTCCAGCCCCGACGCGCAGAAGCGGTTGAGCTGCACGCCGGCGACGGTGTCGGGCAGCCCCGCCTTGACCGCGGCGGTCTTGGCGATGTCGGCGCCCTGATCGCCGATCGGCGTGACGCACCCGAGCACGACGTCGTCGACCCGATTGGGGTCGAGGTCGACGTTGCGGCTGAGCATCTCGTGCATCAGGCCGACGACGAGGTCGACGGGCTTGGTCGAGTGCAGGGAGCCGTTGGACTTGCCCTTGCCGCGCGGCGTGCGCAGGGCGTCGTAGACGAGCGCTTCGGTGCTCATGACGAGATCCTTGTGGTCGGTGCGGTGAGGCCTGCCGGCAAGCTTACTGGTTGATCGGCCAGTCAATGTTCGCGTGACCGGGCACACTGTGGCCATGGACGATGACGACGACTGGGTCGGTACGCCCCCCGAGGGCCACTACTCCCGCGATCGCGCCGATCCGCAGTTCTGGTACCGCCAGCGGCCGGTCACCATCACCGGCACGCTGCTGCTGATCGCGATCGTGGTCCTCGTGATCGTGCTGGCCGTCTAGGCCGACGCTGCCCGCTCCTGCCCCGCGGCGGCCGCGAGCTCCTGATCGGGTTCGAGGTTCGACGTGATCGACCTTTGTAGCGCCATACGCGCACAAGGTCGACCACGTCGCCGGTCTGTCGCGCGGCCGGCGGGTGGGCGGCCCGCTCACCGGTCGAACGCCGACCGGCCCGACCGATGATCTCCAGGACGCCGACGATCATCGCCAGGACGCCCACGATGCGACGCCGCCCGGCGTCCCCCTGCGTTGCGCTGCAGCCATGGCTCTCCTCCTCCGGATGCGGGCGCGCGCAATATTGCCAGCATGCGCATTCACGGCGACGCCATCCGCTTCGGCATCCATGCCGGCCAGCACAACGGCACCTACTCCGACTTCGAGGGGCTCTGGCAGCGAGCCGAGGAGCTCGGCTACGACTGGGTCAGCGACTTCGATCACTTCCTTCCGATCCAGGGCGATCCCAGCGGCCCGTGCTTCGACGGCCCGACGCTGATGGGCGCGATGGCCTCGCACACCGAGCGCATCCGCTGCGGGATGCTCGTCACCAGCGTCACCTACCGCCACCCGGCCGTCCTGGCCAACATCGTCGCCACGCTGGACCACATCTCCGGCGGGCGCATCGAGTACGGCATGGGCGCCGGCTGGTATCGGCTCGAGCACGACCAGTACGGCATCGACTTCCCGCGCATCGGCACGCGCATGGACATGCTCGACGAGGCCTGCCGGATCCTGCGCTCGATGTGGACCCAGGAGACCACGACCTTCCAGGGCGAGCACTGGCAGCTCAGCGACGCCTGGTGCGACCCCAAGCCGGTGCAGGAGCACCTGCCGCTGGTGATCGGCGGCGGCGGCGAGAAGCGGACGCTGCGCATCGTCGCCGAGCACGCCGACATCTGGAACACGTTCCTGAGCACGACCGACGCGCTGCGCCACAAGCTCGACGTGCTGGCCGGCCACTGCGCCGACGTCGGGCGCGACCCCGCCGACGTGCGCGTGTCGATGACCCTGCGGGCGATCGTGCGCGAGCGCCACGAGGACGCCGCCGCCATCGCCGAGCCGCTGGTCGCGCGCCTGCGCGAGGCCGGCTCGCCGCTGGCCGACTCGTTTCTGTTCGGCACCGCGGAGGCGGTCGCCGAACGCCTGGCCGCCTTCAAGGAGATGGGCGCCGGCGACTTCCTGATCGGCGCGATGGCGCCGTTCGACTGGGAGTCGATCGAGCGGCTCGCCGGCGAGGTCGCCCCGGCCCTGCGAGCCTGACGGGAGGAGCCATGACGCGTCGCCCGGCGCCGGCGTGCGACCTGACACATGCGAATCCCGATTCAGCTACGTTCCGGCCCATGAGGGTCAGGGTCGCCGCCGCGGCGCTCGTCGGAGCGTCTGCGTTCGCATTCTCCACCGCCGTCGCGCAGGCGCAGGACGTCACCATCACGTCGTTCGACGGCACGCCGATCGTCGCGCACTGGTTCCCCAACGCGAGCCTCGCGCCCGGCCAGCGCGCCCCCGTCGTGCTCAACGGGCCCGGCTGGGCCCAGGCCGGAGCCAACGACCCGTCCACCGGCGTCATCAGGGCGCTGCTGGATCAGGGCTACAACGTGCTCACGTGGGACCCGCGCGGCTTCGGCCGGTCCGGCGGGGAGGCCACCGTCGACGGGCCCGCCGTCGAGGGGCGCGACACGATGGCGCTGATCGACTGGACCGCCCAGCAGCCCTCGGTGCGCCTGGACGCGCCGGGCGACCCGCGCGTGGGCATGGTCGGCGGCAGCTACGGCGGCGGCATCCAGTACTCGACCGCGTCGATCGACCCCCGCCTGGACGCGCTGGTGCCCGTCGTGGGCTGGCACTCGCTGATCACCAGCCTCTACAAGGACCAGACCTTCAAGCAGGGCTGGAACACGCTGCTGTACGGCTCGGCGGCCAGCAAGGGGCTCGACCCCCACATCCGCTCCGCCTACGCCGCGGGCATGGCCAGCGGAACGTTGAGCGACGCCGACGTGGCGTGGTTCGGCTCGCGCGGGCCCGGCGAGGCCGCGCTGGCGAAGATCCGCACGCCGACGCTGATCATGGGCGGCACGATCGACACGCTGTTCCCGCTCGACGAGGACGTCAAGATCTACCGCCGCCTCAAGGCCAACGGGATCCCGGTGAAGATGGTGTGGGTGTGCGGCGGCCACGGCGCATGCCTGGTCGGCAACGGCGGCACGCTGACCTCGCCCGAGCTGAGCCTGTCGGGCCTGGAGCGCGCGCAGGACGACCCCGTGCCCGACCAGCTCACCGACGCTTGGCTGGCCACCTACCTCAAGGGCAGCGGCACGATCACCCAGCCGGCCTTCGAGGCGCGCTCCGACGACGGCCGCTACTACACCGCCCGCCGCTACCCGGTGCGCCGGGACCGGCCGCTGACCGGCCACGGGCGCGGCACCCTGCTCGTGGCCCCCGGTGCCACCTCGGGGACGGCGATCGCCTCCACGCCCGTCACCTCCGGCTACGTCGGCGCGACCGTCCGAGCCCGGCGCAACGGGCTGCTGGTCGGCGCCCCGCGCGTCTCGCTGCGCTACACGGCCACCTCCGACGCGACGCGCACGACGGTGTACGCGCAGCTGGTCAACCTGCGCCGGGGCGTGGTCGTCGGCAACAACGCCGTCCCGATCCCGCTGATCGGCGACGGCAAGGTGCACACGATCACCCGCAGTCTGGTGCCGATCGTCTCCACCGCACGCCGCGGGGACCGCTACCGCCTGCAGCTGATCGCCGGCACCAGGCAGTGGGCCGACCAGCGCGCGCTGGCCACCGTCCACGTGGCCAGGATGACCGTCCGGGTCCCGGTGGCGCGCGCCGGGGAGATGCGCCCGCGCTGAGGCCGGCGGTTCACATCCCGGTCACAACGCGCGATCATGTGATCGCATGAGCACCGAGGCCGTCTCCGCCACCGCCGCGCCCACCACGCGGCGGGCGCGGACCGCGACCCTGCTCGGCCGTGCGCTGCCGATCGCCGCACCGGTCGCCTACCTGATCGCGCTGGCCATCTCGATCGCCTATGACGGGCTGCCGCTGGCCCGCGACCAGATGTTCTGGTGGCTGGGCCTGGGGATGGCCGCCTTCAGCGTGGCCGCCTGGCGCAGCTGGGGCATGATGCTGCTGGAGTGGCTGCCGCTGCTGGCGCTGCTCGTGGCCTACGACTACCTGCGCGGCGCCGTGCCCACCCAGCCCTGGCAGGCCCACGTCGACCCCCAGATCGCCTTCGACAAGCTGATCGGCCTCGGCCAGGTGCCGACGGTGTGGCTGCAGGAGCACCTGTGGCACGACGGCAGCCTGCGCGTGTGGGACGTGGCGATCTGGTGCGTCTACATGTCGCACTTCTTCACGATCTGGATCGTCGCCGCGGTGCTGTGGCGCGTCGCCCACGACCGCTTCCGCCGCTACGTCGCCCTGGTCGTGCTGACCACGCTGGCCGCGTTCGCCACCTACTGGCTGTACCCGGCCCAGCCGCCGTGGCTGGCCGCCCAGCACGGCGACATCGGCGCGGTGACGCGGATCGTCCCCGAGGTATGGGGTCAGCTCGGCGTGCACACGGCCAAGTCGGTGTGGGAGGGCCACGGCGACCTCGTCAACCTGGTGGCGGCGATGCCGTCGCTGCACGCCTCCTACCCGTTCATGCTGCTGCTGTTCTTCTGGCCGGCGGGCTGGCTGGTGCGCGGCCTGCTGGGCTGCTACACGCTGGCCATGGCCTTCACGCTCGTCTACGGGGGCGAGCACTTCGTCGTCGACCTGCTCGTCGGCTACGTCTTCACCGCGATCGCCTTCGCCATCGTCACCTACGCGCCGCGGCTGTGGCGCGCGTGGCGATCGCCGGGCCTATCCGAGCAGCCGGCCCGCGAGCTCGCGTAGCTGCGCCGCCTGGGCGGGCAGCCGGCCGGGCAGCGGCTGGATGCAGACGTGGTCGGCGCCGGCGTCCAGGTGCGCGCGCACGCGGTCGGCGATCGCGTCGGCGTCGCCCCAGGCGACGATCGCGTCGACCACCCGATCGCTGCCGCCGTCGTCGAGCTCCTCGGGGCCGAAGCCGAGGTCGTGCAGGTTGTTGCGGTAGTTGGGCAGCTGCAGGTAGCGGGCCATCTCGCCGCGGGCGATCTCACGCGCGCGGGCCGGGTCGCGCTCCAACAGCACCATCTGCTCGGGCGCCAGCCACGGGTCGGGCCCCAGCGTCGCGCGGGCGCGCCGCGTGTGCTCGGGCGGAGTGAAGTACGGGTGGGCTCCAGCGGTGCGCGTCCCGGCCAGCTTGAGCATCTTCGGCCGCAGCGCAGCCAGCACGACGGGGAGCGGCGAGGCGGGCGCCGGCACGCGCAGCTGTGCGGCCTCCATCGCGTCCAGGTAGGCGCGCATCGTGCGCAGCGGCCGACCGTAGTCGTGGCCCCGGCTGGCCACCGTGGGCGCGTGGCTGATGCCCAGACCCAGCACGAAGCGCCCCGGGAAGGCCTGCGCGAGCGTCGTCGCCGCGGCCATGGCGGCGATCGGGTCGCGGCCGTAGACGTTGGCGATGCCGGTGGCGATCGGCAGCCGCTGCGTGGCCTCCAGCAGCAGCGCGGCGTGGACGAAGGCCTCCTTGCCGATCGGCGTCTCGGAGAACCACAGCGCGCCGTAGCCGAGCGCCTCGACCTCGGCGGCGAAGGCGGCCTCGTCGTCGCGGGTGGCGACGTTGCCGGCGCCGCTCCACACCCCCACGCGCCCGAGGCGCTCGCGCAGCTCGTCGGCGACGCTCATGCCAGGTGGCGGTTGAGGACCTCGTCCTGCGTCGGGCGCGCCTGGCGCACCCGCTCCAGGCCGGCCGCCGTCAGGCAGGCGTAGATGCCGCGCCGGTCGGCCGTGCAGGCGCTGCGGCAGGCCAGCCCGTCGGCCTCCAGGCGCGAGACCAGCCGCGACAGGGCGCTCTGGCTGATGTGCACCTCGTCGGCCAGCTCCTGGATGCGCCGATGGTGCTCGGGCGACTCGGCCAGGCGATCGAGCACCTCGAACTCGGAGCGCGTGAGGCCGTGGCGGCGCTGCATCTCGCGCTCGAGGTCGTCGGCCACGACGGCGTGGCGTCCGGACAGGTCGCGCCAGGCGGTGACGAGCTCGGACATCGGCCGCCCAGCCTACCCGCCGCCGCGGCGCGCTCCCGCCGCCAGCGCCCCCAGGCACCCGACGATAGCGTTGACCGGGTGACGCGCGCACGCCTGATCGTGGAGCCGCTCGAGATCGACTGGACGCCCGCCCAGGCGGCGCTGGCGCTGCGCGGCGACGCGCATCCGTTCGTGCTCAGCGGCGCCTGGAACGGCGGCGGCACGATCGCCGGCTCCGAGCCGGTCCGCGTCGCCCGGCCCGGCGAGGATCCGTTCGCGCTGCTGGACGAGCTGCCCGGCGTCGACGGAGACGCGCCGACGGGCGCGGTCGGGGGCGGCTGGTTCGGCTACCTCGGCTACCCGCTGTGCGGGCTGGTGGAGCGCGTCGCGCCGCCGCCGCCCGCGCACGACCGGCTGCCGCCCTTCGCGCTGGCCCTGTACGACCACGTGCTGCGCCGCGACGCCGACGGCCGCTGGTGGTTCGAGGCGCTGGAGACCCCGGCCCGCGCCGCCGCCCTGACCGCCCGCCGCGCGGCGCTGGCCGCCCGCCGCCCGCAGGCGCGCGCCTTCTCGGCCGGCCCCTTCGCGCCCACGCCGCCGGGAGCGGCGGGCCTGCGCGCGGCGGTGGCCGCGTGCGTGGAGCGCATCGCCGCCGGCGAGCTGTTCCAGGCCAACCTGACGCTGCGCCTCGAAGGCGCCTTCGCCGGCGATCCGCTGGACGCGTTCGCGCGCGGCCTGGCCGTCGAGCCGGCCTACGGCGCCTTCGTCGCCGGCCCGTGGGGCGCGCACGTGGGGCTGTCGCCCGAGCTGTTCCTGCGCCGCCGCGGACGCGACGTGGTCACGCGGCCGATCAAGGGCACGCGCCCGCGCGTGGACGGGGCCCGCCAGGAGCTGGAGCGCTCCGGCAAGGACCACGCCGAGAACGTGATGATCGTCGACCTGATGCGCAACGACCTCGGCCGGGTGGCGCGCTACGGCAGCGTCCATGCCGACGCGCGCCCGATCGCCGAACCGCATCCCGGGGTCTGGCACCTCGTCTCGACGGTCAGCGCCCGGCTGCGCGACGACGTCACCGATCGCGACCTGCTGCGCGCCAGCTTCCCGCCCGGCTCGGTGACCGGCGCCCCCAAGGTGCAGGCGCTGCAGGTGATCGCGCGAGCTCGAGGGCAGCGCCCGCCACGCCTACACGGGCGCGGCCGGGTTCGCCAGCCCGCTCGCCGGCCTGGAGCTCAACGTCGCCATCCGCACCTTCGAGGTCGCCGGACGGCGGCGCGTGGATCGGCGCGGGCGGCGGCATCGTCGCCGACTCCGACCCGGACGCCGAGGTGCGCGAGGCGCTGGACAAGGCGCGCCCGCTGATCACCGCGATCGGCGCGCGGCTGCAGGACCGCGCACCGCGCCTGCGCGCGCGGCCGGGCCTGCCGCGCGCGCTGGCCGACGGGCGACGGCGGCCCGACCCGGGTGCGGGCGTGATCGAGACGCTGGCCGTCGACAGCGGCGAGCCGGTGGAGCTCGAGCGGCATCTGGCCCGGCTGACCGCCTCGGCGCGCGCCGTGCTCGGCAGCGGCCCGCCCGCAGACCTGGCCGCGCGCGTGACCGCCGCCGCGCGCGAGGCGGCGCCCGGGCGCCACCGCCTGCGCATCGACGTGACCGCCGAGGGCACCGCTCTCGCCCTGCGGCCGGCCGCCCCGCCCGCCCGCGAGCCGGTCGCGCTGACGCCCGTGCTGCTGCCCGGCGGCCTGGGCGAGCACAAGTGGCGCGACCGCACGCTGGTGGAGGCGCTCGCGGCCGAGCTGGGCGCGCTGCCCCTGCTCGTCGACGCCGACGGTGCGGTGCTGGAGGCCGCCCACGCCAACGTCTTCCTCGTCGAGGGCGAGCAGCTCGTCACACCGCCGGCCGACGGGCGGCTCCTGGCAGGAGTCACACGCGCGCGCGTGCTGGCCGCAACGGGGACGGGGGCCGTCGAGGAGCCGATCGACCTGCCCCGGCTGGCGGCGGCCGACGCGGTCCTGCTGACCTCGTCGATCGCGCTGGTGCGCGCTCGCCGCCGGCAGCCGTCGCCCGCAGCTGGCCCAGCGGATCGCCGACCTGCATCGCGCCCGGCCCTCCAGTCGGCACGCTGACCTGCCGATGAGCCCGGCATGTCCCCTCGTGCCCTGATCGCCGGGCTGCTCGCGGTCGGCGCGCTGTGCTCCGCCGCCCCCGCCCTGGCCCAGACCCCGGCCGACGCCGGCGACTTCACCGTCGAGTACGGCGCGGTCAAGAAGGCCAACCGCCAGGCGGTCGGCGTGCTGCGCCGCTCGGGCGCGCTGGAGGCGGTGGTCGCCGAGGTCAATGCACGCTGGGCGCTGCCGCAGGACATCACGATCCTCGTCGGCGACGAGCTCGAGGAGGGCCCGGCCTTCATCCCCGACCTCCAGCTCGAAGACGGGACGAAGCTGACCTTCATCAACGTGCCCGGCGACTTCCTCAAGCTCGAGCTCAGGGCGATGCGCGCCGAGATGCGCGGCGTCAGGGGCGCCTCGGCCAACCAGGGCACCGTGTGGGCCAACGAGTTCATCGTCGCCCACGAGATCGGCCACGCGCTGGTGCACGAGCTCGACGTCCCCGTCACCGGCCGCGAGGAGGACGCCGTCGACGGCTTCGCCGCCTACCTGCTGGCCGACAACCCCAAGTTCGGCCCGCTGACGGCGATCAGCGCCGCGCTGTTCTTCGACGCCTACCGCCAGCTGCGCGGCAAGCTCAAGGACGCCGACTTCGCCGACGAGCACTCGATCCTCGAGCAGCGCATCTACCAGTTCCTGTGCTGGGTGTACGGCAGCGACCCGCAGCAGTTCCGCTCGCTGGTCGGGCGCGACGGCCTGCCGCGGGCGCGGGCGCTGCAGTGCCCGGCCGAGTGGGCGCAGCTCAAGCACTCCTGGGACGTGCTGCTGGCCCCGCACGCGCTCCCGCCCGCCGTTCCCACCTGAGCGGCCTGGCCACGCTGGTGCACGCGTTCGGCCCCCGTTTCGTCGCCGGCCGCGCTACTTTGCCCTGGGCATGAGTGGCTCCGAGGTATCGCGACCCGTCCAGCCACCTGAGCAGGCGGCGCTCGGACGGGAGTGGCGGCAGCTGTCGCGCGCCGCGACGGTCGTCGCGCTGCTGACCGCGCCGGCCTTCTTCGTGGTCCTGTACGCCGGCTACGACTGGGCCCTGGGCTGGTCGCTGCTGGCGACGTTCGGCGGGGTCGTCGCCTTCCGTGGCCTGGTCGACGTGATCGCCCACCGGATGATCCCGCGTCCCAGCACCTACGGCGCCGACCGCGAGGCGCTGCTGGACGACGCGCTGCAGCGGCGGCGCACCTGGTTCTGGCGGGGCAAGTTCCGCCTTGCCTTCTGGCTGGCGGTGCTGCTCATCGCGCTGATGCTGATCCTCGGAGAGTCGCCGGGCGGCGTGCTCAGCGACGTCGGCAGCGCGCTCGTCGCGATCGCCCCGACGCTGCTGATCCTGCCCCTGTTCTTCGTCTTCAACTTCGTGATCCTGCTGGGACCGATGCTGCTGCTCGGCATGCAGCAGATGAAGGGCTACGAGCCCGGCGACGCCGACTGGGGCGTGCGCCTGGAGGACGTGCGCGGGCAGGCCGAGTCCAAGGAGGACGTCACCCGCGTCATCCAGCTGTGGCAGTCGGGCGAGGAGTTCCGCAAGGCGGGCGGCAAGCCCGAACGCGGCCTGCTGTTCATCGGCGCGCCCGGCACCGGCAAGACGATGCTGTCCAAGGCGATCGCCACCTCCTTCAACTCGCCGATCGTGACCATGCCCGGCTCGGGCTTCGCCCAGACCTTCATCGGCATCGACGTCGTGATCGTGCGCATCCTCATCCGCAAGGCGCGCAAGCTGGCGCGCAAGTGGGGCGGCCAGTGCATCATCTTCATCGACGAGATCGACGCCGTGGGCCTGCGCCGCCAGGCGCTCGGCGGCGGCACCGCCGGCGGCTTCACCCCGGTGCCGAGCTTCGAGGATCTGAGCTTCCACGGCCCGTGGGGCGCGCAGACGGCCAGCGGCGACCTGATCCTCGAGACGCGCGCCTGGCGCGAGCGGCTGTTCGCCTCCCGCGCCGAGCCGGCACCGCCCGTGATGCCGCCGGGGCTGGCCCGCGTCTACGGCGGCATCCACGGCTTCATGTTCCCCGGCGGCATGGGCGGCATGGGCAGCGGCGCCCTCAACCAGCTGCTCGTGCAGATGGACGGCGTCGACGAGCCGCGCTTCTGGCGCAAGTTCTGGACCAACCGCTTCAACAACCTGCTCGACGCGAGCTACGTCGTGCCGCGCAAGGTCGGCTCGCACACGCTGCGCCTCAAGCCGCCGCCGCCCGCCGACGAGCAGATCTACTTCGTCGGCGCCACCAACGTGCCGATCGAGCGCCTCGATCCGGCGCTGGTGCGCCCCGGCCGCATGGGACGCCACATCTGGTTTCGCACGCCGACCAAGGAGGACCGGGCCGACATCTTCGACCTGTACCTCGGCAAGGTCTCCCATGACGCCGACCTGGATCGGCCCAAGCGGCGCGACGAGCTGGCGCGCATCACCAACGGCTACTCGCCCGCCATGATCGAGCAGGTCTGCTCGATGGCGCTGACCTACGCCCACAGCGACGCGCGCAACGAGTTCGGCTGGGAGGACATCGTCGAGGCGATGACGACCATCGAGTCGGGGACCGCGGTCGGCGTCGACTACGTGGCCGAGGAGACGCGCGCGGTGGCCATCCACGAGGCGGGCCACGCCGTCGCCTCCCACGTGTACATGGACGACGTGCTGTCCACGCGTCTGTCGATCCGCAAGCGCGGCGGCTCGCTGGGCCACCATCAGGCCATCGAGAAGGAGGAGCGCTTCTCCAGCTGGCGCCACGAGGAGGCGGGCAAGCTCGTGTGGACGCTGGGCGCGATGGCCGCCGAGCACGTCTTCTACGGCGAGAACTCCACCGGCGTCGGCGGCGACGTGCAGTCGGCCACCTGGCGCGCGTCGTGGATGGTCGGCATGTGCGGCATGGGACCGGAGCCGGTGCCCGTCGACGACGAGGAGGAGCGCAAGCGCATCGAGGAGCGCTACGAGCGCATCGGTCTGCAGATCATCAACCGCGCGTCGGGCATGCGCGAGTCCGGCGACCCGCTGCCGGCCATCCTCGGCGATCCCTACAAGCGCCGCGCCGCCGCGCAGATCGTCGGCCAGGCCTACATCACCGCGGTCTGCCTGATCCGCCACAACCGCGAATCGGTGCTGCAGGTGGCCGAGCGGCTGGTGGAGCGCAAGGAGCTGCACGGCGACGAGGTCGTCGAGCTGCTGGACTCGGTCCATCTCGAGGCGCCCACCATCGACATCAGCGACGAGACGATCTGGCCGAAGCTGTGAGCCCCGACCCTGACCATCGCCCCGACGATCCCGCCGGCACGCGCCCGAAGGTCGACCCCGCGTCGCTGCGCTCCGTCGCCCCGCCGGCCGACCTGCCGTGGGCCGAGCGCGAGGAGCGCGCCGAGGCCAAGCTCGATCGCGCCATCGAGCGCCTCGACGAGGTGCACGTCGAGCAGGAGGACGGCGCCTCCCAGCATCTGGGGCGCTTCCAGTTCCTGATCGGCGGCCTGGTGGCCGTCGCCGCACTGGCGCTCGCGGCGATCGCCGTCGTCGTCGTGGCCGGCGGCAGCGGCAAGGCCGACACCTCCTGGTCGGCCTGGCACCCCAGCGGCGACAACGCGCTGCAGCAGATCGCCGATCACGTCGGGACCTCGTACCGCCTGGAGGACGGCAAGCAGCTCGTGTCGGTCATCGGCGGCCCGCTGGAGGTCGACCCCGGCACCGGCGGCAACAGGATCCCGGCCCATCTGGTGCGCGAGGACCCCACCACGCAGAACCTGGAGCTCCAGAACGGCAAGACCGCGCTGTTCACGCTGTGCGGGACGGACCAGGACTGCGCCATCGCCGGCAAGCCCAGCCGCGCTCGCGGTCTGCTCGTCCGGCGCGAGGCCCTCGAGCTCGCGCTCTACGCGATGCACTACACCGACGCCGACCAGGTGGTCGTGACCTTCACGGGTCGCGACAAGCAGGATCAGACCGTGCCCGCCGCGTTCTACGTGAGCCGCAACCGGGCGCAACGGGCGCTGGACAACCCGCTGCGCGACACGCTGCCCGCGCCGATCCCGTCGGTCGGCTCGATCGCCACGTCACCCGACATCCAGCAGGTCACCGGCCTGACGACGCAGTACGGCTACCAACTGCAGCAGGCGGGCGACCTGAGCGTCCTGTTCGTGCTGAGCGAGTCGGCGCCGGCGACCACGTCGTCGGGCGCCGGCGCGACCGCCACGACGCCGCAGGCCACCACGACGCCGCAGGCCACCACGACGCCGCAGGCCACCACGACGCCGCAGGCCACCACGACGCAGAGCACGAAGAAGAAGGGCAAGTCAGGCAAGAAGGGCGGATGAGCCCGGCCGCCCGCGCCGCGCTGGCGACCGCCAAGGCGCATCTGGACCCCCAGCGGCTCTACCCCCGCCCCGTGTCGCTGCGCGGGGTGCGCATCCACAGCGTCCCGTGGCTGTTCCGCCTGCCGTTCCTGCGCCGCTTCGACGGCTACGCCACCTACCAGACGATCCTGCTGCGCCGCCCGCTGGCCGAGGTCAGCCAGGCGCTCGTCACCCACGAGCTGTGCCACGTCTGGCAGATGCAGCACCACCCCATCCGCATGCCGCTCTCCTACCTGCGCGGCTACGACGACAACCGCTACGAGCTGGAGGCGCGGCGGGCCGCGTCGGGCTCGTAGCCCGGGCAGGCGAGCACCGGGACGCGCGGGTACTTCGGGAAGGCGGCGTCCTCGCGCGCCCTCAGGCACATCGAGAACGTCGACCCGCGCGTGGTGGCGATGAGCTTCTGGTGGCGGCAGCTGTCGCACAGGCCGGCGGGCGGTCGGGGCATCTGGCGCAAGAATAGTTGAACCCATCAACTACACTCGTCGGGTGCGCACCTTCTGGCGCCTGCTGAGCTTCCTGCGTCCGTATCGGGTCGGCCTGCTGTGGTCGCTCCTGCTCTCGGCCGCGGCGACCGTCTTCACCGTGCTGATCCCGGCCCTCTCCGGCCGGGCCGTCAACGCGATCCAGGACGGCGATCGCCACCTCCTCGTCGTCTCCGCCCTGCTGATCGTCGGCGCCGGCCTGCTGCGCCTGACGCTGACCGTCTCGCGGCGGCTGATCTCCGGGCGCGTGTCGCTGGGCGTCGAGCTCGACCTGCGCGAGCGCCGTCTACGGCCACCTGCAGTCGCTGGAGCTGGGCTTCTTCGACCGCCAGCAGACGGGCCAGCTGATGTCGCGCGCGACCGTCGACCTGCAGTCGGTGCGCTTCTTCCTCGGCTACGGCCTCGTGTTCATCGCTCCAGGCGCTGCTGACGATCGTCCTTGCCGGCCGTCGCGATGTTCGTGATCGAGCCGAGCTGGCCGCCATCGCGCTGGCGCCGGTGCCGTTCGTCGTGTGGATCGCCTGGCGCTACGGGCTGCGCGCTCGCGACCCGCGCTCCAGGAGGTCCAGCAGCGCATCGCCGAGCTGACCGCCGAGGCCGAGGAGAACATCTCCGGCGTGCGCGTCGTCAAGGCCTTCGCGCGCGAGGAGCGCCAGCTGCGAGCGCTTCCAGCGGCCGGCCGAGCGGGTCTTCCGCCAGGCGATGGTTCGACCGCATCCAGGCCTTCTACACCCCGTTCATCGGCTTCCTGCCCCAGCTCGGCCTCGCCGCGATCCTGCTCTTCGGCGGCGGGCACGTGGTCGACGGCTCGATGTCGCTGGGCGACTTCACCGCCTTCTACACCTAGCTGCTGATGCTGCTCGGCGCCGATGCGGATCGCTCGGCATGGCGCTGGGCTGCGCAGCGCGCGACCGCGTCGGGCGCGCGCCTGTTCGAGATCCTCGACCGCGAGCCGCGCATCGCCGCGCCGGACGAGCCGCGCAGCCGCTGCCCGCCGGTCACGGCGCACGTGCAGCTGCGCGACGTGACCCTCCGTACGAGGGCGCCCCGCCGCCGGCGCTGCGCGACATCGACCTGGACGTCGACGCCGGCACCACCGTCGCGCTGGTCGGCGCCACGGGCTCGGGCAAGACGTCGCTCGTGCAGCTGCTCGCGCGGCTGTACGACCCGGTCGCGGGCACGGTCCTGCTCGACGGTGCCGACGTGCGCACGCTCGACGCTGCGGCAGCTGCGCAGCGCGATCGCGATCGTCGACGACAACCCGTTCCTGTTCTCGGCCAGCGTGGCCGAGAACATCGCCTACGCGCGGCCCGACGCCGTCGCGCGCGGAGGTCGAGGAGGCCGCCCGGCGCGCGCAGGCGGCACGAGTTCATCGAGCGGCTGCCCGACGGCTACGAGACGCGCGTCGGCGAGCGCGGCCTGACGCTCAGCGGCGGCCAGCGCCAGCGGATCGCGATCGCCCGGGCGCTGCTCGCCGACCCGCGCGTGCTGATGCTCGACGACGCGACCTCCGTCGGTCGACGCCTCGACCGAGCGCTGATCAAGCCGGCCTGGCGCGAGGCGATGGCGGGCCGGACGACGTTCATCATCGCCCACCGGCTGTCGACGATCGCGCTCGCCGACGAGATCGTCGTGCTCGAGGACGGGCGCATCGACGCGCGCGGCACGCACGAGGAGCTGCTGGAGGTCGACGGCCTGTACCGCGAGATCGTCGAGAAGGGCCTGCCCGACCAGGTGTTCCTGACGCGCAACCGCCCGAGCGCGAGGCGGCCGGGCTGTGACGCGCCTGGACGACATCCGCCGCCGCCTGCGCGGCACGAGCGGCGCGCGGCGCGCAAGGTCCGCGCGGCTGCTGGCCGTGCTGCTGCGCCCTACCGCTGGCGCGGGCTGGCCGCTCGCGGTCGCGCGTGGTGTGCGGCCACCGCCGCCGTCGCTGGCGCCGGCGCCGCTGGCCTAGCGGGCGATCGACGACGGCATCGTGCCCGGCAACCTCGCCGCGCTGGACTGGATCGTCGTCGCCTTCATCGTCGCCGCGCTCGTGTACTGGGTCGCGAGCTTCGCGCAGACCTACCTCGTCAACTGGGTCGGCCAGCGCGCGCTCGCAGGACCTGCGCGAGCAGATCTTCCGCCATCTGCAGGCGCATCCGATCGGCTTCTACGAGCGCAACCGCGCCGGCGTGCTGCATCTCGCGCATGACCAACGACGTCGAGGCGCTCGACTCGCTGGTGACCGACACGATCGATCACGCTGTTCCAGGCCTCGCTGACGCTGCTGGGCACGGTCGTCATCCTGCTCGTGCTCGACGTGCAGCTGGCGCTGCTGACGTTCGCGATCTTCCCGGTGATGGCGATCGCCTCGCTGGTGTTCCGGATCGCCTCGGCCGACGCCTACCGCCGCACGCGCGAGACGATCGGCGCGATCACCGCCTACCTGCAGGAGACGCTGTCGGGCATCCGCGTGGTGCGCACGTTCGGCCAGGAGCCGCCCACCTGCGCCGCTTCTCGCAGCTCAACGAGGCGCAACCGCGCGCGAACATGACGACGGTCAACCTGAACGCGGCCTACTTCCCGTCGGTCGAGCTGCTCAGCGCGCATCGCGACCGTCGGGGATCCTGCTTACGGCGGCGTCCAGGTGATCAAGGGCACGTGTAGATCGGCATGCTGGTCGCGCTTCATCGCCGCGCTGAACGGCTTCTTCGACCCGATCCAGCAGCTCTCGCAGGTCTACACGACCTACCAGTCGGGGATGGCCGCGCTGGACAAGATCTTCGAGCTGCTGGACACCGAGCCCGAGCTCGTCGACGCCCCGGACGCGAGGACCTGCCGCCGATCCGCGGCGAGATCCGCTTCGACCACGTCTCGTTCCCTACCGCACCGAGGACGACGAGCGACGTCAACGCGCTGAGCGACGTCGACCTCGTCGTGCCGCCGGGCCAGACGCTCGCGCTCGTCGGCGCGACCGGCGCGGGCAAGTCGACGTTCGCCAAGCTGGTCGCCCGCTTCTACGACCCGACCGAGGGCCGCGTGCTGGTCGACGGCCACGACCTGCGCGACGTCGCGCCAGACCTCGCTGCGCGCGCAGATGGGCATCGTCCCCCAGGAGGGGTTCCTGTTCAGCGGCACGATCGCGCGAGAACATCGCCTTCGGCCGGCCCGAGGCGACCGACGAGGAGATCCTGAGGCGGCCTGCGACGCGGTCGGTGCCGGCGACTTCATCGCGCGCACTCCGAGGAGGCTACGACACGCAGGTCGGCGAGCGCGGCGTGCAGCTGTCGGCCGGCCAGCGCCAGCTGGTGGCCTTCGCCCGCGCGCTGGTCGCCGACCCGCGCATCCTCGTGCTGGACGAGGCGACCTCCAACGTCGACCTGCACACCGAGACGACAGATCGAGACGGGCCTGCGCCGCCTGCTGGCGGGCCGCACGGCGATCGTCATCGCCCACCGCCTGTCGACCATCCAGCAGGCCGGGCGGATCGTCGTGATGGAGCACGGGCGCATCGTCGAGCAGGGCACCCACGAGGAGCTGCTGGAGCTGCGCGGCCGCTACTGGGATCTGTACCGCGACTGGGCCGAGCAGGCCGCGGCGGTAGCGGCGACCCGAGGGTTGCTACCCTCGGGAAGCCTGCCAATGCCGGCTGGTGTAATTGGCAACACGCAGCACTCTGGATGCTGAATTTGGGGTTCGAGTCCCTGGCCGGCAGGCTTCTCGACGGCCCGCTCTCGGCGGGCCGTTCGCGTTCTGCGGCCCGCGTCCAAGCCGACGGGCGCGGCCTTGCGCTGCAGCCGTGCCCGTGGGACCCTGCAGTGGTGGGGACGAGCGAGCGGGAGCCACCTCCGGACGACGGTCACTGGCACACGGTGGCGCCCGTCGACGAGCGCATCGCCCGCCAGCACGAGGAGCACCTGACGGTTGCGGAGCGGGCGATCCCCGCCGAGGGCACCGGCAACGTCGTCACCACGATCCTCGTCGTGTTCGTGATCGTCGCGATCGCCGTCGGGGCCTACGTGCTGATCCGCGCGATCTTCTAGCCCGGCCCGCCCACGCTCTGAGGGGGAAGCGCCGACGTGCTCGACCTGGGTTGCGCCAGTCATGCACGAGGTCGAGCACGTCCGCTCAGGGGATCCAGGCGAACGGCTCCTCGCGCGTCGAGATCTCCGCCGGCGGCCAGGTCGAGCGCGGCTACGCGGTGAAGTACGGCGTGATCTGCTCCTCGAGCCCGGGGTCCAGGACGACCAGGACCTCGTCGCCGGCCTGGATGACCGTGTCGGCCTTGGGGACGAAGCCGTCGCCCTGGCGCAGCACCGAGATGATCAGGCAGCCCTCGGGCAGGTTGACGTCGGCCACGCGCCGGCCCGCCGCGGGCGAGTTGGCCCCGACCTCGAGCTCGATGATCTCGAGCTGCTCCTCCTCCAGCGCCAGCAGGTGCACGAGGCCGTAGCGGGGCACCTCGTGCTCGATCAGGCGCAGGATCAGGTCGGTCGCGCTGACCGCCGGCTGGATGCCCAGCAGCTTGAAGTGCTGGAGGTTTCGCGGGTTGTTGACGCGGGCGATGATGCGGTCGACCAGGTACTTCTCCTTGGCCACCTGGCAGACGAGCATGTTGTCCTCGTCGTCGCCGGTGACCGCGATCACCAGGTCGGCGCGCTGGATGCCCGCGCGCTCCAGCACCCACAGCTCGGTCGCGTCGCCGTACTGCACCGCGTGCTCGAGCTCCTGCTCGATGACCAGGTAGCGGCGGCGGTCGCTCTCCAGGAGCGTGACCTCCTCGCCCTTGTCCATCAGCTCGCGGGCCAGGTTCCAGCCGACCTTGCCGCCTCCGACGACGATGATGTACATCAGCCGAGCTCCAGCGCCTGTCTCGAACATGGCGATCGCCTGCGCGGTGGGCGAGATCGTCTCGCAGCCCCTGCTCCTTGTACCAGGCGGCCCGGTAGGGATCCATCACGCGGACGATCACGCGTGGCACCCGGAAGCGCTTGACGGCGATCTGCGACGACGACCAGGTTCGTGTTGTCGCCGTCGGTGGCGGCGATGAACACATCGGCGGTCTCGATGCCCGCCTCCAGCAGCGCGTCGATCTCCAGCGCGGTGCCGACCGTGAAGCGCCCGCCGCGGTCCTCCCACGTGCCGTCGACGCCCGACGTCGAGGCGCTCGTGGGACAGCGGATCCTCGTCCAGGACGGAGACCTCATGGCCGGCGGCGAGCGCCGTCTTGGCGACCGAGGAGCCCACGCGGCCCGCTCCGATGATGAGCATGAACACGAGGCGGCAAGGTATCGCAAAGGCTCAGGGCGAGCCGCCGCCTCGGCCGTCGGCGACCCTCCTCCGCCGGCGGCGCGGTGAGGATCACCGGGCAGGTCGCCTTGCCGACCACGTACTTGGTGACGTCGCCCAGGAAGTTGTCGTTGGGGCCGGCGCGGCCGCCCAGCAGCGCGCCGCCGCGGATGCGGCTGGGCTCCTCGGCGGCCATCACGATCGCCTCCACGCCGCGCCGGCGCGCCTCCTCGACGATCGCCTGCCCGGTGCGCCGCGCGCGCACGGTCGCGGTCGCGACGTGGACGCCCTCGTACTCCTCGCCCACCGCCTTCGCCCGCGCCAGCGCCGCGCGCGCCCGCTTGAGCTGGGCGTCGGGCAGCCGCGCGTCGATCGGCAGCGACATCGGCACCTGGAAGATCCACAGCGCCTCGATCGTGGCGCCCTCCCCCTCCTCCACCTCGTCGGTGGGCTCCTCGGCGGCCAGGCGCCCGGCGGTCTGCACGATGTCGTCGTCGAGCGAGGTGCCGAAGATCGGCACGAGGATCGAGCCGTACTCCGCCTCCCCGTGCTGCGGGTCGTAGCGCAGCGCCGCGGCCGGCACGCTGACGCGACGCAGGATCGGCTTGTCCTCGACGACGCGGTAGATGAGGTACAGCACGATCCCGGCGACCATCCAGCCGAGGCCGACGAAGCGGGCCGCGTCGTGCAGGACGAGCACCGAGCACGAACAGCGCGAACGAGACGATCGCGCCGAGCGCGGCCGGCACCGGCAGCCGCCCGATGCACAAGCGGCATCCGGTAGGGGCGGTGGCGGTCGGGCTCGCTGAAGCGCAGCGCGCACGACCGACAGGTGGGCGATGCGTGAAGGCCAGCATGGCGCCGAACGCGTAGATGCCCACGAGGAAGTCGAGGTTGCGCGGGACCACCAGGGCCGTCGGCCAGCACCGCGGCGATCCGATCACCACGTACGGCGTCGAGCGCGTCGGGTGCAGGCGGCCGACGACGGCTGGGGATCTGGCGGTTGGTGCCCAGCTGGTAGGCCAGCCGCGACAGCCCGAGCATCGCCGCCTTGGCCGCGGCGACCAGCGTCACGAAGGCCACCACGCCGCACGACGTAGCGCAGGACGTCGCTGACCCATTCGGGGTCCATGCGCTCGGTCAGGCCGAGCACGGGCGCATCGGTGTAGCTGCCCGACACCGCGGTGCGCTCCGGGGTGACCGGGCACCGCGATGACGGCGACCAGCGCGATGCCGACGTAGACGAGCGTCACCGTCGCACTGGCGCTCGACACCAGTCGCTTGAGCCCGCCGCGCCGCACCCCCACCTCGCCGGCCAGCCCGGAGGCGGACTCCAGGCTGGTGAAGGCGACGGTGGCGATCGTCAGGGCGAAGATCACGTCGGCCCACGTCGGCACGCTGCCCAGGTGGATCTGCGACGTGAGCAGGTGGCCGTCGAAGAACATCGCCAGCCCCAGCACGATCAGCAGCACCTGCAGCACGATGTCGGCGATCACGATGATCAGCACGCCCTTGGCCCGACGCGCGGTGAAGCCGCGGACGTTGCGCACGGCGACCCAGACGATGATCGCCACCGCGATGGCGATCTCCGGGAGGCCCTCGGCCAGCGGGCGCCAGAACGCCTGCAGGTAGTTGGTCGCCGACAGGGCGCAGACGGCGATGAGGATCGTGTAGTCGAGCAGCACCGCCCAGCCGGCGACGAAGCTCGTCAGCTCGTCGAACGCGTAGCGCGCGAACACGGTCGCCCCGCCGCGGTCCTGGTGCAGCGACGCGCCCTCGACGTAGGTCATCGCCGTGATCGCGAAGTACAGCCCGGCGACCAGGAACACGACCGGCGTGAGGCCCAGCGCGTAGCTGGCGACGACGCCCAGCGAGAAGTAGACGCGCCGAGGCGATCGGCGTGTAGATGATCGCGAACAGGCGCGGCGAGCCCAGCGAGCGCCGCAGGAACACGTCGCTGCGGTCGCCGATGCGGCTGTCGTCCTCGTCGCTCACCGCCTCGACCTCCAGGCGATCCACAGCCGGCCGGCGCCCGCGGCGATGAACAGCGCGCCGAGCACCACGCCGATGGCCAGCGCGCCGCCGCCGGCGACGATCGTGCGCACGATCAGCGCGATGCCGATGATCAGCGAGCAGGCTGGACATCAGCACGGTGCCGTAGCGGTGGACGTCGGCCGTCACGCGGGGCGTCCCGCGGGGTCGTGGCCGTTGCGGCGGAGGACCGCGGGGCCTCACGTGAGCCCGGCTGCCTGCAGCTCGCTGGTCCGCTTGCCCGAGCCAGGGGCGGCGGCGATGATCACGCGACACGGCCGATTGGCGAGCACGGTCTCGACGGTGCGGTTGAACAGCGTGCCGCCGCGCGGCGACAGCGCCATGACGATCGCGCGGGCGCGCATGTCGCGCGCCTCCTGCACGATCACCCGGCCGGCCTGGCCCGCGCGCACCTTCACCCAGTGGCCCGATGACGCGCCGGCCGCCCTGGATCTTGGCCTGCTCGATCAGCTCCTGGGCGATGCGCTCCTGCTCGGGCAGCGACGCGTCGATCGGCGAGGAGGCCGGCACGGTGATGGTCACCAGCACGTGGATGCCCCGCCGGCGGCGCGAGGCCAGCCGCGTCGCGGTGCCGATCGCCGCCGCGTTGAACGCACCGGCGTCGAAGGCGACGAGGATCGACTCGTACTCGGCCTCGTGGTCGACGACCGGCTGGGGCACCGCGACCCGGCGCGTGGAGGTCAGGTCCAGCCCCTGGCGGCGGCGGTAGATGACGTAGACGACGATGCCCAGCAGCAGCCAGCCGATGCCCGCGATGGCCACGGAGATGTGCAGCGCGGTGACGACCGCGAAGGCCATCGCGGTGCCCGCGCCGCCGAACACGGCGAACAGCGGGACGTCGACGCCGCGGATTCGCATGTTGCCCGGGCCCCGGTAGGGCCGCTCGACGTCGGGTTTGGTGCGGCGCATGCGGATGACCGCCACGTGGGCGATCGTGAACGACAGCATCGCGCCGAACGCGTAGATGTTGCCCAGGAAGTCGGCCTGGCCGGGGATGATCGTCAGGCAGGCGACGCCGCCGAAGATGAGGATCCCGATCCAGGGCGTGCCGTACTTCGGATGCAGCTGGCGCAATCGGTCGGGCAGCTGGCGGTAGACGCCCATCGAGTAGACCAGCCGCGACACGCCGATGATGCCCGCGTTGGTGGCGATGAACAGGATCGTCGCGGCCAGCAGGCCGACGTAGATCTCGCCCACCGACTGCAGCGGCCCGAGGTTCAGCTGCTTGACCACGCCGAGGATCGGGTCGCCGGCGAAGCCGCCGTCCTCCTCGCTGACGCCCAGCAGCGTCTGATAGGAGCCGTCGGCCTGCTGCGTGACGGGCAGGGCGCTGAGCGCGACGGCCGGCAGCGTGAAGTAGATGGCGAACACCGCGATGCGCACGCGGTTGATCGCGGCCGGGATGGTCTTGGCCTCGTCGCGCGCCTCCTCGGCCATGTTGGAGATCGTCTCGATCCCCGTGTAGGCGATCATGCCGATCGGGATGGCCAGGAAGAAGTCCTTCCAGGTCGGGGCCACGCCGAAGGAGACGTTGTCGACCAGCGTCTGCGGCGACAGCACGAGGATCGCGCCGACGAGCACGAGCAGCAGCTGCGTGAGGAAGTCGATGACGGCCAGGAAGATGTTCAGCCCGGCCGACTCCTTGACGCCGATCACGTTGACGCCCGACAGCAGCGCGACCACGATGATGCCGACGATGATGTCGCCGGGGCCGTGGCGCAGGGCGTCGACGCCGACCACCGAGCCCAGGTAGTGCGGCACGAAGAAGGCCGAGATGGCGACGGTGATGACGTAGTTGAGCATCTGCGCCCACGCCGCGAAGAACGAGACGAACTCGTTGAAGGCGTGGCGCGCGAAGCTCGACGAGCCGCCCGCCTCGGGATACATCGCCGTCGCCTCGGCATAGGTGGCCGCCGTGCAGAAGAAGAACACGCCGGTGATGACGAACACCAACGGCGTGAGGCCCAGCGCGAAGCTGGCGACGAGGCCGAGCGCGTAGTAGATCGACGAGCCGACGTTGCCGTAGGCGGTCGAGAACAGGGCGTTCGCGCCAAGGACGCGCTGCAGACCGTGAAGCCGCCGTTCGGCCATGAGAGGTCCGGATCCTAGAAGACGTGGAGGCCCGCACCGACGCTCGGTGCGGGCCCCGATCACGGCGCGATCGCTCGCCGTGGACCTTCTGCGTCACGTACGCGGCGACGTCGGCGATCTGCTGCTTGCTCAGCTGCCCGCTGAACGCCGGCATGCCACCGCCACCGCCGGTGATCTGCTTGGACGACCGCGGTCATGTCCCCGGCGTTGGGGACGGCGGACAGGTCGGGGCCGCCGTTGCCGCCCTTGCCGTCCGCGCCATGGCAGGTGCTGCAGTTGTCGGCGAACACCTGCTCGCCGGCCGACGCGTCGACCTTGACCTCGGCGGTGTCGCCGGAGCCGCTGTCGGTGGTGGCGTCGACCGTGTTCTGCTCGGTCTGGTCGGACTTCTCGGAGCTGGACTGCTCGCCGGCGTGGGTGATGGCGCCCTGGTCGCTGCCGGGTTTCATAGCTGGACATTAAGCCTCGTTGATAGACCTTGCGTCTTGTCAATAGCCAGGGGGTCAAGCTGGCTTGACCTGGTAGAACGACCTGCGCATGCCCCAGCCCACCCCGCCTGTCTCGCTACGCGAAGCGCAGAAGGCGCTCACCCGGGCCAGGCTGCTCGACGCGGCCGCCCTGCTGTTCGCGCGCCAGGGGTACGCGGCGACCACGATCGAGGAGATCGCCACCGAGGCCGGCGCCACCCGCGCGACCTTCTACCTGCACTTCTCCTCCAAGCGAGAGGTCGTCCACGGCCTGTACGCGGCCCTGGTCGAGTACGACGCCGACTACACGCACCTGATCGAGGTCTGCGCCGAGCCCACCGAGGAGGCGCTGCGCGCGTGGCTGGACGCGTTCGTCGCGGGCCTGGACAGCCCGGCGCACTACTGGGTCGCGCTGCGGGCGGTGGCCGGCGCCGACGCGGAGGCCGGCGCCGCGCTCGAGGAGGACTTCGCCCGCTCGGCGGACAAGCTCGCACGCGGCCTGGAGCGCGTGCGCGGCTGGGAGGCCGACCGCGCCCAGCTGGTCGCCGTCGTGCTCAAGCGCCAGCTGGACGTCTGCCAGGACGACTGGATCCGCGCCCGCTGGGAGCGCGAGCGAGGACGCCTGCTCGACGTCCTCGCCCGCATGTGGGCGGCCGCGCTGGCCTGAGCGCTACGAGGGCGGGTCGACCGCCGTGCAGGGCGCGCCACCGCACGGATCGATGACCTGGCCCCCGACCTGCAGGAAGGCCGACTTCTGCTCCCGCGCGCTGGCCTGGTTGCGCGGCGTCTCGTGGGGATCCGGGTGGGCCGGGTCCGATTTCGGCGGCGTCTCGCTCGTCGGCGGCGCCGGCGTGCCGCTGTCGAAGTAGAACAGCGCCGAGCCCGCGTACGGGTAGGCGCCGATCCGCGGGATCCCCCACAGCGGCTGCTTGTCAGGCGAGCGCCCGGGCGCGAGCGGCGTGGCGTTCGTGGCCGCGCCGATCGTGCGCGCCTCGGTCTCGGCCGACACGTTGGCCACCTGGTGATCGCCGAAGGCCACCTGCATCAGCACGCGGTGCTGCGGGGTGTCGGGCAGCGGATCGGTCGTCATGTGCAGCGCGTAGCCGTCGGCCTCGCCGCGATCCCACAGCACCTGCAGCAGTCCCAGCAGCAGCGGCCGCGTGAGCTCGTCCGGATAGGCCTTGTAGAGGATCTGCGCGTAGGTGTTGAAGTCGACCGAGCGGCGCAGCAGCGTCGAGAAGTTCATCCCGGCGACGCCGAGCACGGCGCGGTCGTAGTCGGGCGCGATGGCGTCCAGCGCGCCGCCCATGATCGCGCCCTGGCTGTTGCCGTCGTAGTACAGCCGGCCCGGGGCGATGTCGAGCACCGAGCGGCCGTCGGCGGTCTGGAAGGCCGGGTTGGCCGCCAGCCCGTCGGGGGCGATCATCGCCCGGCCGAGATACAGCGCGTCGATCATGCCCTGCTGCATGCGGTCGGGCACGGTCGCGAAGTCCGACAGGTCGCCCAGCAGCCCGGCCACGTGCGGGATGTCCTCGTCGGCCATCCCGATCCAGGCCGTGGCGCAGAAGACGAAGCCGTGCTCCTGGGACATGTTGCGCAGCTGCAACTGGTTGATCTCGGTCGGCTTGCCGAGCAGGCCGTGGCCGTAGATCGCCGGGCGGGCGGGCTGCTGGAAGGCGACCCGCGGGATGTTGCACACGAACGGCGCCTCGATCGTCGAGGTCGGCTTGAGGATCGGGAACGTGGCGGTGCGCGACGCGTAGGCGAAGCCGGATCCGGGCGGGCAGCCGGGCTGGTCCAGGTAGCACGGCACGCTGACGTGGCCGGCCACCTTGCGCGCGATCAGCGGATCCTCGGCGGCGGGCACGTCGGTGACGCTGTCGATCGTCACCGACGGGGAATGGCCCTGCGGGCGCAGGTCGGCGAGGTTCGTGTCGCCCAGCCGCGCGAAGGCGTCGTTGCGCATGGCCAGCACGCGCCCGCTGAGCCCCTGCTCGCTGGCCACGGTGAAGTCCCAGGCCAGGTACAGGTTCCTGCGGGCGACGCCCGCCTTGCGCAGGTCGCGGAAGTCGCGCTCCAGCGCCGGCCGGCGCGCCTTGAGCGCCCGGCTGCGGGTGCGCAGGCGGTCGCGCAGGACGCGGAAGGCCCGTCGCGGGCGGATCGCCCTGCCGTGCGCGTTCTTGAGGTGGCGCAGGGCGACGACGTAGCGCGTGCCCTCCTCCAGGTTGCGCGCCGGGCGGATCTCCAACGTCACGTCGGAGCGCTTGGCCGGATTGGAGTCCAGCTCGGCCCAGATCGGCTGGCGCTTGTGGGTGCGCGTGTTGATCAGCACGACGGGGGCGTCCTTGCGCGCATAGGCGCCGATGTCGGTGATCGGCACGATCCGGCTGCGGCGGAAGGCGGCCGGCGTGTCCAGGCCCGGGACGCGGGTGATCAGCGCCGAGCCCGGGCTGAAGCCGTCGTTGCGGTTCCACTCGGTCGGATCGATGCGCACGCCCGAGGTGTTGACGGGCATGCCGGCCCGGGGCAGGTTCAGGCGCAGCTTGGTGGGCGTCGCTGCGTCCTTGGCGGCGAACGCGTTGTTCGGCCACGGGTACAGGCAGGCCGAGTGATCCAGGGGATCGCAGTTGGAGGCGGCCGCCGCGGGTGTCGCGCCGAGCGCGAGCAGCCCGATGGCCGCGAGCAGGGTGACCCTCATACGAACGCCACCGTATACCCGGCGGGGGCGGCTTCGCGCCGTCCCCCCGCCCGTGCGTGCTGGCGGTCGTGGTCTGGACAGCCCGGGCCGCCCCTCGCTGGGCGACCTGCGCGCGCTCGATCCGCTGACGATCAGCGTCCGGCTGGGCCAGGCGCGCGGGCGGGGCGGCGACGAGCGCCGCCCCGCCCGTCACGACTCAGGTGATCAGCGGGATGATCAGGATCGCCACGATGTTGGCGACCTTGATCATCGGGTTGATGGCCGGGCCCGACGTGTCCTTGAACGGGTCGCCGACCGTGTCGCCGGTGACCGAGGCGGCGTGCGCCTCCGAGCCCTTGCCGCCGAACGCGCCGTCCTCGATCAGCTTCTTGGCGTTGTCCCACGCACCGCCGCCGGCGGTCATCAGGACGGCGAAGAAGAAGCCGACGACGATCACGCCGATCAGCAGGCCGCCGAGCGCCTGCACGCTGATCAGGCCGACGACCACCGTGAACACGATCGGGATCAGCGCCGGGATGATCATCTCGCGCTGGGCCGCCGCGGTCACCAGGGCGACCGAGCGCTCGTAGTCGGGCTGCTCGCTGCCGTCCATGATGCCCGGCTTCTCGCGGAACTGCCGGCGGACCTCCTCGACGACCGCACCGCCGGCACGGCCGACGGCCTCCATCGACAGGGCGGCGAACAGCGTCACCATCAGGCCGCCGATCAGCAGGCCCATCAGCACCGGCGGATCGTCGATGCCGAACAGCGTCGGGTGGCCGAGCTCGGCCTGCAGCTCCTCGCGGAAGGCCGCGAACAGCACCACCGCCGCCAGCACGGCCGAGCCGATCGCATAGCCCTTGGTGACGGCCTTGGTCGTGTTGCCGACCGCGTCGAGCGGGTCGGTGACGTTGCGCACGTCCTCGGGCAGCTCGGCCATCTCGGCGATGCCGCCGGCGTTGTCGGTGATCGGGCCGAACGCGTCGAGCGCGACGATCAGGCCGGTCAGCGACAGCTGACCCATGACGGCCACGCCGACGCCGTAGACGCCGGCGAGCTCCCAGGAGCCCCAGATGCCCAGCACCAGCACCAGCGCCGGCAGCGCCGTGGCCTGCAGGCCCTGGGCCAGGCCCTGGATGATGTTCGTGGCGTGACCCGGTCTGCGAGGCCGCGGCGGTCTTCTTGACCGGACCGAAGCGCGTCGAGGTGTAGTAGTCGGTGATCACGAACAGCAGCGCGGTGACGCGCGATGCCGATCAGCGAGCACAGGTACAGGTCGCCGACGCTGTACAGGCGCACGTCGTCCATCAGCCACTTGGTGACCGGGTAGAACGCGGCGGCCGAGATGACGCCGGAGACGACCAGGCCCTGGTAGAGGGCGCGCTCGACGTTGGCGCTCGCTTGACCGCGAACGTGCCGATGATCGAGCCGATGATCGCGACGCCGCCGAGCACCAGCGGGTACAGCGCCGCGCTCGTCTGGTTGAGCTTGAACGTCAGGACGCCGAGCAGCATCACGGCGACCGCGGTGACCGCGTAGGTCTCGAACAGGTCGGCGGCCATGCCGGCGCAGTCGCCGACGTTGTCGCCGACGTTGTCGGCGATGACGGCCGGGTTGCGCGGGTCGTCCTCGGGGATGCCGGCCTCGACCTTGCCGACCAGGTCGGCGCCGACGTCGGCCGCCTTGGTGAAGATGCCGCCGCCCAGTCGGGCGAAGACCGAGATCAGCGAGCCGCCGAAGCCGAGGCCGATCAGCGCGTCGACCGCCTGCTTGGGCGTGTCGTCGAAGATCCAGGTCAGCCGCCGTAGTAGCCGGCGACGCCGAGCAGGGCCAGGCCGACGACCAGCAGGCCGGTGATCGCGCCGCCGCGGAAGGCGACGTCCAGGGCCCGGCGCCACGCCGCCGCGGGCGGCCTCGGCGACGCGCGCGTTGGCGCGCACCGACACGTTCATGCCGATGAATCCCGCCGAGCCCGACAGGATGCCGCCGATGGCGAAGCCGACCGCCGACCGAGAAGTCCTGGACGAAGATCAGCGCGACGAACAGCACCACGCCGACGAGGGCGATGATCTGGTACTGGCGGTTCAGGTAGGCGCGTGGCGCCCGCCTGGACCGCGTTGGAGATGACCTGCATCCGCTCGTTGCCCGGCGAGAGCGCGAGCAGCGACTGGGCCGTCAGCAACCCGTAGGCCACCGCCAGACCAGCGCACACGAGCGCGACCACGACCCCGTGGTCGCTCAGGAAACTAGTCAAGAGACTCTCTCCTCCGAGTACATGATCGAGCGGGCCCGCCGGAGGGTGTGTCCCTCGGCGACCCCTTGTAGAAGCCGGCGGAGTCAAACCCGAGGGCCGGAGGCGACGCCTACTGGCCTGGCACCCAGAGGCGGCCCGACGACTGCGCCGGGCCGGGCTCGCCCGGCTTGGCGGCGGGCCGGCGGCTCCTGCTCGCCGCCCTCGCCGGCGGGCTCCTGGCCGGGGGCGCCCGCTCGCGGGCACCCTGGGCGTAGACCATCTGCAGCTGGCTCAGCGCCTCGCGCACGCGGGCCGCATCGGGCCCGAGCTCGCCCTCGACCAGCGGCAGCAGGGCGCGCACGCCCTCGATCGCCTGACGCACCTGCTCGAGGTCGCGCTCGTCCTCGGTCCCCGGCGCCAGGCCGGCCCGACGGCCGCCCAGGTTCACCAGCGAGACGACGGTCTGCACGATGACGTCGTCGACGCGGACGCGCTTGAGCTCGTCCTCGTAGGCGGCGCGGAGCTCCTCCTCGGTCGGGGCTCGCTGTTGCTCGGCCATACGAAGCCGAGGGTACCGCGTGCGGCGCCCGCTCCCGGCTCGGGCGGGCCGTGCGTCGCGGTGTGCTCGCTCTGCGCTTCGCTCATGGGCGAGACCTTACCCCGCTCGACAAGGTCGCCCGCCGTCAGGCCGACCGGCTCGCGGTAGGCCTCGGCAGGCGTCGCACCTGCCGCCGAGCACGGCGCGCGCACCGCTGGGCGCCGTTGGGCCGGCCGAGTCGAAGCCGCCGAGGTCGATGCCGGAGCTCGCGCGCGCGCCGGCGGCGGTCCAGACCAGCAGCTCCTCCACCGCGGCCAGCGTCGGGATCTCGACGGCCGCGTGCTCGAAGTCGATCATGCGGCCGTCGAGGCCGTGGCGGATCGCCCGCCAGAGGTTCTCCTCGATCTCGCGCGCGCGGCGCGGCGGCGCGAGGATGCCGTCGTCGTAGTCGGCGGCCGCCTGGGCGACGCGGCGATCATCAGCCCGGCCAGGGCGAACGACTCGCTCGACCGTCGCTCTGCGCGTCGCAGATCCGCACCTCGACGGTGCCGAAGCTGTGATGGGGGCGCACGCTCCACCAGAGCTGGGTCGACTCGACGATCGACCGGGTGCGCTCGAGCAGGTCGACGAAGTCCGCGTAAGGCCGCCCAGTCGCCGAACGGCTCGTGGATGCCGCAGCGCGGGAAGGTCCGGGTGAAGATCTGCGTGCGGACCGAGTGCAGCCCGGTGTCGTGGCCGTCGAGGAACGGCGAGTTGGCGGAGATCGCGAGCAGCACCGGCAGCACGTTGCGAAGCCGGTCGCAGACCGCGACCGCCCGGTCGGCGCCGCGGACGCCCGACGTGGACGTGGAGGCTCCAGGTGTTGTTGCGCTGCGCGACCCAGCCGAGCTCGGCGCGAAGCCGCCGGTAGTGCGGGGTGTCGATGATCGCCTGGTCGAGGTAGTCGGCCCAGGGGTGGGTGCCGCAGGCGGCCGAGCGCGCGCCCCTGCGCGGGCGGCGAGGTCGAACAGGAGCCGGCGCGCGCTCGCGCTGCGCGCTCGCGCATCTCGGCGAAGGTCTCGCGAGCGCCCGGAGCGGATCTCGACCTCGGTGTCGATCAGCTCGCCGCGACCGAGTCGGCGAGGATCGGGTCCTGCTGGGCCTCCGTCTGCAGCCGCTCGAAGCCGTGGGCGAGGTCGAGCGTCCGCGGGTCGAGGATCGCGAACTCCTCCTCGACGGCCATCGTGAAGTCCGTCGACTCCTCGAACCGCTCCCGAGCGGCACGAGGTCGAGGCTCTCGATCCCGAGCCACGAGTCAACGGGCTCAGGCCAGGTAGAAGTACAGCGCGTAGAGCAGGTCGACGGCTGGGCTCGAGGTGTGGACCGTGACCTCGGGGGGGACGTCGAGGAGCTGCTCGGAGTAGTTGAAGATGACCCGCACGCCCGCTTCGACGAGCCGGTCGGCGACCTCCTGTGCCGCGTCGGCGGGCACCGCGAGCACGCCGACGACGACCTCGTCGGCGCTCATCGGAGTCCTCGAGCTCGTCGAGCGGCCGCACCGTCGATCCCGCCGATCTTCTTGCCGGCAGCTTCGGCGAGACGTCGAAGATCGACGACGATCCGGAAGCCGTGGTCGGCGAAGATGTCCGAGGTGGCGATCGCCTGACCGAGGTGGCCGGCGCCGAACAGCGCGATGTTGTGCTGGCCCGACGGTGCGCAGGATCTTGCGGATCTCGCGTGACGAGCGAGTCGACGTTGTAGCCGACGCCGCGCTTGCCGAACTTCCCGAAGCCCGAGAGATCGCGGCGGATCTGCGTGGAGTTGACGTGGGTCCACGACGGCGAGGTCCTGCGAGGAGATCGTCTCCCGGCCCATCTTCCGGGCCTGGATCAGCACCTGCAGGTAGCGGGCGAGCCGCGCCGCGACGCCGAGCGACAGCCGGTCGGATCCGAGGCCGTTGCGAGTGGCGCCGGCGACGGATGGTTCCTTGGTGCGCCGCGCGCTCACGCGTGAAAGGTATCGAGCCGGGCGCGGACGGCGTCGGCGTCGAACGCAGCTCGCTGACCCGGACCGCCGTTCACGGCGATCACGGGGATCGGCTCGAGCATGGCCGCCGATGCAGGTCCTCGTCGCTCTCGATGTCGACCTCGCGGAGCTCGAAGCGGGCGCCGGCCACGGCGCAGGCGCGCCAGCCCGTCGCGGGCCTCGTCGCAGAGGTGGCAGCCGGGCCGGCCGTACAGAGCGTGACCGACGCTCGCTCGGCGCCACCGGCTCCCAGCGGGCGGGCCGCGTCGAGATCGAGGTAGTCGCCGGGTAGGCGAGCGGCTCGGCGAAGCGCGCGGCGCCGAGCCGATCATCGCCGCGTTGTCGGTGCAGAGGCGCGCGGCGGGACGAGCTTCAGGCGCACGCCTCGCGCCCGCACAGGCCGGCGACGCGCTCGCGGAGCAGCGCGTTCGCGGCGACGCCGCCGCCGAGCGCCACCGCCTTCCAGTCGCCGCGGTCGAGCGCGCTGCGCAGCTTCGCGACCAGCTGGCCGACGACGGCGCACTGAAAGCTCGCGGCGAGGTCGGCCCGGCGGTCTCGGCCCTGCTCGCGAGCTCGCGACGGCGTAGACGAGCGCGGTCTTCAGCCCGCTGAAGCTGAAGTCGAGGCCCGCCGTCGTGGCTCATCGCGATCGGCAGCGGGAAGGCGTCAGGGTCGCCCTCCGCGGCCGCGCGCTGGATCGCCGGGCCGCCGGGATAGCCGAGCCCGAGCAGCCGCGCGGCCTTGTCGAGCGCCTCGCCGGCGGCGTCGTCGAGCGTCTGGCCCGAGGACTCGGTGCGAGCCGTGGTCGCGTACCTCGGCGAGCAGCGTGTGGCCGCCGCTGGCGATCAGGCAGAGAACGGCGGCTCGAGCGGATCGGGGTCCAGGAAGGCTCGCCGCGACGTGGCCCTGGAGGTGGTCGACCGGGATCAGCGGCTTGCCGCGTGCGCGGCGGCGAGCGCCTTCGCCGAGTTGACAGCCCGACGAGCAGGGCGCCGATCAGCCCCGGCTCCGTGGTGACGGCGATCGCATCGACCTCGATCGAGGCTGCATCCGGCGTCGCGCGAGCGCGCCTCGACGACGGGATTGATCAGCTCGAGGTGGCGCCGCGAGGCGACCTCGGGCACGATCCCGCCGAAGCGGGCGTGCACGCGGCCTGCGAGGAGACCACGTTGCTGAGCACGCGCGGGCGCCGTCGAGGACCGCCGCGCAGGTGTCGTCGCAGGATGTCTCGATGGCGAGGATCACGCGCTCACCGAGGCGGCCGGCGTTGGGCACGTCGTCAGAGCCCTCCGGGTGCGCCGTGAGCCACATGATCATCGCGTCCTCGCCGTTGTCGCTGTAGTAGCGGCGTCGCCGGCCGGCCGGCGGAAGCCGAGGCGCTCGTACATCGCGATCGCGCCGTGGTTGGAGACGCGCACCTCGAGCGTGTACCGCTCCTCCGCGCCGCCGGCGCGCGTGCAGCATCCGCTCGACCAGCGCGGCGGCGATGCCCTCGCGCCTGCGGTCGGGATCCACGGCGACGTTCATCAGATGGCACACGTCCTCGTAGCGCGAGCAGACGAGATAGCCGACGATCTCGTCGCCGCGACGGCGCGCCAGGCAGACCCCCGAGGGCTTGGAGACCTCGAGCACGAACATCGCCAGCGACCAGGGCGTCGGGAAGGACGCGGCGCTCGATCGAGAGCACGCTGGGGCAGGTCGCCGTAGGTGAGGCGCCGGACGGAATGGCGGTACCGGTGGCCATGGCGTTCAGTTGCCGTCGTTTCGCGCAAGCCAACGCTCCGCGTCGGGGTCGCGCATGTAATCGGGGAGCAGCCGGCAGGGGGACCGCGCGTCGGCCGCGGCCCATCTCGCGCCCAGCAGCACCGCCGCGCTGAGAGCCGATGCGCGGGAGCCGCGTCAGCGGGGACCTCGACATCCGCCGGCTCCAGGATCTCGGGCCTGAATCGTACCGCGCCGTCACCGGCGCCCGCCAATCGCGGCTCCGAGTCCGCCACCGGCGCCGGGCAAGCGCCCGCGGCGGCAGCGCCGGCGCCCGTCCTCGCCATCGCGGCGGCGAAGAGCCTCGCCGCGCCGGGCGTCGATCACGCCGAGCGTGCGCGCCCGGCGGCCCGGGCGCCGCCGGGCGGCCAGCGCGCCGCGGCGTGGCGACCCCGCAAAGCCGGCGCCCGCGGGCCTGCGCGAGCGCCCGCGCAGTGCCCACGCCGATGCGCAGGCCGGTGAACGAGCCCGGCCCGACCCCGACCGCGACCTGGTCGAGGTCGGCGAAGGCAGCCCCGGCCTCGGCGACGGCGGCCTCGACCAGGCCAGCAGCAGCGCGCGTGACGCGGGGCGTCCGCCCGGCTCGGGGTCGACCGCGAGCTCGATCGGCTCGGCACCGGTCCCGACCGGCCAGCGCGACCGCGGTCGCCGGCGGTGGCGGTGTCGAAGCCGAGGAGCATCGCCGACGCGCGCACCGTGATGCGCGGCGTCGCCGCCGGCATGGCGCAGCGTCACGCCCTGGCCGCCGGCCGTCGATCGGCCCGGCGGCGGCCTCGGGCCACTCGACGAAGGCGATGGCGTCGCCGGCGTCAGCTAGTCGTCGAGCAGCGCCGGGTCCTCGTCGGCGAGGCCGGCGCGCGAGCCGGTAGAGGTCCAGGTGGGAGACCGGCACGCGACCGCTCGTAGCGCCGGCCGATCGTGAACGTGGGCGCGGTCACCGGCCCGGCTCACCCCGAGCGCCCGCAGCGCACCGCGCACGAAGGTCGTCTTGCCGGCGCCGAGTCCGCCCGACAGCAGCACCAGCGCGCCCGCGTCCAGGTCGCCGGCCAGCTCGGCCGCGATCGCCTCGGTCGCCGCGGGGCCGTCGCTGTCGCGGACGACGTCAGGCTCGGCGGCCATGGGCGACGCGCAGGCGCAGCCCGACGCCGGCGGCCACCAGGCCGATGCCGAGCAGAGCGACGATCGGGGCGTCGAACCCGGTGCGCGGCAGCTGCGCGGTCGAGGCCGGCGCGGCCGCGGTCGATGCGCTGGTCGCCGGCGCCGCCGCGGCGCTCGAGCTCGAGGTCGCGGAGCTGCTGGCGCCCAGGTTCGGGTCCTGGGTCAGCTGCGGTGCGCTGCCGGAGCTGCCGCTGCCCTGGGCGGCCGAGCCGGTCGAGCTCGACGACGAGCCCGACCGACCCCGAGGAGCTGCCCTTGGAGCCGCCGCCCGACGACTGGGTGGTGCCCGACCCGCTGTTGCCGAAGGGGTCCTGGTACTGATCGTCGCCGGCGCCGCCCTGCGCGTGGGCCACGGCCGGCGCCCCGGCCATCACGGCGCAGGCGAGCAGCGGAAGCAGGCGGCGGGCAACGCGCATCGCAGGCACCTTAGCCAAGGCGACGCGACACGTGCCGTGGGATGGCGGCGATACCCTCGCGCAGCGCGTTGCGTTCCCCTCGATCGCTCCACATCCTCCTGCTCACCGACCGCGACTGGACGCACCCCCAGGGCGGCGGGACGGGCACCAACCTGTACGGCCAGGTGGCGCGCTGGGTCGCCTGGGGCCATCGGGTGACGGTGGTCGCCGGCGACTACGAGGGCGCCGCCGCGGTCGAGCAGCTGGGACCGAACCTGGCGATCCACCGGATGGGCAGCCGGCTGACGGTCTTTCCGCGCGCCGCGCGGGCGGTGCGCAAGGGCCTGGCGGCCGATGCCGACGTCGTCCTGGAGGTCATCAACGGCATCGCCTTCTTCACGCCGCTGTGGTGGTTTCTGCGCACCCCCCGGGTCGCGCTCGTCCACCACGTCCACCAGGACCACTACGTGGCCGAGCTCGGGCGCCGCGGCCGGCTGGCGGCGATGCTGCTGGAGTACCTGCCGCTGCGCTTCCTCTATCGCGGCACCCAGGTGCTGACCATCTCCGAGGCCGCGCGCGAGGACCTGGTCCACCAGCTCAAGATCGATCCCGAGCTGATCCACGTCGCCTACCTGGGGGTCGAGCCCGGCCAGTTCCACGAGGGCCGCCGCTCGCCGACGCCGACGCTGCTGTACCTCGGCCGCCTCAAGCAGTACAAGCGCGTCGAGACGACGCTGGACGTGCTCGAGGGCGTGCCCGGCGCACGACTGCAGATCGCCGGCAGCGGCGACTGGCGTCCGAACATCGAGGCCGAGATCGCCCGCCGCGGCCTGGGCGACCGGGTCGAGATGCTCGGGTTCGTCGCCGAGGAGGACAAGGCCGACCTGTACGGCAACGCCTGGCTGAACCTGACCGCCTCCTCGGCCGAGGGCTGGTGCCTGACGGTGATGGAGGCCGCCGCCTGCGGAACCCCGTCGGCGGCCATGCGCGTCGGCGGGCTGGCCGAGTCGGTCGTCGACGGCGAGACCGGGGTGCTGGCCGACACGCCCGAGGAGCTCGTCGACAAGGTGCGCGCGGTCGTCGAGGAGCCGCGGCGCCGCGACGAGCTGGGCGCCGCCGCCCAGGCCCGCGCCCGCGGCTTCACCTGGGAGAACACCGCCCAGGCCAACCTCGCCGTGCTCGAGAAGGCCGCCCAGGAGCCACGCGTGTCGCTGCGCCGGGCGCTGCGCCACTCCGAGACGCTCAAGGCCGGCGGCCTGGCCGCCGCCACGCTGCTGTCCAACGGCATCCAGCTGATCTTCACGATCGTCTTCACGCGGCTGCTCGGCGCCGAGGGCTACGGGTCGCTGGCGGCGCTGGTGTCGACCTTCCTGATCCTCATGGTGGGCGGACAGGCGATCCAGGTCGCCGCCGCGCGCGAGACCGCCCTGCACCACCTCGGCGACGGCCAGAAGCTGGCCGCGACGCTGAACGGCTGGACGCGCCAGCTGCTGTACGCGCTGGTCGTCGTCACCGCCCTGAGCATGGCGCTGCAGAATCCGCTCGCGCATCTGGTCGGCGTGCCCGGGCATCCGCTGGCCGCAGCGGCGATCCTGCCGACCGGCGTGCTGTGGCTGCTGCTGTCGCTGCAGCGCGGAGCGCTGCAGGGCATGCACGCGTTCCGCCCGGTCGGCGTGTCGCTCGTGCTGGAGGCGCTCGGGCGCCTGGTCTGCGGCCTGTTCCTCGTCGCGCTGGGGGCCGAGGTCACCGGCGCCTTTCTGGGCACCCCGCTGGCCTTCGCGCTGACCGCGATCTGGCTGGGCTGGGAGATCCACCGGCGCCTGGGCGGCGCGCAGGGCGCCAAGACCGCGCGCACGCTGCAGTCGCTGCTGGCCGGCGCGTGGGCGCCGATCGGCGGCCTGGCCCTGCTGGCCCTGCTGCAGAACGTCGACGTCATCGTCGTCAAGCACCAGATCGGCGGCGACACCGCCGGTTCCTACGCCGCCGCGGCGGTGGCGGCCAAGGCGGTGGTGTGGGTGGCGATCGGCATCGCCCTGCACCTGCTGCCCGAGGCGACCAGACGCGCGGCGGCGGGGCTGGACCCGCTGCCCGTGCTCAAGCAGTCGTTCGCCGTGCTGGCGGTGATCGCGGTGCCCGCGCTGGCCATCTTCGCGCTGTTTGCCGAGACGCTCATGCGCCTCGCCTTCGGGCCCGACCTGACCCAGGCCTCCGACGCGCTGCCCGTGCTCGGGCTGGCCATGACGCTGCTGGCGGTCGCCTACCTGACCGTCCAGTACATGCTCGCCCTGGGCCGCACGAGCTTCCTGTGGGTGCTGGGCGTCGTCGCCGTGCTGGAGCCGATCGTGCTCAGCATGGCCAGCTACGGCGTCGTGCAGTACGCCGCGATCGTGCTCGGGCTTCAGTGCCTGGCGGCCGCCGGCGTGCTGGCGCTCGGCCTGCGGGCCCGCTCGGCCTTCGCGCCGGCCAGCGCCCGGTAGAGGGCCAACGCCAGCAGGACGATGGCGGCGACCGCGACCCAGTGCGCGGCGATGCGGTCCATCGGCGCGCTGGTCGAGTAGCCGCCGCGGTCGCGGATCGGGACGGCCAGGTAGAGGATCGGCACGACGATCCCCAGCAGCCCACCGGCGGCGAGGGCCAGGCGCTTGGCGTCGATGCCGCGCCACAGGACGAACGCCACCAGCGGACCGATCACCACGCCGGCACGCAGCGCGAACACGAACCCGCCCGCGAGCGCGGCGGCCACGCCCCAGGCCAGCGCCCAGCGCAGCGCGACGCGGGCGGTGGACGGCTCGGGCAGCGGCGGCCCGGGCTCGTCGGCCGCCCCCGGGCGACCGCGGCGGCGCACCAGTGCGATGAGCGCGTAGGCCAGCAGCGCCAGCGCGGCCACGCCGGAGATGATCGCCGACCACAGCACCGGCTTGTTACCGGCGAAGGCGAAGTCGACGACGTGGCAGCCGGGCGCAACCCGGAAGGCGACGGCGTAGCCGTCCATCGGGACGGGCGCGCCCAGCGAACGGCCGTCGCACCTCGCGCGCCAACCGGTGGTGAAGCTCTCGCCCAGCACGATCCACGCGGGGCGGGTGACGTCGACGCGCACGTCGTCACGGGTGCCGTGGCCGGGCGTCCCGGTCGACGTCACGGTGCCCGCCGACGGCACCGCCGGCGGGGGCTTCGCGGGGGCCGACGTCATGCGCAGCAGGTCGGCGCGCAGCGGCCCGCTGCCCGGCACCGACAGGCGCTGGACGCCCGCGCGCAGCGCGACGGTGGAGCAGCCGCGGGCACGCAGCGGACGGCCGGCGTCGAAGGCGCGCACGCTGCCGCGGGCGCGCAGCTGGGTCTGTCCCTGGCCGACGTCGACGGTCAGCGAGCAGCCGCTGTCGAAGCGGCCGCCGCGGCGCGGCGCGGCGCTGGGGATGCCCGGCCCGGCGATGCGCGCGATGCCGACGGCGTCGCGCTCGCGCGCGGCGCGGCCGGCCTCGGCGGGGAAGGCGGCGTCGAGCACGACCAGGCGGAAGCGCCGCCCCGTCACCGGCGCCGGCAGGCGCACCTCGCCTCCGGGCCCGACGTCCAGCGCGGGACCGGGCTCGCCGTCGACGACCAGCCGCACGCGCGTCGGGTGGCGCACCACCTGGACCGGCTCGCGCAGCGTGAGGCGGCGCACCGTGTGCGGCGTGTCGGTGGTCCAGGCGATCCACGCGTGGTGGTCGGTCGATGCCGCCCCCCATCCACCGATCCAGGCGGTCCCCCGGCGGTCGTCGAAGGCGCTGGACGCGCGCCGGCCGGGCAGTCCCTCGTAGCGCGACGAGGAGTCCATCGTGCCGGGCACCCGTCCGCCGACGAGCGCGTCGAGCTCGTGATCGGGGGCGGTGTCGGCCACGCTCGTCCACGCGTCGAGCGTGTAGGTGCGGGTGGCGGGCGGGTCGATGATCCGCGACAGGCCGGTCTCGGCGTCGCCCGCGTCGCTGGTGAGCCCGGCCGACCACGGCCCGTGGATCGTGTCGCGGTGGTACGGGTCGGCGCCGCGGGTGCGTTGGAACAGGTAGGTCAGCGGCGTGCGCCTCAGATCGGCGCCGCGCAGCGCCGACTCGACGACGGTCGGCGGCCGCAGCGCCTCGCTGACGTGGACGCCGGGGATCTCCAGCTCGCGGATCCCGCCCGCGCCGCCGTCCACGCCGGGCGGCGGGTCGGTGACGTCGATCATCTGCACGCGCAGGCGATCGACGTCGTGCAGATCGACCGGCAGCCGGTTGCGGCCCTGGTGGACCTTGAAGCGCTCGCCGTTGACGGCCACCTCCTTGACGTAGCCGCGCTCGTCGCCGTACGGCGTCAGGTCGACGTAGGGCACGTCCATGCGGCGCGGCAGGCCGACGTCGAGGTACCAGCGGTCGGCGGTCAGCGTGCGGTCGGCCAGCCACGCCGTGCTCGGGTCCCCGTCCATCGCCGCGAACGGGCGATGCTCGGGGAACTGCGGCACCTGGGGCGAGAACGGGGCGCGCAGGTAGCGCAGCCCCGACAGCTGGGCGACCGTCTGCACGTCGGTCGAGCGCTCCGGCCACGGGTTCAGCTGGTGGCCGTCGGCGGAGATCGGGTCGTCGGGGCTGAGCGTGGCGCCCATGTTGGCGCGCAGCTGCGAGGGCACGAAGACGCGCCGGCGGTTGGAGTCGCTGATCACGACCGGCCCGCCGGCGGCGGCGAACGCGCGGATCTGGCGGCGGGTCAGGTCGGCGGCGTAGCGCAGCACCTCGTCGCGCGGCAGCGCCCCGAACGCCGCCCAGTCGACGATGCCGCCGGCGCCGCCGTCGAGCACCGCCGCGCGCGAGCGGGGCGCCAGGCGCACCATGGGGCGCGACGACAGGTCGGTGCGGCGGATCTGGGGCAGCGTGATCGCCGGTGCCAGGTCCCGGCCCTGGGCCCGCCGGGGAGCGCTGGGCCCGTAGGTGGCGTCGGGATCGCCCAGGCCGGCCAGCGCGAGCTGGCGGGCGGCGGCGTTGGGGTCCAGCGCCCCGGAGCGGTCGCGATCGTCGTCGGTGGCGGTCACGACGCTGCCGACCGACTCCAGGTCCAGCAGGCGCGCCAGCTGCGGTCCGATCACCCGCTGCTGGCTGATCAGCGCGTCCGTCGACCACTGCAGGTCGACGGAGCGCAGGTCGGCGAACGGGACGACCTGGCGGACCGCCACCGGCTTGTCCGACAGCGTCGGGAGGATCGGGTCGACCGTGCCGCCCCACGTGTAGTAGCTGAACAGTTGGCCGGGCAGCACCATCGCGCGCTGGTCGTCGCCGAGGCTGGAATCGAGGTCGTCGGAGACCTGCTGCCAGGCCGCCGGGATGCGCTTCCAGGTCAGCTGCTGGTCGACCCCCACGCCGCGGAAGAACGGCCAGGCGCTGAGCACCACGACGATCGCCGCGACCCCGAGGACCGCCGGGCGCCAGGCGGATCGTCGCTCGCCCAGCCATGCCCACGCCACGCGCGCGGCCATGCCGCCCAGCACGGCCAGCCCGAGCGCGGGCAGCGGCCCGGCCTTGTAGGTCGTGCGCAGCGTCTGCAGCGAGACGAGATGGTTGTAGGCGAAGGTGATCCCCTTGCGCAGCGGGGTGCCCTCGGGGAAGCCGGCCATCATGATCAGCACGCCCAGCAGCACGAGCCCGAGGAAGAACGGCGCATAGCGCCAGCGGCGCGTCCACGCGAAGCCGCCCAGCGCCAGGGCGGGCAGCAGCAGCGAGCCGACGATCACCGGCGCCCAGAACAGGTAGGCGACCGCGTCGTCGGTGTAGGGGTGCAGCGTCGAGCCGTAGCCGACCCCGGCGTAGGACAGCCAGAATCCCATCAGCCGCAGCGACTCGCTGGCGCTGGTCGAGCCCCAGATCGTGCCCGGCTGCTCGGTGTAGGGCAGGAAGGGCAGGCCCCACTTGGACTGCACGGCCAGCGGCACGACCCACCACAACGAGGTGATCGCCCCCAGCAGGGCGGTGCGCCAGGTGAACGTCCACGCCGCGCGCCACGGCACGAAGCGCAGCGCCGGCTCGTACACCAGCAGGGCCAGCGGGGCGACCAGCGCCCACGCGGTGACCGCCGCGTTGATGCCGCCGCCGCTGCTGGTGACGATCAGAGCGAACAGCGCGGGCCACAGCCATGAGCGCTCGCGCCCCGCGAGTGGCCGCCTCCAGCTGCGCGGCCGATCCCGCGGGACTTCCTCGGGTCGAAGCCCGCGGTGGACGACCAGCAGCAGCCACGGCAGCGCCGCGTAGGCCAGCAGGGTGACCGAGACGCGGTCGGCGTAGGTGACGACGTACGGGTTGAGCGCGTAGACGCAGGCCGCGACGACGTGGGCCACGCCGCGCCGGCGCGACAGCAGCGCGTCCAGCAACGCCACCACGCCCCAGGCGGCCAGGAACAGCAGCGTGCCCAGCCACAGGCGATCGGTCACCCAGGCCGACAGGCCGAGCTCGCGCAGCAGCGCGAAGAACGGCCCCATCGGCCACAGGTAGCCGCCGTACTGGCCGCTCTGCACGTGGCCGAAGGAGATCTCCGTCGTCCACGGCGACGCCGCGTCGGCCAGGAAGCGGGCGGGATCGACGTGCAGGTCGATCTTCGTGTCCGACACCGCCCAGCCCGGGCGCTGCAGCAAGGCCAGCAGGTAGCAGCCGACGGCCAGCGCGGGGATGAGCAGGCGATCGCGGCGACGCACGTCCACGGCGGCGGCAGGCTACTGTGCCCGCCCGTGGAGGCCTCCCAGCAGCGACCCGAGCCGCCGGTCGAGCACGGGCTGGCGCGCGTCCGTCAGCTGTGGACGCTGTTTCGCAACGAGCAGACCGACCCGGAGCCGTTCTACACGGTGCTGGCGCGCGAGGCGGTCGCCGATCTGGACCGCCGCTACGGACCCCTCGCCGGCCAGACCATCCTGGACCTGGGCGCCGGCCCGGGCATCTACACGCGCGCCTTCCGCCGCGCCGGCGCCACCTGCGTGCCGATCGACAACTCGCTCGACGAGCTGGAGATCGTCGGCGGCCAGGCGCCCGAGGGCCACGTGCTGGCCGACGCCGCCGACCTGCCCTTCGAGGACGGCTTCGCCGACGGCGTGTTCGCCTCCAACCTGCTCGAGCACGCGCCCGACACGGCCGGGATCATCCGCGAGATCGAACGCGTGCTGCGGCCCGGCGGCTGGGGCTACATCTCGTGGACGAACTGGTACTCGCCGTGGGGCGGCCACGACATGTCCCCCTACCACTTCCTCGGGCCCGAGCGCGGTCCGCGCCTGTACCACCGGCGCCACGGGCCGCCGCGCAAGAACACCTACGGCGAGGGGCTGTTCGCCGTGCACATCGGTCCGACGATCAGGCTCGTGCGCGAGCGCCCGGGCCTGCAGATCGAGCGCGTCGAGCCGCGCTACTGGCCCAAGCTGCGCTTCATCGTCGACATCCCGGGGCTGCGCGAGGTGGCCACGTGGAACTGCGTGATCCGCGTCCGCCGGCGCTGAGCGGGGCCGGCGGCCTGCTCGCCGCCGCGGCCCGCGTCGTCCTGCTCGCCGGGCCGACCGCGCTGGCCTTCATGAAGGCCGGCTACTACGAGGATGTCCGCCTGATCGCGGGGATCGTCGTGTGGGCGCTGGTGGCGCTGCTGGCGATCGTCGCCGACGGGCCGATCGTCCCCCGCACGCTGGCCGTGCGCCTGGCCATCGGCGGCCTGCTCGCCTTCACCGCCTGGGTGTGGCTGTCGCAGTCGTGGGCGCCGCTGGCCGGTCCGGCGGGCGACGACGTCCAGCGAGACGCGCTGTACCTGGGCGCGCTGATCGCTGGCGCGCTGGCCTGGCGACCGCGGCCGTGGGCGACCGTCGTGGAGGTCGCGCTCGCGCTCGGGGTGCTGATCGTGATCGGCTACGGCATCGTCGGGCGGCTGCTGCCCGGAGTGATCGACCTCAAGCCGTCCTTCTACGCCGGCGGGCGCCTGGACCAGCCGCTGACCTACTGGAACGCGATGGGCGCGCTCGCCGCCATCGGCGTGGTGCTGTGCGCGCGCATCGCCGGCGACCGGCTGCGCCCCGACGCGCTGCGGGCGATCGCCGCCGGCGCCGCGATCCCGATGGCGCTGGCTCTGTATCTGACCTACTCGCGCGGTGCGCTGGCGGCCTGCGGCTGCGGGCTGCTGGTGCTGGCACTGCTGACGCCGACCTTCGGCTCGCTGCGCTCCATCGTGTTCGTCGTCGGCGGCGGCTTCGTCGTCAGCGTCGTCGCCTCCCAGCTGGACGGCGTCGCCTCGCTGCACGGCTCCATGGGGCATCGCGAGGCCCAGGGCGTGCTGATGCTGTCGGTGCTGGTGGCCGTGATGATCGGCGCCGCCGCGCTGCAGGCCTACGCCTGCCGGACCGAACGCGAGGGCCGCGCCCGGTCCGGGCCGATCGGCCTGCCCGGCTGGGCGCTCCCGGCGGGGTTCGTCGTCGCCATCGCGGTGGCGCTGCTGCCCTACGGCCTGGCCGTCGTCTCCGAGCGCGGCCAGGACAACCCGAGCTTCGGCGCCAGCGCCCAGCGGCTGGCCTCCACGGGCTCCAACCGCTACGCCTACTGGCGCGTCGCCTTCCACACCTGGGGCGACCACCCGCTGCGGGGCGCGGGCGCGGCCGCCTTCCGCGTCGAGTGGCTGCGCGAGCGGCCGTTCCGCGAGTCGGTGCGCGACGCGCACTCGCTCTACTTCGAGACGCTGGCCGAGCTGGGCCTCGTCGGGTTCGTGCTGCTGTGCGCGCTGCTGGCCGGCGTGCTGCTGGCGGCGCGCAAGCTGGTCAGGGCCGACCCGGCGCTGGCCGCCGGCCCGGCCGCCGCGCTCGTCGTGTGGGCGGTGCACGCCGGCGTGGACTGGGACTGGGAGATGCCGGCGCTCACGCTCGTGGCAGTGACGCTGGCGGGCGTGCTGCTGGCGCAGTGCGAGCGCGTCGCGCCGCCACGCGGCGAGCGATCCACTCCCCCGCCGCCAGCAGCGTGACCGCGGCGAGCACGACCAGCGACGGCTCGGCGCCGTAGCGGAAGCGCGTGCCGCCGTAGGTGACGACCGCGACGAGCACGACCATCACGATCGGCGCGCCCAGCACCAGCAGGGCGAAGCGCTGGCGACGGCGCCACAGCAGCACGATGCCGATCAGCGCCAGCACCCCGACGACCCAGTAGGCGCGGATCGCCCGCGACGCCCACTGCGCGGGCCGGCCCTCGGCGCTGTTGAAGAAGACCGACTGGTCGAAGCGGTAGACGTCCAGCAGCCGGCCGAGCCGGGCGGCGACGACCGCCGGCCAGCGGCCGGTGTGGTGCAGCGCGTACTCGATGCCGATGTGGCGCTGGCGGGCGAAGTACTCGGCCTCGTCCTCCCGGGGGCGCCGCGGCGTGTAGCACTGGAAGCGCCAGGCGCCGATCAGGTCGCCGTAGTAGGTCTCCCGGCAGTTGGCGCCGACGAACAGGCCGTTGGAGTTCGTCGAGATCAGCACCGGCGTGTCAAAGCGCGTCGCGTTGAAGATCGTCCAGGGTGCGAGCACGACGATGCAGGCGGCCAGCGCCGCGCCCCACAGCCAGGCGCGTCCCGCCCACGTCGGCCGCGAGGCGATCGCCACCGGGATGGCCAGCAGCACGATCAGCGACAGGCCCTCGCCCCGGGTCAGCGCCGCCAGGGAGATGAGCGCGCCCAGCGCCGCCGCGCGCCGCCAGCTGGGCCGCTCGTGCACCCACATCGCGGCCAGCAGCACCGAGACGATGAACAGCCCGTACAGCGGCTCGCTCATCAGCGATCCGTCGGCCGTCCACAGCATCGGGTACACAGCGGCCAGCGCCGCGGCCACCAGCCCCAGACGGTCCCCGCCGATCCGGCGCCCCAGCAGGCCGAGCAGGACGACCGTGCCGGTCCCGAGCGCCCCGAGGACCATGCGGTGCGCCAGGTAGCCGTTGGCGCCGAGCTTGTCGACGAACGCCCACAGCACGAACAGCCCGGGCGGGTGCTCGGCCGTGGGACCCCCGGGCGGGACGTGCTCGACGAACCCCTTGCCGTCGGCCAGCCCCTGGCCGACGAGATGGAAGGTCATCGCGTCGCCCTGCACCAGGTAGTCGCGGATGTCGTAGGCGTACAGCCAGCGAATCGCCAGGGCGCCGAGGGCGATCAGGCCGAGGAGCTTGGCGAAGCGCGACATCGCGGCACGGGAGCGTACGACGTGCATCGGGCCTAAGCTGCACCCTCCGATGGCCGCCGACGTCGACGACGCCCTCAAGCCGCCTCCCGGCAACCCTCGCTTCCCGCTGCTGGACGCGATGCGGGCGATCGCGGCGCTGGCGATCGTCGTCACGCACGCCTCCGGCGTGTCGAACTTCAACACCGACAACTGGCTCGGCCACTTCCCCGCCCGGCTGAACATGGGCGTGACGATCTTCTTCCTGCTGTCGGGCTTCCTGCTGTACCGCCCGTTCGTGGCCGCGCGCCGCGAGGGACGACCCCCGATCGCCACGCGGGCCTTCCTGCGCCGACGCGTGCTGCGCATCGTGCCCGCCTACTGGGTCGCCCTGACCCTGCTGGCCATCTACCCGGGCCTGCTGGGCTTCTCCGACCACTGGTGGCGCTTCTACACGTTCACGCAGATCTACTGGCGTGACTCGATCGTCCAGGGCATCGGACCGGCCTGGACGCTGTGCATCGAGGTCTCCTTCTACCTCGTGCTGCCGTTCCTGGCGGCGGCGATCGCCCGCGCGCGGCCGTCGGTGCGCGGCGAGGTGGCGATCCTGCTCGGCCTGTCGGCGCTGGTGATCGCCTTCCGCTGGGTGATCCAGGGCTACACGCCGCCGTTCAGCGACTGGCGCGTGCTGCACAACACGCTGCTGAGCTACTTCGACTGGTTCGCCTACGGGATGATCCTGGCCGTCCTCAGCGTCGCCTGGCACGGGCGCGAGGCGCGCTCGCCGGTGCTGGTCACGATCATCCGCCGGCCGTGGCTGCCGTGGCTGGCCGCCGCGGCCGTCTTCGTGTTCGTCGCGCTGGGGATGAACCTGTCACGCGGCTTCTTCGTGACCTACACGCAGTGGAACTTCTTCGGCGAGCACGTCGGCTACGCCAGCGTCGCGTTCCTGCTGCTGCTGCCCGCCATCTTCGGCGACTGGGCCGGCGGTTGGCCGCGGAGGCTGCTGGCCTGGCCGGTGCTGGGCTGGCTGGGCCTCGTCTCCTACGGCATCTTCCTGTGGCACAGCAACATCATGCTCGACATCAACGACCACGGCGCCCAGGGCTGGCTGCCCGGCTCGGGCTTCCTGTCGCTGCTGCTGCCCACGCTGGCGATCGCCATCCCGATCTCCGCGCTCAGCTACTACCTGGTCGAGAAGCCGGCCCTGCGCTTCAAGGACCCCCGCCGGGGTCGACGGGCGGCGGATCGAGCGGACTCAGCTCCAGCTGACGTCGCGCAGCCCGCCTCGCGGTAGCCGGGTCGATCTGGGCCGAGGTGGCGGACAGCGCCCGCCACGCCAGCGCGTTCTCGGGCTCCTCGTCGACCGCCTCCTGGGCCACCTGCATCGCCGCGCGGGTCCGATGCTGCTGGTAGAGCAGGCCGGCGACGTTGACGAGCTGGTCGGAGCCGCGGCAGTGGTCGCGCACCGACTGGATCGCCGGCGCCTGCTCGGAGGCGGGCAGCGACCCGTTGGCGGCGGCCAGCACGGTGCGCCGCGCCGACTGGCACTGGTCGTAGCCGTGGCGGGTGGCGGCGAACAGCGCCACCATGGCGATCGCCGCGGCGGCGAGGAGGAGACGAACGAGCACGGCCCGGTACGATGCCACGCCTTTGGCTGAGCCATCCCCCATCGTCTCCATCATCGTCCCGGCCAAGGACGAGGCGCGCACGATCGCCAACGTCCTGGACCGCCTCGCCGATCTGCCGTTCGCCACCGAGGTGATCGTCGTCGACGACGGCTCGGTCGACGACACCGCCGCCATCGTCGAGGCGCGCGACGACGCCCGCCTGCTGCGCCACGAGCGCAACCAGGGCAAGGGCGCTGCCGTGCGCACCGGGATCACCGCCTCCACCGGCGACTTCCTCGTGATCCAGGACGCCGACCTGGAGTACGACCCGTCCGACCTGCCCAAGCTGATGGACCCGCTGTTCCGCGGCGTGGCCGACGTCGTGTTCGGCACCCGCCTGCGCGGCGGCGAGCCGCAGCGCGCCCACCTCTTCTGGCACTACCTGGGCAACCGCTTCCTGTCGCTGCTGACCAACGTGCTCTACAACACGACGATCAGCGACATGGAGGTCGGCTACAAGGCGTTCTCCGGTCCGCTGATCCGCTCGATCGACCTGGTCAGCAACGACTTCCGCTTCGAGCCGGAGATCACCGCCAAGGTGCTGCGCCGGCGGGTGCGCCTGTACGAGGTGCCGATCTCCTACTACGGGCGCACCTACGACGAGGGCAAGAAGATCACCTGGCGCGATGGCTTCCACGCGGTCGGCGCGCTCGTGCGCTTCCGCTTCGGGCCCAGGTAGGCGGCGCGCGTGGCGCGGCTGCCCTACGTGCGCGCGCAGGACGCCTCGCCCGAGGTGGCCGAGGCGCTGCGGCGCGCGCCCCAGCTGAACGTGTTCGCGCTGATGGCCAACGCGCCGACGGCGTTCCGCCCGTGGCTGCGCTGGGGCGGCGCCCTGCTCGGCGACCTGGAGCTCGATCCCGTGCTGCGCGAGCTGGCGATCCTGCGGGTCGCGGCGCTGTCGCCCGGCGCCCGGTACGAATGGGACCAGCACGAGGCGATCGCCCGCGCCGTCGGCGTCAGCGACGCGCAGATCGCCGCGCTGGAAGACGACCGCCTCGACGCCCTGGACGGCGCCGCGCTGGCGGTGGTGCGCTTCACCGACGAGGTGGTGCGCGACGTGGCGCCCGGCGACGCCACCTACGCGGAGCTGGCCGCCGTGCTGTCGGCACGCGAGATCGTCGAGCTGCTGCAGGTGATCGGCCAGTACATGATGCTGGCCCGGATCATGGCCACCGCCCAGATCGATCCCGACGGCCCGGGGGACGTGGCCAACGTCGCGCGCATGCGCGACGCCGGCGGATCGTCCTAGGCGTCGTCGCCGTCCTCCGCGGGGACGACGGGCTCGACCGTGCCGTCGGCGGCCGTCGGCTCGTTGGGGTCGGGCGGCGTCGTCTCCGGAGAGGCGTCCTCGGCCAGCGGCGCGCCGCGGTAGTAGTCCTTGTCGGGATCAGGGCGATCAGGGCGATCGGGGCTCATCCGTCCCGTCTCCCCCGTCGCGGGCCGGATCACGCATCGCACAGGCGCGGCGGGGCGTCGCCGCCACGCTCGAGCAGCTCGTACGGGCCGTAGCGGTCGACGGCCTCGTAGTGGGCGTCGAGCCAGTCGTCCAGGAGCGTCACGCCGCTGGAGCGCCCCGAGCCGTTGGGCTCGCGCACCTCGGCCCGCGGATCCAGCCAGCGCACCACCAGCGCCGGCCGCGCGCGCTGCAGGTCGGCGATCATCTCGCGCTGCACGGGCGCCGTGGTCACGACGCCGGGCTGCATGACGTCGTAGCGCGTCGGGTTGGTGCGCTGGGCCAGCACGTACAGCAGCGCGTCGCCGACCGTCACCTGGTCGAAGTGCGGCGGCGCCACGAAGATCGGATCGCCCGGGCAGCTGCGCTCGTCGATCGCCTCCAGCAGGCCGGCGAGCGCGGCCGCGTCGTCGGCATCGGTCTTCACGCCGTCGGCCACCGGCGAGGGCACGGCGGCCAGCGCCGGCGGGTGGACGAGCTGGCCCCAGCGCCGCTCGAGGCCGTAGACGGCGATCAGCGCCAGCGCCACGATCAGCACGACCTGCGGCGCGATCGCCCGCTCGCGCGACGCGGCCGCGGCCAGCACGATGGCCAGCAGCACCGACAGCGGCACCAGGTGGAACTCGTCGGGGCGGCCGAGCAGGTAGGCGAGCCCCACCGCCAGCAGCGGCAGCGCCGGCAGGGCCCAGCGCGGGCGTCGCAGCGCCGCCCACAGCGCCCACAGCCCGCTGGCGATCACCAGGATGAGCGGGAACCACAGCTCCAGCAGCTTGTTGGGGTCCAGCCCGATGCCCGACGGGTCGGTGCGCAGCGGCAGGCGCTGCAGGTCCTGGATGCCCAGGAAGCCGACCGTGTCGTCCCACATGTCGCCGGGCGCGACGACGAAGAACGGCAGCAGCGTCGCGGCAGCCACGCCCACCGCGGGCGCCAGCGACGCCCAGCCGCCGCCCGCCAGCGCGACGGCGACCGCCCCCGCCACGCCGATCTCCGGGCGGAAGGCGACGGCCAGGCCGCACAGCGCCCCGGCCCACAGCCGGTGGTCGCGGGCGATCAGCAGCGCCCACAGCACCAGCAGCAGCGCCGTCGGGTTCGGGCTCGGGGTGGCCGGCCAGGCCATCGCGCCCGCGGCCGCCAGCCAGCCCGCCAGCGCCAGCGCCTCGACGCCGCGTGGCGGAATTCCCCGCTCAGAACCGGCAGATCCGCCACGCGCGGCGATGCGGCGGATGAGCTTGTAGGCCAGCAGCGCCACGACCGTGTCGATGACGACGCGCACCAGCCGCCACCACAGCAGCGACGGCCCGAACAGCTTGATCGGGATGGCCAGCAGCAGCGGCTGGCCCGGCCCGTAGTTCCACCAGAAGTCCCGGTACGGCCACTGGCCGTCGGCCATCCGCTGGGCCGCCTGGAGCATCAGGCCCTCGTCGTGCGGGCCGATCTCGCGCAGCAGCGTCGCGCCGGCCAGCAGGGCGCCGAGCACGAGCAGGATCGGCGTGCGCCAGCGCTCCCAGACGGCCACTAGAACCCCGCGTCGGGATGACCGCCGGCCCGCGGCCCGTGCCACGGGCGGTCGTCGACCACCCGGCCGATCGGCACGATCGACGCGCGCCGCAGCACGTCGCGCTCCCGCCACATCTCGCCCAGCAGCGGGCGGGCAGCGGCCAGACCGCGCAGGTGGTCGCTCAGCGCGCCGGCGCGTGCGGCGGCGACGAGCCACGCCAGCTGGCGGTAGGCCACCGGCAGCGCCCAGCGCAGCGGGTAGGCCTTGGCCACCAGCAGCAGCGTGTTGCGCGCCACCCAGGCCCCGACGGGCCGCTCGAGCTGATGGGCCGAGCCGCCGCCGGCGTGGCGCGCGACCGCAGCCGGAGCGTACGCGGTGCGCCAGCCCGCCAGGCGCAGGCGCAGGCCCAGGTCGACGTCCTCCAGGTAGGAGAACAGACGCTCGTCGAAGCCGCCGACGGCCAGCGCGATCGCGCGCCGGTACAGCGCGGCCCCGGCGCAGGCGGCGAACACCTCGCCCGGCTCGTCCCAGCGGCCGTCGTCGCGCCGCCCGCGGCCGCGCTGCTCGCAGACGCCGTCGCGGCGCAGGAAGTCGCCGGTGTCGTCGAGCACGGACGGATCGGCCATCGACACGAGCTTGGCGGCCACGCTGGCCACGTCGTCCGGCCCGCCCGCCGCGAGCATGGCCGCCAGCCAGCCGGCCTCCAACTCGACGTCGCTGTTGACCAGCGCGACCCAGTCGGCGCTCGTCGCGCGCAGCCCGGCGTTGGCCGCCGCCGCGAAGCCGCGGTTGGACCCCAGCGCGACCACCCGCACATCGTCGCCCAGCCCCTCCGCCGAGCCGTCGGTGGAGCCGTTGTCGACGACGATCAGCTCGTCGAAGGGCCGCTCCTGGGCGCGCAGCGAGGCCAGGCAGCCGTCCAGCCACCGCGCGCCGTTCCAGTTGGGGACGACCGCGGCGACGCGCGCAGCGTTCACGCGCCCGGCGCCACCAGGCGGGAGCCGAGCCCGCGCGGGCGCACACGGCGCGGATCGGCGCGCGGCGGGCGCTCGTCGGCGCATGCCTCGGCCACGACGCTGCGGATCCCGTGGCGGAAGTGCGCCACGTCGAAGCGGTCGGCGTTGGCCGCGCATTCGCCGGGATCGATGGCCATCGTGTCGAAGCGGCTGACCGCCTCGGCCAGCGCCTCGGCGTCCGCCTGCTCGTAGAAGGTGCCGGTCACGCCCTCGCGCACGGTCTCGCGCACACCGCCTTCGGCCAGCGCGATGACCGGGCGCCCGGCGGCCTGCGCCTCGACCGCGGCGATGCCGAACTCCTCGGTGGCGGTGACCACGAGCGCCCGCGCGGCGCTCAGCAGCTCAGCGGCGCGCGCGTCGGACACGCGCCCGGCGAAGGAGATCGTCGGCCCGGCCATGCGCCGCAGGCGGCGCGCGTCGGGCCCGTTGCCGATGACGACCAGCGGCAGGCGCAGGCGGTTGAAGGCCTCGACGGCCAGGTGGATGCGCTTGTGGGGCATCAGCTCGCTGAGCACGACGTAGAAGTCGCTGACCGGGCCCGGCGTGAAGCGCGCGGTCTCCACCGGCGGGTAGACGACGTCGCTGTCGCGCCCGAAGTAGCGGCGGATGCGCCGGCGCGTCGTCTCGGAGTTGGCGATGTAGCGGTCGACGCGCTGGGCGGCGATCCAGTCCCACTGGCGCCAGCGCTGGAAGACCATGCGCAGGGCGGCGCGCTGCAGGCCGCCACGCTGGTTGAGCGTCTCGTCGCGGGCGTTCCAGGCGTAGCGGAAGGGGTTGTGGCAGTAGCAGACGTGGACGGCGTCGGGATCGACGATCACCCCGTGCGCCCACGCGCTGGAGCTGGAGACGACCAGGTCGTAGCCCGACAGGTCCAGCGACTCCATCGCGTAGGGATAGAAGGGCAGCAGCGGGCGGAACGAGCGCGCGGTCGGCCGCAACCGCTGGAGGAACGACGTGTTGACGGTTCGATGCGCAAACCGTCCCTCCGTCCCCCGCGGGTCGTAGATCGCCGTGAACAGGTCGGCCTGCGGGTACATGTCGGCGAGCGCCGAGAAGGTTCGCTCCGCGCCGCGCACGTCCAGGAGAAAATCGTGAATCAGGGCGACCCGCCGCTCCATGCGACGCGAGTCTATGAGAGCGGACGGGCGGCAGAGCCACAGAGCCGTCTCGCTACGTTGTCGCAGCCTCATGCGCCGGACCTTCCTGCTCGTCGTCGCCCTCGCCCTGCTCGCGCCCGCGGGCGCACAGGCGCGCTCCGTGCCGAAGGGGTTCTTCGGCGTGATGGCCGACGGCGCGCTGATGACCCGCGACGACGCCTCCTTCGCGCAGGAGTTCTCGCTGATGAAGGCCTCCGGCGTGGAGACGGTGCGCCCGGTCGTCTACTGGGCCGACATGCAGCCCGAGCGCGGCGGCCCGCTCATCACCACCAGCCTCGACCGCCTGATCGGCGAGGCGGCCAAGAACGACATCGCCGTCGAGCCGGTCGTCCTGCGCGCGCCGGACTGGGCGCGCGTCGACCCGGGGAACGTGTCCTCGCCACCCAAGGACCCCCAGGACTACGCCGACTTCCTCACCGCGCTGATCGCCCGCTACGGGCCGGACGGGACGTTCTGGAGCGAGAACCCGCAGATCCCGATGCGCCCGCAGCGCGTCTGGCAGGTCTGGAACGAGCCCAACCTCGACCGCTACTGGTCGTCGCCCACGCCGTTCGCCAAGCCGTTCGTGAAGCTGCTGCGGACCGCCCACGACGCGATCAAGCGCGCCGACCCCGGCGCCACCGTGATCGCGCCCGGCTTCGGCAACCGGTCCTGGGAGGCGATGGCCCAGGCCTACAAGGCGGGCATGAACCACTCGATGTACGACGTGGCCGCGACGCACCCGTTCTCCTATCGCGTCTCCAACGTGCTCAAGATCGTCAAGCTCGTGCGCAGGACGATGGCCAAGCACGGCGACGCGAAGGTGCCGCTGTCGATCTCGGAGATCACCTGGGCCTCCTCCAAGGGCGAGGCCGCGACCGACATCTCCGACTTCGCCACCACCCCGTCGGGTCAGGCCCGGAAGCTCACGCAGGCCTACAAGCGGCTGATGGCCAAGCGCCGCGCCTGGCGCATCAAGGACGTGATCTGGTCGACCTGGCTGTCCTCGGACGGCGTCGACGGCTCCCACAACCTGTTCGACTGGTCGGGGCTGCGCAGGCTGAATCCGTTCGATCCGGCGGGCGCCGAGCCGATCGGCAAGCCAGCGCTGTCGGCCTACCGCAAGCTCGCGCTGGCCGCCGAGAAGTAGCCTCCGCCCCATGCGCATCGGGGTCGACGCCCGGCACCTGGCGGCGGGGCGCGGCGTGGCCCGCTACCTGCGCCACGCTCTGGAGGCGCTGGCCCGGCGCTTCCCCGCCGACGAGTGGATCGCGTTCGTTCCCGGCCGCCAGGCGGTGCAGGCGCCCGACGGCGTCGCGCTGCGCCGCAACCGCCTGCCCGGACGCGTGCTGTTCGGCGCGGGCGCGCTGACCGGGCGGCCGGCGCTGGAGCGGCTGTGCGGCGGCGGGCTGGACGTCCTGTGGCTGCCCGCCCCGGCTCCGGTCGGCCTGGACGGCTCGACCCCGCTGGTGCTGACCGTCCACGACCTGTCCTGGCTGCTGCGCCCGGGCGACTTCACCGCCTACGAGCGCGCCTGGCACGCCGCCGGGCGGCTCGACCGCCTCGCCCGCCGGGCCGACCAGGTGGTGTGCGTCTCGCAGGCCACCGCGGCGCAGGTGGGCGAACGCTGGGGCGTGGACCCCGACCGCCTGCGCGTCGTCCCCGAGGGGCCCGGTGCCCCCGTTGTCGGCGTGAGCCCGCAGAGCGGGCCCGATCGGACAACGGCGCCGTACGTGCTGTGCGTGGGGGCGCTGGAGCCGCGAAAGGCGCCCGAACTGCTGGCCGGGGCGCACGCCCGGGCGCGGGCGCGCGGGCTGCGGTCCGAGCTTGTCTTCGCCGGATCGGGGCGCCTGGCCGACCGGCTGGAGGGGCGGCCGGGCGTGCGCCTGCTGGGCCCCGTGCACGGCACGGCGCTGGACATGCTCTACCGCGGCGCGACGGCGCTGGTGGCGCCCTCCTACGACGAGGGCTTCGGCCTCACCCCGCTGGAGGCGCTGGCCCGCGGCGTCGCGCCGGTCGTCGCCGACCTGCCCGTCTATGAGGAGACGCTGGGGTCCGGGGCGCTGCGCTTCGGGGCCGGCGACGCCGCCGGCCTGGCCGACGCGCTGCTGCGCATCGAGGCCGACGGGCAGCTGCGCGCGCGCGTCGTCGCCGACGGGCAGACGGCGATCGCCCGGCTCAGCTGGGAGGCGTGCGCCGACGGGCTGCACGACGCGCTGCGGGCGGCGGCGCGATGAGCGACTGGACCGCCGTCGTCGTCCTGCACGACTCGGCTGGCGACCTGCCGGCCCTGCTGGCCTCGATCGACCGCTGCCTGCCGCGCCGCCCGCGCGTGATCTGCATCGACAGCGGCTCCAGCGACGACGGGCCCGAGCACGCCGTCGACTGGGGCGCCGAGCTGCTGGTGCTCGACGGCAACCTGGGCTTCGGTCCCGCCAACAACGCCGGGCTGGCGCGCGTGCGCACCGACGTGGCCGTGCTGCTCAACCCCGACGTCGAGCTGCGCGACGACGGGCTCGACCGACTGGCCGCCGCCGCAGCGGCGCGTGACGCGCTGATCGCCCCCCGCCTGCTCAACGCCGACGGCAGCCTCCAGCGCAGCGCCCACCCGCGCCCCGGAACCGTCGAGGCGCTGCTGCCGGCGCTCGTGCATCCGCGCCTGCTGCCGCGGGCGCTGCGCGAGCGCGCCGACCCGTGGCGGTCGCAGCGTCCGCGCCCGGTCGGGTGGGCGATCGCCGCCGCGCTGGCCGCCCGCACCGCCACGCTGCGCGCCCTGGGCCCGTTCGACCCGTCGGCCTTCCTCTTCTACGAGGACCTCGACCTGTGCCTGCGCGCCGCTGCGCGCGGCGTCCCGACGCTGTTGGACCCGTCGGTGGCGCTCGTGCACCGAGGCGGCCACTCGACGGCCGCCCACTTCGGCGGGGAGCCGCTGCTGCTGCACGCCCGCCGCCGCCGCGCCGTGGTCGGGGCCGACCTCGGCGCCCACGCGCTGGCCCTCGACGACGCCGCCCAGGCGCTGACCTTCGCCACCCGTGCGCTGGTCAAGGGGCCGCGGCGCGGGCGGCGCGAGCGCGCCCAGCTGCACGCCCTGCGCCGCGCGCGGCGCGCCTGGCGCGCCTAGAACAGGCCGAGCTGCTCGTCAGGTGGGGGCCCCGGTGCGGGCGGCGGCGCGGCCGGCTCGCCGGGGCCGGGAACGATCTCCTCGACCACCGGCTCCTCGACCATCTGCGGCTGCGCGGGCGCGGGCTGGGCCAGCAGCTGCGGCAGCCGCGCGACGTCCTCGCGCAGCGCCTCGAGCATCCGCGGCGTGTACAGCGCGGCCGCCGGATGGTAGATCGGATACAGGCGCACCGCCCGCCGGCCGATCACCCGCACCTCCTCCTGGCCGTGCACCCGCGTGATCCCGGCCGGGTCGCCGCGCAGCAGCTTCGTGGCGAAGTTGCCCAGCGTGCACACGACCTTCGGCTCGATCAGCTCGAGCTGGCGCAACAGGTACTCGCTGCAGTTGTCGATCTCGACCGGCTGCGGGTCGCGGTTGCCGGGCGGCCGGCACTTGAGCACGTTGGCCATGAACACGTCGCTCGCGGCGCAGGCCCACCTCGCCCAGCAGCTGGTCGAGCAGCTTGCCGGCCTGGCCGACGAACGGCAGGCCCATGCGATCCTCGTTGGCGCCCGGCGCCTCGCCCACGAACATCAGGTCCGCGTCGGCGTTGCCCGCAGCCGAAGACGACCTGGTTGCGCGTCGACGCCAGCTGCGGGCATCTCACGCAGCTGCGCGCCTGCTCGAAGACGAGCTTGAGCTCCTCGCGTCTGGCGGCGGACGAGGCCATCGCGCTGAGCGTAACGGTGGCTCCAGCTGGGTATCATGTGACACGAAGGCCGTCACCTTCGGGGACGGACCGAGCCGTTTTCTTCCAGGAGCACCCAGCAACGCGCGACCGGCATCCCGCCCCGGGAGCTGGACCGACATGACGGAGACCCAACCACTCTCCCTGCCCATCGCCGTGATCGGCCGCGGGCGCCTCGGCACGGCGCTGGCCGCCGCCCTGCGCGACGCCGGCCTGCACGTCGACGGGCCCCTCGGCCGCACCCCACGGCTCGACCCGCGCACCGGCGTCGTCCTGCTCGCCGTCCCCGACGTGCGAGATCGCCGCCGCCGCGGCGGCCCTGCGCCCCGGCCCGCTGGTCGGCCACTGCTCCGGCGCCACCACGCTCGAGCCGCTCGCCGGCCACGAGGCGTTCAGCCTGCACCCGCTGATGACCGTCACCGCCGACGGTGCCGACTTCCCGGCGCCAGCGCCGCGGTCGCGGGCTCCACGCCGCGCGCGCTGCAGGCGGCCGCCGCGCTGGCCGCAGCGGTCGGGCTGCGGGCGATCGAGGTCGACGACGAGGACCGCGCCGCCTACCACGCGGCCGCCTCGATCGCCGCGAACTTCCTGGTCACGCTCGAGGCCGCCGCCGAGCGGCTGGCCGCCGGGGCCGGCGTCGACCGCGCCGCCCTGCGACCGCTCGTGCAGGCGGCGCTGGACAACTGGGCCCGCGTCGGCGGCGAGCGCGCCCTGACCGGCCCCATCGCCCGCGGCGACGAGGCGACCGTCGCCCGCCAGCGCGCCGCGGTCGCCGAGCGCACCCCGGAGCTCGCTCGGGCTGTTCGACGCGCTGGCCGACGCCACCCGCGAGCTCGGCCGTGGCCGGAGCCGCACGATGAGGACGGTCCGGATCGTCGCCGAGCTGCGCGCCGCGCTGGCCGCCCGAGCGGCGGGCCGGGCGCAGCATCGGCCTCGTCCCGACGATGGGCGCGCTGCACGACGGCCACCTGTCGCTGATCCGCCGCGCCCGCGCCGACACCGACGTCGTCGTCGTGTCGCTGTTCGTCAACCCGACGCAGTTCGCGCCGACCGAGGACCTCGCCGCCTACCCGCGCGACGAGGCCGCGCGACGCGGCCGCCGCCTCCGCTGCGGGCGCCGACCTGCTGTTCGCCCCGCCGGTCGAGGCGGTCTACCCGCCCGCCTTCGCCACCGCGATCCACGTGGCGGGCGTCAGCGAGCCGCTGGAGGGCGCCCAGCGAGGCGCATCGCACTTCGACGGCGTCGTCACCGTCGTCACCAAGCTGCTGAACATGGCCCAGCCCGACGTCGCCTACTTCGGGCGAAGGACGCCCAGCAGCTGGCGGTCATCCGCCGCCTGGTCAGCGACCTCGACATCCCCGTGCGCGTCGAGGGCTGCGAGACCGTGCGCGAGCCCGACGGGCTGGCCATGTCCAGCCGCAACGCCTACCTGACCGCTGACGAGCGCCCGCGCGCGCTGAGCCTCAGCCGCGCGCTGGAGGCCGCCCGCGCCGCCGTGGCCGCCGGCGAGACCGACGCCTCCGCGGTCCGCGCCGCCGCCCGTGCCCAGCTCGACGCGGTCGGCGTGGAGCCCGACTACGTGGCCGTGGTCGACCCCGACAGCTTCCTGGAGGTCGACGCGATCGACCGCGACGTGCTCGTCGCGATCGCCGCCCGCGTCGGCCGCGCCCGCCTGATCGACAACACGACGATCACCGGAAACGGAGCCCATCCCTGATGCAGCGCACGATGCTGAAGTCCAAGATCCACCGCGCCACGGTCACCGACTGCGACCTCCACTACGTCGGGTCGATCACCATCGACCCCGACCTGCTGGAGGCCGCCGACATCCTGCCCCACGAGCAGGTGCACGTCGTCGACGTCGACAACGGCGCCCGCTTCGAGACGTACACGATCCTCGGCGAGCGCGGCTCGGGAGAGATGAAGGTCAACGGCGCGGCGGCCCGTCTGGTCCACCGCGGCGACACGATCATCGTCATCTCCTACGCGCAGTACGACACGGACGAGATGGAGCGCTACGAGCCGCGCGTCGTCCACGTCGAGGCCGACAGCAACCACATCATCACGGTCGATTCCCAGGTGGCGACCCTCCTCAGCTGAGGGCGCCAACCAGAAGGAGCCACATCATGTCCGCCGCACCCGCGATCCCCACCAACACGTCCGGCATCGACGCCCTCCCCATGACCCTCCCCCGACTGGCCGAGAAGAAGCGCACGGGCGAGCCGATCGTCATGGTCACCGCCTACGACTTCCCGTCCGCCCAGGTCGCCGAGGCCGCCGGCGTGGACATGGTGCTGGTCGGCGACTCGGGCGCGATGACCGTGCTCGGCTACCCGTCGACGGTGCCCGTCTCGATCGACGAGATGATCATGCTGACCGCGGCCGTGCGCCGCGGGCTGCGCACCCCGTTCCTGGTCGCCGACCTGCCGTTCGGCTCCTACGAGGCCTCCGACGAGCAGGCGATCGCCACCGCCCAGCGCTTCGTCAAGGAGGGCGGCGCCGACGCCGTCAAGCTCGAGGGCGGCGGCCCGATGGTCGCCCGCGCCGCCGCGATCATCGGCGCCGGCATCCCGGTCATGGGCCACGTCGGCCTGACCCCGCAGACCTCGACCGCGCTCGGCGGCTACCGCGCCCAGGGGCGCACGGCGCAGGCGGCGCTCAAGGTGGCCCAGGAGGCGGTCGCGCTGCAGGAGGCGGGCTGCTTCTCGATCGTCTGGGAGGCGATCCCGTCGGCCGTGGCCGAGCAGCTGATGGAGCGCATGGAGATCCCCGTGATCGGCATCGGCGCCGGCGCGGCGACCGACGGCCAGGTGCTCGTCTTCCACGACCTGCTGGGCATCCGCGAGGGCGTCGGCGCCCGCTTCGTCAAGCGCTACGGCGACCTCATGGAGGAGATGGTGCGCGGCGTGCGCGCCTACGCCGACGACGTGCGCGCCCACCGCTACCCGGAGGCCGACCACACGTACTCGATCGACCCGGGCGAGCTGACGGAGTTCCGCGCGCAGCTGCAAGCCGCATAGCGAGGCTCCGTAACCGCGCGCGCTCCGTTGCGCCAGCAGGCGGGGAGGGGTACCGGTATCGGACATGCGTCCAGTCCGACTCCTCCCCGCGCTGCTGGTCGGCGCGCTTCTCGCCGCGCCGAGCGTCGCCGTGGCGGGGGTCCCCCACACCGTCCAGCCCGGCGAGAGCCTGTGGTCGCTGGCCGCCTCGCAGAACATGACCACGCGGGCGTTCGCCGCAGCCAACGGCCTGTCGGAGGACGCTCAGATCGTCGCCGGGTCGACGATCCAGCTGCCGACCGTGACCGAGGCGGCGATCGCGCTGCAGTCCGCCCCCGCGGCGACGGCGGCGGCCGCCGCGAACGCGTCTGCCGCGCCCGCCGCGGCGACGGCATCCGGACCGCCGCCGATGGGCGCCTACACCGTGCGGCCCGGGGACACGCTGAGCGGCCTGGCCGCCCAGTCGGGCGTGAGCGTCGACCAGATGGCGGCGATGAACGGTCTCGACCCCAACGGCTACCTGATCGCCGGCACCGTCATCAAGCTGCCCACCGGGGCGCCCACCCCGGCGTCGGCCTCCGCGCCCGCTCCCGCGCCGGTGGTCCCCCAGGCCGCGCCCAACCCCACGTCGACGACCGTCACCTCCACCGACATCGCCGCCGTCGCGGCACGCAACGGCGTGCCCACCGACCTGTCGGCAGCGATCGCCTGGCAGGAGTCGGGCTTCAACAACGCGATGGTCTCGCCCGCCAACGCGCGGGGCGTCATGCAGGTGATGCCGGGCACCTGGGACTGGGTGCAGGCCAACCTGGCCAAGCGCCAGCTCGATCCCAACTCGGCCGTCGACAACGTCGGCGCCGGCGTGCTCTACCTGGGTCACCTGCTGCAGCAGACCGGCGGCGACTATGCCCTGGCGGCCGCCGCCTACTACCAGGGCCTGGACTCCGTGCGCCGCATCGGGATGCTGCCCGAGACCCAGCAGTACGTCGCCAACGTGATGGCGCTGCGCTCCCGCTTCGGCGGCTGAGCGCGCGCCCTCACACCCCCTGCGCGGCCAGCCACAGCTCCAGCAGCCCAAGCTGCCACAGCTTGTTGGCGCCCGACGGGGTCAGGTGGGCGTTGGGCTCGCGCAGCAGCCGGTCGACGTAGCCGGGCTGCCACAGGCCGCGCTCGCGCGCCCGCGGGTCGGTCAGGGCGTCGCGCACCAGCTCGAGGTAGGGCCCCTCCAGCTGCACCAGGGCCGGCACCGGGAAGTAGCCCTTGGGCCGGTCGATGACGGCGTCGGGCACCAGCCCGCGCGCGGCGCGCTTGAGCGGCCCCTTGCCGTCGGCCTCGAGCTTGACCTCCGGCGGGCAGGCGGCGGCCAGCTCGACGAGCTCGTGGTCGAGGAACGGCGTGCGCGCCTCCAGCCCCCAGGCCATGGTCATGTTGTCGACGCGCTTGACCGGGTCGTCGGGCAGCATCACCTGCTGGTCGATGCGCAGCGCCAGATCCAGCGGCCCGCCCGCCCCGCCCGCCCGGGCGCCCGCGAAGTGGGCCGCCACGAACTCACCCGAGACCGGCGCGTCCAGCGTCAGGCCGTCGGCGACGAAGCCCGCCATCTCCCTCGTGGGTGCGGTCGAAGAACGCCTCCTCGTAGGCGCCCACCGGGTCCTCGGCGCGCAGCATCGGCGGGTACCAGTGGTAGCCGGCCAGCACCTCGTCGGCGCCCTGGCCCGACTGCACCACCTTCAGGTGCCGGCTGACCTCCTGCGACAGCAGGTGGAAGGCGACCGCGTCGTGGCTGACCATCGGCTCGCTCATCGCCGCGATCGCCGCCGGCACGGCCGGGACCATCCGCTCGGCCCCGATCTCGATCCTGTGGTGGTCGGTGGCGAACGCCTCGGCGAAGCCGATCGAGAACGTCTTGAGCCCCTGCTGGCCCTGGTGGGCGAGCAGGCCGCTCATGCCAGCGTGCTGCGGCCGGCGCCGGTAGGGCGGGTCCCAGTAGCGCGCCCACAGGCCGTGATCGTCGGGCCCGCGCGAGCGCATCGTCGCCGTCATCCGCGCCACCGCGCCGACGTCCGCCGCCGCGCTCCATCGCAGCTCACCGCAGAGTCCGCACATCGAACGTCGTTCCTTCCCGGCTGGGGCGTTCGTTACGCTCGGCGTGTTCCATGGCCCCGCTGATCGGCATCTCGACCTCGGAGCTGCGCACGCCGCCCCACGTGGAGCCGCTGGCCGAGTCCGACCCCGCCCGCCGCGAGCTGGCCCTCGGCCTGGACTACCCGCGCGCCGTCGACGCGGCCGGCGGCATCCCCCTCGTGGTGCCGCCGATGGCCGCCAACGACATCGACGGCCTCGTCGACCGCATCGACGGGCTGCTGCTGTCGGGCGGCCCGGACCTGCACCCGTCGCTGTACGGCGCCCAGCCGCACGCCGCCCTGGGCCCGACCGAGCCGCCGCTGGACGAGTTCGAGCTCGCCCTGGTGCGCGCGGCCGACGCGCGCGGGCTGCCGATCCTCGCCATCTGCCGCGGGCTGCAGGCGCTGAACGTCGCGCGCGGGGGCACGCTGTGGCAGCACGTGCCCGAGGACATCGGCGGCGACGTGCGCCACCGCCAGGCCGAGCCCGGGCGCGTCGCCACGCACCCGGTCCGCATCGAGCCGGTCAGCCGACTGGCGCAGGCGCTGGGCGAGACGCAGCTCGACGTCAACTCCTTTCACCACCAGGCCGTGCACGATCTCGGGCATCGCCTGCGCGCGGTCGCCTGGGCGCCCGACGGCCTGACCGAGGGCGTCGAGGCCACCGACCGGCCCTTCGTGCTCGCCGTCCAGTGGCACGCCGAGTCGCTCACCGCCCGGGCCGATCACCGCCGGCTGTTCGCGCGCTTCGTGGAGGCCGCCACCGCCCCCGTGGCGGCCCGCCGCAGCGCCGCCTGACGATCCACGCGGTCCACGCGGCCGCCCCCGACGTTGTCCGCTTGGTCGATTGCATCGGGCCGGACCCCGGGTAGGTTCGCGGCGATGACCGTCCAGGAGCGTCGGGTCTCCCCGTTCGATTACGCGCCGGCCGAGGGCTGGGACGAGGCGTTCGCCGCCGACGGGAGCCCGAGACCCCTGTACGCGTCGCTGCTGGCGGAGCTGGCCGAGCGCGACCTGGCCGAGCTGGCCGGCTCCGTCGCCGAGCACGCCGCCGGCGAGGGCGCCACGTTCGGGGGCGACCGCGCGTTCCCGATCGACCCCATCCCCCGCCTGATCGCCGCCGACGAGTGGAGCGAGCTCGAGGCCGGGCTCGGCCAGCGCGTGCGCGCGCTGAACGCCTTCGTCGGCGACCTGGCCCGCGAGCGCCGCGTCGTGGAGGCCGGGGTGGTGCCCGAGCGCCTGGCGGCGACGCTGCCGTTCCTGGAGCCCGACCTGGCCGATGTGCCCGACCCCGTCGCCGCGCACATCGCGATCGCCGGCCTGGACGTCGTGCGCGACGGCGCGGGCCGCTTCCACGTGCTGGAGGACAACGTGCGCACCCCGTCGGGGATGGCCTACCTGCTGGCCACCCGCCGCGCGACGAAGGCGCACCTGGGCTACGACGAGCCGCGCCGCCCGGTGCGCGCGGCGCTGGCCAACCTGCTGGGCCGCGTGCTGTCGGCGGCACGTCCGCGGCCCGACAGCGACGCGGCGGTCGTCGTGCTCTCCGACGGGCCGGGCAACTCCGCCTACTTCGAGCACCGCGTGCTGGCCGAGCTGGCCGGCGTCCCGCTCGTCCACCCCGCGGACGTGCGCCTCGACGGCGGGCAGCTGATGGTGCGCGCCACCGGGCGCCCGATCCAGGTCGTCTACCGGCGCACCGACGAGGACCGCCTGCGCGGCCCCGACGGCGCCCTCACCGCGCTGGGCGAGCTGCTGCTGCCGGCGCTGCGGGCGGGCAGTCTGAGCGTGGTCAACGGCTTCGGCACCGGCCTGGCCGACGACAAGCGGATCTACCCCTACGTCGACGGGATGGTGCGCTTCTACCTCGGCGAGGAGCCGCTGCTGCCGTCCATCGCCACCTACGACCTGGCCGAGGCACCCGCCCGCGAGGAGGCGCTCGACCGCCTCGGCGAGCTGGTGCTCAAGCCACGCGACGGCCACGGTGGCCGCGGCGTGCTGATCGGACCCAGCGCATCCGCCGCCCAGCTGGACGAGGCCGCCGGCGCCGTGCGGGCCGACCCGGAGGGCTGGTGCGCGCAGGAGCTCGTGCGCCTGTCGACGCACCCGACCGTCATCGACGGGCGGCTCGCCCCGCGCCACGTCGACCTGCGTCCGTTTCTCTTCTACGACGGACACACGACGGCGGCGCTGCCCGGCGGGCTGACCCGCGTGGCGTTCGACGAGGGCAGCCTCGTGGTCAACTCCTCACGCCGCGGCGGCGGGAAGGACACATGGGTCCTTCCCTGAGCGGCGAGCTGCCGACGTGGGCCCGGTGGGTGGATCACGATCAGGCCACCGCCTACACGCTCGGCGTCGAGGAGGAGGCGATGTTCGTCACCCCCAACTCGTGGAACCTGGCCGGGGCGATCGACGAGGTGCTGCCGCGGCTGCCCGGCGACGTGGCCCATCACGCCAGCGCCGAGACGCACGCGGCCGCGCTGGAGCTGGCCACCGGGATCCGAGGCAGCGTCGGCGAGGCGATCGACGAGCTGCGCGGCCTGCGCGCAGCCCTGCGCCTGACCGCGGAGGGCTGCGCGCTGGCCGTGGCCGTGTCGGGCACCCACCCGTTCGCGGTGTGGCGCGACGTGGCCGTCTCGACCGGTGCCCGGCAGGCGCTCGTGTACGGCTCGATGCGCGAGCTGGCCCGGCGCGAGCCGACGTTCGCCCTGCACGTGCATGTCGGCGTGGGTGACCCCGAGGACGCCGTGCGGGTGGCCAACGCGATGCGCGTCCATCTGCCGGTGCTGCTCGCGCTGAGCGCCAACTCGCCTGGAGGCGCTGGAGGGCTACGCCGATCCGCTGGCCATCGCCTCGCCCGAGGTGCTCGACGAGAACCGCTTCCTGGCCGCCCGCGACGGCTGCGACGCCTCGCTCATCGACCCGGCGGCCGAGCGGCGCGTGCCGCTGGCCGAGGTCGTCGAGGGGCTGCTGGGCGCCTGTCGCCCGCACGCCCAGGACCTGGGCTGCGAGCGCGAGCTGGAGGGCATCACCCGCCAGCTCGCGCATCCGCCGACCAAGCACCAGCTCGAGCTCGCGCGCCGGCGCACCGACCGCCTGCACGGGCTGGTGTCGGCCCTGGCCGACGCCTACTAGGCCAGGGCCGACGCTCCCGCGCTCAGTGCCCGAAGTGGACGTCGGGCAGGATCCGGTCCAGCCAGCGCGGCAGCCACCAGGCGGCCCGCCCGGTGAGGCGCAGCAGGACGGGCACCAGCAGCAGGCGCACGAGCAGCGCGTCGAGCAGGACGGCGACTCCGAGGATGATGCCCATCTCCTTCGGCGGCAGCGGCCCCGACAGCGCGAAGGTGAAGAACACCGCCACCATCACCGCGGCCGCGGCGAAGATCACCCGGCCCGAGTGGGCCAGGCCGCCGACCATCGCCTCGCGCGGGTCGTGGCTGCGCTCCCAGTGCTCCGCGCGCGGAGCTGAGCAGGAACACGGTGTAGTCCATGCTGATCGCGAAGATCATCGCGAAGAAGAACACCGGTCCCCAGGCATCGAGGAAGCCCTGGGGCTCGAAGCCGAGCAGCCCGGAGCAGGTGGCCGTCCTGGAAGATCGAGCTTGGCCACGCCGAAGGCGGCGCCGGTCGCCAGCAGGTTGGTGATCACGCCGATCGCCGCGATCAGCGGCGCCTGCAGGGCGACCAGCAGCAGCAGGAACCCGAGCGCCAGCACGACGCCGATGACCAGCGGCGTCTTGGACGACAGCTCGGCCTCCAGGTCGTGGTTCTCGGCGGGCGCTCCGCCGACCTGCGTTCCGGCCGGCAGCGTCGCTGCGCAGCCGGTCGATCGGCCGTCCCGAGCTGCTTGGAGGACGGGTCGACCTTGGGCACCGCCTGCATCAGCACGACGTTCCCGGAGGCGCCGGGCTGCGGCGGGGTGACCTGGGCGATCGCCGGGTCGGCGGCCAGCTTGGCCTGCGACGTCATCGGCGTCGGCGGCCGGCGCGACGACCTGCAGGGCGCCCGGGGCGCCGATGCCGAAGGCGGCCTGCACCTGCTCGTAGCCCTGGCGGCTGGTGTCGGACCTCGGGGACGACCTTGATCGACGGCATGCCGGTGCTCAGCGAGAGGACGGGCAGCGCCAGCGCGGCGAGCACCAGCACGGTGCCGATGCCGGGCAGCCACGGGTGACGCCACAGCCACTCGCCCCACGCGGCGAAGCGCGGCGAGCGGTGCTCGCCCTGGTGGACCCAGGGCAGCGAGAGCTTGTCGACGCGGGCGTGCCAGCTTGCCGAGGACGGCCGGCAGCAGCGTCAGCGTCGCGACCAGCACGAAGATGACCGACAGCATGATCCCGACGGCCATCGAGCGGAACGCGGGGCTGTCGACGAGCATCACCGCGCTCAGCGAGATCAGCACGGTCACGCCGCTGAACAGCACGGCCTTGCCGGCCGTGTCCATCGTCTCGTCGACGGCGTCGATCGGCGACTCGTGACTGCCGAACAGCGCTCCGCGGAAGCGGTAGACGATGAACAGCGCGTAGTCGATGCCCGAGCGCGAGCGCGAACATCAAGCGCGAAGTTCATCGCCCAGATCGAGATCGGGGTCAGCTCGGTCAGCAGCGAACAGCGAGCCCGCCGAGGCGACGCAGCCCGAGGATCGTCAGCAGCAGCGGCAGGCCGGCGGCGACCAGCGAGCCGAAGGCGAGCACGAGGATGGCCAGCGTCACCGGCCAGGAGAACATCTCCGAGCGCATCATCGCGCTGCGGTTGGCCTCGTTGAAGTCCGACCACATGCCCGACGCGCCGGTCAGGGCGACCTGGACGTCTGCTGGCTGCCCAGCGCGGTCACCGGGGCCTTGAGGTCGTCGGCGGCGCGCACCATCTCGTTGGCGTCGGCGGCCGCGCCCGCCATGACGATCGCCGTGTGGCCGTCGCTGGCTGATCGTCTGGCCGGCCGTGCGGCGGCTGCACCGAGGCGACGCGATCGTCGGCCTGCAGCGTCGGCGGCCACGCGGCGGACGGTCTGCTGGAACGGCGGCGAGTCGGTGGTCTGGTCGTGGCTGTGGACGACGACCATCAGCCCGGTGCTGTTGAGGCCTGCCGAACTCCTTCTGGACGAGGTCGCGCACCTGCACCGACTGCGAGCCGTTGGCCTGCCAGCCGGCGCCCGACAGCGCGTGCTCGACGCGCGGCGCGAAGAAGCCCGAGCGCGACCGCGATGATCGCCCAGGCGATGAACACGATCCGTGCGTGTGGTGGCGGCCCAGCGGCCGAGGCGGCCGATCGGGCCGGGCCCGCGCACGGCGGGCGGCGGCCCGGGCGCGGCGATCGTGTGATCCGGTGGCGTGGCGGTGGTGTTCATCGAAGGTACCTCGTGGGAGCTGAAGACTCGGGTGAGGATCAGGGACATCGGGCAGTCGCCGGCGAGGACGAAGAGCCACTGGTTGAGGGCGACGAAGGCGATCAGCAGCAGGAACCAGGGACTGACGAGGGCGCTGAGCAGCACCCCGATCAGGACCACGGTGCCGGCGATCGCGAACAGGACACGTTCCAGCGGCCAGCTCATGCCGTGCTCCGCGACGACCGCGGTCGAGCTCGGCCAGCTGGTGGCGCAGGCCGCCGCAGACCTGCTCGCACAGGGCGAAGACGTCCTCGTCGGCGACGCTGTAGAAGGAGCTGGTGCCCTCCTTGCGGCGCGACACGACGCCGGCCTGCAGCAGCACGCCGAGATGCTTGGAGGCGTTCTGCTGGCTGGTCCCGAGGCGCTCGGTGATCTGCGCGACGGACAGCTCGCCGTCGCGCAGCTGATCGAGGATGCGGACGCGGTTGGGGTCGCCGATCACGCGCAGGCGCGCGGCGATCAGGTCGGCCAGGTCGTGGGGAATGGGTCGGGGAAGCATCGTGGGTCGGTCTTCGCGGTCGGTCAGCGGGTCGGAGCAGCTGTTGCCGCCGGTCTCCAGCTCGGGGTCAAGCGGGTGGAAGCCGGAGTTGACGGCGATGACCGCCTCGTAGTTGGCGGGGCGGGGCGGCATGGCGGCGAGCAGGGCCTCGGCGAAGGCGTCGGCGTCGTCGAGGGCCAGCTCGGGCACCTCGGCGCGCACCTCGGCCAGCGTCGGCGCGACGGCGCGGTCGAGCACGCCGGGGTGCGTGTGGCCGGGCAGCAGGACGACGTCGTCGTCCAGCGTCAGCACCCGCCCGCGCAGCGTCTCGTACAGGCGCCGCGCCATCGCGCGTGAGCCGCCGGGGTCGCCCTGCTGCAGGTCGGGGCGGGCGATGCCGTCGGCGAACAGCGAGTCGCCGCTGAGCAGCGCCCGGCCGGCGACGAGCAGCCCGGTCATGTCCGTGGTGTGGCCGGGCAGCGCGACGGCCTCCACGGGAACGTCGCCCAGCGCGATCGCGTCGCCGTCGGCCAGCGGGCGCACGCTGTCGGCGTAGGCGACGCCGCGCTCCAGCGCCGGGGCCGGCAGGCGCAGCTGCGCCCCGGTGGCCTGCGCCAGCGCGCGGGCGCCGGACAGGTGGTCGGCGTGCAGGTGGGTGTCGACGACCGTGGTGATCGTCGCGCTCGGCCTGGGCGGCCAGCGCGATGTAGAAGTCGGTGTCGGGCGCGGGGTCGACGACCAGCGCCTGGCCGCCGGCGGCAAGCACGTAGGAGAGGCAGCCGCGGCCGGGACGCTGGATCTGCCAGGCGGTCAGCCCGTCGACGCCGAGGTCGAGCGCGTGGGCCTGCAGCGTGCCGATCCAGCCGCGCATGCCGCCCTCCAGGACGGCGGCGTCGACGCCGGCGTCGCGCAGCGCGGCGGCGGCGCCCTGCGCCGAGATGCCGCGGTTGCAGACGACGACGACGGGGCCGTCGAGCTCGCGGGCGACGCTCGCGGGGTCGGCGAGCACGCGCGTGCCCGGGACGTGGCGGACGGTGACCGCTGGGCGCCTCGATGGCCCACGACACGTCATCGCGCACGTCGAGCAGGGTGACCGGCTCGTGCTGGGCGAGGCGATCGGCCAGCTGCGCCGGCGCGATCGTGGTCTGAGGGTGAGGTCGAAGGGCTCATGGACATAACACTACTCCACAAACGGACAGTTGTCAAAGGGTGATACTACACCGAGGCGCCGGCCAGCGTGGCCGCAGCCACGCCGACGGCGATCACCACGACCAGGCCGGCGAAGCCACGGCCGAGCGCCTGCGTCGGGACGCGGTCGGCCAGGCGCGGCCCGGCGAGCGCACCGAGCAGCGCCGCCGCCCCCATCGCCATCGCGATCGGGACGTCGAGCGTCAGGCCCGCAGCCAGATGAGCGCCCAGGCCGAAGACCGAGACGATCGCCACGATGACCATCGAGGTGCCCATCGCCTCGCGCATGCCGAAGCTCAGGCCGATGGCCAGTGCGGGCACGATCACGAAGCCGCCGCCGACGCCGACCAGGCCGGTGAGCGCGCCGACCGCCAGGCCGGCCGGGATCAGCAGGCGCACCCGCGCCCGCGGACAGCCGGTCGACGCCGCGGCCGGAGCGCCCGCCCGCTGCCAGGTGGCGCGGGCGGCCGCCAGCATGACGGCGCTGAAGGCCAGCAGCAGGACGGCGCCGCCGAGCGCGTCGTTGGCCGCCGTGCCGGCGACGCTGCCCAGAGCCGCCGCGGATGCGAACCACAGCGCCGAGCTCCAGCAGACGGCGCCACGGCGGCTCTGGGCGATTGCGCCCGTCAGGGCGGCGGAGGCGACGACCGCGAGGCTCGCGGTCGTCGCCTCCTGCACGCCGAGCCCGACGCCGTAGACCAGCGCCGGGACGGCGAGCACGGCACCACCACCGCCGACCATGCCGACCACGAGGCCGATGACCAGGCCCAGTACCGCAGCAAGGAGCATCGGCCCGAGGGGATCAGAGGGCCACGACGCCGCGCTTGCGGCTGGCCATGAAGTAGCGCTCGAAGGCGAGCTTGGCCCAGTGCGCCTGCGGCCCGGCCATGACGCGCGCCTTCGGCTCGTGGCCGTTGGCGTACAGGCCGTGCGCGAGCACGTGGTCGGCCTTGAAGATGATCCCGTTGTTGCCCGCGTCGAGCACGCAGATCGCCGACAGGTCGCGCCAGCGGCATGTCGCGGTGGCTGCCGCGCCTTGAGGTCGGCCACGATGTTCTGCGCGGCGACCTTGGCCATCGTCTCGCTCATCTGACCGGTCTTGGGCACGCCCGCGGGGACCTCGGTCGGCTCGGGCGGCGCGATCGCGGTCGCCACGCCGGCGGAGTAGACGTCCGGGTGGTCGGGGTGGCGGAAGCGCGCGTCGATCGGCACGAAGCCCATCGGGTTGGACAGGCCCTCGCTGTCGCGGACCGCGTCGACGCCGGCGAACGGCGGGACGATCATCGAGTAGGCGAACGGCAGCACGCGGCCGCCCTCGAGCTCGATCTCCCCGTCGCGCACCTCCTTGATGACGGCGTTGGGGATGCCCTCGATGCCGAGGTGATCGAGGAAGCGGGCGACCTGCTTGGCCGAGTCGCCGACGCCGCCCAGGCCGAAGTGCCCCAGGAAGGGCTCGGCCGAGATGAAGGTCACCGGCGCGACGTTCTCCAGGCCCGCCTTGCGCGATGCGGTGATGGAGGTTGAACAGGAACTCGTAGGAGGCGCCGAAGCAGGAGCCGCCCTGGGCGGTGCCGACCACGACCGGGCCGGGGTTCTCGAGGAAGCGCTCCCACGCCTCGCCCGCCTGCTGGGCATGCTCGAGGTTGCAGACCGACTGCGTGTAGCCGCCGTCGGGTCCCAGGCCCGGGATCTTCTCGAAGGCCAGCCGCGGGCCGGTGGCGACGAGCAGCTTGTCGTACTCCAGCGTGCGCCCGCCGGCCGCGGTGACGGTGTGGGCCTCGACGTCGACCGATGCGGCGGCCTCGTTGACGAACTCGATGCCCTTGCGGTCGTACAGCGGCGCGAGCGGGAACGTCACGTCGCCGGCATCGCGCTTGCCGAAGGGCAGCCAGATGAGCGACGGGATGAAGGTGAAGTGATCGCGCGGGTCCAGGACGACGACCTCATGGTGGTCGTCCAGGTGCTTGCGCAGATCGAGGGCGCCGGTCATTCCGGCGAAGCTGGATCCGAGGACGATGGTGCGCGTGGTGGACATGGTGCTGACCTCTCCGTGAGGACGGTGATGGTGGCGGTCACGAGCACCATATCAACTTTACAACAGTTTAGTTGTGGTCTTTCACCCGCCCACGTCCGTAGTTCCCCGCATCTGCGCGTACTCGATGGTGCGCACCACCCGCGCCGGCGCACCGACGGCGATCGAGTGCGGCGGCAGATCCGCGGTCACGACGCTGTTGGCCCCCACCACGCAGCGCTCGCCGATCGTCACCCCGCTGGTGACCACCACGTGCGCGCCCAGCCAGCAGTTGTCGCCGATGCGCGTGGGGCCGCGCGAGGTGAAGCCCTGCCACGGCACGGGCATGAGCGGATCGTCGAAGCGATGGTTGGCGTCGCTGACGAAGCATCCGTTGGCCAGCATGCAGTGCTCGCCGATCTCGACCAGGTCCTGCGCGGCGACCATCGCGCCGATGTTCAGGAAGCTGCCCGTCCCGATGCGGATGCGTGCGCTGCCCGGGGCCGTCAGCCACACTCCCGGCTCCAGCAGCACATGCTCACCGAGCTCCAGGCGCCCCTGCTCGAAGGCCTCCAGGACGTTGCCGTGCACGGGCCAGCGGATGAACGCGCCCGCGCGCGCCGCGTGCAGGTGGATGCGCGCCCGGTTCCAGGGCAACGCGTTGCGCTCGTACCAGCGCCACTTCTGCGCCCACAGCTTGGCCTTGGCGACGTCCAAGCAGCGGATCTTCCCAGAGGGCCGCGCTACGCGCGATGCACGACCGTGGGCACATCGGCCCACGGCTCGCGCAGCAGCAGGCGCAGGGCCTGCTCACCGGTGAGCACGACCGTCCAGTCATACTCGCAGCGATCACACCGGCAGTCGACCACGGCGCCGTCGTTGCCGTGGTCGATCGTCGCCTCCGCAGGCTGGCGCAGGCAGTAGCCGCACGCGAACGACGCCTGCACGAGCGCATCGGGGTCGTCGGGGAAGAAGCGGGCCATCTCGGTGCTCATGCGGCGGCAGCCTCCTCGAGGCGCGCGCCGGCCTGGCGCAGCGCCGTCTCGCGGGTGGTCGGGACGCGCCCCCAGCGCGTCGCCTCGGCGTAGTCCATCAGGCGCCCGAACAGGGCGTCCAGGGGCTGGGCGCTGATGCCTGCGGGCTCCAGCAGCGCGCGGGCCTGCGCGTCGTCGAACTGCGTCTTGACATCGAAGTACGGCACCAGCGCCTCCGTGCCGCCGCCGATGCGCAGCGGGGCGAAGGTCGGCGCGGGCTGGGCGAAGCGGGCCTGGGCCAGGGCCAGCACGTCGCCGATGCGCGCGGAGCGGTCGCCGGCGACGAGGTTGAACGAGCGTCCCTCGACCGCCCGGCGCAGCGGCCAGGTGCAGGATGGCGGCGGCGACGTAGTCGAGGGGCACGGCGTCGACGATGCCGTCGGGGTCGGCCGGCACGCGATCCAGCAGGCCGCGGGCGAAGGCGCGCAGCGGCAGGTACAGCGCCGAGAACGCGGGCGTCCAGCCGCTGGTCGCGTCCCCGACGACGATCGATGGCCGCGCGACCGCCACGGGCAGGCCGCTGCCCGCGACCAGGCGCTCGGCCAGGTGCTTGGTCTGCTCGTAGGTGTTGCGGAAGTCCTGCCCGGCGACGAGATCGGCTTCGCCGAAGCGCCCCTCGGAGCGCCCGGCCACGAAGGCGGTGCTGACGTGCACCATCCGCTCCAGGCGCGGCATGCCGTGGGCCAGCTCCAGCACGCGCTGGGTGCCGAGCACGTTGACGGCCAGCGCGTCGGGCAGCGGCTGGTCGAAGCCGACCGCGGCGGCGCAATGGATGACGCGGTCGGCGACGGCGGACAGCTCCCGCCGGTCGCTGGCGGCCAGGCCGAGCCGCGGCGCGGTGATGTCCGCGCGCATCGCGCGCACCCGCGGCGCGACGGGCGGCGTGTCCCACAGGCGGGCCAGCGTGGCGGCCAGCCGCTCGTCGGCGGCCTGCTGGTCGCCGGCGCGCAGCAGGACGATCACGTCGTCGCGGCCGTCCTCCAGCAGCCGGGCCAGCACCTCCATCCCGACCACGCCAGTGGCCCCAGTCAGGACGATCGTGCCACGCTCCATGTCGTCAGGGTGCCTGGCGCATGCCCGGCCCGCCACCACAACCCGACGGGCGGGGGGTCAGGACAGCAGGCCGACGCGCTGCGCGCGCACGACCGCCTCAGCCCGGTTGCGCGCGTCGAGCTTGCGATACAGCGAGCTGGTGTGCTCCTTGACGGTGTGCGGCGACAGGTACAGCGTCGCGGCGATCTCGCGGTTCGTGGCCCCCCGGGCGATCAGCTCGAGCACCTCCTGCTCGCGCTGGGTCAGCAGCGGCACGGGCTGCGTGTCCGCGGGCGGGAAGATCGTGCCGCCGCGACCGACCTCGCGCACCGCCTCGGCCAGCTCAGGCGCCGCCAGGTCCTTGGAGACGAAGCCCGACGCGCCGGCGGCGCGCGCGGCGTTGGGCGAGATGCGCCCGGCGCCGGAGATCAGCAGCACGCGCGTGTCGGGAGCGTGCAGGCGCAGCGCCTCGCAGATCTGCGCGCCCGACTCCTCCCCCACGAACAGGTCGACCAGCGCGACGTGCGGCGCCGAGGCGCGCGCGTGCTCGAGCGCCTCACGGCCGGTGCGCGCGGCCAGGCACTGCTCGACCCACGGCTGCTCGCTGAGCATCAGCCGCAGGCCCCAGTGCACGACGTCATGGTCGTCGACGACGAGCACGCGCAGGCGCGGGCCGTCGCGCTCCTCGGAGGCGGCCGGCGGTGGCTGAGCCGGCCCCGACGGCTCCGCGGGCGCGGAGCGCCCGCCGCGGCCGCGCGTCAGCTCCCGTGCGGCCTGGCGCGCGCGGGCGGCCGCGCGGGCACGACGAGAGGCGTCGTGGCGGTCAGACGGCATCGTCGGGCACCACCAGCTTGACCTGCCAGCCGTCGCCGCCCGACGGCCCGTACTCGACCACGCCGCCGCTGCGCAGCGCCTCGAAGCCGACGAGCCGCAGGCCCATCCCGGTGGTCCGCGTGCGGCCCCGGGCGCCGTCGTTGGCGACCTCCATCACGAACGCGCCCTCGCCGCGGCGCAGGCGCACACCGACATGCGTGGGCTCGGCGTGCTTGTGGGCGTTGCGCACCGCCTCGGCCAGCACCGACTGGGCCAGCGACTCGAACTCCGCCGGCACCAGGGCGGCGTCGCCCTCGTCGAGGGTCACCCCCAGGTCCGGATGCTCGCGGGCCAAGCGCTCGAGCTCGGCCCCCAGCGTGGTGGCCGACGGGCGCGGGTCGCGGCCGAGCGGGCGCTGCAGCGCGTGGCGCAACTCGGCCAACGCGCCCAGCACCTCCTCGGCGGCGCGCCGGCGCGCCTCGTCGCTGAGCTCGCGCTCGCCCGACAGGGCCAGCGACACGCCGAACAGGCGCTGGATGACCCCGTCGTGCACCTCGCGGGCGAGGTCGAGCCGGTGCTCGAGCTGCGCCGCCCGCTCGCGCTGGCTGGTGGCGATGCGGGCGACGGCGGCCAGCGCCGCGGTCTTGCCCAGCGTCCACAGCAGGTCGCGGTCGTTGTCATCCAGGCGGGGGGCGTCGCGCGCCCGGTCGGCGAGGATCACGCCGACCCAGCGGCCGGCGGCGGCCATCGGCGTGCAGACGACGTGCGACGGCGCCAGCAGGTCGACGTAGCGACGCGGCAGGTGACGGTCCAGCCCGTCCCACTCCTCGATGACGCGATCGTCCTGCAGGCTCCGCCGGGCGATCTCGGCCGACTCGACGGTGAAGCGCTCGTCGCGAAACAGCTCCAGCGAGATGCCGTGCGCTCCGGCGGCGCGCACGCGACGCAGCGCCCCGTCGTAGCGGAACAGCACCGCGCGATCCATGCGCGCCAGCTGGCAGACGGCCTCGCACAGGCGGCTGTAGAAGGCGTCCGAGGTCGGGCCGGTATCGCTCTGGATGAGGACGTCGGCGAACACGTCCAGAGCGGCGACGTGCAGGTCGGACGAGGGTTGGGGCACGCTGTGCATCCTGCCGCGTCGGGGCCGCGCGCGCGAGCCTTCCCCCCACTCGGGGGGAATCGCCGCAGCCGCTTGGCGACGTCCGGCGCGAGGCATAGGGTCCCACTTCGATTCCCGTGGCTTCGGTGATGGAACGCTGGACGGAATCACTCTCGAGGGTGGTCCCGGCGCTGAGACGCGCCGGGACCCCTGAGGAGCGACCGGGGCCGGCGGGACCCGCTACGCAGCGGCCTTGGCCGGCACCCGCTTGCGCCCACCGGAGCGAGCGCGAGCGCCGTTGCCGGCGGCGGGGACGACGAGGTCGCGCAGGAAGCGGCCGGTGTGCGAGGCGTCGACGGCGGCGACCTGCTCGGGCGTGCCGGTCGCGACGAGCGTCGCCGCCCTCGTCCCCGCCCTCCGGCCCCATGTCGATCAGCCAGTCGGCGGTCTTGATCACGTCGAGGTTGTGCTCGATGACGACGACGCTGTTGCCCTGCTCCACGAGCCGGTTGAGGACCTCCAGCAGCCGCTGGACGTCGGCGAAGTGCAGGCCGGTCGTCGGCTCGTCGAGGATGTACAGCGTCGACCCGGTGGCGATCTTCGACAGCTCGGTGGCCAGCTTCACGCGCTGCGCCTCGCCGCCCGACAGCGTCGTGGCCGGCTGGCCGAGGCGGATGTAGCCCAGGCCGACGTCGTTGAGCGTCTCCAGCTGCCGGCGGATCTTGGGGATGTGGTCGAAGAACTCGACCGCCTCCTCGACGGTCATGTCCAGCACGTCGGCGATCGTCTTGCCCTTGAAGCGGATGTCCAGCGTCTCGCGGTTGTAGCGCTTGCCGTGGCACTGCTCGCAGGGGACGTAGACGTCGGGCAGGAAGTGCATCTCGATCTTGATCTGGCCGTCGCCGCGGCACGCCTCGCAGCGGCCGCCCTTGACGTTGAACGAGAAGCGCCCGGGCTTGTACCCGCGCGCCCGCGCCTCCTGCGTCTTGGAGAACAGGTCGCGGATGACGTCGAACAGCCCGGTGTAGGTGGCCGGATTGGAGCGCGGCGTGCGCCCGATCGGCGACTGGTCGATCTGGATGACCTTGTCGAGCTGGTCGATCCCGCGCACGCCCCGATGCGCGCCCGCCCGCTGGCGCGCGCGTGACAGCCGGTTGGCCACCGCCTTGTAGAGCACCTCGTTGACCAGCGTCGACTTGCCCGAGCCCGACACCCCGGTCACGCAGGTGAGCGTGCCCAGCGGCACCTTCACGTCGACCTTCTTGAGGTTGTGCTGGGCGGCCCCCAGCACCTCCAGGTGGCCCGAGGGGGCGCGCGCCGACCGGGCACGGCGATGACCCGCGCGCCCGACAGGAACTGGCCGGTGGCCGAGTCGGCCACGCGCGCGATCTCCTCAGCGGTGCCCTCGGCCACGACGTGCCCGCCGTGCTCGCCCGCGCCCGGCCCCATGTCGATCACGTGGTCGGCCGCGCGCATCGTCTGCTCGTCGTGCTCGACGACGATCACCGTGTTGCCCAGGTCGCGCAGCCGCTCCAGCGTGGCGACCAGCTTCTCGTTGTCGCGCTGGTGCAGGCCGATCGACGGCTCGTCGAGGATGTACAGCACGCCGACCAGCGACGAGCCGATCTGGGTGGCCAGCCGGATGCGCTGGGCCTCGCCGCCCGACAGCGTCGCCGCCGACCGCGACATCGACAGGTAGCCGACGCCGACGTTGTCCAGGAAGCGCAGGCGCTCGTCGATCTCGCGCAGGATCAGCCGGGCCACGGCCTGATCGTGCTCGGACAGCTCCAGCTCCTCCAGCCAGCGCAGCGCCGAGCGCGCGCTGAGGTCGCAGAACTCGTGGATCGCCGTCTCGCCGACCAGCACCGCCCGCGACTCCGGCCGCAGCCGCGCGCCCTTGCAGGCGGGGCACGGGCGCAGCGTCATGAACTCCTCGATCTTCTCGCGGGAGTACTCGGAGTCGGTCTCGCGATAGCGCCGCTCGAGGTTGGTGATGATGCCCTCGAACTGCGTCGCGTACGAGCGTCGCCGCCCGTAGCGGTTGCGGTAGGAGACCTGGATGCGCTCCTCGCCGGTCCCGTACAGGTACAGGTCGCGGTGCTCGACGGGCAGCGCCTCCCACGGGCACTCGAGGTCGATCCCGTAGGTCTCGGCGATCGCCTGGGTGATCTGCTCGTAGTAGTTGGAGGCGCTGTTGGCCCAGGGCAGCAGCGCGCCCTCGCCGATCGTCAGCGACGCGTCGGGCACGACCAGCTCGGGGTCGATCTCCATCTGCGAGCCCAGCCCGGTGCAGCGCTCGCAGGCGCCGTGCGGGGCGTTGAAGGAGAAGATCCGCGGCTCCAGCTCGGGGATCGAGGGCCCATGGTCGGGGCAGGCGAACTTCTCGCTGAACAGCAGGGTGACCGCCTCCTCGCCGCCGTCCGCGCGCGGCACGGTCTCGATCTCGACCATGCCGTCGGCGAGCGCCACCGCGGTCTCGATCGAGTCGGCCAGGCGCTTGCGCACCTCGCCGCGCATCACGAGCCGGTCGACGACCACCGAGATGTCGTGCTTGAACTTCTTGTCGAGGACGATGCCCTCCTCCAGGGAGCGCAGCTCGCCGTCGACCTTGGCCCGCGCGAATCCCTCGGCGCGCAGCTCCTCCAGCTGCTTGCCGTACTCGCCCTTGCGCCCGCGCACGATCGGCGCCATGACCATGAAGCGCGTGCCCTCGGGCAGCTCCATGACCTGGTCGATGATCTGCTCGGCCGACTGGCCCGCGATCGGCTTGCCGCAGATGTGGCAGTGCGGCTGGCCGACGCGCGCCCACAGCAGGCGCAGGTAGTCGTAGATCTCGGTGACCGTGCCGACCGTCGAGCGCGGGTTGCGCGACGTGGTCTTCTGGTCGATGGAGATCGCGGGCGACAGCCCCTCGATCGAGTCGACGTCGGGCTTGTCCATCTGCCCGAGGAACTGGCGCGCATAGGCGCTCAGCGACTCGACGTAGCGGCGCTGGCCCTCGGCGTAGATGGTGTCGAAGGCCAGCGACGACTTGCCCGAGCCCGACAGCCCGGTGATGACGACCAGCGAGTCACGCGGGAGGCTGACGGTGACGCCCTTGAGGTTGTGCTCACGGGCGCCGGAGACGACGATCTGGTTGGAAGCTCGAGCCACGTATCCATAATACGTGGGCGAACGGACGTTCGATCAGGCGCGCGGTGGGCTAGCCCGTCTCGATCGAGGCGTACACCTCGTCGAGCAGCCGCTCGCGATCGGCGAGCTCGAAGTTCTCGGCCAGGTAGCGGTCGGTCTCGGCCCGCTCCTGCCCGTTGAGCGCCATGTTGAGCGCGATCAGACGGGCGCCCTCGACGTCGCCCCCATCCGATCCCCCACGCACGCCGGTGGCCGGCTCGGGGGCGGCGGTGGGCGCCGTCTGGGCCTCGAGGCCCGGCTGCGCCGGGGGCTCCGCCGGCGGCGCAGCGGGCTCGGGCGCCGGCGGGGAGCTGTGGCCCAGCGGACCGTCCTCGGAGGCGGCGTCGCTGAACGGCTCGGTCTCCGGGGTGGCCGGCAGCTCGTCCTCGCCCGGGCGCTCGCCCTGCGCCACGGTCAGCAGCTCGCCCATGTTGGACTCCAGCAGCGACAGGTCGGCGTGCACGCGGTTGGCGCCCGTGCGCAGCTGCTCCAGGAGCGTGCCCAGCTCCTTCTGCATCGCCTCGACGCGCTCGAGCATCTCGCCCGTCGCACCGGAGACGCGCCCGACGTGCCCCTGGGCGCGCTCGATCGCGTCGGCGCGGGTGCGCTCGGCGTCCCGCGACGCGTCGGTGCGGATCTGCGCGGCCTCGTCCTCGGCCGAGCGCTCGATGTCGGCGGCGCTGGACTCCGCCGCCTCGACGATGGCGCGCACCTGCTCGGAGGCGGCCTGGGCCAGCGACTCGCCGGAACGGCGCTTGAGCTGGCGGGTCAGCGCCTCCATCTCGTCGGCCAGCCGGCCGAGGTGGGCGTCGACCGCGGCGGGGTCATAGCCGCGGCGGCCGATGGGGAAGTCGCGCTTCTCGATGGCTTGGCGGTCGAGGGGCACTTCAGGTCCTCCGGATAGAGCAGATCGGCGGCAGAGCTCGCAGCCTACGCCATCGCCGCGACAGCGACACGTATCGTGCCGACCCATGCTGCGACTGCCCCTCCCCCGGCCGTTCGCCGCCGAACCGCTGCTGGCCTTCCTGGCAGCGCGAGCGCTCCCCGGCGTCGAGCACGTCAGCTGCGGCGGCTACCAGCGCCCGGGCCTGCGGCTGCGCGTGCACGCAGGCGCGATCGAGCTGCTCGAAGGCGACGCGGCTGTCGCCGGGCGGCTGCTGGACCTCGCCGCGCCGATGGGTGCGATCGAGGCGCGCCTGGGCGCGGACGCGCGCATCGCCGGCCTGCGGGTGCCCGGCTGCGTGGACGGCTTCGAGCTGGCCGTGCGACCGTCCTCGGCCAGCAGGTCAGCGTCGCGGCGGCCTCGGCGCTGGCCGGTCGCGTCGCCGCCCTGCACGGTGACGGCGACTTCCCCACCGCGCAGCGGCTGGCCGCCGCGCCGCCCCTCCCGTTCATGCCAGCGGCCCGCGCCCGCGCGATCCGCGCGCTCGCCCATGCCGTCGCCCACGAGGGCCTGCGACTCGACCCGCCCCACGGCGACCCGGCGGCGACCCGGGCGGCCCTGCTGGCGCTGCCCGGGATCGGTCCGTGGACGGTCGAGTACGTGGCGATGCGCGCACTGGGCGACCGCGACGCCTTCCCGGCCGGCGACCTGGTCCTGCGCCACGTCGAGCCCGAGCGGGCCGAGCGCTGGCGCCCGTATCGGGCCTACGCGGCCATGCAGCTGTGGGCCGCGGACTCGGGGTCGTCCTCCAGCGGCCGCGCGACCACCGCCGCGCCGCCCTCGACGACGGAGGAGCGCACCCGGCGCCACAGCACGCGCCCCCAGACGGCGGCCTCGTCGACCAGCAGCGCGGCGACGACCGGCACGGTCGCCGGGTAGGGCCCACGCCCGGCCAGCAGCGAGCTCTCCAGCAGCATGAAGGCCGTCGTCAGGGCGGCCACGCGCAGCTGGCCGCCGCGCCGGCGGGCGGCGATCGCCCCCGCCACGCCGGAGACGAACAGGTCGCCGTAGCCGAGCGTGAACGTGCCCAGGGCGACGTGCGACATCTCGGGCAGGTGGCCGATCTGTGTGTTCGACAACGCGTCGGCGGCCGCGCCGACCGAGCCGTCGGAGACCAGCACCACGTCGGCCAGCATCAGCGCCACGAGGCCGAGCACCACGCCGCGCACGCCGCCCAGGGCGACGAGCCCGGCCCCGAGCGCCACCGCGCTGAGCGCGCACAGCAGCGTGATGCCGACCTGGCCGCTGAGGTGGTCGGGGCCGGCCAGCGCCGCGAGCAGCAGCACCGGCACGACCAGCGCCCAGGCCGGGCGGCTGCCGCGTGCCAGGCGGACCGCGGCGAGCATGGCCAGCACCGGGACGGCGACCGTGGCCACCCCGGTGACCCAGCCGGCGGAGGCCGGCCTGGTGGCCAGCAGCAGCACGGAGGCGACGAAGAGGACGGGCGGCACGATCCACAACCAGCGCAGGCGAGGGCGTCCGTCACCCGCCCGCGGGAGAGCAACGGTCAGACCCTGCACAGCCGCCAGTGCGGCGCAAGACGACACGTCCACGGCGCTGAGGCCATGGAAGAACATCGATGCTTCCGAAGTACCCGCTTAATCTGAAGTCAACATAAGCGGGAGCGAAAGCTGCACGCGCAACTACTTTTCAGCCCAGGGTTGTGTGATCAGCCTCACGCTTGGCGAGCCCGTCGGCGACCAGGCCGTCCACCGCCCTCGACAGCCGCTCGGCGCCCAGGAAGTCCGGCCACGGCTCCCTCCCGGCCAGCGCCGCGAGCACCCGCCCGCGCGCGTAGCGGTCGGTGTCCTCGAAGCGGACGCGTTGTTGGCGCGCCGGGCGCCGCACCTCCGCCCCACGTGACGCGCAGCCGCTCACCGGACAGTCCTCGCAGTGCGCGACCCGGGCGCGGCAGAGCGTCGCGCCCAGCTCCATCACCGCCTGGTTGAGCTCGGGCGAGCCGACCGCCGGCGTGAAGCCCCAGCGCCCGTACACGCGCCGCGCGTTCGTGTCGATGGCCAGCTCGGTGCGCCCGAAGGCGAACGAGCCGACCGCGGCCGCCGTGTAGGGGCCGACGCCCGGCAGTCGCGTCAGGTCCTCGGGCCAGCCGTCGCGGGCCACCACCCGCGCCGCCTCCCACAGCGCCTTCGCGCGACGGTTGTAGCCCAGCCCGACCCATTCGGTCAGCACGTCGGCCAGCGGCGCGCCGGCCAGCGCCTCGATCGTCGGCCAGCGCTCCAGCCACGCCTCATAGCGTCCCACCACACGCGCCACCTGGGTCTGCTGGAGCATCACCTCGCTGACCAGGATCGCGTAGGGATCGCTGGTGCGCCGCCACGGCAGGTCGCGCGCCTCGCGCCGGTACCAGGCCAGCAGCTCGTCCACGGCGCTCGAGCGTAGTCGCGCCGGCGGCCGGTGCCTTATGCAAACCTGACGAACCGGCGGGTAAGACATGGGCATGCATCTCAGGAGGAAGGCGCTCGTCGCCGCCGGCGTGACCGCCGCCGTCGCCGGCGGCGGGGCGGTCGCCTACGCCGCCACCAACGACCCGTCCACCGGCCACGACCCCCGACCGGCAGCCCGCCACGGCCACGGCCCGGGCCACGCGCGCGCACAGCTGCCCGCCGGTGCGCGCACGGTGATCCAGCAGATCCGCACCGCCGTGCTCGACCAGGGGTCGGGCATCGTCGACCCGATCATCGACCAGGCCGTGTCCGCGGGCAAGCTCAGCGCCGACCAGGCCGCCACCGCGCGCCAGGCGCTGGCCGACCTCAAGGCCGGCAGGCGCCCCTCGGCTGACGCGCTGGCGCTGCTGCGCGACGAGCAGGTGCGCGCGGTCGCCGCGCAGGCCTTCCAGGCGCTGGCCAAGCAGCTTCCGGCGATCGCCGACCCGATCGTCGACGACGCCCGCTCCCAGGGCACGATCGACCAGGCCACGGCCGACGCGATGCGTCAGCGCATCCAGGCGATGGCCGACCGCGCCGCCCAGGGCGGTCTGCCGTTCGGCCACCGAGCGCGACCGTTCGGCCACCGCGGCGGCCCCGGCGGCCCCGGCCACGGCCCGCGGGGCCACGGGATGCCGCGCCCGGCGGCGGCCGGCGTCCTGGGTGACATCGCCAAGGCGGTCGCCCAGAAGGCCCCCGGCGTGGCCGGGCCGATCATCGACAAGGCGGCGGCAGCCGGCACGATCACCGGCGCGCAGGCCGACGAGCTGCGCGCCGCGGCCAGCGACCTGGCCTCCGGCGGCCGTGGCGCGCTGATGGCCCACCGCGACCTGCTGGCCGACGCCGGCGTGCGCGCCGTGGTCCACGACGTGGTCAAGGCGCTCGCCGCCCAGGCCCCCTCGGTCGCCAAGCCGATCATCGACAAGGCCGTCTCCGACGGGACGATCACCCAGGCCCAGGCCGACCGGCTGACGCAGCGCATCGCCGCGGCGGCAAAGCGCGTCGGCGGCTGACGCCGACGCGCGGCCTCAGGCGGTCCCGGCCGCCGTGTTGAGGTTGTCGAGGTCGCGGCGCAGCTCGCGCAGCTCGTCGCGCAGCCGCGCCGCGTACTCGAAGCGCAGCTCGTCGGCGGCGGCGAGCATCTCCTCCTCCAGCTCGACGATCGTCTTCTCGAGGTCGGCGGCGGTCATCGGCGCGTCAGTCTGCTTGCGCCGGCGCCGGCCGCGCTTGTTGGAGGGCACCTTCGACTCGCCCTGCAGGAACTCGGTGATGTCGGAGATGCCCTTGACGATCGTCGACGGCGTGATGCCGTGCTCCTCGTTGTAGGCCAGCTGGATGGCCCGGCGGCGGTCGGTCTCGTCCAGCGCCGCGCGCATGGCCGCCGTCTCCTTGTCGGCGTACATGATCACCACGCCCTCCTGGTTGCGCGCCGCGCGGCCGATCGTCTGGATCAGCGACGTCTCCCCGCGCAGGAAGCCCTCCTTGTCGGCGTCGAGGATCGCCACCAGGGACACCTCGGGCAGGTCCAGGCCCTCGCGCAGCAGGTTGACGCCCACCAGCACGTCGTACTCCCCCAGGCGCAGGTCGCGGATGATCTGGATGCGCTCCAGCGTGTCGATCTCCGAGTGCAGGTAGCGCACGCGGAAGCCCATCTCCAGCAGGTAGTCGGTCAGGTCCTCGCTCATCTTCTTGGTGAGCGTGGTCACCAGCGTGCGCTCCTCGCGGTCGACGCGCTGGCGGATCTCGTTCATCAGGTCGTCGATCTGGTTGCGCGTCTCGCGCACCTCGACGGCCGGATCGACGATCCCCGTCGGTCGCACGATCTGCTCGACCACGCGGGCCGAGTGGGCGCGCTCGTAGTCGCCGGGCGTCGCGGACACGAACACCATCTGCGGGGTGATCGACAGGAACTCCTCGAACGTCTGCGGGCGGTTGTCCAGCGCGCTGGGCAGCCGGAAGCCGTAGTCGACCAGCGTCTGCTTGCGCGAGCGGTCGCCCTCGTACATGCCGCCGATCTGGGGCACGGTCTGATGCGACTCGTCGATGAACACGACGAAGTCCTTGGGGAAGTAGTCCAGCAGGCAGTAGGGCCGCTCGCCGGGCTTGCGCCCGTCGGTGTAGCGCGAGTAGTTCTCGATGCCGTTGCAGAAGCCGATCTCGCGCAGCATCTCCATGTCGTACTGGGTGCGCTGGCGCAGGCGGTGCGACTCCAGCAGCTTGCCCTGGCCCTCCAGCTCGGCGCAGCGGGCGTTGAGCTCCTCGCCGATGCCCGCGACCATGCGCTCCATGGTCCCCTCGCGCGTGTTGTAGTGGGTGGCGGGCCAGATGCCGAGGTGCTCCATGTCGTCGGTCAGCAGCTCGCCGGTGAGCGGGTCGAAGCGCTGGATGCGCTCCACCTCGTCACCGAAGAAGGCGACCCGGTAGGCCTGCTCCTCGTAGGCCGGGAAGACCTCCAGCGTCTCGCCGCGCACCCGGAAGCTGCCGCGGCCCAGCGCCGTGTCGTTGCGCGTGTACTGGATCGACACGAGCTTGCGCAGCAGCTCGTCGCGATCGTGCTCGCTGCCGCGCACGAGCGTGATCGTGTTGAGCTCGTAGGTCTCCGGCGAGCCGAGGCCGAAGATCGCGCTGACGCTGGCCACGATCAGCACGTCGCGGCGGGCGAACAGCGCGCTGGTGGCGGCGTGACGCAGGCGGTCGATCTCCTCGTTGATCGAGCTGTCCTTCTCGATGTAGAGGTCGCGCGAGGGCACGTAGGCCTCGGGCTGGTAGTAGTCGTAGTAGGAGACGAAGTACTCGACCGCGTTCTCCGGGAAGAACGTGCGGAACTCGTTGCACAGCTGGGCGGCCAGCGTCTTGTTGTGGGCGAGCACGAGCGCCGGCTTCTGGACCGCCTCGATCGTCGCGGCCATCGTCATCGTCTTGCCCGTGCCCGTGGCGCCCAGCAGCGTCATCGCCCGTTCGCTGGCCTCGATGCCCTCGGCCAGGGACGCGATCGCATTGGGCTGGTCGGCGGTCGGGCTGAACGCGCTGTCGAGCTTGAAGGGCGGCATCAGCGGTCGCTCCCGTGACGGGCGGGCGGAAGGGGCGTCCAGCGGCGCCGGCTGCCAGGGACGCAGATCCGAAGGAATCGCCCTGGGACTTCGGGGGTCGAGGACGCCGGCAGGCGCTGATCGATGGGCGTCGTTTCCGGTCGTCGCGTCGCGGGAGGGGCCACGTACAGGACGGTACCGACCGCTGCTGCCGGGATCTGTCCTAATGGCCCTCGGCACGGCGCGCGATGCGCCGGAAGTCCCGCAGCGCCGGCTTGGCGCGCAGCGAGCCGTTGGCCAGGTTCAGCAGGCCCGCGTGGTCGAAGACGTCCTTGTTGGAGCGGTCGCGGCCGATCCACGTGTACCACAGCAGCAGCGTGACCCCCAGCGACCGACGCTGGGCCAGGATGCCGTCGAACGTCCGGCGCAGCCACCACGCCTGGTTGGACGCCGTCCGGTTGAAGCCGAGGTTGCGCACCTGCGAGATGTCGAAGGCCGGCCAGGTGATCTCGGTGATCTGGATCGGCTTGGCGCCATCGCCGTTGGCCTGCATCACGCCGCGCACGTTGCGCAGCACCTGCAGCACGTCGGGCGGGTTGACGGTGTACGGATGCAGCGCGACCGCGTCGAAGCTGCCGGCCCCGCCCGCCTCGTAGATGCGCTGCAGCGTCAGCCAGCTCTTGCCGACCAGGGCGCCCAGCACCACGGTGGCGCCCGGGTCGGCGGTCTTGATCGCCCCGTAGGCCGCCTGCATGAGGGCGACGAACCGCGACTGGAAGGGCTGGTCGTCGTTCCAGAAGACGCTCGCCGTGGTGTCCCCGTCGCCGCCGACCGGCTCGTTCCAGATCTGCCAGTCGCGGATCGGATCGGCGTGCAGGCGCGGGTGGCGCGCCCAGAAGGTCCCTGCGGGCCCGTAGCGGCGCACCAGCAAGGTGGTGAAGGCCGCGTACTGCTGCGGGTCGGCGGGGGGCGAGAACTCCTCGTCGGGATGCAGGCGCGCCCAGGCCGGGGCGGCGATGACGACGGGGTGGATCTGCAGCCCGGCCCGGGCCGCCGCGGCGACGCGGCGGTCCAGCACGCTCCAGTCGGTCGGCACCGCTTCGGGCCCTTCCGGGGTGAAGCGACGGCGCTGCGGGGCGGGAACATCGCCCATGTGCTGGTAGGGCTGCGCGTCGACCCAGTTGAAGACCAGCCCGACGCTCTCCGCTCCGGCCCGCCGCATGTGCTTCATCTGGGCGGGCAGCGAGACCGTGCCGTCGACGGCGGCGCGGTCGGCGACGACCCCGAAGAAGCCATGGGGCACCGTCCGCCGGGCCGACGCGGCGGCCGGCAGCAGGCAGACGGCGACCAGCGCTGCGGCGACCGTCCTTCCCAACATCGCGCGCAACGCTACCGAGCTACAGGCCGAGCTCGCGCGGATACTTGGCGCGGTAGTCCGCGCGTGCCTTGAGCACGCTCTCGACGTAGGCGCGCGTCTCGGCGAACGGGATCGCCTCGATCGTCAGCGGCTGGCCGTGGGCGCGGGCCTGCGCGATCCAGATGTCGACGTTCCCCTGCCCGGCGTTGTAGGCCGCCAGCGCCAGCACGACGTTGTCGCCGTAGCGGTCCAGCAGGTTGCGCAGGTACCAGGTGCCGTAGGAGATGTTGATCTGGGGGTCGGCCAGGTCCTCCTGGTGGAAGTTCACGCCGCCCGTGCGCAGGGCGATGGCGTCGGCGGTGTCGGGCGTGATCTGCATCAGGCCGCGGGCGCCGGCGTGGGAGGTCTGGTCGGAGAAGCGCGACTCGGCGTAGATGACGCCGGCGATCAGGTCGGGCGGCACGTGCTTGTCGGCGGCCTGCTGGCGGATGATGTCCTCGTGACGCAGCGGCAGCGTCAGCTCCTGGACGGCATCCTTGGCCCGCGGCATCACCGACACGACGACGAGCGCGGCGACCGCCGCCAGCACCGCGCCCAGCAGCAGCCGGCGGCGCGTGCGGGCACGCGCGACGGGGCGGGTGCGGCGGGGGCGGGCGGCGTGTGTGCTCACGAGGGGCTCAGCTTCTCAAGAATGGCCGACAGTTCATGCTCGAGATCTTCGATCGTCCCTGCATTGACGATCGAAAAGGTCGCACGTTGCGCCTTCTCCTTCTGCGACAGCTGGCGCGCGGCGCGCTCGTCGACCGCCTGATGGCCGCGCTCGGCGGCGCGGGCGGCCCGCAGCTCCTCCGGTGCGATCACGGCGATCGTCGCGTCGTAGGCATCGGCAAGACCGGCCTCGAACAGAAGCGGCGTCTCGACCACGCCGGCCCGTGGCGGCGGCTGGCGGGCGCCGACCTGCTCGCGCCATTGCCAGACGCGCTGGCCGACGAGCGGCCACAGCAGGCCCTCCAGCCAGGCGCGCTCGGCGGGGTCGGCAAACACATGGGCGGCCACCGCGCCCCGGTCGACCACGCCTCCCGGCGCGACCTCGGGGCCCCAGCGCGCGACCACGGCAGCGACGACCTCCGGCGAGCGGTACAGCTCGTGCACCACCGCGTCGGTGGAGATCGTCGCCGCGCCGAGCCGCTCGAGGGCGCTCAGCGCGGTCGACTTGCCGGCCCCGAGCCCGCCCGTCAGGCCGACGAACGGGATCTTCGCGGGGCCGGCCAAGCGCTACTCCTTCGTCTCGGGCTCCGTGGCGGCGTCGTGAGCGGTCGCCTCCTCGGCAGGCAGCTCCTCCGCGACGGGCTCCTCCGCGACGGGCTCCTCCGCGACGGGCTCCTCCGCGACGGGCTCCTCCACGGGGGGCGCCTCGGCGACGGGTTCCTCCGCGACGGGCGCCTCCGCGCGCGGCGCCTCCGCCGCGGCGTCCTCGGCCTCGACCGCGACGGGCTCCTCCACGGGCGGGCGCCTCGGCGAAGACGTCCTCCGACAGTCCCAGCGACGGGACGTCGTCGAGGTCGCCCGCCTCGCCGCCCGCCGGATCCTCCTCGAGCGCGAGGTCGCTCTCGGTGAGCTCGCGGATCGGGAGGATCTGGCCCTCGACCCGCTTGACCGACAGCGACAGGCGCCGGCGCTCGGAGTCGATCTCCAGGATCTTGACCTTCACGTCGTCGCCCGGCTGGACGATCTCGCGCGGGTTCTCGACGTGGTGGGCGGCCAGCTCGGAGATGTGCACGAGGCCCTCGACGCCGTCGAGGATCTCCACGAACGCGCCGAACGTGACGACCTTGGTGACCGTGCCCTCCAGCTCGTCGCCCACGTGGTAGGTGTCGACCACGCGCTGCCACGGGTCCTCCTGGGTCTGCTTGAGGCCCAGGGAGATGCGCTGGCGGTCGCGGTCGATGTCGAGCACCTTGACCTGGACGGTCTGACCGATCTCGAGGATCTCGCTCGGGTGGTTGACGTGCGACCACGACAGCTCGCTGATGTGGATCAGGCCGTCGATGCCGTCGAGGTCGACGAACGCGCCGAAGTCGACGATGTTGGAGATCGAGCCCTCGACCACGAGACCGGGCTGCAGGCGCTCCAGGATGCGCTCGCGATCCTCGCGGCGCTGCTCCTCCAGCACCGCGCGGCGCGACAGCACCACGTTGTTACGCGAGCGGTTGAGCTCGATCACCTTGCACTCGATCTGCTGGCTCATGTACTCGTCGAGGTTCGGCACCCGGCGGATGTCGACCAGCGAGGCGGGCAGGAAGCCGCGCACCCCGAGGTCGATGATCAGGCCGCCCTTGACGACCTCGATGACCGTGCCGATGACCGGCTCGCCCGAGTCGGCGGCCGACTCGATGCGCCGCCACGCGCGCTCGAAGCGGGCGCGCTTCTTGGAGACGATCAGACGCCCGTCCTGGTCCTCCTTGGTGAGGACGAGAGCGTCGACCTCCTCGCCGAGCTCCACCTCCTCGTGGGGATCCACGGACTTGCGGATGGAAAGCTCGTTGGAGGGGATGACCCCCTCGCTCTTGTAGCCGACGTCGACGAGCACCTCGTCGTTGTCGATGCGCACGACGCGGCCGGTGACGACGTCACCCTCTTCGAAGTGGGTGAAGGTGGCGTCGTAGTTGGGAACGATCTGTCCGTCGATCTCCAGCAGGAGACCGTCGGAGCCCTCGACGATGGTGGCCGAGGGGTCGTTGGTGGGGGTCTGGACAGTGGATGCCATGAACGACCAATGGTAGCCCTTCTCGTGCGTTTCGGCGCGAGGAACGCACTGCGGATGGGTACGCTGCGCGGCTCCGATGCCCGTCCGAGCCACCAAGCGCGGCGCCGAGCGCACGCCGCTCGAAGCCGACTGCGACGTCCTCGTCTGCGGGGCGAGCTTCGCCGGGCTGTCCGTCGCCCGCGAGCTGGCCGGCAGCGGCGCGCGCGTGCTGGTCGTCGACCGCTACGAGATCGGCGAGCGCCAGACGTCGGCCTGCGCCGCCCCGACGGCCTGGCTGCACAACCTCGGCCTGGAGGCCTCGATCCGCCAGACCTTCGGCGACCTCGTCGTCCACACCGTCCGCTCGACGCTGCGCTACGGGCTGCCCTGGACCTTCTCGACGTTCGACTACCGCGAGCTGTGCCGCCTGCTCGCCGATCAGGGCGAGTTCACCTTCGAGACGGCCAAGGTCGAGTCGATCGAGCGCGGCACGGTGCACGCCGTGCGCACCGACCGCGGCGAGCTGCGGGCGCCGCTCGTGGTCGACGCGCTCGGCTGGCGGCGGGTGCTGGGGCGCGACCTGCGCATCCAGCCACCCGAGGCGCGCCTGTCGCGCGGGCTGGAGGTGCACCCCGACGGCGCGGGCGAGGACCTGGAGCTGTGGATCGACCCGAAGGTGATCCGCTCCGGCTACGGCTGGAGCTTCCCGGCCGCCTCCGAGGTGCGCGTGGGCGTCGGATCCTTCGACCCCAACGACCACGTCAAGGAGCCGACGGTGGCGCTGGCCGCGCAGCTCGACGTGCCACCGGTCGGCTACCAGGGCAACTGGATCCCCCACCAGCTGCGCCCGGCGGTCTCCGAGGACGTCTTCTTCGCCGGCGACTCGGCCGGCCACTGCCTGCCGCTGACCGCCGAGGGCATCCGCACCGCCTTCTACTTCGGGCTGGCCGTCGGCCGCGAGCTGCGCGCCGTGGTCGAGGGACGCCAGACGCGCGAGCGAGCGCTGGCCGCCTACGGCGCGTTCAGCGCCTCCCACGCGCGCGCCTACCGGTGGCTGCTGAACTTCCAGAACTGCGTCGGGCCGATGAACGAGCGCGGCCTGGTCGACCCGGTCATGCGGGTCGTCAACCGCCGCTGGTGGATCCACCGGTTCTTCAACCGCTACCTGGCGGTCGCGCCGCCCGCGTTCGCGACCCCGGTGGTCGCGCGTCAGAAGACGATCGCCTGACGCACGCCCTCGCCGCGGGCCAGGCGGTCGAAGCCCTCGTTGACCTCGTCCAGCGACAGCCGGTGGGTCAGCAGCCGCTCGACGGGGAGGCGGCCGGCCTCGGAGAGCGCGATGAAGCGCGGGATGTCGCGCTGGGGCACGCTGGATCCGAGGTAGGAGCCCTTGAGCGTGCGCTCCTCGGCCACCAGCGACACGGCCGGGATCGAGAGCATCCGGCTGGGATCGGGCAGGCCGACGGTGACGGTGACGCCGCCGCGGCCGGTGGCGGCGTAGGCGTTGGCCAGCACCGCCTCGTGACCGGCGGTCTCGATCACCTTGTCCGCGCCGCCGCCGGTCGCCGCCCTGACGGCCTCCACGACCCCCTCGCCACCGTCGATCACCTCGGTTGCGCCGAGCTCACGGGCCAGCCGAAGCTTGTCGGGGACGACGTCGACGGCCACCACCTGGCGGGCGCCGCTGGCCACCGCGCCCAGCACGGCGGCGAGGCCGACCCCGCCCAGGCCGAACACCGCGACCCGGTCGTCGGGCGTGACGTGCGCGCTGTGCAGCACCGCCCCGGCGCCGGTCAGCACCGCGCAGCCGAACACCGCCGCGACCTCGTAGGGCAGCGCGGTGGGCACCTTCACCGCAGAGCGCTCGGAGACCACGATGTGGTCGGCGAAGGCCGAGACGCCGAGATGGTGGTGCAGGCCGTCGCGCCAGCGCACGCCGCCGCCCAGCAGCGTCCCCGCCGTGTTGGCCGCCGCGCCGGGCTCGCACAGCGCCGCCCGCCCGTCCAGGCAGGGGACGCAGCGCCCGCAGGAGGGCACGAAGGCCAGCACCACGTGGTCGCCGGCGGCGAAGCCCTCCACCCCGGAACCGACCTCGACGACCTGGCCGGCCGCCTCGTGACCGAGCACCATGGGCATCACGCGGGGGCGCGACCCGTTGATGACCGACAGGTCGCTGTGGCACAGCCCGGCGGCGCCGACGCGGATCAGCAGCTCACCGGGCCCCGGCGGGTCGAGCTCCAGGTCGAGGATCTCCAGCGGGCGGGACTCGGCGTAGGGCGCCGGGAGGCCCATCTCGCGCAGAACGGCGCCGCGGACCCTCATCGGAACGCCTGGATCCCGGTCAGCGCCGCGCCCACGACGAGCGCGTGGACGTCGGCGGTGCCCTCGTAGGTGACGACCGACTCGAGGTTGTTCATGTGGCGGATCACCGGGTACTCCAGCGTGACGCCGTTGGCCCCCAGCACCTGGCGGGCGCTGCGCGCGACCCGCAGCGCGCTGTCGACGTTTCCGAGCTTGCCCATCGACACCTGCTCGGGCCGCAGCGTACCCGCATCCTTCATACGCCCCAGGTGCAGGGCCAGCAGCGCCGCGCGGTTGACCTCCAGGGCCATCTCGGCCAGCTTGGCCTGCTGCAGCTGGGTGGCGGCGATCGGGCGACCGAACGCCTCGCGCTCCAGGCTGTAGGCCAGCGCGGCCTCCAGGCACGCACGCGCCGCGCCCGCGGCCCCGAAGACGATGCCGAAGCGCGCCTCGTTCAGGCACGACAGCGGCCCGCGCAGGCCGCGCGCCTCGGGCAGCATCGCCTCGGCGGGCACCCGCACGTCGTCGAGCAGCAGCTCGGAGGTGATCGACGCGCGCAGCGACAGCTTGCGATGGATGTCCTGCGTCGTGAAGCCGGGCGTGCCGCGCTCGACCAGGAACCCGCGCACGCCGTCGTCGGTCTGCGCCCACACGACGGCGACGTCGGCGCGCGAGCCGTTGGTGATCCACATCTTCGACCCGTGCAGCACCCAGTCGTCGCCGTCGCGGCGCGCGCGCGTGCGCATCGCCCCCGGGTCGGAGCCGGCGTCCGGCTCGGTCAGGCCGAAGCAGCCGATCGCCTCACCCGCCGCCATCGCCGGCAGCCAGCGCTGCTTGTGCTGCTCGCTGCCGTAGCGCCAGATCGCGAACATGGCCAGCGACCCCTGCACCGACACCAGCGAGCGCACCCCGCTGTCGCCCGCCTCCAGCTCCATGCAGGCCAGGCCGTAGGCCGTCGCGCTCGCTCCGGCGCAGCCGTAGCCGGTCAGGTGCATGCCCAGGACGCCGAGGCGGCCGAGCTCGGGTGCCAGCTCGGCTGGCACGGTGCCCGCCTCGAACCAGTCGCCCACGTGGGGCACGACGCGGTCGCCCACGAACGCCCGCACGGCGTCGCGGATGTCGCGCTCCTCGTCGCTGAGCAGGCTGTCGAGGCCCAGGAAGTCGCCCGGGCGCAGCTCGGGCACGGTGGTGGCGGTCGACGACATGCCCGGTACGGTACGCGCGATCGATGCACGACACGGCCCTGGGCGACCTGCGGATCCTCGACTTCTCCCGCGTGCTGGCCGGCCCGCTGGCCACGATGGTGCTGGGCGACCTCGGTGCCGAGGTGCTCAAGGTCGAGCGATCGGGCACCGGCGACGACACGCGTGCCTGGGGCCCGCCCTACGACGACACCGGCCAGGCGACGTACTTCGACGCGCTCAACCGCAACAAGGACTCGATCGCGCTCGACCTCGCCGACCCGGCCGGGCGCGCGCGGGCGCTGCAGCTGGCCGCCGAAGCCGACGTCGTGGTCGAGAACTTCCGCCCGGGCGTGATGGACGGGCTCGGGCTCGGCTACGAGCAGCTGTCGGCCGCCCGTCCCGGGCTGGTGTACTGCTCGATCACCGGCTTCGGGGCGGGAGCGGGGGCGACGCTGCCGGGCTACGACCTGCTGGTGCAGGCGCTCGGCGGGCTGATGAGCATCACCGGGCCGGCGGGGGCCGATTCCGAGCCGCAGAAGGTCGGGGTGGCCCTCGTCGACGTGATCGCCGGGTTGTTCGCGGCCGTCGGCATCCTTGCCGCGCTGCGCCATCGCGACGCCACCGGCGAGGGCCAGCGCGTCGAGGTCGACCTGCTGTCGTCCCTGCTGGCCGCCCTGGTCAACCAGGCCTCGGCCTACACCGCGGCGGGGGTCGTCGCGCAGCGGATGGGCAACCGCCATCCGTCCGTGGCGCCCTACGAGCCGCTGCGCGCCGCCGACGGCGAGCTGGTGCTGGCCGTCGGCAACGACCGCCAGTTCGCAGCGCTGTGCGCGACGCTGGGCGTGCCGGCGCTGGCCGCCGAGGCGCGCTTTGCCACCAACCCGGCGCGGGTGGCCAACCGTGAGGCGCTGCGCGAGGCGCTGGAGGCCGCGCTCGCCGCGCGGCCCGTCGACGCCTGGGTGAGCGCCCTGCGGGCGGTGCGCGTCCCCGCCGGGCGCGTCAACGACATCGGACAGGCGTTCGCGCTGGCTGAGGAGCTGGGCCTGGATCCGATCGTCTCGATCCCCCGCGCCGACGGCGGTGCGACGCGCCTGCCGCGCAGCCCGATCGGCCTGTCGCGCACGCCGGCCACCTACCGGCGCCCGCCGCCGCCGCTGGCGTCGTAGACAATCGCCGGCGTGGAACCGTGCTGGCGCAACACCGCCGCGCCGCTGGACTCGTCCGGAGCCGACGGCGGAGAGGTGCGCGCCCCGCGGGCCCTGCTGGACGCGGCGGTCGGCGACCCGCAGGCGGGCGGTCCGGGGATCGGCGAGACCGGCGCGCTGCTGGAGGAGCGGGTCGCCGCGGGGCTCGTGGCCGGCGCGCACGTGACGTGCTTCAACCCCGATCTCGACCGCGAGGGCACGCTCGCCCACACGCTCGTCGGGCTACTGGCTCGGCTGTCGTGAGCGGGCCTCGGCCAGTCGCTCGTGCAGCCGCTCGCGCAGCTCGTCGGGCGTGACCTCGATGTGCGCCCGGCGCCGACGGGCCACGACGGCGCCGGTGGCCGCCACGCCAGCCAGCCCGGCCAGGCCCAGCCACTTCCAGGGAATGCTCATGACGCCGCGTAAGGTACGCCCGTGAGCGACCCGATCGACCTGGACACGGCGATCGCCGCGGCGGCCACCGGCGACGTGTGGCTGTTTCGCGGACGGGCCCTCGCCGACCGCGCGATCCAGACGCTGACCAACAGCCCGGTCAACCACGTCGGCATGGTGGTCGCGCTCGACGACCTGCCGCCGCTGCTGTGGCATGCCGAGCTGGGTCGCACGCTGCCCGACGTGTGGACCGGGCGCCGCCAGCGGGGCGTGCAGCTGCACCGTCTGCGCGACGCGGTCACCACCTGGGAGACGCGCTACGGGCAGCGCGCCTGGCTGCGCCAGCTCGACGGCGCGGATGTCCAGCGCCACCACGAGGACCGCCTGATGGAGGTCATCGACCGCTTCGACGGCCATCCGTTCCCGACCACCGCGCGGCTGGCCGGCCGGTGGGCGGCGGGGCGCCTGCGCCGGCGATCGGCCTCGCTGGAGACGCTCTACTGCGCCGAGCTCGTGGCCACGACCTACCAGGCGATGGGCCTGCTGTCGGATCGGCGCCCGGCCTCCTGGTACGACCCCGGCCGTTTCTGGAGCGGTGATCGCATCCAGCTGGTCGCGCCGTTTCGGCTGGGTCCCGAGGTGGCCGTGTCCCCCTGCTGACCCGCAGCGGGCGCCACAGCAAAGTTTTCTCCCGCGACACCCGCCGGAGTGATACTGATGACACCGTGACACGAGTGCTCTACGGGCTGGGGGGCCTGTGCGCGCGGCGGCGATGGGTCGTGCTCGGCGTGTGGTTCGTGCTGCTGATCGGACTCGGCGGCGCGGCGCAGCTCTCGGGATCGGCCTTCAACAACGACCTGTCGCTGCCCGGCACCGACAGCCAGGCGGCCAGCGACCTGCTCAGCCAGCGCTTCCCCCAGCAGGCCAACGGCGTGAACCCGATCATGCTGCAGGCCCCCTCGGGTCACAAGGTCACCGACAAGCAGTACGCGACGCCGATCGCCGACGCGGTCAAGCGGCTGTCCAAGCAGGACACGGTCAACAAGGCGGTCAGCCCCCTGTCCGACCAGGGCGCGGCGCAGGTCTCCAAGGACAAGCGCACCGCCTACATCGCCCTGTACCTCAACGCGTCGGCGGCCGAGCTGACCGAGGACCAGGCCCAGCAGCTGCTCGACGACGCCGACCCGGCCAAGCAGGCCGGGCTGAGCGTGTCGGCGGGCGGCTACGTCGGCCAGTCGCTGTCGACGCCGGCCACCGAGAGCAGCGAGATCGTCGGCCTGGCCATGGCGGTGATCGTGCTGCTGTTCACGTTCGGCACCTTCGTCGCGATGGGCATGCCGATCCTGACCGCGATCTTCGGCCTGGCCTGCGGCCTGTCGCTGGTCACCCTGCTGGGCCATCTGATCAGCGTGCCGACGATCGCGCCCACCCTGGCCACGATGATCGGGCTCGGCGTGGGCATCGACTACGCCCTGTTCATCGTCAGCCGCCACCGCCAGCACCTGCGCGAGGGCATGTCGATGGACGAGGCGATCGCGCGCGCGATCGCGTCCTCGGGCGGGGCGGTCGTGTTCGCCGGGGCGACCGTGATCGTCGCGCTGGCCTCCCTGGCCGTCGTGGGCATCCCGCTCGTGCGCACGCTCGGCTTCACCGCGGCGCTCGTGGTGCTGCTGGCCGTGCTGGCGGCGATCACGCTGCTGCCCGCGCTGCTGGGCATCGTCGGCTCCCGCATCGACGCCCTGCGCCTGCCGCTTCTGCGCGAGCGCCCCCAGCCCACCGCCGAGCACCCGGGCTTCTGGGTCGGCTGGGGCCGCTTCATCACCCGCTGGCCGATCCCCGTCGGCGGCGTCGCGCTCGTCGCGCTCGTCGCGCTGGCCATCCCGATGCTGTCGATGTGGCTGGGCCAGGAGGACAACGGCGCGCTGCCCGAGAGCACCCAGTCACGCCAGTCCTACGACGCGATGACCGCCGGCTTCGGCGTCGGCGCCAACGGCCCGTTCCTGATCAGCGTCGACATGTCCAAGGACCCGGCCAAGGCTGACCAGAGCACCATCGACCAGATCAACCAGCAGGAGCAGCAGCAAAAGCAGCAGGCGACCGACCAGGCCGACCAGCAGGAGGCCGCGCTGGAGGCCCAGGGCGTCCCCGCCGCGCAGGCGCAGGCCCAGGTGCAGCCGCAGCTGCAGCAGCAGCTGGACCAGATCAGCCAGCAGGCCGACGCGCAGAAGCAGCAGGCCAGCAACCCGCGGCAGCGACCCGCGCCTGCAGACGCTGCGCACCGACCTGGAGAAGACGCCGGGCGTGGCCAGCGTCACCCAGCCGCTGGTCAACGGCAAGGGCACCGCGGCGGTGCTCAACCTGATCGCCACGACGGCCCCGTCGGCCCAGGCGACCTCCGATCTGGTCGGCACGCTGCGCGACGACGTGATCCCCAAGGCGACCAAGGGCGCCGACATGGAGGTCTACGTCGGCGGCACCACCGCCGGCAACGTCGACCTCGCCGACGAGATCGGACGCAAGCTGCCCCAGACGATCGCGGTCGTCATCGGCCTGAGCTTCATCCTGCTCGTGCTCGCCTTCCGCTCGCTGGTGATCCCGCTGACCGCGGCCGTCATGAACGTGCTCTCGATCGGGGCCGCGTTCGGCGTCCTGACCGCGGTGTTCGAGAAGGGCTTCCTGCTGAGCGTGATCGGCCTCGACCACACCGTCCCGATCGTCAGCTACGTGCCGCTGATGATGTTCGCGGTGCTGTTCGGACTGTCGATGGACTACGAGGTGTTCCTGATCAGCCACATGAAGGAGGCATGGGACACGCTGCGCGACAACCGCGCCGCCGTGGTCGAGGGCGTGGCCACCACCGGCACCGTGATCACCGCGGCGGCGCTGATCATGATCAGCGTCTTCTTCGCCTTCATCATCAACGGCGACCCGGTGGTCAAGCAGTTCGGCGTCGGCATGGGCGTGGCCATCCTCATCGACGCGACGCTGGTGCGGCGCATGCTCGTGCCCGCGGTGATGGTCCTGCTGGGCAACTCCAACTGGTGGTTCCCGCGCTGGCTGGGCTGGGTGCCCAACCTGTCGATCGAGGGCACCGAGTGGTTCCGCGAGCACGACGCCGCCGCCGCGGCCGCTGCGGAGCAGACCGAGGAGGACCGCGTAGGTGTCTGAGCACCCGCTCGGCGGCGGCACGCTGCCTGGCGTCCAGCCAGCGCCCGGCGCTGATCTGCGGTGCCACCGCCGGTCTACGGGGCACCGGGTGCGCCGACCCAGCGATCCGGGCGGTGCGGTCGGGCGAACTGGCGGCCGTCGACCTGACGATGGAACTCGTCTTCGGCGTCGGCCTCGGCTGGCTGTAATGGGGCGCGCGAGATCGCCTGACGGCGGGGCGTGCTGGGCCCGCTGCGGCGTTGCGCATGATGGGTTGAATCGGTGACGTCCCTGGAGATCGTGCGCGTCGCGGCTATCCAGGCGACCCCGGTGATCCTCGACGTCGAGCGCGGCGTCGAGAAGGCCGAGCGGCTCCTGCATCAGGCTGCCGATGCCGGTGCGCGTCTGGCTGTGCTGCCGGAGTGCTTCATCCCGCTGTACCCCTCCGGTTCGTGGGCCGGCTCCAAGAATCCATGGGCCGACGCGTTCGACGAGCTGTGGGAGCCGCTGTGGGCCAACAGCGTAGACGTGCCCGGCCCGATGATCGACCGGCTGGCGGCGGTGTGCCGGGCGCGGGACCTGCACTGCGCGATCGGGGTCAACGAGCGCGAGCAGCGGCGGCCCGGGAGCCTGTGGAACACCCTCGTCTATCTCGGCCCGGGCGGCCTGCTGGGCAAGCACCGCAAGCTCATGCCGACGATGCACGAGCGGTTGTTCCACGCGATCGGCGCCGGCGACGACCTCGGCGTGCTCGACACGCCGATCGCGCGCATCGGCGGGCTGATCTGCTGGGAGAACTTCATGCCGCTCGCTCGCTACGCCGTCTATCGAGGCGGTCCGCAGATCTACGTCGCGCCGACGGCCGACGATTCGGAACGCTGGCTGAACGCGATGCGCTTCATCGCCTACGAGTCGGGCGCGTACGTCGTCTCCGTGCCGCAGTACATCCCGGCCTCGGCGTTTCCCGCCGACTTCCCCGTCGACCTCCCCGAGGGCAAGGAGGTCTTCGGCAGCGGCGGAGTGGCGATCGTCGAGCCGACGGAGGGGCGGGTCGTCGCCGGACCGCTGCACGGCGAGGAGGGGATGGTGCTCTGCGACTGCGACCTGGCGGCCGCCCTGCGGGCCAAGCGCACGTTCGACGTGACCGGTCACTACGGCCGCGAGGACGTGCTGATCGACCTGCTCGGCCGCGCCGGCGAAGACCGCCCGCCGGCGAGCGGCCGAGGCCAGGCCAGCGCACCACCGGCATGACGATCACCCACGTCGGGGGCCGACCTCCGTGATGGAGGCCGGCGGGTGCGCCTGCCGACCGACCCGACGTTCGATCGACCCGACGACGATCATCCCGTTCCACTACGAGGGCTGAAAGCACTTCCGCGAGGGACGGGAGAAGGCCGAGCGGGTGCTCGGCGTGCTCCTGTACAGGAATACCCGACGCCGACGGGCGATCCAGGCTGTGCGCCTTACTTGGCGTCCAGCCAGGTGCGCCCGGCGCCGACGTCGACGGCCAGCGGCGGGTCGCGGTCCTCCCAGGGCGCGACCATCTCGCGCTCGACCAGCGCCCGCACGGCCTGCTCCTCCTCGGGCGGGCACTCGAACAGCAGCTCGTCGTGGATGGTCAGCACCATGCGCGCCGCCAGGCCCTCGGCGCGCAGCGCGTCGGCGGCGCCGATCATCGCGAGCTTCATGACGTCGGCGGCGGTGCCCTGGATGACGGTGTTGACCGCGAGGCGCTCGCCCAGCGTGCGCACCTGCCAGTTGCGCGCGCGCAGCTCGGGGATCTGCCGGCGACGGCCGCAAGACGTCGTCACGTAGCCGTAGTCCTTGCGCCTGCTCGATCGTCGCGTCGATGAACGCGCGCGACGCTGCGGGAAGCGGCTCAGGTAGGCGTCGATGACCGCCTTGGCCTCCTCGCGCGGGATGTTCAGGCGGTCGGCGAGGCCGTAGTCGCTGAGGCCGTAGACGATCCCGTAGTTGATCATCTTGGCCTTGGAGCGGTCCATCGGGGTCAGCTCGGCCGGCTCCTTCCGGAAGACCTGCGAGGCGGTCGCGGTGTGGACGTCCTCGCCGCGGATGAAGATCTCCTTGAGCACCGGCTCGTCGGCCACGTGGGCCAGCACGCGCAGCTCGACCTGCGAGTAGTCGGCCGACACCAGCACGTGGCCGGGCGCCGCCTCGAAGCAGCCGCGGATCTCCCGGCCCAGCGGCGTGCGCACCGGGACGTTCTGGAGGTTGGGGTTGGTGGAGGCCAGGCGGCCGGTCGGTGGCCGCCGCCTGCAGGAAGGTCGTGTGCAGACGCGACTCGTCGTCGACCAGCTGGGGCAGCACGTCGAGGTAGGTCTTGGCCAGCTGGTTGAGCTCGCGCCAGCGCTCGATCTTGGGCACGATCGGATGCTCGGCGCGGATCTGCTGCAGCACGCGCGCGTCGGTGCGAGAAGCCGGTCTTGCCGCGACGCTTCTTGGACAGGCCGAGCTTGACGAACAGGATCTCGCCCAGCTGCTGGGGCGAGCCGATCGTGAACTCCTCGCCGGCCAGCGCGTAGATCTCGTCCTCCAGGTCGCGCAGCTCGCCGTGCACGCGGTCGGCGACGAAGCCCAGCCGCTCGACGTTCAGGCGCACCCCCTCGCGCTCCATCTCGCGCAGCACCGCGCACGAGCGGCAGCTCGATCGTCGCGCAGCAGCGTGGTCAGCCCGCGATCCTGCAGCTGCTCGCGCTGCCAGGCGGCCAGCGCGCCGATGGTGGCCGCCTCGGCGGCCAGCGGGTCGGCGGCGTCGGCGCCCAGCCCGCGCTCCTCGACCAGCTCGCGCAATGGGTAGCCACGGCGCTGCGGGCTCGAACAGGTAGGCGGCCAGCAGCGTGTCGTGCACGAGGTTGGGCGGCACGACGTCCAGCGCCTTGGCGTCGTGGGCGACGATCGGGTGGCGGCCGAGCGCGTCGACGACCTCGGCGCGCGACTGCGCGGGACCGATGATCGCCCGGCCGCCCGCCGCGACGGCGAAGCGCAGCGGCGAGGGCGGCAGCAGCTCGCCCTCGGCCACCTCGGGCTCGGCCACGACGACCACCAGCTCGCCCTCCAGGGCGGCGACGTCGGCCAGCGCGCCCTCCTGCGCCTCGACGCTGATCGACACGTCGGCGACCGGCGCCGGGGCGGCCGCGTCCGCGTCCCCGAGCGCCTCCTCCAGGCGCCGCAGCGGGTCGCGCAGCTCGAACTCGCGGAACACCTCGCGCAGGCGCGAGCGGTCGGGCTGGCGGGCCGAGCGCCGCGCCGATGTCCAGGTCGGCGCCGGGCACGTCGCGCTGCGACGGTGGCCAGCTGCTTGGAGACGCGCGCCGTGTCGGCGTGCTCGCGCAGGTTCTGCCTTGCGCTTGGCCCCCGAGACGTCGTCGATGTGCTCGAGGACCCCCTCCAGCGTGCCGAACTGCTGCAGCAGCTGCGGCCGCGGTCTTGTCGCCGATGCCGGGGACGCCGGGGATGTTGTCGGAGGTGTCGCCCTTCAGGCCGTAGAAGTCGGGGATCAGGTCGGGCGGGATGCCGTAGCGCTCGACGACGTCCTGGGGTCGTACAGCTTGGTCTCGGTGATCCCGCGGGAGGTGGCCATCACCGTGATCGCGGTCGTCGACCAGCTGGAAGGCGTCGCGGTCGCCGGTGACGATGGTGACCGCGGATGCCGTCGCCTGCGCGCGCTGCGGCGAGCGTGGCGATCACGTCGTCGGCCTCGTAGCCCTCCACGCCGTAGTTGCGTGTAGCCGAAGGCGTCGACCAGCGGCTCCATGTGCGGGCCACTGCTCGCGCAGCAGGTCGGGCTTGGTCGGACGGCTGCGCCTTGTAGTCGGCATAGACCTCGCGACGGCCGCTGAGGCGCCCGCGTCCCAGACCACGACGGTCGGCTTGACGCCGTGGTCGGTGATCAGCTTCACCAGCATCGACGCGAACCCGAAGATCGCGTTCGTGGGGAAGCCGGTCGAGGTGGCGATCGACTCCGGCAATGCGAAGAAGGCCCGGTAGACGAGCGAGTTGCCGTCGATCAGGTAGAGCTCGCTCGCCGCGCCGTCGCTGGACACGGCCTGCACCGTATCGCGCCCCCGGTACGTGACCGGACGTAGGGCACCCGAATGCAATCGATTAGGCTACCCGAATCATGCTCCTGGCCGCCCTGCCCGTCGTCCATTTCGTCATCGGCCTGCGCGAGGGCGTCGAGGCCGCGCTGATCGTCGGCATCATCGCCACGTTCCTCAAGCAGCAGGGCCGCGCGGACGCGCTGAAGTGGGTGTGGGCCGGCGTCGGCCTGGCCGTCGCGATCTGCGTCGTCGTGGCCGCGATCCTGCAGATCGTCGACGAGCAGCTGCCCCAGCGCCAGCAGGAGGCCTTCGAGGCGATCGTCGGCGTGATCGCCGTCGGGATGGTCACGTGGATGATCGTCTTCATGCGCCGCCACGCCCGTCACCTGGGCGCCGACCTGCGCTCCAGTGCCGGCGCCGCGCTGGCCGCCGGCAGCGCCGCCGGGCTGGTGCTGATGGCCTTCCTGGCGGTCATGCGCGAGGGCCTGGAGACCGCGATGTTCCTGCTGGCCGCCTTCCAGGCGTCCAGCGACGTCATCAGCCCGCTCAGCGCCGGGCTCGGCGCCCTGATCGGCCTGCTGTGCGCCGCGATCGTCGGCGTCGTCATCTACCGCGCGGGCATGAGGATCAACCTGTCGCGCTTCTTCCGCGTCACGGCCGTGCTGCTGGTGGTGATCGCGGCCGGCCTGCTGGCCAGCGCCGTCCACCACGCCCAGGAAGCGGCGCTGCTCTCCATCGGCCATGAGCAGGCGCTCGACCTGTCGGCCGTCATCGTGCCCAGCTCCGACTCGGTCACCACCGGGCTGATCACCGGACTGCTGGGCATCTACCCGTACCCGTCCGTGGCCGAGGTGGTCGTGTGGCTCGCCTACGCGATCCCGATGCTGGCCTACGTCCTGTGGCCGCAGCGCCGGCCCCGGCGCGCGGACGACCGCTCCACGACCCCTGTGCAGGCAACATGACTCTTCCCCTCCTCCCCGCCCGCGGCCTGCTCGCCGCCGGCGCCGCCGCGCTGACCGCCACCGCGCTCGCCGCCTGCGGCGACGACGCGTCGCCGAGCTCGACCTCCGCCTCGGCGGGCGGCGCGACCAAGGAGCTCAGCTTTCAGCTGACCGACCGCGGCTGCGACCCGGCCACGGCGTCGGTGCCGGCCGGCTCGGTGAAGATCGTCGCCACCAACCCCGGCACCGCCAAGACCGACGAGATCGAGCTCAAGAACGCCGACGGGATCATCCTCGGCGAGCGCGAGAACCTCGCCCCCGGCCTCAGCGGCGACTTCACGCTGACGCTCCAGCCGGGCACCTACACGCTCAACTGCACCTTCCAGAACGACACGCGCGACAACGGCAGGATCACCGTCACCGGCTCGGCCGCCGACGCCCCCGCCGTCGACGACGCAAAGCTCGCCCAGGCGGTCAAGGACTACCAGGCCGGCGTCCGCAAGCAGGCCGACGAGCTGGTCACCGCCACCACGGCGTTCGTCGCCGCGCTCAAGTCCGGCGACGCGCAGCGGGCCAGGGACCTGTTCGCCACCACCCGTGCCCACTACGAGCAGATCGAGCCGATCGCCGAGTCCTTCGGCGACCTCGACCCCGAGATCGACGCGCGCGCCAACGACGTCGCCGACAGGGACGACTGGACGGGCTTCCACCGCATCGAGCAGATCCTCTGGAAGCAGAACACGACCAGGGGCACCGAGCAGTACGCCGACAAGCTGCTGACCGACGTCCGGCAGCTGCGCGACCGGATCCCCTCGCTGAAGCTGCAGGGCGCCCAGATCGCCAACGGCGCCGTCGGGCTGCTCGACGAGGTGTCGGCCTCGAAGATCACCGGCGAGGAGGACCGCTACTCGCACACCGACCTGTCGGACTTCCAGGCCAACTTCGACGGTGCCAAGCAGGCCTTCGACGCGGTCAGGCCGGTGCTGGAGGCCAACGGCAACCAGCAGCTCGTCGACACCATCCAGCAGCGCATCGACGCCCTCCAGCAGGGCCTGGACAAGTACAGGCGCAGCAACGACCCGTCGGGCTTCGCGCCCTACCAGGACCTGACCGACCACGACCGCCGCCAGTTCGCCCAGCAGGTGGCCGCGCTGGCCGAGCCGCTGTCGCTGGTCGCCGGGAAGCTGCTGCCCGCCCAGAGCTGATGCGCGTCACGCGGCGGTCGATGCTGCTGGGCGGCGGCGGTGCGGCGCTGGGGCTGGCCGCGACCGCGGCCGGCGGCTACGCCGTGGGCCACGCCGCCGCGCCCGACGACGCGATGGCCGCCCCCGTCGTGCCCTTCGACGGCGCCCACCAGGCGGGCGTCGCCACGCCATCGCAGGCGCGCCTGGTGTTCGCCTCCTTCGACGTCGTCGGCGACCGCGCCGGCGACCTGTCGCAGCTGCTGGCCGTGCTGGACCGACGCCGCGCGCAAGCTCACCGCCGGCCGGCCGGTCGGGCCGATCGAGGGCCCGTCCGAGGTGCCCCCGGTCGACACCGGCGAGGCGGCCGGGCTGCCCCCGTCGCGGCTGACGCTGACCGTCGGCGTCGGCCCGAGCCTGTTCCGGCGCGACGGCGAGGACCGCTTCGGCCTGGCCGCCCGGGCTCCGTCGAGGCTGCGGCCGCTGCCCGCGCTGCCCCAGGACCTGCTCGATCCGGCCCGCTCGGGCGGCGACCTGTGCGTGCAGGCGTGCGCCGACGACCCGCAGGTCGCCTTCCACGCCGTGCGCAACCTGCTGCGCGTCGGCCGCGGGACCGTCGAGCTGCGCTGGCTGCAGCTCGGCTTCGCCGGCAACACGCGCACGACGGCCAAGGGGCCCACCCCGCGCAACCTGATGGGCTTCAAGGACGGCACCCGCAACCTGCGCGTCGAGGACGCCGCCGCGATGGACCGCTTCGTGTGGGTCGGCGCCGAGGAGCCGCAGGCCTGGTTTCGCGGCGGCACCTACGTCGTCGCGCGGCGCATCCGCATGCTGATCGAGTCATGGGACCGCGACGCGCTGGGCGATCAGGAGAACGTCATCGGACGCACCAAGGAGGAGGGTGCCCCGCTGACCGGCCAGGCCGAGTTCGACACCCCCGACTTCACGGCGATGCGCCAGGACGGCACCCCGGTGATCCCCGCCGACGCCCACATCCGCCTGGCCGCGCCCGAGGACAACGGCGGCGTGCACCTGCTGCGCCGCGGCTACGCCTACACCGACGGCATCGACCCGCGCACCGGCCTGCTCGATGCCGGCCTGTTCTTCATCTCCTTCCAGCAGGACCCCGAGACGTTCGTCTCGATCCAGCGCAAGCTCGGCCTCAAGGACGGGCTGATGGAGTACCTGCAGCACACGGGCGGCGGGATCTGGGCGGTCCTGCCCGGCGTACGTCCGGGGCAGAACCTCGGCGACGGCCTGTTCGCGTGAACCCTGGCGCGTCTGGCACCGTATCCGTGTCATGAGGATCACCCTGACCGGCGCCACCGGCCTGATCGGCGTGCGCATCGTGCGCGCGCTGCGCGACCGCGGCGACGACGTGACGGTGCTGTCGCGCAACCCCGAGCCGGCCGCGGCGCGCCTGGGCGTCGAGGCGGTCGGCTGGGATCCGACGGCCGGCCCCGCCCCCGCCCCCGCCCTGGAGGGCCGCGACGCGATCGTCCATCTGGCCGGCGAGCCGGTGGCCCAGCGCTGGAGCGACGACGTCAAGCGCCGCATCCGCGACAGCCGCGAGCTCGGCACCCGCCACCTGGTCGAGGGGATCGCGGCGACCGGTACGCGCCCGCGCGCGCTGGTGTGCTCGTCGGCCGTCGGCTACTACGGCAAGCACGGCGAGGAGCGCGTGCCCGAGTCCGCGCCTGCCGGCGACGACTTCCTGGCCGAGGTGTGCGTGGCCTGGGAGCGCGAGGCGCAGGCCGCCCAGGAGCTGGGGCTGCGGGTGGCGCTGATCCGCACCGGCGTCGTGCTGGACGCCGACGGCGGCGCGCTGGCCAAGATGCTGCTGCCGTTCAAGCTCGGCATCGGCGGCCCCGTGGCCGGCGGTGACCAGTACATGCCCTGGATCCACGTCGACGACCTCGTGTCGCTCTACCTGGCCGCGATCGACGGCGACGACTGGTCAGGGCCGTTCAACGGCTCGGCCCCCGAGCCGGTCACCAACGCCGCCTTCTCCAAGGCGCTGGGCCGCGCGCTGCACCGGCCGGCCTTCGCGCCGGTGCCCGGCTTCGCCGTCAAGCTGCTGTACGGCGACATGGCCGAGATCGTCACCGAGGGCCAGCGCGCCGTTCCCGAGCGCCCGCTGGCGCTCGGGTTCGCCTACGCGCACGCCGACCTGGACGAGGCGCTGCGCGACGCGCTCAGCTGAGCGCGTCGCGACCGTGCCGGTCTCCAGCACGCAGCCGCGCCGTCGCGGCGCAGGTGACTCGCGCCGCTCAGGTCGCCAGCTGTTCGCGCAGGACGAGCCCGTTGGGGCCGGCGTCCCAGAGGGCCACCCGGTGGTCGGGCGCCGGCTCGCGCAGGTAGGCCTCGACCACCTCCCGACGATCGTTTCCGCGCAGCCCGGCGCCGGCGACCGCACGCAGGACGCGGCGCATCGCCTCGTAGCCGTAGGCGGCCCACGGCCCGGGCGCCCGCCCGAAGCGCCGCTGGAACGCGGCGCGCATGGCCGCCGGAGGCGGTGGTGGCCCGACGATCGTCGTGACCTGTGCCGCGGGGCCCAGCCTCGCGGCGACGCCGTGATCGGCCAGGCTCATCGGCAGCACCACCTGCAGCTGCGGATCGGCGCTGTGCAGCGCACCGACCAGCGACGCCGGGGCGTTGGCCGGGCCGGCCACCAGCGTCGCGCAGCCGGCCTGGGCTTCGACGACCTTGGCGGCCACGCGCGCATGCGCGGCAGCGTCGGTGTCGCGCACCTGCTCGTCGAGCACCACGTGCAGCCCGCGGGCCGCGGCCGCCTTCTCGATCAGGCGCGCCAGGCTGTCGTCGAAGCCGTCGGGCTCGCGCAGGACGGCCAGGCGCCGGCAGCCCGTGTCGGCCAGCGCGCCCGCCACCACGCGCGCCTGGATCGGGTCGGTCGCCGCCACCTGCCCGAACGTCGATGCGCCGGACGGCTGGTACTTCTCGGGCTCGCCGGGCGCGCTGCCGGGACCGCCCGTGAAGCCGGCGTACGTCGACGCCGGGCTGACCTGCAGCAGGTCCTGCTGGTTGGTGACGGGCAGCGCCAGCGCGGTCGCGCCGTTGTCGAAGTCGCCGATGTAGGCGATCGTGTCCGGGTCGGCAACCGCCGTCTTGGCCGCCTCGAGCGTCGTCTCCGGCGTCCAGCCCGGTCCGTCGGGGCCGCCCTTGGCGTCGCTGTCGTCCAGCGGGCGCAGCTCGAGGTCGAACTGACCGGCGTGTCCCTCGGCCTGCAGCAGCGCCAGGCGCTCACCGTCGAGCACGTCCCGGGCGCTCCGGGCCTGCGGGCCGTGCTCGGGCAGCGCCGAGTACACGACGAGCTGATCGCTGGCGGCGACGGTCGTCGTCGGGGTCGACGCGCCGCAGCCCGTCCCGAGCGCGAGCAGCGCGACGCCGGACAGGCTGCAGACGACCGCCCGTCCCCCGAGACGCACGCCCGCCCTTCGAGCTATTCGTCGACGCTGCGGCGGTTGCCCGGGATCGCCGGAAGCGCCATCTTGACCGTCGCGGCGACGACGACGATCAGGGCGGTGAGGATGAACGCGTCGAAGGACTTCACGCCGATGGACCAGAGGATGATCCACACGAGCAGGCCGGTGGCGGTCGAGATGGTGACAATCATGCGCGCGAGATTCTACCGCGCCAGGCCGTCGGCCAGCTCGGCCACCAGGTCGCCGACCGCGCGGGCGGGCTCGTCGGACTGCGCGGCGGCGCGCACCAGGCGCGATCCGACGATCACGCCGTCGGCGCCTTCGTCGGCCGCCTTGGCCGCCTGTCGGGCGTCGGAGATGCCGAAGCCCAGCGCCACCGGCACCTCGGTGGCCGCCTTCACGCGGGCCAGCAGCTGGCGCGCGTCGGTGGCGGCGCGCTCGCCCGTCGTGCCCACCACCGAGACGGTGTAGACGAACCCGCGGGCGACCGCTCCGATGCGCCGCAGCCGCTCGTCGGGGGTGGTGGGCGCGACCAGCGGAACGAGGGCGAGCCCCTGGGCGTCGCAGGCGGCGCGCAGCTCGGCGCTCTCCTCCAGCGGCACGTCGGGAACGATCAGCCCCGCCGCCCCGGCGCCGGCCGCCTGGTGGGCGAAGCGCTCGTAGCCGCGGGCCAGGACGATGTTCACGTAGGTCATGAGCACGATCGGGGCGCGGCCGGCCAGCTGCTCGCAGACGCCCAGCACCTGGTCGGGCGTGGCGCCATTGGCCAGGGCGGTGGTCCCGGCCGCCTGGATCACCGGGCCGTCGGCGAGCGGATCGGAGAACGGGATGCCGAGCTCGAGCAGGTCGGCGCCGGCGTCGATGCACGCATCGCCGATCGCCCGGCTGGTGGCGACGTCGGGGAAGCCGCCCATCAGGTAGGGCATCAGCGCCGCCCGCTTCTCGTTGCCGGCGAAGGCGGCCGCGATGTGCTCGACGCCGGTCACGTCACGCCCAGGCGCTCCAGCGCCTCGGCGAGGTCCTTGTCGCCCCGGCCCGACAGGCAGATCAGGTCGAGCTCGTCGCCACCGGCCTGCTCGAGCACCCACGCCACGGCGTGGCTGGACTCCAGCGCCGGGATGATCCCCTCCAGCCGGGCGAGCGTCCGGAAGGCCTCCAGCGCCTGCGTGTCGGTGACCGCCTCGAAGCGCGCCCGCCCGCTGTCGCGCAGGTACGCCAGCTGCGGTCCGGTGCCCGGGTAGTCCAGGCCGGCGGAGATCGAGTGCGCCTCGCGGATCTGGCCGTCCTCGGTCTGCATCAGCGCGCTCATCGCCCCGTGCAGCACGCCCGCGCGGCCGCCGACGGTGAGCGGGGCGCCATGGCGCATGGTGGCCAGACCGTCGCCGCCGGCCTCGACGCCGACGAGCTCGACGGCGGGATCGTCCAGGAACCCGGTGAAGGAGCCCATCGCGTTGGAGCCGCCGCCGACGCAGGCGACGACGCGGTCGGGCAGACGCCCGTGGCGCTCGAGGATCTCGGCGCGCGCCTCGTCGCCGATGCGCCGCTGCAGGTCGCGCACCATGCTCGGGTAGGGCGCGGGCCCGACGACGCTGCCGATCACGTAGTAGGTGTCGGCGACATTGGTGACCCAGTCGCGGATCGCCTCCGAGGTGGCCTCCTTGAGGGTGCGCGCGCCGGCATCGACGGGCTGCACGCGTGCGCCCAGCAGCTCCATGCGCAGCACGTTGGGGCGCTGGCGGCGCATGTCCTCGGTGCCCATGAAGACCACACACTCCAGGCCCAGCAGGGCGCAGGCGGTGGCGGTGGCCACGCCGTGGGAGCCGGCGCCGGTCTCGGCGATGATGCGGCTCTTGCCCATGCGGCGCGCCAGCAGCGCCTGGCCGAGCGCGTTGTTCATCTTGTGGCTGCCGGTGTGGTTGAGGTCCTCGCGCTTGAGCAGCACGATGCGCCCGACCTGCTCGGACAGGCGCTCGGCGTGGTAGAGCGGCGTCGGTCGGCCGCAGTAGTCGCGCAGCAGCTGGTCGAGCTCGGCGTGGTAGGACGGGTCGGCGCTGGTCTGCACCCACGCCGCCTCGAGCTCCTGCAGCGCGGGCATCAGCGTCTCGGGGACGTACTGGCCGCCGTAGCGGCCGAAGCGATGCTCGACGTTCATCGAGCGCTGCCGGACACCGTCGCGCCGCTGACCGCGGCGAGGAACGCTTCGAGGAGCTGGGGATCCTTCACGCCGGGCGCGGACTCCACGCCGGAGGCCACATCGACGGCGAACGGCTCGATCGCCTCGATCTGGCCGGCGACGTTGTCGGGGGTGAGTCCGCCGGCCAGGATCAGGGGCAGCCGCGAGCGGCGGTTGCGCACCAGGCCCGGCTCGACCGTCAGCCCGCCGCCGGGGCCGTCGACCAGGTGGAAGTCGACGCTGCGGAAGGCGTCCAGGGCGCGCACGTCGCCGGCGTCCCGGACCCGCGCGGCCTTGATCACCTTGGCGCCGGTGCGCCGGGCGACCTCGGTGGCGAAGGCCGGGCCCTCGTCACCGTGCAGCTGGATGGCGTCGAAGCCGACGCGCTCGTTCAGCGCGACGACCGCGTCGAGCGGGTGGTTGAGGAAGACCCCGGTCACCAGCGCCCGGCGCCGCAGCGCCGCGGAGATGCGCGCCGCCTGGGCCGGATTGCAGCGCCGCGGGCTGGCGGCGAAGATCAGCCCGACCGCCCAGGCGCCCAGCGACACGGCCAACTCGGCGTCCTCGACGCTGGTGACGCCGCAGATCTTCGTCCTGGTCGTCGCAGTCACAGGCGTCCATTGTCGCAACCGAGCGCGCCGGCGAGCGCGTGGGCGGCCTCCAGCCCCTCCGAGAAGGCGCGAACGGCGTCCAGGCGGTCCGCGTCGCGCGCCCCGCCGACCACCCGGAAGGGGACGCCCAGCGCCTCGACCGCGGGCAGCAGGTCGTCGTTGGGCACCTGGCCGGCGGCGATCACGACGGCGTCGGCCTCGACCAGCTCGCCGCCGGCCAGGCGCACGCCGGCGGGCTCGATGCGCTCGTAGGTCACGCCGGTGCGGGCGTCGACGCCGGCCCGCCTCAGCGACGCGACCGAGACCCAGCGCGTCGAGCGGCCCATGCCGGCGCCGACGCGGCCGCTGCGGCGCATCACCGTGACCTGTCGGTCGGCCGCCGGCGTCGGCCCGTCTTCGATGCCCCAGGCGGCGCGGAACGTCCCGACGGGATCAGCGGAGGAGCGGGCGTCGGTGAGGCGATGCGCGAGGTCCACGCCGATGCCGCCGGCACCGAGGATGGCGACACGGTTCCCGAGCTCCGCGCTGAACGCGTGCTGGTAGTCGACGGCGAGCTCCTCGCCGTCGATGCCGGTCCTTCTCGGCCTGACGCCGGTCGCGAGCACCACCGCGCCGGCATGCGCGAGATCGTCGGCGGTGGCGGCGCGGCCCAGACGCACGTCGACGCCCAGGCGCGCCAGCTCGGCGGCGAAGTAGCGGATCGTCCCGTCGTACTGCTCCTTGCCGGGCACCAGGCGGGCCAGGCGGAACTGGCCGCCGAGCTCGTCGCTCGGCCTCCAGCAGGCGCACCCCCAGGCCCAGCTCGGCCAGCGCCCGCGCCGCCTCCAGGCCCGCGGGCCCACCCCCCACCACCACCACCGCGCGTTGCTTGTCAGATTGGTGCCCGCTGGGGGCACCAACCTGACAAGCAACCGGGAAGGCGCGCTCGCGACCGGCGCGCGGGTTGACCATGCACGACACGCGGCCGTCGCCGATCGAGCGGTCGATGCAGGCCTGGTTGCAGGCGATGCACGGGTTCGTCGGCCGACCGTCGCGGGCCTTGGCCACGAGCGCCGCATCGGCCAGGAACGGGCGCGCCATCGACACGAGGTCGACCGCCGATCCGGCCAGCAGCGCCTGCGCCCGCTCGACGCCGTCGATGCGATTGCCCGCGATCACCGCGACCGCGTCGCCGACCGCCGCCTTGACGCCCTCGGCCACCGACCACCAGGCGCCCGGCGGGACCGCGCCCTGCACCGTGGGCACCGCCGACTCGTGCCAGCCGATGCCGACGTTGATCGCGTCGGCCCCGGCGCCGGCGATCGCCCGCGCGAAGGCCTGCGCCTCGGCCGCCGTGGTCGAGCCGGGCATCAGGTCGGCGCCGGTGAGGCGGAAGATGAGCGGGAACGACGGCCCGACCGCCGCCCGGATCGCCCGCGTCAGCTCGACGCCGAAGCGCATGCGCCGCTCGGGGTCGCCGCCCCAGTCGTCGTCGCGCTGGTTGGTCAGCGGCGAGAGGAACTGGTCGACCAGGTAGCCCTCGGAGCCCATCACCTCGACGGCGTCGAAGCCGAGCGCGACCGCGCGCGCCGCACCCGCGGCGAACTCCTCGATCACCGCGACCACGCCCTCGTCGTCCAGCGCGGCCGGGGTGGCGCCCGAGAAGCGGCTGGCCACCGCGGACGGAGCCACGGGCTGCAGCCCGAACGCCGCCTCGAAGGCGTAGCGGCCGGCATGGAACAGCTGCAGCGCGATCAGGCCGCCGGCGTCGTGGACGGCCCGCGCCGTCTGGCCCAGCGCGCGCGCACCCGCGTCCTCGTTGACGAACCCGTAGCTCGCGCCCCCGGCCCCCGCACGCGAGACCGCCGACCCGCCGGTGACGATCAGGCCGGCCCCGCCGCGCGCCCGTTCGGCGTAGAAGGCGCCCATCGCCGCGCCGGCGTCGGCGTCGGCCTCGCAGCCCAGGTGCATCGAGCCCATGACGATCCGGTGGGGCAGCGGCAGGCTGCCGATCGCACCGGGCCGCCACAGCTGCGTCATGGCGCTCCGTCGGCCGTCGGCAGCGCGAACTGCCCGGTGGCGTCGGCGTGGTAGGGCGGCGTCGTGACCGTGATGCCGCCGTCGACGACGAGCGTGTGCCCGGTGACGTACTCCGAGGCGGGGTCGAGCAGGAAGCGCACGCAGGCGGCGACCTCCTCGACGGTGCCGGCACGCCCCTTGGGGATCTTCGGCAGGACGGTGTCCTCGAAGGAGGGCATGCCGTCGACGCCGTAGAAGTAGTCCGACGAGTCCGACGTGATGATCCCGCCGTTGACCGCGTTGACGTTGATGCCGCGCGGCCCGAGCTCGACGGCCATGTAGCGCACCCACGCCTCGAGCGCCGCCTTGGCCGCGCCGAGGGCGGCGTACCCCGGGTAGGCGTGCATGCTCCCGTAGCTGGACAGCACGACGATGCGCCCGCCGGCGCCCATCAGCGGCACCGCCCGCTGGACGCCGACGACGAACGCGCGCACGTTCATCGCGTAGGTGCGATCGAGGTGGTGCAGCTTGAGGTCCTCGATGCGCTTGAACGCCGCCGCGGCCGCGTTGGACACGAAGTAGTCGACGCGACCGAACGCCTCGGCCGCTTGCGCGAACAGCTGCTCGATCTGCTCGGGGTCCTCCATGTCGGCGGCCACGGCGATGGCCCGGCCGCCGGCCTGCTCGACCGCCTCGACGGTCTCGGCCGCCAGGTCGGCGTTGCGCTTGTAGTTGACGACGACCGACGCCCCGTCCGCGCCCAGCGACAGCGCCAGCGCGCGGCCGATGCCGCGCGAGCTGCCGGTGATGACCGCGACCTTGCTGTCGGCGAAGCGGCTCATGCCCCGGACGCCGCCGCGAACACGTCGCGGGCGATGATCGTCTTCTGGATCTCGTTGGTGCCCTCCTCGAAGCGCTGCGCCCGCGCGTCGCGATAGACGCGCTCGATCGGCGAGGAGTTCCAGTAGCCGATGCCGCCGTGCACCTGCAGCGCCTTGTCGGTCACCCGCGTGAGCATGTCGACGGCGATCAGCTTGGCCATCGAGGACAGCGTCGAGGCGGCCGGGTCGTCGGCCTCCCACCGCTGCGCGGCATGGATCACCAGCGCGCGAGCCGCCTCGATGTCGGCGGCGTTCTCGGCGATCTGGAAGGCGATCGCCTGGCGGCCGGCGAGCGGCTTGCCGAACGTGACGCGCTCCTGGGCGTGGTGCACCGCGAGCTCCTGGGCCCGCCTGGCCAGGCCCACGCAGGTCATGCCGACGGCGATGCGGCTGGGCTGCAGGAAGCCCCCGAAGGCGACCTCCAGGCCGCGGCCCTCCTCCCCGAGGCGGTTGGAGACCGGCACCGGCGTGCGATCGAACACCAGGCGCGCGTGGTCGGTGCCGCGCACGCCCAGCGACTCGCCCATGTCGACGGCGTCGACGCCCGGCGCGTCGCGCTCGACCATCAGCGCGACCGTGCCGGCGGCGCCGGTCGTGCCCTTCAGCCGCGCGAACAGCAGCCAGCGGTGGCAGGACAGGCCGAAGGTGATCAGGTGCTTCTCGCCCGACAGGTAGTAGGTGTCGCCCTCGCGCTCGACCTCGCAGCGGATGTCGGCGCCGGTCCCGGCGGTCGGCTCGGTCAGCGTGAAGGCGATCACGCCGTCGCCGCGGATGGCCGGGATGACGAACCGCTCGCGCTGCTCCTCGGTGGCGAACTGGTCGGCCGAGCGCCACACGCCGTTGGCGACGTGGACGATCATGCGCAGCGACGCGTGCGACATCGAGAACAGCTCGAGCAGCTCGAGGTAGCGCGAGAACGGGATGCCGCGGCCGCCGTAGGCCTCGGGCGCGGCCAGGGCCAGGTAGCCGCGCGCCTGCAGCTCGTCGCGCAGCTCGGGCGGCACGGACCGTTCGCGCTCGATGCGCTCCGTCCACGCTTCCCCCTCGTTCGGCGACGTAGGCGGCGACCTCCTCCTTGAGCGCCGCGAACGCGGCCTCGTCGACGGGACTGGTGTTCGGCTGGGGCATGGGTCTCGCTCTCTCAGGCGGGGTCGGCCGACAGCTCTCCGGCCAGGTCCCGCAGGACGTACTTCTGGATCTTGCCGATGGGGTTGCGCGGCAGGCGCGTCGATCGTCTCGACGCGCTCGGGCCAGTACTGCTTGGCCACCTGCAGCTCGTCGAGGTAGCCCGACCACGAGATCCAGGCCCACGGGCTGCTCTCCCGCCGGCACGACGAACGCGCAGGCGCGCTCGCCCAGCCGCTCGTCGGCCATCCCCACGATCGCCACGTCGGCGATCGCCGGGTGACGATGCAGCAGCTCCTCGATCTCGGCCACCGGGACCTTCTCGCCCCCGCGGTTGACGACGTCGGTCACGCGCCCGGTGATGCGCAGATAGCCGTCGGCGTCGATCGTGGCCAGGTCGCCGCTGCGATACCAGCCGTCATCGGTCAGCGCGGCCGCGGTCAGGTCCGGGCGGTCGAGGTAGCCCGCAAACAGCGTCTGGCTGCGCACCTCGAAGTGGCCCTCCACGCCCGGCGGCAGCACCGTGCCGCGGTCGTCGACCACGCGGATGGCGGTGCCCGCCAGCGCGCGGCCGTCGGTGCCCCAGCGCCGGTCGCGCGGGTCGGTGGGCGCGGCCAGCGTGCCCAGGCACGACTCGGTCGAGCCCCACGCGCCGACACACCGCGGTGTCCAGGACGGCGGTGGCGCGCTCGGCCAGCGCGCGCGGGACCGCGGCACCGGTGACGACGAAGATGCGCAGTGCGCTGGGCGCCGGCTCGCCCTCCTCGACGACGCGCACGAGGTCGGCCAGGAACGGCGTCGCCGCCTGCACGAACGAGCCGCCCCACTCGCGCAGCGCCTGGGCGGCGAGCTGGGGATCCCACGTGTCCTGCAGGATCTGGCCGCCGCCGAGCACGAGCGCGTTCCACATGCCGTACAGGAAGCCGGTCTGGTGGGCCAGCGGCGACGGGATGAACAGCTGGTCGTCGCGGCCCAGGCCGAGGTGCTCGACCTCCATGAACGCAGCGCGCGACAGCGCGTCGTTGCGATGCAGGACGCCCTTGGGCTCGCCGGTGGTGCCCGACGTGAACAGCAGCTGGGCGGTCGCGTCGGGCGCCGGCAGCCGCGCGGCGATCGCCTCGCTGTCGACGACCTGGCGGCGCACGCAGGCGGCGTAGTCGTGCCAGCGCACGCGCCCGGACTCGGGCAGCGTGGCCGCCGCGCCGTCGGGACGCAGCACCAGCACATGCTCCAGCGGCAGCTCGGGCACGTGGGTCAGCAGCTCCTGCAGCTCAGCGGCATGCTCGCGGCCACGGAAGCGCTCGGGCACGATCATCACCCGCGCCTGCGAGCGGCCGAGCATGAACTCCAGCTCGCGCCGCCGGAAGATCGGCATCAGCGGGCAGCAGACCGCGCCGATGCGCAGGATCGCCACCGTCAGGACGACGAACTCGCCCCAGTTGGGCAGCTGGTAGGCGACGCGCTCGCCCGGGTGCACCCCGAGGCTCGAGCAGCAGCGACGCGGTGCGGTCGGCCGCCTCGTCCAGGGCGCGCCAGCTCCAGGCGCGCGTCCCGTCCGCGCGCACGTCGACGATCGCCGTCGCCGCCGGGCGCTCCCCGGCCCAGCGCCGCACCCACTGCGACAGCGGGATCTCGGAGGCCTGGTCGATCGCGACGCTCGGCTTGCGCCGGGTCACGCCCTCGCGGCGGTCGACGCGCATCGACAGGCCGACGCCGGTGAGGTCGTCGACGAACTCGGGATAGGAGATGCGGTAGGCGTTGGCGTAGGTCAGCGACGTCTGGCCGCGCGCGCGCGAGCCGGCGACGGCCAGCGACATCAGGACGCGGTGGTCGTTGAAGGACGACAGCGGCGCGCCCTCCATGTCGGCGACGCCGCGCACGACGAGCTGGTCGCCTTCGAGCTCGACCGAGCCGCCCATGCGGTTGAGCTGGACCATCGCGACGACGCGGTCGGATTCCTTGAGGCGCACGTGGCCGACGTTGTCGAACCTGGTCTCGCCCTGCGGCGAACGCCCCGAGCGTGGCCAGGATCGGCAGCATGTCGGGCATCGGCCGGCAGTCGACGTCGGTGCCGCGCAGGACGATGCCGTCGTGGCGGACGCGCACGCCGCCGTCCTCGACCTCCATCGGCAGCCCCATGCGCGCGACGACGTCGAGGAAATGGGCCTCGGGGTGGTCGACCGCCTCCGCCCGCGTCTCGGTCAGGCCGTCGAACAGCACGTCGCTGGGATGCAGCGCGGTCGCGGCGAGCCCGAACGCGGCCGAGCCGATGTCCGGCGGCAGCTCGACGGTCGTCGGGGCGCGCCTCCTGACCGGGCTCGATCTCGAAGCGCCGCCAGTCGTCGGCCACGTCGACCTCCAGGCCGAACTGGCGCATCATGCGGACCGTCAGCTCGACGTAGGGCTGCTCGTTGAGCACGCCGTCGACCTCGACCACGGTGCGGCCGGTGGCGAACGGCGCGACCAGCAGCAGCCCGGAGATCCACTGCGAGAGCGTCCCGGCGATGCGGACGTGGCCGCCGGCCGGGCGCGACGGGCTGACGGTGATCGGCGGGCGCGCCTCGTCGGCGTGCAGCCGCACGCCCAGGCGGGTCAGCGCTCCAGCAGCGCGCCCACCGGCCGGCGCTGGAAGTACTTCTGGCCGGTGAGCGTGAACGGGCGGTCGGCCAGCGCGGCCAGCCCGATCATGAAGTACAGGGTCGTGCCCGAGCTGCCGACCGAGGCCGACGGGCGGGTACGGGCGGTACGGGCCTCCGTGGACGACGAAGCCGTCGCCGTCGAGCTCGATCTCGGTGCCCAGCGCGCGCAGGACCTCGATCGTCGAGCCCACGTGGCGCGCGCCGGAGGCGCCGACGATGCGCGTCGTGCCGCGCGCCAGGGAGGCGAGGATCAGCGCGCGATGCGCGTGGTACTTCGACCGGGGGACGTCCAGCCGGCCAGCCAGGGGGCCGCGAACCTCATCGACGAGCAGGTGCACAGCGCGCAACCCTACCCGCCGACCCGTCGGACGCGCGGTGTGGAATCGTCTGGGCATGGCGAGCGACACACCACCGCCCGGCCCGCTGGACGGCATCCGCGTCGTCGAACTGGCCGGCCTGGGCCCCTCTCAGCACGGCGCGATGCTGCTCTGCGACCTCGGCGCCGACGTCGTCCGCGTCGACCGCCCTGTCGCCCCGGACCGCCTGGACCGCGCCACGGCGCGGCGTACGATCCTCAACCGCGGCCGGCGCTCGATCGCGCTCAATCTCAAGGACCCCGGCGACCTCGCCGTCGCCCGCCGGCTCATCGACCGCGCCGACGTCGCGATCGACCCGTACCGGCCGGGCGTCGTGGAGCGGCTGGGCCTCGACCCCGCCGAGGCGCTGGAGCGCAACCCGCGCCTGGTGTTCGCGCGGATGACCGGCTGGGGCCAGGACGGCCCGCTGGCCGCCAAGGCCGGGCACGACATCACCTATCTGGCCACCGCCGGGTTGCTGGAGGCGATGGGCCCGGCCGACCGCCCGCCGACCGTGCCGCTGAACGTCATCGGCGACTTCGGCGCCGGGGGCATGCTGCTGGCCTTCGGGATCGTCACCGCGCTGCTGGAGCGCGAGCGCTCCGGCGAGGGCCAGGTGATCGACGTGGCGATGGTCGACGGCGTCGCCTCGCTGATGAGCGGCATCCTCAACCATGTCGCGCTGGGCGAGTGGCGGCCGCAGCGGGGCGTCAACTTCCTGCAGTCGGCGCCCTGGTACCGGTCCTATGAGACCGCCGACGGGCGCTTCGTCGCCGTCGGGGCGCTGGAGGACAAGTTCTATCGCGGCCTGCTGGAGCGCCTGGGCCTCGACGCCGACGACTGGCCGCAGTGGGACGAGGCGGGCTGGCCGGCCCTGACCGAGCGGATGGCCGACGCCTTCGCGTCGCGTCCCGCGGCCGAGTGGGAGCAGGCGATGGCCGACGCCGACGTCTGCTTCGCGGTGGCCGTGCCCCTGGACGAGGCGCCCGACCAGCCCCAGGTCGCCGCGCGCGGGGCCTACGTCGAGCGCGACGGCGTCCTGCAGGCCGGGGTGGTTCCCCGGTTCGGGCGCACGCCCGGCGGCCCGGCGCTGCCGCCGCCGTGGCCCGGCGAGCACACCGAGGAGGTGCTCGCCGAGCTGGGCGCCGCCGGCTAGCTCCAGTGGCCGTGGCCACCGTCGTCCACACGCTGCGCGAGCTGCTGCGCGTCGCCCGCGCCACCTTCGAGCTGCGCTGGATGGTCGACGGCTTCCAGGGCGCCGACCGCGGCCCGTCCCCGGGCTCCTCCCGGCGCAACCTGCAGCGGTCGGCAGTTCGAGACGATCCAGCGGCGCCTGCAGGACGAGCCGGTGGTCGACGACATCACCCCCGGCCGGTGGCGGCTGCTTCTTCGTCCCCGCGCGAAGGCGCGCTGCCCGAGCGACCGGGTCGGATCGGGCCTGTTCGCCTGAGCGTGGACCGCCGGCCGGCTCAGCCGCCGGAGCTGTCGGGACGGTTGCCGAGCGTCGCGGTGGCGGTTTGGGTCTTGCCGTCGCGCAGGTAGGTGATCGTCACCTGGTCGCCCGGCTTCTTGTCGGCGATCGCCGCGCCCACGTCGTCGGAGCTGGCGATCGGCGTGCTGTCGATCTTGACGATGATGTCGCCGCCCAGCTGGATCGGCTCGCCGGTGCTCAGGGTCGCCGAGATGTCCCCGGCATGCAGGCCCGCCTTGTCGGCCGCGCTGCCCTGCTCGACGGTCTGGATCAGCGCGCCCCGGCTGACGGGCAGGTTCGCGCCGGCCAGCGTGCCGTCGATCGTGCGGGTGCTGATGCCCAGGTAGGCCCGGCGCACCGTCTTGCCCTGCTTGAGCGCCGGCAGCTCCTGCTGAGCCGTCTCGATCGGCACGGCGAAGCCGATGCCGACGTTGCCGCCGCCCGACGCGCCGGTGGCGATCTGCGAGTTGATGCCCACGACCTTGCCGGTCGCGTCCAGCAGCGGGCCGCCCGAGTTGCCGGGGTTGATGGCGGCGTCCGTCTGCACGACGTTGCGGATCGTGAACCCGTTGGGCGCCTGGATCTCGCGCTGCTTGGCCGACACCACGCCGGTGGTCAGCGTGCGGTCCAGCCCGTAGGGGTTGCCGATCGCCAGAACCGGGTCGCCAACCTTGAGCGCCGTGGAGGAGCCGAGCTGCAGCGGGTGCAGGTTGAGCCCGTCGGGATCGACCTTGAGCAGGGCCAGGTCGCTGGAGACGTCCTTGCCGACCACCTTGGCGTCGACGGTCTTGTCGTCGCTGAACTGGACGGTGACCTTCACGGCGCCGTCGATCACGTGCGCGTTGGTGAGGATGTCCCCGGCCTGGTCGATGACGAAGCCCGAGCCGGTCGCCTCGCCCTGCTGCTGGGTCTGGAACCCGAATGGCGACGTGCTCTGCGCCGACGACCTGCGCGCGCACGTACACGACGCCCGGCGCGTCACGGGTGTAGATGTCCGACGCGGTCAGCGCCTTGGCCGCCGCGCCCGACGAGCCGTCCTCGGAGGAGCTCGCCCGCTCGGTCTGCGCCGACAGCGGCGTCTGCTGGTAGACGGTCGTCGTCTTCTCGGTTGCGCCGATGCCGAACAACAGGGCCACCGCGAGCACGATCGCCCCGCCGGCCAGCCCGGACAGGACAGGGACAGCCTTCCTCATGGGGCGTGATGGTGCGCGCCCGGCCTCAAGTCAACCTGAAGAGCCGGGAAAAGCTGGTCTCAGACGATCTCGTCGGAGGGCTCGCTGCCCCCGCACAGCTCGCGCAGGGCCTCTTCGGGGTCGGGCGCGCGCATCAGCCGCTCGCCCACCAGCACCGCGTCGACGCCGACCCGCTCGAGCTCCTCCAGCTGCTCGCGCGTATACAGGCCGGACTCCGACACCACGAGCTTGCCCGCCGGCACGTCGGACAGCAGGTCGAACGTGCGGTTGAGGTCGACGCTGAAGTCGGTCAGGTCGCGGTTGTTGATCCCGATCACGTCGCAGTCGATCTCCAGCGCCAGCTCGAGCTCCTCCTCGTCGTGCACCTCCACGAGCACGTCGAGATCGATCGCGGTCGCCTCCCCGTACAGGCGGGCCAGGTCGTCGAACTCGAGCGCAGCGACGATCAGCAGCAGCGCGTCCGCACCGGACGCCGCGGTCTCGTAGACCTGATAGGGGTCGACGATGAAGTCCTTGCGCAGGATCGGCAGGTCGCTGACCGCGCGGGCGGCGCGCAGGTCCTCCAGGGAGCCGCCGAAGTTGTGCGGCTCGGTCAGCACCGACAGCGCGGCGGCGCCACCGCGCTCGTAGGCGGAGACGATCTCCTCGACCGTCGAGCCCTCCCGGATCGGCCCGGCCGACGGCGAGCGCCGCTTGTGCTCGGCGATGATCGACACGCCGGGCCCCGACAGCGCCTCCGAGAAGGGCCGGTCGTCGACGATGCGGCGCGAGGCCAGGCGCTCCTCCAGCGCCGACAGCGGCACCTCGCGCTGGCGCAGGCGGACGTCCTCGCGGGTGGAGTCGATGATGCGGGAGAGGACGCTCAAGGTCAGGCGGCCCCCGCCGGAGCCAGCTCGTGGGTCAGCGCGACGTAGCGTTCGAGCATCCGCCGCGCCTGGCCCGAGTCGACCGCCTCGGCGGCCCGCTGCACGCCCTCGGCGATCGAGTCCGCGCGGCCGGCCACGTACACGGCGGCGCCCGCGTTGAGCAGCGCGATGTCGCGCCTCGGCCCCGTCTGCCCCTCGAGGATCGCCCGTGTCACGGCGGCGTTGTCGTCCGGCGTGGAGCCGGCCACCTCCTCGAAGGCGGCGCCGGCCAGGCCGGCATCGCCGGGGCCGAAGGTGAACGTGCTCAGCGTCGTTCCCTCGACCTCGACCACGCGTGTCATCCCGGACGTGCTCATCTCGTCGAGGCCATCCTCGCTTGACACTAGCAAGGCGCGGTCGGTCCCCAGCCGCGCCAGCGCCCCGGCCATCCGCTCCAGATATGCGGGATCGGAGACCCCGATCAGCTGCCGCCGCGCGCCCGCCGGGTTGGTCAGCGGCCCGAGGAAGTTGAACACCGTGCGCACGGCCAGCTCGCGGCGCACCGGCACCACGTAGCGCGTGGCCGAGTGGTGCGCGGGCGCGAACAGGAAGCCGAAGCCGACCTCGTCGATGCAGCGCCCGACCGCGGCCGGGTCGAGGTCGATGCGCGCGCCCAGCGCCTCCAGCACGTCGGCCGAGCCCGACAGCGACGTCGCCGAGCGGTTGCCGTGCTTGGCCACCGCGCAGCCGGCGCCGGCGGCGATCAGCGCGGCGGTGGTCGAGACGTTGAACGTGCGCCGCCCGCCGCCGGTGCCGCAGGTGTCGATCAGGTCGTGGCGCGCCGGCGCGACCGGGGTGGCGAACGCGCGCATCGGCCTGGGCCAGGCCGGCCAGCTCGTCCTCGGTCTCCCCCTTGGCCCGCAGGGCGATGAGGAACGCCGCGATCTGCACCTCGCCGGCCTCGCCGGCCATGATCGTGGAGAGCACGTCGGCGGTCTGCTCGGTCGACAGGTCGCGCCCGGAGGCGAGCGCGTCGATCGCCCGGGTCAGGACGTCGTGCGGCACAGGAAGTTGTCGAGGATCCGCTTGCCGTCGTCGGTGAGCACCGACTCGGGGTGGAACTGGACGCCCTCGGCGGGCAGCTCGCGGTGGCGCAGGCCCATGACCACGCCGCCGCCGGTGGCGCTGACCTCCAGCTCGTCGGGCAGCGTGTCGGGGTCGACCACGAGCGAGTGGTAGCGCGCCGACGATCAGCGGCGTCGACAGCGCCGGCGAAGATCGTGCGCCCGTCGTGCTCGATCGCCGACGTCTTGCCGTGGATCGGCTCGCTGGCGCACGACGGTGGCGCCGAAGGCCTGCGCCAGCGACTGGTGGCCGAGGCACACCCCGAGCGTCGGGATGCCGGCCAGCGGGAAGCGGCGCACGACCTCCAGCGACACGCCGGCCTCGTTGGGCGTGCACGGCCCGGGCGACACGACCACGCGGTCGGGCGCGCGCGCCAGCAGCTCGTCGACGCTCTCGACGTCGTTGCGCACGACGGCGATCTCCGCCCCCAGCTCGCCCAGGTACTGCACGAGGTTGTAGGTGAAGGAGTCGTAGTTGTCGACCACGAGCACGGAGGTCACGCCCAGTCCTCCTGCGGCGCAGGCGAGCGCGATCGCCGGACTTCAGCGCCCGCGACTTGGCCTCCGACTCGCGGAACTCGTAGTCGGGGCGGGCGTCGGCCACCGTCCCGCCGCCCGCCTGCACGTGCACCACGCCGTCCTTGATCACGGCGGTGCGGATGTGGATGCAGGTGTCCAGGTCGCCGGTGTAGCTGAGGTAGCCGATCGCGCCGCCGTAGCCGCCGCGCTTGACCGGCTCCAGCTCGTCGATGATCTGCATCGCCCGGACCTTCGGCGCGCCGCTGAGCGTGCCCGCCGGGCAGCACCGAGCGCAGCGCGTCGATCGCCCCCACGCCCGTCGCGCAGCGTGCCCGACACGTTGGAGACGATGTGCATGACGTGCCAGTAGGTCTCGACGGTCATGAACGAGTCGACCTGCACGGTGCCGTAGCGGCAGACGCGGCCCAGGTCGTTGCGGCCCAGGTCGACCAGCATCACGTGCTCGGCGCGCTCCTTCTCGTCGGCCAGCAGCTCGGCGGCGATGCGCGTCGTCCTCGGCCAGGTCGGCGCCGCGCGGACGGGTGCCGGCGATCGGCCGCGTCGACACGTGGTCGCCGGTGACGGTCAGCAGCGGCTCGGGCGAGGCGCCGGCCACCTGGAAGTCGCCGAAGTCCAGGAAGTACATGTACGGCGAGGGGTTGACCGCGCGCAGCCCGCGATAGATCGAGAACGGCTCCTTGTCGATGCCCGCGCTCCAGCGCTGCGAGGGCACGGTCTGGAAGACGTCGCCGGCGTGGACGTACTCGATGATGCGCGCGACGTTGGCCTCGAACTGCTCGCGCGACATGTTCGCCTCCCAGCGCGGCTCGGGCCGCGCGCCCGGCTGGCCGCGCGGCGGCGGCACCGGGCCGGCCAGCCGCTCGCGCACCTCGTCGATCACGCCCGGGTCGCCCATCGCGACGACGGTGATCGTGTGCTTGAGGTGATCGAAGGCGACGAGCGCGTCGGTCAGCATCAGCGCCATGTCGGGCAGTCCGACCGGGTCGGGGTTGGGATCGCCCAGCGGCTCCACCGTGCGCACGAGGTCGTAGCCGAAGAAGCCGACCGCCCCGCCGGCGAACGGCGGCAGGTCCGGGTGCGGGGCCAGCCGCGTGCGCGCGACCGCGTCGGCGGCCAGCGCGTACGGGTCGCCGGGGTCGCCCAGCGACCAGCGCAGCACCTGACGCGGGCGGAAGCCGATGAACGACCAGCGCCCGACCCGCTGGCCCTGCTCGGCGGACTCCAGCAGGAAGGCCGGGCCGTCGCCGCGCAGCTTGAGGAACGCCGAGACCGGCGTCTCGCAGTCGGCGATGAACGTGTGCGTGATCGCCTCGACGGCGTCAGCGGCGGCGGTCATTGAGCACCTCCGCGGCGTCGGCGAGGGTGCGCTCGCGCCCGGCCAGCAGCACGGTCAGGTGGAAGAGCACGTCGGCCGCCTCGTTGTCGACACGGTCGTCGGTCTCCTCGCGCGCCGCGCGCACGACCTCCTCGGCCTCCTCCTCGACCTTGGCGCCGCGTAGCGCGGGATCGTCGAGCAGCGTGACGACGTAGGAGCCGTTCGGACGCTCGGCGCGCCGCGCGGTGATCGTGCGCTCCAGCTCGGGCAGCGCCTCGAACGGCGCCGGCTCCAGGTCGCCGCGGAAGAAGCAGGTGCGCTCGCCGGTGTGGCAGGCGGGACCGGCGGGCTCGACGAGCGCCAGCACCGCGTCGCCGTCGCAGTCGACGCGCAGCGCGCGCACCGCCTGCGTGTTGCCCGACGTGGCGCCCTTGTGCCACAGCTCGCCGCGCGAGCGCGACCACAGGTGCAGCTCGCCCGTCTGCTGGGTGCGCTCCAGGGCCAGCTCGTTCATGTAGGCGAGCGTCAGCACCTCACCGGTGCGCCAGTCCTGGATCACGCATGCCACCAGTCCGCGGTCGTCGAACGAGAGCAGCGAGGCGTCGAGCATCGGGCGATTCTACGAAGGGCGCCCGAACGGGCGGTCAGGCGCGAGCGAGGTCGACGTCGAGTCGGCAGTCGAGGTCGACGGCGGGCATCGGGCGGCCGAGCAGGTAGCCCTGGCCCAGGCGGCAGCCGCCATCGCGCAGGAACGCGCGCTGGTCAGCGAGCTCGATGCCCTCGGCGACCGCCTCCATGCCCAGTGCGTCGACGAGCGCGAGCATCGCTCCGACGATCGCCGCGCCCGGCTGGGAGGCCGGCACGCCGGCCAGGAACGAGCGGTCGATCTTGACCACCTGGACGGGCAGGTCGCGCAGGCGCCCCAGCGAGGACCAGCCCGCCCCGAAGTCGTCGATGGCCAATTGCACGCCGGTCTCGCGCAGCTCGCGCAGCAGCGGCACCGCACGGCCGTCGTCGCGCAGTGCCAGCGACTCGGTGATCTCGATCGTCACCTGCGACAGATCGAGCCCGCCATGGCCGAGGCGGCCGATCAGGTCGGCCACGAAGCCGCGCCGCGCCAGCTGGCGGGGCGAGACGTTGAGGTGCACGCGCGGCTCCCAGCCGGCGGTGCGCCAGGCCAGGCGCTGCTCGCTGACCGCATCGGCCACCCAGGAGCCCAGGCGCCCGATCAGGCCGGTCTCCTCGGCGAAGGGGACGAACTCGCCCGGCAGCTGGAGGCCCCGCTCGGGGTCCTGCCAGCGCACGAGCGCCTCCACGGCCTCGATGGCGCCGTCGTGCAGCGACACGATCGGCTGCCAGTGCAGGACCAGCTCGTCCTGGCTGACCGCGCGCCGCAGCCGCGTGGACAGCGACAGGCGCTCGATCGGCCGGGCCGGCCCGTCTGCGTAGACCACCACCTCGCCGCGGCCCGCCGCCTTGGCCTGGTACATGGCGGCGTCGGCGTGCTTGAGCAGCGTGCCCGCGTCGCCGGCGTCGCGCGGGTACAGCGAGATGCCGATCGACGTGCCCACGTGGAACTCGGCGCCCGCGATGCGAAACGGCTCGGTCAGCGCGACGCGCAGCGAGGCCGCCGCCGCCCGCGCGGCCGCCTCCGCGCCCTCGCGCTCCAGGTCGGAGAGCAGGACGAGGAACTCGTCGCCGCCCTGGCGCACCAGCAGGTCGCTGGCACGCACGCGCGCCCCGAGCTCCACCGCGACGTGGCGCAGCAGCTCGTCGCCCGCGCCGTGGCCGAGCGAGTCGTTGACGAGCTTGAAGTCATCGAGGTCGAGGTACAGCAGCGCGACCGCCAGGTCGTTGCGACGCGCCCGGGCCAGCGCCAGCTCCAGGTGCTCGTGCAGCAGCGCGCGGTTGGGCAGCCCCGTGAGCGGGTCGTGGTAGGCCAGGTGGGCGATCTGCTCCTCGGCGCGTCGGCGGTCGGTGACGTCGACCCCGGAGCTCATCGTCGCCGTCACCTGGCCGTCCTCGTCGCGCAGCACCCTGTGGTGGAAGCGCACGATCCGCAGGTCGCCGTCGGCGGTCAGCACCGACAGCTCGACGCCCTCCTCGGGCTCGCGGGCGCCGGCCATGCGCTCCTGCGCGGCGGCGCGACGCGCGTCGCGCTCGCTCTCGGGCACGCACGCCTCGAACCAGTCGCGTCCCACCAGCGCGCCGTCGGGGTGGGCAAGCATCTGGTGGCCGGCGCGGTTGAGCAGCACGATGCGGCCGTCGGGGTCGATCACGAGCACCACCATCCCGGCCAGGTCCAGATAGCGCTCGGCCCGGTCGCGCTCCTCGCGCAGGCCCTCCTCGGCCGCGCGTTGAGCGGTGATGTCCACCACGACGCCCTCGACGAACAGCGGCTCACCGTCCTCGTCGCGCACGATCTCGTCGCGATCGGAGACCCACACGTGGCGGCCGTCGGCCGCGATCATCCGGTACTCCATGTCCTCGCTGGTCTGCGTCCCGTAGGCGTCGCGCTCGGCGGCGCGCACGCGCTCCACGTCGGCGGGGTGGATCAGCCGATACCACAGCTCCTGATCGTCGAGGAAGGCCTCAGCGGGGTGTCCCAGCATCTCCTCGACCTGCGGGCTCAGGTAGCGCAGCGTGAAGCGCTCGTCGAACTCCGACAGATAGATGACGGCGGGCACGCGCTCGACGAGCTCGCGGTAGCGCAGGCGGGTGGCGGTCAGATCGTCGGCGGTGCGCGCCTGCTCGGTCACGTCGCGCAGCACCGCGACCACGTGCTCACGCTGGCCGTCGTCGTCGTGCAGCGGCGTGAGCAGCAGCTCGCAGGCGAAGCTCGAGCCGTCCTTGCGTGCGCCGCGCAGCGTCCCGCGCCACGGGGCGCCGACCCGCATCGCGGCGGTGATGTCCGACAACGTGCGCTCGTCGTTGCCGGCCGCTGCGAGCGCCAGCGCGGGACGCCCGAGCAGCTCTCCAGCGGTGTGGCCGGTGAGCCGCGCCGTGGCGTCGTTGACATGCACGAGCGGCGCGCCGGGACGGCGCGCGTCGGCGATGGCGATGGCGGCACCGGCCGACTCCAGGGCAGCAAGCGCCAGTCGCGGGCTGATCTGCCCCGAGTGAGACACGCGTGACCGACGGTACCCACGATCGCCGGCTCAGGTCACCCCGATCAGCGGATCGACGATGCCCGCGCCCGCAAGGAGCGCAGAAATGCCACGTCCGGCGGCTACTCGATGCCCAGCCGGTCGAGCAGCCCCTCGTCGGCCCGCCACGAGCGGCGCACCCGCACCGACAGGTCGAGGTGGACCCGGGCTCCCAGCTCGCGCTCGAGCTCGCGCCGCGCCGCGCTGCCGACGGACTTGATCATCCGCCCGCCGGCCCCGATCAGGATCCCCTTCTGCGAGTCGGTCTCCACCCAGGCCAGGGCACGCACCAGGGCAAGGTCGTCGCGCGGCCACTCGAGGTCCTCGATGACGACCTCGACGGCGTGCGGCACCTCCTGGAAGGTGCGGCGCAGCACCTGCTCGCGGATCAGCTCGGCCAGCAGCACGTCGCGCGGCTGGTCGGAGCCCTCGCCGGGCTCGTAGAAGAAGGGCCCCTCGGGCAGCAGCTGCGACAGGCGCTCGACCAGCGGGCCGACGCCCTGGCCGGTGCGCGCCGACACCGGGAAGATGTCGTCGCCGACGCCCAGCTCGGCCGCCTGCGCGAGCGCGAGCACGGTCTTGGGGCGGTCGAGGCGGTCGACCTTGTTGACCGCGATCACCACCGGCAGCCCGGCGCCGGCCAGCGCGGCGGCGATGAAGCGGTCACCCGGGCCGACGCCCTGCTCGGCGTTGAGCACCATGAGCGCGGCGTCGGAGTCCTCCAGCTCGCGCTCGACGCGCCGCTGCATGCGCTCGGTGAGCGCGTCGCGCGGGCGCTGCACGCCGGGCAGGTCGACGAGCACGAGCTGCCAGTCCTCCCCGGTGGCCACACCGCGGATCGCCCGGCGGGTGGTCTGCGGCTTGTCGGACACGATCGCCACCTTGCGCCCGACGATGGCGTTGACCAGCGTCGACTTGCCGACGTTGGGGCGGCCGGCCAGCGCGATGAAGCCCGACCGCGTCGCTCGAGGACGGGCCTACCAACTGAGCAGCTCGCGCTGGAGCGCGAGCATCTCGCCGTCGTCCGTCTCGTGGTCCATCCCCACGAGGTGCAGCGTGCCGTGGATGACGGCCTCCCGCAGATCCTCGGTGTGCTCGGGGCAGATCACCAGTCGCCCAGCTCGCGCGGGCCGTGCAGGTCCTCCTCCTCATCGATCGGGAACGACAGCACGTCAGTCGGCACGTCCTTGCCGCGATGGTCGCGGTTGAGGTCGCGGATGCGGTCGGCGTCGACGAAGTCGACGGCCACATGGCCGTCCTCGACGTTCGCCGAGGCGAGCGCGATCGCCACCAGCCGCTCGACCTCGGCCGGCGCGATCGCCGCGGTCGCCCAGGACCTCAACCTCCAGCACGACGCACGCGCGGCGGGGTCGGGTCGTGGCGCGCGTGCTCGTCGTAGGCCTCGACGATCTGCTGCACGAGCTTGTGGCGCACGACGTCGGCGCCGCCGAAGCGGACGAAGTCGATGCCGTCGATGCCCTCGAGGATCTCGGAGACGACGACCAGCCCGGAGCTGCTGCTCGCGCGGCAGGTCGACCTGGGTGATGTCGCCGGTGACGACCATCTTCGAGCCGAAGCCGAGCCGGGTGAGGAACATCTTCATCTGCTCGGGCGTGGTGTTCTGCGCCTCGTCGAGGATGATGAAGCAGTCGTTGAGGGTCCGCCCGCGCATGAAGGCGAGCGGCGCGACCTCGATCATGCCCGCGCTCGAGTAGCCGGTGACCTTCTCGGGGTCGATCATGTCGTAGAGCGCGTCGTAGAGCGGGCGCAGGTACGGGTCGACCTTCGCCATGCAGGTCGCCGGGCAGGAAGCCGAGCCGCTCGCCCGCCTCGACGGCCGGGCGGGTGAGGATGATCCGGTTGACCTCGCGCGCGCTGCAGCGCCGCGGCGGCCATGGCGACCGCCAGGAAGGTCTTGCCGGTGCCCGCCGGGCCGATGCCGAAGGTGATCGGTGTTGCGGCGGATCGCGTCGACGTAGCGCTTCTGGTTGACCGTCTTCGGGGCGACCTTCGTCGAGCGGTGACGCCAGACGACGTCCTCGAGGATCCGTGCCGGCGACTCGTGCGGTCCAGGGCGCCGGTCACCGCCTGGATCGTGCCCGGCCCGATCTCGTGGCCCTGCTCGGCCAGCTCGGCCATCTCGCGCACGACCTGCGCGGCCGCCTCCACGGCGCCGCGTCACCCTCGAGCGTGACCACGTTGCCGCGCAGGAACAGCTCGCAGTCGAGATGCCCCTCCAGCGAGCGCAGGACGGTGTCCCCGGTGCCGGCCAGCTCGCGCGGCGACCGCGTTGGGGAGCTCGATCTGGGTTCTCATGCGGGAGTGAGTGCCTCCTTGACGTGCTGCGATACGCGTCGGCCGTCGGCGCGGCCCGCGACCTCGGCCATGACCAGCGGCATGACCTTGCCCATGTCCTTCGGCGAGGTGGCGCCGCTGCGCTCCACCGCCGCCGCAACGAGCTCGCGCAGCTGCTCGTCGGACAGCTCGGCCGGCAGATAGGCCTCGATCAGGGCCGCCTCGGCCTCCTCGGAGGCGGCCAGCTCGGGCCGGCCGCCCTCCGTGAACGCGCGGGCCGACTCCTGGCGGCGCTTGCGCTCCCGGCGCAGCACCGCGACCGCGTCGTCGTTGCCCTCCTTGGCCGCCTTCTGCAGCTCGCTGAGGACCATGCTCAGCGTGCCGACGCGCTCACGCTCGCCCGCCTTGCGCGCGGCGGCGAGATCGTCCTTCACGCGGTCTGTCAGGTTGGCCATTCGCGTACCCACATGGTAGGACCCTGCGTGGTCGGCATGCCAGCGCGTCGTGCGCCGGCGCCTACAGCACGGGGCTGGAGGAGCCCGAGCCGCCGTCGTCCAGGCCCGCCTCCTCGGCCAGGTCGGCCGCGCGGGCGCCGAGGCTGTCGCTCTCGACCGGCTCGCCGCTCTCGCCCGTGCCGCCCGCGCTCTGGCCTGCAGCCCGGGCGGATGGCCGAGCATGCCCAGCTCGGAGGCGTCGCGGCCGAAGAACAGGCCGATCGTCCAGTCGGCGACCAGCCGCGCGCGGCGCTTGTTGCCCGGCATCAGCAGCACGTGGTACGTGCGCGCCAGGAACCAGGCCGGCAGCCCACGCCAGCGCACGAACAGCGTCTGGGCCACCGCCTGGTTGCGGCCCATGTCGACGAACACCCCGAGCGTCTTGTAGGTGAACCTGCGCCGGCGGCGCGCCGCCCCCAGCGCGACGGCGACGTTGTGGGCGGCCGTGCGGCCCTGGCGCATCGCGTGCTGGGCGGTGGGCGGGGTGGGCTTGGCGTACTTCTGGGCCGCGTCCGGCACCGCGGCCGCGTCGCCGATGGCCCACACGTCGTCGAAGCCCTTGACCTGCAGGTAGGAGTCGACCTCCAGCCGTCCGGCGGCGCCGAGCGGCAGCCCGAGCTTGCCGACGACCGGATGGGCCTTCACGCCCGCGGTCCAGGCGACGGTCCGCGTCGGCACCCGCTCGCCGGTGGACAGCGCCACCGAGTCGGCGCGCCACCTCGTCGAGCGTCGTGTTCGTGCGCACCTCGATGCCGCGGGAGCGCAGCTCGCGTTCGGCGAACTGCGCCAGCGACTGCGGGATCTCCTGCATGATCCGCCCCTGGGCCTCGACCAGCACGAAGCGGGTCCCGCTCGTCCGACAGCGGGGGTACAGCTCGATCGCATCGGCGGCGAAGTCCTGCAGCTCGGCCAGCCCTCGACGCCCGCATAGCCCGCGCCGACGAACACGAAGGTCAGGTACGCCTCGCGGTCGCGCCCGTCCTCCATGTTCTCGGCGATCTCGAAGCAGCGCAGCACCCGGTTGCGCAGCGCGATCGCCTCGGGCAGCGTCTTGAACCCGATGCCGTGCTCGGCCAGGCCGGGGATCGGGAACACGCGGGTGATCGAGCCCAGCGCGACGATCAGCTGGTCGTAGCGCAGGTCCTCGACCGTGCCCTCCGGCTGCTGCACCTGCAGCAGCCGCCGCGTCGGGTCGGCGCCGACCACCGAGCCGAGGCGCAGCTCGGCCCGGCGCAGCTCCTCGCGTAGCGGCACGACCACGTGGCGCGGCTCCAGCGTGCCGGCCGCCGCGCCGGGCAGCAGCGGCGTGTAGAGCATGAAGTTGACGTCGTTGACGAGGGTGATGCGGGCGCTCTGGTGCGGCAGCAGGCGCTCCAGCGTGCGGGCGGCGTACAGGCCGCCGAAGCCGCCGCCGGCGATCACGACGTTCCAGGCCATGCTCGAAGGCTAACCGGCGGCGAGGGCCGGGTCGGCGTCCCGGCGGTCCAGCGCGATCGTCGCCGTGGCCAGACCGTAGAACGGCGCGAAGATCGCCTGGACGACGATCACGATCAGGATGTTGCCGATCGTGTGGTCGATCGCGTCCTGCAGCAGCTGGCCGATCAGCTGGGAGAGCACGATCAGCACGAGGTAGACGACGATCACGCGCCAGAACGAGCCGCGCACGGCGGCGATGCTGCGCCGCATCGAGGCGCGCACCTTCGTGCGGTCGATCTCCGCGAAGGCGGGCGCCAGCGACAGGTACACGGCAGCCATGATGCCCGGCACCACGAGCAGGATCAGCCCGGCGACGATGATGACCGGGATCAGCAGGTCGAGCACCGACACGGTCCGCCACGGCAGTCGGCGCGCGACGCGCAGCGGCCCCTCATGGTGCTCCCCCGAGCGCCAGGCGAGCACCGCCGCGGTGACCAGGCCGGCGTAGAAGACCGCGCCCAGCAGCTCCATCGCGCCGGAGGCCAGCTGGAGCGCGACCTTCGCCACGACGCTGCTGGCGTGGATCCTCCTCCAGCAGGCCGTCGACGACGGCGATCGGGGCGAACACGACGATGGCCGACAGGATCAGCCGCCACCAGTGGCGGCGGTAGATGGCCAGCGACTGGGCCACGATCCGCAGCGGCCGCAGCTTGGGCGGCTTGGGCGGCTTGGCCGGCTCGCTGGCCGGCGGCGGCGACACGTCGCTCTCGCTCATCGAGGGCGGCAATCTAGTACCCCCTCGGGCACTAGCCGGCGCGCAGCAGCAGGGCCGCCCACCCGTCCAGCTCGCGGCGGTCGGCCTCGACCATGCCCGAGAAGGCGGTGGCGACCTCGTCGGCCTCGTGGGCGAGCAGGCCGCTGGCGATCAGCAGCGACGCGCGCCGCGGCTGGCGGGCGGCGAGCTCCAGCAGCAGCGGGCGCAGCAGGTTGGCCAGCACCAGCGGGGCGTCGGGCACGGGGTCGCGGCGCAGGTCCCAGCGGTGGGCGCCGACCACGACGCCGTTGGCCGCCGCGTTGTCGGCCGTCGCGGCGACCGACTCGGCCTCGTGGTCGTAGCCGGCGACGGGCCCGTAGCCGAGCTTGGCCGCGGCGATGGCCAGCACGCCCGAGCCGCAGCCGAGAAAGACGATGGCGATG
>CAVRPY010000011.1:0-297619 GCA_963723265.1 uncultured Solirubrobacteraceae bacterium
GGCCAGGTACGTCTCCAGCGCGCCCGGCTGCGCCTGCTGCCATACCGATCCCGGAAGGCTGACCGCCCGCAGGATCGGCAGCAGCGCGTCCACGTACCGCTGCGCCTGCGGGGGGCAGCGCCAGTCGTAGATCCCCAGGTACGCGCGCGTCACCGGATCGACCATCCACAGCTTCACGCGGAAGCCGAGCAGGCCACTCCAGAACGGCGTCGTGAGGATGCACAGGCGCTGAAAGCAACGGTGCGCGATTGCGCTGGTGCCGATCAGCCGCAGCCGGAACCCGACCACGAGCACGACCGGGTCACCGGCCGCGGCCGCCTCGCACACGGTCTCGCGGAAGACCACGTAGCGACCGCCGGCGGTGCGCACGTCCAGCCCGATGCGGTCGTGTCGCAGGCGCAGCCGCCCGGCGGCCACGAGGCGGGCGAACCCGCCCAGCGAGCGCAGGGCCAGCCGCGCCCCGCTCACGGCGCGCCGACCGCGATCACCTCGAGCACGTCCAGGGTCGAGACGACGCCCGACGGCAGCCCGCGGGCGGTGCCGACGACCGCGTGGGTGACGCCGTGGGCGACGAGCTGGGAGGCGACCAGGTCGAGCGGGTCATCCGGGTCGACGCACAGCGGCTCGGTGGCGGCGATGTCGGCCACGACCGCGCCGTGGGCGTCGCGCGCGAGCGCGTGGATGAGGTCGCGATCGGTGGCCAGGCCCCAGACGAGGTGCTCGCCGCCGCGGTCGGCGCGCACGCCCGACACGGCGACGCAGTGCAGGCGGTGGGCCGACAGCGCGCTGGCCAGCTCGACGATCGTGGCCGTCGGCGGCAGCGCGACCACCCCGGGGTGCATCACGTCGCGGGCGGCCACGTGGGCCAGCCGGTGCTCGATGCGCGCGGGCCGGGCCGCACGCGGGCGCGCCTCGTGCGCCGAGCGCACGCTGTCGCCCGACAGCAGCGCGGCGACGTCCAGGCCCGAGAAGATGCCGGCGGTATGGCCGCCGTCGCGTACGAGCGCGTGGCCGGCGTCGGCGTCCGACATCGCCCGCAGCGCCGCATCCAGCGGGGTGTCGGGGGTGAGCACCGGCAGCGCGTGGCCGCTTCGGCCGGGCTCGGCCGCCCCGGCGCCGGCCAGGGCGGCGTCGATGACGTCGAGATCGGTGACGTAGCGGTCCGCGTCGTCGGTCATCAGCCCGTGCACCTGGTGGACGACCATCAGCGCGGCCAGCGCCGCGGGGGTGCCGGCCGGGGCGGCGCGAACGAGCGTGGCATGCATGAGCGACCCGGCGGTGAGCTCGCTCAGGGTGGGGACGGGAGCGGCCTGAGATGCGGACATGCCGCGACGCTACGCCCGCCGGCACGGCCTGCCATCCGTGGATCGCTCGTGCGCGGGGCCGTAGTGGCTACGGATGCCGGCGCCTAGTTGGCGCGGCGCTTGGGCAGCTTGGCGCGCGGCGCGCCGGGCGGGGTCTGCGGGCGCCGCTTGGACGGGCGCAGCGCGTCGGCGAGCGCGCGCCGGCGCGCCATCTCCACCAGCACACGATCGACGAGTCGCGGCGATGGGTCCTGCGGGGTGGGGGCACTGCTTTCGCTCAAACGAGGTCCTCCGTGGGGGCTCTGCGGTCCTGCCAGAGGCCCAAGTCCGCGCGCCGAGCGGATCACCGACCGTTGCTTCTGGCACTTCGGGGAGAATGACGCTCCAGCGGGGTCGCGCCACCTCGTGGATCGCATACCCAGGTTTGGGGGGGTGCAACCCACGATGCGCTTGACCGCACGCGGCCGGTTCGCAAAAGTGGAAAGTAGGACTTCCCACTTCCCACGGAGGCACGTCGGCGTGAGCCTCGACGACCCGGTCATCATCACCTGTTCCATCTCCGGCGTGATCGCCAACCGCGACCAGTGCCCGGCGATCCCCTACACCCCGCAGGACTACGCCGCCGAGGCGCGGCGGATCGTCGACGAGGGCGGGGTGATGATCCACATCCACGCGCGCGCGCCAGACGGGTCGCCCAGCTACGAGGTGGAGGACTTCCGCGCCATCACCGAGGCGATCCGCGCCGAGACGCCAGAGGTGATCATCAACTACTCCACCGGGGCGATCGGCGTGCCGCTGGACAAGCGCATCGCCTACCTGCGCGAGCTGCGCCCCGAGGTCGCCGCGCTGAACATGGGCTCGATGAACTACGCCAAGTACTCGTCGCGGCGCAAGGACTTCGTGTTCAAGACCGTGTTCACCAACCCGTTCGACGAGATCATCGAGCTGCTGCAGGCGATGAACGAGGCCGGCATCAAGCCCGAGCACGAGTGCTTCGACGTGGGGCACGTCGGGTCGCTCGCGCCGCTGGTCGACATGGGGGTGCTGAGGCCGCCGCTGCACGTGAGCGCGGTGATGGGCATCGTCGGGGGCGTTCCGCCCACGGCGCGCAACCTCGCGACGATGGCCGACAACGTGCCGGAGGGCGCGCATTGGGGCGTGATCGGCATCTCGCGAGCGCAGTGGATGCTGGTGGCCGCCGCGCTCACCCTGGGCGGCTCGATCCGCGTCGGCCTGGAGGACAACTTCTACCTGCCCGACGGCCAGATGGCGCGCTCCAACGGCGATCTGATCGCCAAGGCGCGCCAGATGACCGAGGACGTCGGCCGGCGCCCCGCGACGTTCGAGGAGGCGCGGGCCATGCTCGGCCTGCCGCCGCTGCAGCTGACGCGTCGCGAGGTGCTGACCGGAGGCCTGAGCGAGTGAGCCTGCCGCTGGAGGGCGTCCGCGTGCTGGACCTGTCGCGCCTGCTGCCGGGACCGTTCTGCTCGCTGCTGATGGCCGACTTCGGCGCCGACGTGATCAAGGTCGAGGACACCGGCATGGGCGACTACGTGCGCTGGGCGGAGCCGAAGTTCGCCGGCGTCGAGGACAGTGCCGCGGCGGCGTTCTTCGTGGCGCTCAACCGCAACAAGCGCTCGATCCGCGTCGACCTCAAGCAGGACGCGGGACGCGAGGTGCTGCTGGCGCTGGTGCGCGACGCCGACGTGCTGCTGGAGTCGTTTCGCCCGGGCGTGCTCGATCGCCTCGGCGTCGGCTACGAGCGCCTGCGCCAGGAGAACCCCGGGCTCGTCTACTGCGCGATCAGCGGCTACGGTCAGGACGGCCCCTACCGCGCCCGCTCCGGCCACGACATGAACTACCTCGGGCTGGCCGGCGTGCTCGGGCTGAGCGGCGAGCGGGACGGCCCGCCGGTGCAGGCCGCCGCCCAGATCGCCGACATCGGCGGCGGCGCGCAGATGGCGGCCTTCGCGATCCTCGCCGCGCTGCGCGAGCGCGACCGCTCCGGCGAGGGGCAGCTGGTCGACGTGTCGATGACCGACGGCGCGCTGTCGTGGATGGCGATGACGGCCGCCCGGGTGTTCGCCGGCGAGGAGCCGCCGCGCCGCGGGCAGCTCGAGCTGGGCGGCGGGATCCTCTGCTACCGGCCGTACGCAGCCGCCGACGGCTGGGTGACGATCGGGGCGCTGGAGCCGAAGTTCTGGCAGGCGTGGTGTCGCGGTGTCGGTCGCGAGGACCTGATCGCCCACCAGTTCGATCCGCCCGCCAGCGACGCCCACCGCGCGGTCGAGGCGATCTTCGCCGGGCGCACCCGGGCCGAGTGGCAGGCGTTCGCCTCCGAGCACGACTGCTGCCTGGAGCCCGTGCTCGAGCTGGAGGAGGCGCTCGACTCCGAGCTCGTGGCCGCCCGCGAGATGGTCGTCGAGATCGACCAGCCGGGAGCAACCGAGCCAGTGCGCTCGCTGGGCGTGCCGGTGAAGCTGTCGCGCACCCCCGGGGATCCGCACCGGCGGCCCGGGCCGGCGCTCGGCGAGCACACGCACGAGCTGCTGGCCGAGGCGGGCTTCGACGCGGCGCGCATCGACGCGTTGGTGGACGCGGGCGCCGTCGCCGGCCCGCCCGCCGGACGGACGGAACGGTCGTTCCTGTCGTGAGCAGCCCCGAGGGCCTGCTGAAGATGAGCGAGCTGGCCGACCGCTCGGGGGTCAGCGCGGGCACGATCAAGCACTACCTGCGCGAGGGCCTGCTGGGCAGCGGCGACGAGGTCGTGCGCACCTCGCGCAACATGGCCTGGTACCCGCCCGAGTACGTCGAGCGCATCCGCCTGATCAAGCGCCTGCAGGAGGAGCGCTTCATGCCGCTGAAGGTGATCGCGCAGGTGATGGCCGACGGCCCCGAGCGGGCCGCGGCGCTGATCGAGCTGGAGGACCGCATCCTCGAGCGGGCGATCAGCGCGCAGGAGAGCGACCGCCTCAGCCGCGCGGAGGTGCGCGCGCGCTACGAGGTGCCCGGTCCGGTGCTCGACCGCCTGGCCGAGATCGGCGTGCTGACGCCCACGCGCCGCGGCTACGACGCCGACGACGTGGCGATCATCGCCGCCATCTCGCGCTTCCGCGCCGGCGGCTACGACGAGGCGCTGGGCTTCACCGTCTACGACACGCTGCGCTACCAGGAGGCGCTCGAGCCGCTGGTCGCCGAGGAGATCTCCACGCTGCTGGAGCGCCTGGCCGGCGAGGTCGAGCCCGACCGGGCCGCCCAGATCATCGCCTCGGGCGCCGAGCCGCTGCGGGAGCTGATCGGGGCGATGCACTCCAAGCTGCTGCTTGCCGCCCTGCGCCGGGCGCGCCAGTCACGCTAGGAAGCCGGCCAGCCGCTCGACGACCCAGGCCTCGTCGTTGACGACCTGGCGCCAGGTGAGGCGCACGACGGTCCAGCCGCGGGCGAGGAGGTTGGTGTCGCGGCGGGTGTCGCGCTCGTGGGCGTCGTCGCGGTCGTGATGCTCGCGGCCGTCCAGCTCGGCGACGATGCGGCGCTCGCGCCACAGCAGGTCGACCTCGTATCCGTGCAGGCGCTGGTTGACCTCGGGCCGGGGGAGGTGGGCTGTGCGGATCAGGCGGAGCGCCCGGCGCTCGAGCTCGGAGCGCGTGAGCACGTCCTGCGGGCGGGTGATCAGGAGCGCGGCCTTCAGCGGCCTGAGTCCGCGGCGGCCGCGGGACTCCCGCATCATCGACGACATCAGGGCCGGGCGGAGGTGCCGCTTCGCGGTGGCCTGGTCGATGGCCTGGACGAGCTGGTCGAGCGTGAGGACCTCGGCGAGGTCGAGCAGCGTCCGGGCGGCCTTGGTGACGGGGATGCCGTCGACGCGCACGGTGTCGCCCGATCGCAGGCGGCCGGCGTGGACCTCGACGTGCTCGGACGGGCGGCGCTTCGTCCCGGGCACGGTGATCGCCGGGATCCGGCCGTCGCGCGCGATGCCCCACATCGCTGCCGCGCTTCGGTGCGACAGCACCGCGCTCGGACCGCCGGCCAGCACCGCTGCGGCCCATCGGCCGTGCCGCGTGAGCCCGGGATGACCCACTGCGAACACGCCCACGTGCCGGCGGTGGAGCCATCCGGCATCGACGCGATGCCGGATGGCGGAGGTCGACAGCCCGGCGTCGCGCAGCTGGTCGTGGGAGATCACGCCGTGCTGGCGGGCAGCCGTCCACGCCGCTCGGGCGTCGGGAGGAAGAGACGTGACCGACTTCGATGTCGTCATACGGCGTTCAGGTCGGTCACGTCGGATGTTCGCCCCCGGCGTATGGTCCGACGCATGAGACCCGAGATCGCGCAGCTGTTCGGGGAGGGGCGCAACTACCCGACGCTGGCCACGACGATGGACGACGGGGCGCCGCACGCGGTGTCGATCTGGACGGGGGTGGAGGGCGACCGCATCGTCTTCTTCACCTCCAACCCGCGCTCGCGCAAGGCGCGCAACCTCGCCCGCGACGCCCGGGTCGCGTTCAGCATCGTGGACTTCGCCAACCCGTATCGCACCGCCCGGGTGCGCGGCCGGGTCGTGGACACCTACGACGGCGACCGCGCGATGGAGACGATCGATCGCCTCAGCCAGCGCTACGTGGGCGAGCCGTTCCCGGTACGCCACGGCACGGTGTACGTCGTCGAGGTCGCCCACGAGGAGTTCACCGAGCTGCCGTTCGTGGCGCCGCCGGCCGGCGCCTAGACCTCCCAGCCCTCGCCGAGCGTGCGCGTCTCCAGCAGCACGCGATCGAGCTGGCGCAGCGCGCCCGGCAGCGTGGTGGCCAGCTCGACGCCATGATCGGTGAGCGACACCGCCCGGCTGGTGCGCCGCAGCAGCGGGCAGGCGAGGTCGTCCTCCAGGCGGCGGATGCGGCGGCTCAGCGCCGGCTGGGAGATGCCGAGCCGGTCGGCGGCGCGCCCGAAGTGCAGCTCGTCGGCGACGACGAGGAACGCGCGCAGGTCCCGCAGCTCGGCCACGGGCCCGGACCCTAGCCAATCGATGCATGAACTGCATCGAAACGAGACGCGGAGTGAGGTTGATCGTCGCGCCGCGCCCGCCTAGCGTCCCCTGCAGAGCGAGAGAACCACCGAGAGGAGACGGTGATGGAGTCAAGCATCGGCATCGTCGGCTCAGGCGTGTCGGGACTGCATCTGGGCCTGTACCTGCGCCAGCACGACGTGCCCGTGACGATCTACGCGGAGCGCACCCCGGACGAGCTGCGCGCCTCGCGGCTGCTGAACACGGTCGGCCACCACCACCACACCCTCGAGCGTGAGCGGGCGCTCGGCGTCCACCACTGGGACGCGCAGGAGTACGGCTACTCCTGCCACCACCACACCGTCCTCACGCCCGACGGGCCGCTGTGCTTCCGCGGCGACTTCGCCCACAACTCGTCGGTGATCGACTACCGGCTCTACCTGCCGCAGCTGATGGAGGACTTCGCCGCCCGCGGCGGCAACCTCGTGCAGCGGCGCGTGACGATCGACGACATCGAGCGCGTCTCCCAGAACCACGACCTGATGGTCGTCGCGGCCGGGCGCGGCGCGATGGGCGAGCTGTTCCCGCGCCGGCCCGACAAGTCGCCGTACACCAAGCCCCAGCGCCGCCTGTCGGCCGGCATCTACGCGGGCGTCACCTACAGCGAGCCCAAGGGCGTCGGCGTGCACTTCTCGCCCGGTCACGGCGAGCTGCTGGAGCTGCCGATCTTCTCCCACGACGGGTTCGGCACCGCGCTGCTGTTCGAGAACGTCCCCGGCGGCGACCTCGAGGTGCTGGCCGACATCCGCTTCGACGACGACCCGGACGCCTTCAACGCGCTCGTGCTGGACAAGCTGCGCCAGCACTACCCCAGCGCGGCCGAGCGTGTGGACGAGTCGGCCTTCACGCTGTGGTCGGGCCGCGACATCCTGCAGGGCGCGCTGACCCCCGTTGTGCGCCAGGACTACGCGCGGCTGGGCACCGGCACGTACGCGATCGCGGTCGGCGACGCGCACTGCGTCGTCGATCCGATGATGGGCCAGGGCGCCAACTCCGCGTCGTTCTCGGCCTGGACGATCGGCGAGGCGATCGTCGCCGACCACTACTACGACGAGCGCTTCTGCCAGCGCGTCGCGCGCAACCGCGAGCGCTTCGTCACCGGCGTCAGCGACTGGACGAACCTGATGCTCAACCCGCCTCCGCACGTCATGGACTTCATCGGGGCGATGTCGCAGGACAAGGAGCTGTGCGACGAGTTCACGCGCAACTTCAACGACCCGCCCAAGCAGGTCGACGTGCTGGCAACGCCCGAGCGCACGCGCGCGTACCTGGAAGGCCGCGCGCAGCGACAGGCACCGGCACCCGCCGGTGTGGGAGATTGACGGGCATGCACCGCATGCTCGTCCTGTACCCACCGCCCGCCGATCCCGAGGCGTTCCGCTCCTACTACGAGGGCACGCACCTGCCGCTGGCCGACAAGATCCCCGGCCTGCGCTCGCGCACCTACGGGTTCGATCTCGCCACGCCCGACGGCAGCGAATCGCCGTACTTCGCCAAGTTCGAGGGCGAGTTCGACGACGAGGCGTCCTTCCTGGCCGGGCTCGGGTCGCCCGAGGGGCAGGCCGCCGGCGCGGACCTGGGCAACTTCGCCACGGGCGGCGCCATCCTGCTGCACTACGAGGTCGCCTGAGCAGCCAGCCGCAGCACGTGCTGGCGCCGCCCGCGATGGCGGCGCCGGCCCGTCTCGGCGAAGCCCAACCGCCGCGCCACTCGCAGAGAGGCGTCGTTGCCCACGTCGACGATCGCCACCAGCTCGTCGACCTGCAGTTGTCCGAAGGCCGCCTCGACGCATGCGCGCGCCGCCTCGGTGGCCAGTCCGCGGCCCCAGCGGTCGCGGCGCAGCAGGTAGCCGAGCTCGAGCTGGGGCCCGAGCCCATCCAGCGGGGCGACACCGACCTCGCCGATCAGCTCGCCGCTGGAGCGCTCCTCGATGGCCCAGAAGCCGTAGCCGCGCTCGCGCTGGTGGCGCACGTAGGCCGCCACCCACGTCGACGGGTCCTCGCCGCGCGTGTCGATGTGCGCCATCACCAGCGGGTCGGCGTAGATCGCCCGCATCGCCCGCTGGTCGGCCAGCTCGAAGCCCCGGATGGCCAGGCGGTCGGTGAGCAGGGGGAGCGTGACCCGCACGCCCCCCAGCGTCTCACGGGCGCGCCTCGTAGATGAGGTTGAACGGCGTCTGCGTCGCGATGCGCACACGGCCGAAGCCCGCCTCGCGCATGATCCCCTCCGTCCGCTTGGGCCCGGCCTGGGCGCCGAGCCCGAGCGCGACCTCCTGTGACAGCGAGTTGGGCGTGCACACGAGGGTCGACGCGGCGTAGAACAGCCGGCCGACGGGATTGAGGTTGTCCTCCAGCGAGTCGCCCGCGAACGGCTCGACGACCATCCACCAGCCGTCGGGGTTGAGCGTCTGGCGCACATGGCGCGCGGCGCCCTCCGGATCGCCCATGTCGTGCAGGCAGTCGAAATGGCAGACGAGGTCGTAGCCGTCGCCGGGGTAGGCGTCGGCGCGGGCCACCTCGAAGCGGACGCGGTCGTTCAGCCCCTCCTCGCGGGCCAGCTCGCGTGCGCGCGCGATCGAGCCGTCGTGGTAGTCGAAGCCGACGAAGGTCGACTTCGGGAATGCGCGGGCCATGATCAGCGTCGACGCACCGTGGCCGCAGCCCACGTCGGCGACGAGCGCGCCGGCGGTCAGGCGCTCGGCGAGGCCGTCGAGCGCCGGGATCCAGTCGGCGACCAGGTGCGCCCGGTAGCCGGGGCGGAAGAAGCGCTCGGTCCCCGAGAACAGCCGCGGGTCGTGCTCGTGCCAGCCGAAGCCCTCGCCGTCGGCGAAGCGCTCGGCCAGGCGGTCCTCGTCAGCCCACACGGAGGCCATGATGCCCAGGCCGCCGAGCATGAACAGCGGGCTGCCCTCGTCGGCCAGCGCCAGCGCATGCTCGTCGGGCAGCGTGTAGCGATCGCTGGCCGGGTCGTGCTCCACGTAGCCGCTGGCCGTCTGGTTGGCCAGCCACTCGCGCACGTAGCGTTCGCGCACGCCCGCGCGATCCGCCAGATCCTGCGAGCTGAGCGGGCCCGCGTGGGCCATCGCGCGATACAGCCCGAGGCGCTCGCCCAGCCGCACCAGCGGCATCGTCATCGCCGCGCCCATGTCCGACACGAAGCGTCCCAGGAACGCCTCGACCCGCTGCTCGTCGATCGTCGCCGACATGCACCGCCTGCCTTTCGGTCGCGCTGGTGTCCTGCCGAGGACAGCACGCGGCGAGCCCGGCGGTCAATGCGCAATTCCGCGTACGCGCGCGAGCGCGGCCGTGCGCGAGCAGACGCCGAGCTTGGCGTAGACGTGCTCCAGGTGCTTGTCGACGGTGCGCGGGCGCACGCCGAGGCGCCGGGCGATCGACTGGTTGCTGTCGCCCGCCTCCACCCAGTCGAGCACCTCCTGCTCGCGCGGCGTGAGCCCGGCGCCGAGGCGCCGCTCGCGCGCGGCCACCCGCTGCGTGGCGGCCAGCAGCGGCGAGCGCAGCAGCTCCAGCAGGGCCAGCTCGTCCTCGTCGAGCTGGGAGCGGCGGCCGGTGACGATGCGCGGGAGCGCGTCGCCGACCAGCGCGTCCAACGCACGCGCGTCGCGGACGCCGTCCAGTGCGCGGGTGAGCGTCACAGCATCCCGCAGCTGTCGGGAGCTGACCATCCCACGCGCACGCTACGCCGGCTCGCGCCCGACTGCCAACATCCCGGATCCTGGACCATGATCGAGCGCCTCTTCCACATCCGTCAGCGCGGCTCCACGCCGCGCCGCGAGATGCTCGGCGGCCTCTCCACGTTCCTGGCGATGTCCTACATCGTGTTCGTCAACCCGGCGATCCTGTCGCAGGCCGGGGTGCCGTTCACGGGGGTCGCGGTGGCCACCGCGCTGGCCGCCGGCATCGCGACGATCGTCATGGGCCTGGTGGCCAACCTCCCGCTGGCGCTCGCCTCTGGCCTGGGCCTCAACGCGCTGGTGGCCTTCGACATCATCCTCGGCCAGAACGTCGGCTGGCCGGTCGGCATGGCCTGCGTGGTGATCGAGGGCGTGATCGCGCTCGTGCTGGTGCTCTCCGGCCTGCGCGAGGCGGTCGTGCGCGCCGTGCCGGCCTCGCTGAAGCTGTCGATCGGGGTCGGCATCGGGATCTTCATCGCCTTCGTCGGCCTGCGCGACGGCGGCATCGTCGTCAACGACCCGGCCACCGGCGTCGCGTTGGGGGACCTGAGCGCCGGACCGCCGCTGATCGCGTTGGCCGGGATCTTCGTCGGCGCCGCCCTGGCCGCGCGGCGCCTGCGCGGGGCGGTGCTGGCCGGCGTGCTGACCACGACGGCGCTGGGCCTGATCTTCGGCGTGCTCGAGGGGCCCGACGCGATCGCGCGCTGGCCGGGCTCGGCCGGCTTCGAGACGATCGGCGATGCGCTGCGGCCGAGCACGCTGGCCGACGCGTTCACGTGGGCGCTGGTGCCGCTGATCTTCGCCCTCTTCATGTCGGACTTCTTCGACACGATCGGCACGGCGGTGGCGGTGAGCACCGCGGGCGGCCTCGACGACGAGCACGGCGACCCGCCGCAGCTGCGTCGCCTGCTGCTGGTCGACTCGGGCTCGGCGGCGTTCGGCGGGGCGATGGGCGTCTCGTCGGTGACCGCCTATGTCGAGTCGGGCGCGGGCGTGTCGGAGGGCGCGCGCACCGGCCTGGCCAACCTCGTCACCGGTGCGCTGTTCCTGGCCACGATCGTGTTCGTGCCGCTGATCGCGGTGGTCGGTCAGTCGGTGCCCTACGTCGACGACACCACGGTCTCGCCTGCGATCGCCCCGGCGCTCGTCCTGGTCGGCTACCTGATGATCCAGCTGGTGGCCGAGATCGACTGGCGCACGCCCGAGCATGCGCTGCCCGCGTTCCTGATCATCATCGGCGTGCCGCTGACCTTCTCGATCGCCGCCGGCATCGGCCTCGGCGTGATCGGCTTCGCGGTCGTGATGACCGCTCGCGGCCGGGCGCGCGAGGTGCACCCGGTGATGTGGCTGATGGTGGCGCTGTTCGGCGTCTACTTCGCCAGCGACTGGCTGCAGGCCAACGTGTTCTGAGCATGCCGGTCGTCCATGACCCGCTCGAGCGTCACCTGCTGCGCGCTCGCGACCTGATCGACACCCGCTACGCCGACGCGCTCGACGTGCCGACGCTGGCCGCGCGGGCCGGCGTGTCGGCAGCGCACTTCGCGCGTCGCTTCCGCGCGACATTCGGCGAGACGCCGCACCGGTATCTGCTGGCGCGTCGGCTGGAGCGTGCGCAGTTCCTGCTGCGGGAGACCGATCGCGGCGTGGGCGAGATCTGCCTGGACGTGGGCCTCGTGTCCGTGGGCTCGTTCACGACGAGCTTCAAGCGCTCGGTCGGCGTGACGCCGACCGCCTATCGCCGGCTGGCGCGGGCTCCGCTGCCCGCCATCCCGATGTGCGTCCTGCGCGAGCTGACCCGGCCGAAGGAGAGCAGCTTTGGAGAAGACGGCGGGGGACCGGCGACGTAAGGTCGCGCCCATGTTCACCACCCTCTCCCACGTCTTCCTCTGGGTCCGCGACCAGCAGGAGGCCAAGGACTTCTACGTCGACAAGCTTGGCTTCGACGTCGGCGTCGACATGACGCTGGAGCAGTACGGCGGCATGCGCTGGCTGACGCTGGTCGCTCCCGGCGGCGTCCAGCTGGTCCTCGCGCCGATCGACGGGTCGTTCTCCCACGATCCGGACGGCCCGGCGTTCCTGCGCGAGATGCTGGCCAAGGGTCTGGGCTCCGGCGGGATCCTCGCCGTCGACGACTGCCACGCCATGTACGACGAGCTGCGCCGCCGTGGTGTCGAGTTCAGCGAGGAGCCCACCGAGCACTTCTACGGCGTCGACGCGGCCTTCCGCGACCCGTCGGGGAACCAGTGGCGCATGACGCAGCCTGCGCCGGTGCCGGCCGCAGGCTGACGCATCTGCGTTCTACCAGCGCGCGCGGTGGTCCTCCATCACGCCGAAGCCCTCCCGCAGCGTCACGCCGCCCGGGAGGGTGCCGGTGAACGTGCCGAACGGCTGGACGTAGTCGCTGCGCACCAGCAGCAGCTCGTCGTGGCGCTCGCGGGTGGCCTCCGCGCCGAAGCGCAGGTCGCCGCCGTCGGCGGGGCTGCGCACCGACGACAGGTCGGCGGCGAAGCTGCACGGGGCGGCCTCGTGCACCGCGTCGTCGATCCACACCGAGCGTTCGCTGCCGCGCGGCGGGTCGTTGACGCCGGCGACGAGGTTCCAGCCGCAGGGGCGCTCGTCGACCGTCGTGCCCACGCCTGCCGACCAGCGCCAGGCGGTGTGCCGGGCGTGGTAGCCGACGGTGTCGTCGACCGCGCCGCGGGCGTCGACGCGCAGCTCGCGCCCGTCGCGCAGTCGCACGCTGCCGCGCACGGCCACGCCGGCCTGCTTGCGCGTCCACACCCAGCCGTCGCCGTGGGGGCAGACGGCCTCCACGCCGGCGATCTCCTCCACGACGAGGTCGATCGTCGTGTCGCGATCGCGCACCGTCACCAGGCCGGGCCCGAGGCGCACCGCTGCTCGCGGACGCAGGAACACGGTGTGCTCGTCGAGCACGCGCGCCCGGCGATCCCACACCGCCCACCACGCCTGCGGGATGCCACCGACGTGCACGACGCCGGCGCACAGCATCACCTCGGGACCGAAGGCGCCGACCCAGCGCCAGCGCTTCAGCGCGCGCCCATCGCGGCGCGCCGGAAGGTCAGACAGATCGACGGGCCGGGGGTGGGCGGGGTCGAGATCCCGGTCGAGCGCCACGGTTCCACGTGGCCCGAACGCTATCGTTGACCCGCGAGTCAACGAGATGGGGTCCACGTCGACACTCCGGGCAGCTGCCGTCCAGCTCAACGCGACCGACGACGTCGCAGCCAACCTGCGCGCCGCCGACGAACACGTGCGGGCGGCCGCCGCCGACGGTGCTCGGCTGATCGTGCTGCCCGAGAAGTGGTCGGTGCTGGGCACGCCCGACCACCTGCGCGCCGGCGCCCAGACGCTCGACGGGGAGATCGTCGCGTGGGCTCGCGCCACCGCCCGCGAGCTGGGCGTCGACCTGGTCGCCGGCTCGATCTCCGAGCGCGTCCCCTCCCAGGAGCTGCTGCGCAACACCTCGCTGCACGTCGGACCCGACGGCAAGATCCGCGCCGCCTACCGCAAGATCCACATGTTCGACGTGACCGTCGACGGCAAGGCAGTACCGCGAGTCGGCCAACGAGCAGGCCGGCGACGAGGTCGTCACCTCGACGACCGCGGGCGGCGTCGAGCTGGGCCTGAGCATCTGCTACGACCTGCGCTTCCCCGAGCTCTACCGGGCGCTGGCCCTGCGCGGAGCGCGCGATGCTCGTCGTCCCCGCGGCCTTCACGCTGGCCACCACGCGCGACCACTGGGAGGTGCTCGTGCGCGCCCGCGCCATCGAGGAGCAGGCGTTCGTGATCGCCGCCAACCAGATCGGCCCACACCCCGGCGGCATGCGGTCCGGCGGGCGCTCGATGATCGTCGACCCGTGGGGGGTCGTCCTGGCCACGATGCCCGATCGCGTCGGCCACGTCGTCGCCGACCTCGACCTCGACGTCCAGTCGCGCATCCGCAGCGAGCTGCCGTCGCTGGCCAACGCCCGGCTCGTCGAGCGTCCGGAGGTGTCCGCCTGATGGCCACCACCAGCCGCAGCCAGGCCGCCGCCGACAAGCGCCGCCTGATCCTCGACGCGGCGGTGCGCGTGTTCGCCCGCCAGGGCTTCCACGCCTGCCGCGTGTCCGACATCGCCGACGAGGCGGGCGTCGCCTACGGCCTCGTCTACCACTACTTCTCCAGCAAGGACGAGATCCTCGACACGGTCTTCCTGGAGCGCTGGAACGTGCTGCTGGCGGTCATCGCCCAGACCGATGCGCGCGAGGTCCCGGTGCGCGACAAGCTGCGCGAGATCGCCGCCTTCATCGTCGACTCCTACGTGCACGACCCCGACGTGATGAAGGTGATCATCGTCGAGGTGACGCGCGCGGCCAACTCGTTCGGGCGCACGCACCTGGGCAAGATCCGCGAGGCCTACGAGCTGATCGGCGAGATCGTGGCCAAGGCCCAGGCGGCCGGCGAGCTGCGGTCCGACGTGACCCCGGATTTCGCCGCGCTGGCCTTCTACGGGGCCATCGAGCAGGTGCTCACCGGGTGGATCTTCCAGCTGATCCCGCAGACCCCCGAGGACACCGAGGCGGCCAAGTCGCAGATCGTCGACACCATCTGCGACGGCCTCGACGTGATAGGACTTCCTTCCGCATGACGAGCAACGACCTGACCAAGCGGCTGCTGTGGTCCGGCCTGCTGGCCGGTCTGGGCGCACTGGCCTCGATCGCCACGACGAAGGCCGCGACCATGATTTGGCGGCGCGTGTTCGGGGAAGACCCGCCGGACCAGTGAGCAGCGACGCGACGACCACCGGGCCCAACCCGGCCATCCTCGTGGGTGCGGCTTTCGCCGGCGGCCTGATCGCCGCCCAGATCCTCAAGCGCATTGTCCCCTGAACCCCCCGAGCCCACCGGCAGCCCCGAGCAGATCTCCGCCGCCGTGCAGGAGGTGGCCGAGCGCGCCCAGCTGCTCGTGCGCGAGGAGATCGAGCTGGCCAAGGCCGAGGTCACCCTCAAGCTGACGAAGCTCGCCCGGGGGGGCGCGATCGGCGCCGCAGCCCTGGTGTTCGTGCTCGGCGCGCTGGTCCTGATCCTGCACGGCTTCGCCTGGCTGATCTGGTGGGCGCTGCCGATCGGCCACGACCTGGTGTTCGCCGGCTTCTTCATCGAGGCGCTGATCCTGCTGATCGTCGCCGGGATCGCCGGCCTCGTCGCCGCCAGGCTGTTCAAGGCGGGCTCGCCACCCACGCCGGACCTCGCCATCGAGGAGGCCCAGCGCATCAAGGAGACCGTGTCGGGCTGATGCCGCCCCAGCGCACCCCCCAGGAGATCCGCGACTCGATCGAGGCCAACCGTGCCGAGCTCGGCAACGCCGTGGCCAAGCTGCGCGGCGAGGTCGGCATGGCCACGAACTGGCGCTACCAGCTCGAACAGCACAAGAAGCAGGTGATGATCGGCGCCGCCGTCGCCGGCTTCGTGATCGGCGGCGGGCTGGCGATCGTCACCCGCCGCCGCGCCAACCGCCGCTAGCGCCGGTCGCCGCCCCTCACTCGCACAGCGGGATGACCGGAACGCCGATCTGCGTGATCGTGTCCGTGCCGTTGTCGATGAAGAACGTGATCTTCCCGCCGGCCCGCTTGGGGATCGTCACGAAGTCGCCGGCGAAGGTGTCCTCGAGCTTGCGGTTGACCCGCACGACCTTGTAGGCCCGGCGGATGTCGGCCAGCGTGTCGCCGACCTGCACGCCGCGCGCCGCCGGCCCGGAGCCGTTGACGGAGATCACGTTGACCCTGCGCGGGTTGCGCAGCGTGAAGCCGACGGTTCCATTGAACGTCTTGATGCCCGCCGAGCGCGTGTTGGGGCCGCCCAGCTCGCAGCCGGGTTGGAGCTTGGTGATCAGCCCCCGGTGGCGCAGCGAGGCGGCGGTGGCGCCGAGCTTGATCGCGCCGACGCGCTTGGCGGTGATCTTCGGATGCGGGTTGGCGGCGCCGCCGGCCGAGGCGACGGCGATCGCGGCGCTGCCGGCGACCAGGGCGCCGACGCCGAGCAGGCGCAGGTGAGGGACGCTCATGCGCCAACGCTACCGGCTGCGAAGTGGGCGGCGCTAGGCGATGAGCGCCCGCGGCACGCCGCCCGCGCCGATCAGGCCCGGGCCGACGTGGGCCCCGATCACGGGACCGATCTCCGAGACGAACACGGGATCGGTCCCGAAGATCGCACGGCCCTCGTCGGTCATGCGAGCCGCCTCGTCGGGCGCCTGGATGTGCTGGACGACCCAGCCGTCGACGCCGTCGGCGTGGAGCGTGCGCAGCATCTCGACCATGCGTGCGAACGCGCGGGCTGAGGTGCGCACCCGCTCGACCGGCGCGATGTCGGACTCCACCGACAGGATCGGCTTGATCTTCAGCGCCGAGCCGACCATGCCCTGGGCGCGGCCGATGCGCCCGCCGCGCACGAGGTACTCGAGCGTGTCGATCGCGAACCAGAGCGTGAGCCGCTCGCGCGCCTGTCGGGCCCGGTCCAGGCAGCCCTCCGCCGCGAGCCCCTCGCGCGCGCCCTTGGCCGCGGCCATGGCCATCAGCCCCAGGCCGCCGCAGGCGGTGCTGGAGTCGAGCACCTGCACGCGCCCGGGCGGGCACTGCTGCGCGGCCTGGCGGGCCGACTCGACCGTGCCGGAGATGCCGCCCGACAGGTGGATGGAGACGATGTCCTGCCCGCCTTCCAGCAGCGGCTCGTAGACGGCGAGGAAGTCGCCGACCGACGGCTGGGAGGTCGTCGGCAGCTCGCGCGCCCCACGCAGGCGGTCGTAGAAGGCGTCGAAGGAGCCCATCTGCGACTCGCGCTCCTGGGCGTCCGGCCAGTTGACGTACAGCGACACCTCGTGGATGTCGTTGGCCGCCACCAGCTCGCGCGGCAGGTAGTGGGTTGTGTCGGTGACGACCGCGACCCCGGACATGGCGGGGACCCTAGTGGACCCGCCGGGTAGCCTGCCGGGCGTGACCACGCTGGTGACGGGTGGAGCGGGGATGGTCGGGTCGCATGTCGCCCGCCAGCTGGCGCAGCGCGGCGACGACCTCAAGCTCGTGCTGCGTCGCACCAGCCGCCGCGACAACCTCGCCGGCCTGCCCGCGAAGGTCGTCGTCGGCGACCTGCTGGACCGTGCCGCGGTGCGCCGGGCGATGCGCGGGGTGGACCGCGTCTTCCACGCCGCCGGCCTGACGAGCCTGCGCGCCTCGCCCGAGCGCCTGTACCGCATGAACGTCGACACCGCGCGCATCGTGCTGGAGGAGGCGCTGCGCGCCGGGGTGGAGCGCGTCGTGTTCACCTCCTCGATGGCGGCGGTCGGCCCGGCGCGGCGCCACTCGACGGCCGACGAGGGGCAGCGCTTCCCGTTCGAGTCAGCCCAGATCGCCTACGTGCGCGCCAAGCGGGAGGCCGAGGTGGAGGCGCTGCGGCTGGCCGCGCTCGGGCTGCCGGTGGTGATCGTCAACCCGGCGCACGTGCTCGGCCGCGGCGACGTCAACCGCTCCTCGACGGAGTTCGTGCGCCGCTTCCTGCGCCGTGAGCTGCCGGCCTACGTGGACGGCGCGATCAACATCGTCGACGCCGAGGACGTCGCCCGCGGGCAGCTGCTGGCCGACGAGCTGGGCGTGCCCGGCGAGCGCTACATCCTCGGCAATCGCAACTTCACCTGGGATCGCCTGTTCGCCGACCTCGGCCGGCTGTCAGGGGTCCAGCCGCCCGCGCTCAAGCTCCCGCTCAACGCGGCGCTGGCCATGGCTGCGGCGGCCGAGCGGCTGCCGGGTCGGCCGGTGCTGACCACCGACGAGGTGCGCATCGCCTCCTACTGGTGGACGCTGCGCTCCAACAAGGCCCGCCGGGACCTGGGCTGGCAGCCGTCCCATCATGAGGACACGCTGCAGGCGACGATCGACTGGTACCGCGAGCGCGAGCCCCACCGGCTGTCCCCCGCGGGCGCCCGCCAGCCGCTGGCCCTGCGGGTCGCCGGTGGGACGCTGCGCCAGGCCGGCCGCGCGGCTCGACGGCTGCCGGTCGGATGACGGCGACGCTCTATCGCTGTCCGACGCCGACGGACTGGATGTGCCCGTGCGGGCGCGTCGAGCGCGAGCTGCGGCGGGCGGGCATCGACCACACCGTGGAGCGCGTGCCCTACCGCAAGCGCGGTCGCGACGAGGTCGAGCGCCTGTCGGGCCAGCGCGTGGTGCCGCTGCTGGTGATCGACGGCGAGCCGATCTGCGATTCGCACCGGATCGTCGAGCACGTGCGCTGGCGCGCCGCCGGCCGGCCGTGAGCGTCGGTCGGGGTCAGGGGGAGAGGGCGGCGCGCAGGGCGAGCACGCGCTGCGCGCCGGCCTCCAGCTGCTTGCGCGGCAGGCGCTGCAGCGCCCGCGCCGCCTGCTCGGTGGCGGCGTACGAGCGCGCGAACAGCAGCAGATCGACGCCGGCGTGGACGCCGAGGCGGGCCAGGCGGCCCGGGCCCCCGTAGGACGCCAGCGCGTTGGCCTGCAGGTCATCGGAGATGGTCACCCCCGCGAAGCGGAGCCGGTGGCGCAGCTCGCCCTGGACGATCGCCGGCGACAGCGACGCCGGATAGCGGCGGTCGAGCGCCGGGTACAGCGCGTTGGCCAGCATCACCAGCCGCGCGCCGCCGCGCACCGCGGCCGCGAAGGGCGGCTCGTCGCGGGAGCGCAGCACCGGCGCGCTCAGGCTGATGCGCACGACGCGGTCGTCGGTGTTGGCGCTCGCGGCGCCGAGTCCCGGGAAGTGCTTGGCCGCCGCCTGCACGCCGCCGGCTCGCAGCCCGGAGGCGAACGCGCCCGCCAGCCGGCCGGCGGCCGCCGAGGTCGCCGCGAACGTGCGCCCGTCTCGCGCCAGGTCGCCGCCCGGGCGCGACAGGTCGGCGACCGGGGCCAGGTCCACGTTGACCCCGGCGCGGCGCAGGGCCCGGCCCGTCGCCCGTCCCGCCGAGCGCACCGCGCGCGGGCCGGCTGCGGCCAGCTCACGGGCGCTGCGCGCGGGCGGCGCGTCGCGCAGCCGCCGCACCGCGCCGCCCTCCTGGTCGATGAGGATCAGCAGCGGGTCGCGCAGGCCGCGCGGGCGGGGGATCCGCTGCAGCCGGTCGGCCAGTCGCCGCGCGGCCGCCACCCGGTCGGCATTGTCGGCGAACAGGATCACCCCGGCCAGCTCGCCGCGGCGGATGCGCCGCAGCAGCGCCCTGGGCGGCGTCGCGGTGCCGCGAAAGCAGGCGATCAGTCGCTGACCGGCCAGCTGGGCGCGCGTGAGCTTGGGCACCGCCCGCTTGGCGGCCTGCGTCAGTGCCGCCGGCGCTGCGCCCGGGGCCGGCGCCTGGGTCGTGGCCGGCGACGCGCGGTCGGCGCAGCCGCCCACGGCGACGGAAAGGGCGAGCGCGGCAAGGACACGGCGCAACGGCACACGGGCCATGATCCACTACCTTGCCGCAGCACCATGCTCCGGCGTCTGCTGATCGCGACGGCCCTGCTGTCGCTCGCGACGGCCGCCTCGGCCCGCGCGGCCCTGCCGATCCTGCCGCTGGGGGAGGTCCAGCCCGGGATGCACTGCACCGGCCTCACGGTCCTGCAGGGCACGACGATCTCGCCCTTCGACGTCGAGATCGTCGACGTCGTGCCCGGTGACGCCGTCGCCGACCAGCCGCTGCTGCTGGTGCGCGTGTCTGGCACCGCCATCGCCGACTACGGCATCGCCGAGGGCTTCTCCGGCTCGCCGGTGATCTGCGACGGCCGGCTGGCCGGCGCGATCGCCTACGGCTCCGGCGACTACGGCGAGCAGCTCGGCTACGCCACGCCGATCGAGGCGATGCTTGACGCGCCGGTCCCGCCGGTGCCCGTGGGCCGCGCCCACCCGCTGTCCACGCCGATCGCCGTCAGCGGCATCTCCGCGCCGGTGTTCGCGCCGTTCGCCCGCGCCGCGGCGCGCCACGGCATCGAGCTGACCGCGGTCCCGACCGCGCCCGCGGCCGACCGCTTCCCCGTCCAGACGCTGGTGCCCGGGGCGTCGGTCGCCGTCGGGCTGTCCAGCGGCGACGTGACGGCGGGCGCGATCGGCACGGTCACCGACGTGGTGGGCGACAAGGTCTACGCCTTCGGGCACCCCTTCACCGGCACCGGGCGGCGCTCGCTGCTGCTGCAGGACGCCTGGGTCTACGCCGTCGTCGACAACCCGCTGGACACCGCCGACGCGGTCTCCTCGAAGATCGCCGCGCCCGGACACGACGTCGGCGCGCTCACCTACGACGGCCGCGACGGGATCGCCGGGCTGCTGGGCGCGACCCCACCGACCACGGCGCTGACCATCAGCGCCCGCAACGGCGCCACCGGCGTGACGCGCGTCTCGCACGCGCAGGTCGCCGACGAGGCCGAGGTCGGCCTGCCCGACGGCGTGTCGCCGATCGTCCTGACCGCGCCGATGGCGCTCTCGCAGGCTGCGTACACGGCCCTGGACGGCAGCCCGGTGCTCCAGAGCGCGCGCATGTGCGTGCGCCTGACCATCACCCAGCTGGCGCAGCCCACCGGCTTCTGCCGCCACTACGTCGGCGCCTTCGGCGGCGGCCAGGGCATCAGCGGCGGGCCGTTCGTCGACGACCTCTCGGCCGCCCTGACCGACCTGGACCTGTTCGCGTCGGGCACTCCGCGGCTGACGCGCGTGGAGGTGTCGCTGACCGTGCAGCCCGGACTCCAGCAGGCGCTGCTGCGCGGCGTGGACGGGCCGCCGGTGCTGCGCCGCGGGCACGACGCGCGCCTGGTGCTGCACCTGCAGCACTACCGCGGGGCGCGCTTCACGCGCGTCGAGCACCTGCACGTCTCCCGCCAGGCGCCGCTGGGCCGCACGCAGGTCGAGCTCGTCGGCACGCCGCTTGACGGCGCGATCGGCGGCGGGATCGACATCCTCCTCGGTGGTGGTGGCGGCTCCGACGATGGCGGCGACCCGGGGCCACGCACCTACGCCGGCCTGTCGAAGGAGATCGAGGCGCTGGCCGGCTTCGACGGCGTGACCGTGCAGCTGCGCCAGCCGGGCGGGGGCCGGCGCGACCGGGCCAAGCCGCAGCGACTGTTCGCCGACCCGCAGCTGCGGGTCAGCGGAACGGCGCGCTACGGCGCCCGCGTCGTCTCCTGATCAGCTCAGGCGGTTCTCGATGCCCAGGGGAGCGGCGCCGGGTGCCGCGGGCTCGGGCGCGGACTGGGGCGTCCCGGCGGGCGCCTGCACGCCGAGCGTGCCGGCCAGCTCACCGCTCTCGTACAGCTCCATGACGATGTCGCAGCCGCCGACCAGCTCCCCCTTGACGAACAGCTGGGGGATCGTCGGCCAGCCCGACAGCGCCGACAGCTCCTGGCGGATCGCCGGGTGGGGCAGGATGTCGACCGCGGCGAACGGCGCCTGCAGCGCCTGAAGCGCGGCGACGGTGCGCGCGCTGAAGCCGCACGCCGGGGCCTCGGGCGTGCCCTTCATGAAGAGGATGATCTCGTTCTCGTCGATCGCCTTGGCGATCTCGTCGCGCAGCGGGTTCTCGGACATCTCAGGGCTCCTGGGTCTTGAGCGAGAGGGCATGGATGGCACCGCCGATCTCGTCGCCGAAGACGGCATAGACCATCTGGTGCTGCTGGATGCGCGTCTTGCCGGCGAACGCGGGTGAGGTCACCACCGCGCGGAAGTGATCGCCGCCGCCGGTCCAGTCCTCGACCTCGGCGCTGGAACCGGGGATTCCGTCCTCGATTCGCCGCTTGAGCTCGTCGGTGGTGGGCATCGTCGAGACAGGGTAGCGAGCGCTATCCTTTGTGAAGCGACCCCTTCGCCACGGCAGGAAGGCAACAGACCGACATGATCATCATCACCGACAAGGGTGCCGAGAAGGTGCACGAGTTCCTGGCCGGCCAGAACGCGGACGTGCAGACCGCCGGCCTGCGCGTTGGCGTTCGCGGTGGTGGCTGCTCGGGCTTCCAGTACAACCTCGCCTTCGACGAGGTGCGCGAGGGCGACGCCGTCTTCGAGACGCACGGCCTCAAGCTCCTGTGCGACCAGCAGTCGCTCCCGTACGTGACCGGCTCGACGATCGACTACATCGACTCGCTGCAGGGCGCCGGCTTCCAGGTCAACAACCCCAACGTCGTCGCCGCCTGCGGCTGCGGCTCGTCGTTCCGCGTCGCGGAGGACGAGCACGTGAGCGCTGTCTAGGCCCCGCGCCGTCGCAGCGGCCGCCGCCGCGCTGCTCGCGGCCGCCGTGCTCGTCGTCGTGCTCACCCGCGGCGGCGGCGCGCCCAGCCCGCCCACCGCTCCGACGACGGCGACGACGACGCCCCCGGCGCCGCCGCCTCGCCCGCAGCCCGGTGAGGTGCCGCTGGCGCTTGGGTTGACCGAGGCCAACCCGCACCTGATCGCTCCCGGTCCCCAGCCGCCTGCGTTCGCCCCGTGGCGCGACCGCGCCGCCGCGCTGCGTCCGGGGGTGCTGCGCGTGCTCGTCGACTGGCGCCGCGTCCAGCCCGCGCCGGCCGCGCCGCCCGACTGGTCGCAGCCCGCCGACGGCTGCCTGCGCGGCCTGCCGCCGTGCGCCGCTTACGCCGGCATCGCCGACGAGCTGCGCGCCGCGCGCGCCGCCGGCATGACCCCGATGATCGTGATCCTCAACACGCCCGAGTGGGCGGCGTCGCCGCCCCGCGGCTGCGAGGCCTCCAGCGCCGGCGCCGCGGCGCGCATGCCCGCCGACCTGGACGCCTACCGCGCGCTGGTGCGCTCGTTGCTGGAGTTCGCGCGCGGCCAGCAGATCGAGCTGCCGCTGTGGGCGCCATGGAACGAGCCCAACCATCCGCTGTTCCTCGGACCGCAACGCGCCGCGTGCGAGCGCGACCGCCCGCCGCTGACGCCCGGCCTGTACACCCGGCTGGCCCGGGCGATGCAGGCCGAGCTCGACGCGGCGCCGGGCGACCAGCGCCTGGTGCTGGGGGAGACCGCCGGCTTCGACGGGCCGCGCACCAACGCCGTCGGAGCGGCCGAGTTCGCCGCCGCGCTCCCCGCCGGTCTGGTCTGCTCGGCGGCCGCGTGGGGCCAGCACGCCTACGTGAAGGTCGACGACACGCTGGCCGCCGATGCGGCGCGCCTGGCCGCCGGCGCGCCTGAGCTGCTGACCGGCGTCGAGCAGGCGCTGGATGCCGACGCGTGCCCGGGCGGAGCACCGCCCATCTGGATCACCGAGACCGGCACCGACGAGACGACCGCAGCGGCGGGCTGCCGCGCGATGGGCGACGCGCTGGCCGCCTGGGCCGCCGATCCGCGCGTCCAGCTCGCCGTCCAGTACACGTTCCGCGAGGACACGGCCTTCCCGGTCGGTCTGGTGGACGCCGGGCTGACCACGCTCGAGCCCGCCTACGCCGCCTGGCAGGCGGCGGCCGCCGGTCAGGCCGAGCCCGCGCGTGCGTGCGTAGCCGGGAGATGATCATCTAGCCTCACCACGGCTTGATGGCCCTCCTGCCGCCCGCCCTGCGCCGCCTGACCCCAGATCGCCTGCGCGACGAGCCGCGCCTGCGGGCGCTCGCCGTGGGCAGCGGCCTGATCCCGCCACGCACGATGCACTCCGACGCCGAGGCCGAGCTGCTGCGCCGGCTGGCGCCCGGCGCGCACCGGGTGGTGGAGATCGGCGTCTACGAGGGCAGCTCGGCGGTGGTGCTGGCCCGCGCCATGGGCCCCGGCCAGGAGCTGCACCTGATCGACCCCTTCGGCCACCACGCGATGGCCCTGCCGGCCGGCTGGGGCGCCACCGAGCGGGCCAGCCGCCGGGTGGTTGCGCGCGCCGCCCGCCGCGGCGGGCCGCGGGTCGCCTGGCACGCCGCCTTCAGCCACGCTGTCGCGCCCGCCTGGCGCGACCCGATCGACCTGCTGTTCATCGACGGCGACCACGCCCAGGAGGGCGTCCAGCGCGACTGGGACGACTGGCACGGTCACGTCGCTCCGGGCGGACACGTGCTGTTCCACGATGCGCGCCTGACCCAGCCCGGTGGCCGCGGCCTGCCCGGGCCGACCGCGGTGGTCGACGGGCTGCTGCGCGGGCCGGGCGGCCCGCCGCCGGGCTGGACGATCGCCGCAGAGGTCGACCGCACGGTGGCGGTGCGCCGTGGCTGAGCTGTGGCTGCACGGCTTCCCGGTGATCGGCGCCAGCGCCGAGCTGGCCCGCCGCGCGGAGGCGTGGGGCTATGACGGGCTGCTGCTGGCCGACAGCCAGAACCTGCAGGGCGACGTGTACGTCGGGCTGGCCTACGCGGCGCGCGCGACGACGAGGCTGCGCATCGGCACCGGCGTCACCAACCCGCTGACGCGCCATCCTGCGGTGACCGCGTCGGCCATCGCGACGATCCACGCCGAGTCAGGCGGTCGCGCGCTGCTGGGCATCGCTCGCGGCGACTCGGCCGTCACCCAGGTCGGCCTGCGGGCCGCCACGCCCGACGAGCTGGCCACTCACGTCACGCGGCTGCGGGCCCTGCTGCGCGGCGAGCCGACCGATGCGGGGCGCCTCAGCTGGCTGGACCCCGACCTCGCGCCGGTCGCGGTCGACGTCGCCGCCACCGGCCCGCGCACGATCGCCGCGGGCGCCGCGGGCGCCGATCGCCTCACGCTCAGCGTCGGCGCCGAGCCGCAGCGGCTGGGCGCGGCGATCGCCGCGGCGCGGGGCGCCGGCCCGGCGCGGATCGGCGCCTACGTCAACGTCGGCTGCGCCGAGGACCCTGCCGTCGCCCGCTCGCTGGTGCGCGGCAGCGCTGCGATCTTCGCCCACTTCTCCTCCCAGCGCCCCGAGGCCGTCCCCGAGGCCGACCGCGAGGTGATCGAGCACGTCGGCCGCGACTACGACGAGGCCCACCACGGCGAGTCGGTCGTCCGCCACGCCACCGAGCTGCCCGACGACTTCCTGGATCGCTTCGCGGTCGTGGGCACGCCCGCGACGGTTCGCGCGCGCCTGGCCGAGCTGCTGGCGCTCGGCCTCGACCATCTCGTGCTCGTGCCCGGCTCCAAGGACGCCGACCCGGGGACGCTGGCGCGCAGCGACGAGCTCGTCGGCGAGCTGCTGGCCGACCTGCGGCGCTAGATCGCGCGCAGCGGGGCGGCGGCGGGCGGCTCGGGCTGCGGCGGGGCCGCGGGCGGCTGCGCCTCGTGCAGCCCGTGGGGCGTCTTCTCCCACAGGAACGGGTTGCGGACGAGCTGGATCAGCGCGCGCCAGGACGCCCACGAGTGCAACACCCAGTAGAGCGGGTTGAGCACGGCCAGCGGCGCCCAGCGCCAGCCACTGGTCGCGCACCGCCGCCAGCGCGCACAGGAAGACCATCGCCACGTTGCCGGCGACGAGGTCGCCGAGCGCATCACCCAGGCCATCGCATCCGTGCGTGACGAGCGGCAGGTCGCGAGCCCAAGACGAACAGGCGGTCGTGGAGACCCACAGCACGGGCGCCAGCAGGAAGGTCAGCGGCGTGCCGGCGATGAGCGAGAGGAAGCCGAGCGAATCGAGAAAGCCGAGCGTCCGCGCCAGGCGGATCGGCGAGCGGGAGTGGACGATCACCGTCTGCATGTAGCCCTTGATCCAGCGGGTGCGCTGGCGGATCCACGGGCGCAGCCTGCGAGCAGGCCTCCTCGTCGGTGCCGGAGTCGATCACGCCGACCCGGTAGCCCTCGACCGCCGCGCGGATGCCCAGGTCAGCGTCCTCGGTGACGTTGTGCGGGTCCCAGCCGCCGAGCGTGCGCAGCGCGTCGACGCGGAAGTGGTTGCAGGTGCCGCCCAGCGGGATCGGCAGGCCCAGCCGGTCCAGCCCGGGCAGCATCGTCCCGAACCAGTAGCCGTACTCCAGGCGCGAACATCCGGGTGAGCAGGTTGTGGCGGCGCGTTCCAGTAGAACAGCCGCGCCTGCACGCAGACCGTCTGCGGCCCGGCTCGCGGAACGCGGCGACCGCCTTGCGGAGCTGGTCGGGCTGCGGGCCGATCCTCGGCGTCGTAGATGACCAGGAGCTCGCCCGTGGCCAGGAACAGGCCGACGTTGCAGGCCTTCGGCTTCGTCTTCGGCTGGGCGTCGGGGACGACCACCAGGCGCACGGTCTCGGGCGGGCGCGCCGCGCGGGCGGCGGCGATCGTCTCCTCGTCGTCGGCCTCGAGCAGGACAGGATCTCCAGCTTCTCGGCCGGGATAGTCGAGCGCGCGAGGTTGCGATCAGGTCGTGGATGACGTTGGCCTCGCGGTAGACGGGGACGAGGATCGTGTAGCAGGGGGAGCTCCGAAGTCGTCGCGCGCGACCGGGCTGCCGGCGGCCCCGCGTCCCGCTCGCCGAGCCCGGCGACGCAGGCGACGAGCTTGAACGAGACGGCCGCGAAGAAGACGAGGTTGGCGGCGACGACGAAGGCCGACAGCGCAGCGCGCGGGCCGAAGACCAGCGAGGCGGCGACGGCGGCGAGCACGGTCAGCGCGATCGAGAGCCTCTGGCTCGAGCGAGAGCCCGGTCGCGGCCGAAAGCTCGGGGCGCCGGGTGCGCAGCTCGGCGGTCGAGCGGTCGATCACGTGATCGCGAAAGCAGGTGGTCACCGCGCGCTCGACGTCGAGCGCGTGGTGGTCGCGGTCGAGCACGATCCGCCCGCGCTCGTCGAGGCTCGCGCGGATCGAGGCGAAGAGCTCGCCGGAGGGGCCTCGCAGGTGGCGACGATGGACCGCGCCATCCTCGCGGGCGCAGGGAATCCAGCCTTCGGCCAGAAGCCTGTCGGGGTCGCAGCGGTGGGCCAGCTCGGTGTCGATCGGCGTGCTGGAACAGGTCGACGAACGGCAGGTCCCACTGCTCGGCCAGCACCAGCTGCAGATCGAGCCGCCGGACCGTCCCGGCCGCGGTGAGCACCTGCCGAGTCGCTCCCCGGTGTCTCGCTGACGCGCCAGCGCCGAGCTCAGCGTCTCGCCGTCGATCACGCCCGCGCGCGATCAGCAGCTCGCCCAGGGGCGCTTCGCCGGCGCGGGCGCGGCGGGCGGCGGCGAGCGAAACAGGCGCAGAAGCGGCACATTCCCGTGCATCGGCCGCGGGGACGCCGCGACCGCGCCTATTGGACACCCGTTCTACTAGGCGGGCTGGCACGCAGCGACTGCCACAGATGCCGGCAGGCGCGCGTGCGATGGGGCGCCACGGGTCGGCCAGCGCCCCCAGCTCGGCGGTCGACGGCAGGTCGGCCAGCGCGTAGGCGGACTGGACGGCACGGCGGATGCCGAGGTCGCCGGCGGCCAGCACGTCCGGGCGGGCCAGCTGGAAGATCAGGAAGATCTGCGTCGTCCACACGCCGATGCCCTTCACCGCCATCAGCTCGGCCGCGACCTCCTCGTCGGACAGCTCGTCGATGCGGTCGAGCTCGAGCTCGCCCGAGCTCGATGTGCTCGGCCAGCGAGCGCAGGAAGCCGACCTTCGCGCGCGACAGGCCGACGGCCGTGCGCAGCGCGTCGGGATCCTCGGCGAGGATCTCCGCGGCGTCGGCGCGCGGCCGTCGAAGCGCTCGAGCAGGCGGCCGTAGATCGCCTCGGCGGCGCGCACCGACAGCTGCTGGCCGAGGATCGCGCGCACCAGCGCGGCGTAGGGGCCCTCGAAGGTCGCGGGCGGGCCGAGCGGGCCGTTGCGTTCGATCAGGGCCGCCAGCACCGGGTCGACCCGGCTGAGGTGCGCGTCGGCGTCGCGTCCAACGGCGTCAGTCGCCCAGCGACGGCTCGCGCGTGAGCGCCTCGCCGTCGAGCGCGTTCAGCGCCCGCTCCACCGAGGAGCGGATGCAGGTGAACGATCGGGGTGTCGCGCATGCGTGTAGCTTCGATGCCTCGGTGGTGCGCAGGCGCTGAACGAGGTCGAGGAACGCGCCGATGTCGTCGGTGTCGAAGGCGACGACGAACTCCTGGTCGTCGAGGCCGAAGCAGTAGGTCGTGTGGTTGTCGACGTTCGGGTATTCGCGTCCGACCTTGATGTGCTCCTGCATGATCTGCCAGCGCTCCTCGCGGGCATGCGCGTACCAGTCGCGCGTCTTCACGAACGGGTAGACGAACAGGTACTTGCCGTTGAAGCGGCCGGGCGACGAAGCGCTGCTCGTCGGAGTACTCCGAGCTCTTGCGCATGCCCAGGAACGAGTACGGCGTGTCGGCCCACTTCATCACGCCCGACTGGGCCAGCACGACGTGGAACTCGTGGATGCGGTCGAGGTTCTCCGCCTCGGCGACGAGCATCATGTCGGCGTCGCCGCGGGTCCCCACGAGCGTGAACGCCTGCAGCAGGTGGTCGGTCGCCGAAGTCCTCGCAGGCGGCGAGGAACTCGCGCTTGTGCTCGGCGCGCTCGGCCTCGTCGAGGCGGCGCCACGCGGGATCCATCTTCAGGAAGGTGTACTTGACGAAATGACGCTCGTCGGCCATGCACGCAGGATAGGCCTCCTGACCGGGCTGCTGCTCGCGCTCGTCTTCCCGCGCGCGGACGCGGCCGGCATGGTCGCGTTCGTTCCCGGTGCCACGCTGGCCGACCTGGCCGCTCGCGATGGGGCGTCGGTCGCGCTGCTGAACACGTCGCAGGGGGCCTACCACCGCACGCAGTTCCTGCTCGACGTCTCGCAGGGCGCGCGCACGTCGATCTCCACCTACCGGCCGCCCGCGGTGCCGGTCCTCGACGTGACGCTCGACGGCACCGTCATCGGCTGGACCGAGGCGGTGACGCGTGCGCGGGCGGCGCCGGCGTCGGTGGTCCCCGGGCTGCTGGGCACCAGCGCGGGAGGCGCCGCCTTCGCCGGACCGCGCTCGTCGCTGCCGCTGGGCGTCGCCGCGGCGTCGCGGGCCGGCCGTCTGGAGGTCGCGCCGGTGGTGCGGCCCGGGAGGGCCTGGAGCGCCGCGATGGCGATGGCCAGCCGCCACGACGTCGTGTTCACGCGTCTGTCCGGGCTGGCCGAGCTCGACCGCCTGCTGCGCGCCCGGCCGCCGCGGGAGCGGGTGCTGGCGATCGCGCAGCCGCCCGACGGGCCGCTGCCCGGACAGGTGCTGCCGGTGGCCGCCTTCGGCCTGGGCGGGGGGCGCTCGCTCACCTCGCAGACCACGCGCACCGACGGCCTGGTCAGCGCGATCGACATCGCGCCGACGCTGCTGGCCTGGGACGGGCGGCCGATCCCCGGCGCCATGACCGGCGAGCCGATCCGCACGGGCGCGGCGCTCGACCTGGCGGCGATCCAGTCGATCCGCGACCGCGGCCTGGTCGTCAAGGGGCGGCGCTACCCGGCGCTGGGGGCGCTGCTGGGCGGGTGGGCGCTGCTGGCGCTGGGCGGACTGGCGGTGGCGGGCGGTCGCGGGATGCGCTGGGCGGTGCGCACCGGGGCGCTCGGCGTGCTGTGGGTGCTGCCCGTGCTGCTGGTCACCGCGGCGATCGCGCCCAGCGCGCCGGTCGAGGTGGCGGTCGTCGCGGTCGCCGCGCTGGCGCTGGGCGCGCTGACCGCGGCGCTCGTGCGCTGGCCGGCGGGTCCGCTGGTGCCCGGCGCGGTCACGCTGGCGGCCTACACGGTCGACCTGGCCTTCGGGTCGCCGTTGATCGTGCGCTCGCTGCTGGGGTCCAACCCGCTGGGCGGATCGCGCTTCTACGGGATCGGCAACGAGCTCGAGGCGCTGCTGCCGGTGCTCGCCCTGGCGGCGGTGGCGGCGGGTGCGAGCCTGGTCGGCACCGGACGCCACGGCACGCGCCTGGCCGCGGCCTACGCCGCGGCCGGCGTGGCGCTCGCCTTCGTGTTGGGCTGGAGCCACCTGGGGGCGGACGTGGGCGGGGTGCTCACCGTCGGCGCCGGGTTCGCGGTCGCCGCGGTGCTGGCGCTGCCGGGCGCGCTGACCTGGCGGCGGGCGGCGCTGGCGCTGCTGGTGCCGGTTGCCGGGCTGGTCGCCCTCGCGCTGCTGGACGTCGTCACCGGCGGCGAGGGCCACTTCGCCCACCTGGTGCTGCGCTCGGGACACGGCCAGGCGTTCGGCGACGCGCTGTCGCGCCGGCTGCAGCTGGCCTGGGACGCGCTCAACGCCGGCTTCATGCCGCTGGCCGCCGCGGTCGCCCTGGCCCTGATCGCCGCCGGGATCTGGCGCCGCGACGCCCTGCTGGCGGGCGTGCCGTCGGGCGACGCCTGGCGGGCGGCGCTGGCCGGCTGCGCGACGGTGGCGATCGTGGGCGCGCTGGCCAACGACTCCGGCCCGCTGCTGCTCGTCTTCGCGACGTTCGTGACCGCCTGGCTGGTGGCCTATCTGCGTGCGGACAGCCGGACCGGAGAGGACGGGTCGATGCTTTAGGCTGGGGGAGATGCGCATTGCGCTGGTCTCGCCATATTCGTGGTCGTATCCAGGGGGTGTGACGCGGCACATCGAGGCGCTGGCCGAGCAGTACCTGGCCGGCGGCCATGACGTGCGCGTGCTTGCGCCCTTCGACCCCGATGACCGGCGCTCGGTGCGCATGCATCGCGGCGCGCGCCCGCAGGCGCGCGAGCTGCCCGACCACCTCGTGTCGCTCGGGCGCACCGTGGGCGTGCAGTCCAACGGGGCGGTCTCCAACCTGGCGCTGAGCCCGAACGCGGTCGCCACCATGCGCCGGGAGCTGGGCAGCGGCGACTACGACGTCGCGCACCTGCACGAGCCGGTCGCCCCGACGATCTGCTGGGACGCGCTGCTGTCCACCGACGTGCCGCTCGTGGGCACCTTCCACACCTTCTCCGAGAACGCGGTCAGCCATGGCGCCGCTGCGCTGCTGGGCTCGCGCCGGCGCATGAACCGCCTCGCCGTGCGCGTCGCCGTCTCCGAGGCGGCGGCATGGACCGGGCGTCGCTTCTACGGCGGCCGCTACCGCGTCATCCCCAACGGGGTCGACGTCGAGCCGCTCGCCCCGCGCCCCATGCGCGGGCCCGGCGAGCCGCTGCGCATCGTCTTCGTCGGCCAGGCCGTCGAGCGCAAGGGCCTGCCGATCCTGCTGCGCGCCTTCGAGGCGCTGCGCGACCACGTTCCGGCCCAGTTGGACATCGTCGGCGCCCGCATGGAGGACGTCGCGATGCTGCTGGAGGATCGGACGGGCATCGCGGCCCACGGGCAGGTCGACGACGAGCGCAAGCGCCAGCTGCTGCGCGATGCCGACGTCCTGTGCGCCCCCTCGCTGGGCGGCGAGTCGTTCGGGATGGTGCTGACCGAGGCGTTCGCGGCGGGCACGCCCGTCGTCGCCTCCGACATCGCCGGCTATCGCGACGTCGTCGAGCACGGCCGGGACGGCCTGCTGGTCCCGCGGGGCGACGCGACCGCGTTGGCCGAGACGCTGCGGGACCTGGCGCTCGAGCCCGAGCACGAGCGCGAGCTGGGGCGCACCGCCGCGCACTCCGCCCAGCGCTTCGCCTGGCCGACGATCGCCGGACAGCTGCTGGAGGCCTACGACGACGCGATCGCCGTGCCCGAGCCGCAGGGCGCGGCCCGCCGGTTCGCCGTCCGCCACGGCGTCGCGCCCGCCGACGGCCAGCCCTACGAGCGGGCCCGGCGTCTGCCCAGCCTCGAGCCGGAGCCCGACGGCACCCGCCGCGGCTGGGTGGCCGCCGGACGGCGCGTCGGGGTGGGCCTGGCCGCGCTGGGCGGCGTCGGCCTGTCGTGGCTGGCGCTCCAGCGCATCGGCGTGCAGAACATCGGCGACGCGCTGTGGCGCTCGAGCCCGACGTGGGTGCTGGCCGGCCTGGCCCTGATGTGCCTGTCGATGGTCGTGCGCTCGGTCGCCTGGCGGGCCATCCTGCGCGCGGCGCTGCCCGGCGTGCGCGTCGGCCGGCGCGACGTGCTGCGCGGCACGTCGATCGGCGTGCTGATGTCGGCCACGCTGCCCGCCCGCCTGGGCGAGCCGTCCCGCGCGCTGGTCGTCTCGCGGCGCATCGGCGGCCGCCAGCGCGAGGTGCTGCCCACCGTCGTCGGCACGATCGTCTCCCAGGCGCTGCTGAACGTCTTCGCCCTGGTGCTGCTGGGCATCGTGATGTTCTCCTCGATCGGGCTGTTCCGCGGCCACAAGGGCGCGCTGATCGCCTTCGCCGTCGTGCCGTTGGTCCTGCTGCTGGCCGTGCTGGTGGCGCCGGCGCTGCTGCGGGCCGGCGCTCCGTCGCGCTCGCGCCGCGTGCGCAACGCGGTGGCCAAGATGCGCGCGGCGCTGACGCGCGTGCGCAACGGCCTGCAGGTCTTCCGCAAGCCGCGTCTGGGCGCCGAGGCCGTGGTCATGCAGCTGCTGGCCTGGGCGCTGCAGTGGGTGTCCTGCTACGTGCTGCTCGTCGCGCTGGGCCTCGACGCTCGCGCCGGCATGGCCGCCGCCGCCGCGGTGCTGTTCGCCGTCAACGTCACGGCGGCCGTGCCGATCACGCCGTCGAACATCGGCGTCTTCCAGGCCGCGTGCGTGGCCGTGCTGACCGCCGGCTACCACGTCTCCTACGCCGACGCGCTGGCCTACGGGATCATCCTGCAGGCGGTCGAGGTGGCGACGGCCGTCGTGATGGGCGCGCCCTCGCTGGTCAACGAGGGCCTGTCGTGGAAGGACATCCGCCTGCGCGCGCTGCACACCGCGCCGGTCGAGCTGCGCCCGCTGGCCGAGGGCACGAGCCGCTCCAAGGGCGGCGCGGCCAACCTGGAGACCTGACCGCTACCCCGCCCGCAGCTCGCGGGCCAGGCGGTCGAGCAGATCGGCGTTGGCCTGCACCAGCGCCCGACCGGTCGCCTCGAGCGCGGCGATGTTCTGCGGCGAGGCGTCGTCCATGTCGTCGTCGGCGTGCTCCAGCGCCGTCTGCAGGCGCACGTAGCGCTGGCCGAGGACGTGCTCGAGCTGATAGTCGACCGCGTCGCTGGATCCGTCGAAGACGACGTCGATGATCGGCCGGGCCCACTCCAGCACGCCCCAGCCGCGCGCCTGGTCCAGCGCGATCGGGCGGGTCTGACTGCCGGTGCCCAGCGACAGCAGCCGCGTCGGCGCCTCCGACGTCAGGCGCACCGCCTCCGCGTAGGCGCACATCGCCGGGTTGCCGGCGAACACGCCGCCGTCGATCAGCGCGGCGTCGCCGAGGGCGACCGGCTCGAAGTAGGTGGGGGCGGCGGCGGTCGCCTCGGCGGCGATCGCCATCAGCACGCCGGCGTCCTCGCGCCAGCTCTTGAAGAACTTCGGCCGGCGCGCGTGCAGGTCGTAGCTGGTGACGAACACGTCGGTGAGCGCCTGGTCGACCGTCGTCTCGCCGAGGTAGTGGGCGAGGACGTCGCGCAACGGGCCGTTGTCGTAGCGCTCGTCGAGCAACCCCTCGACGCTGGCGATGCGCTTGCCCAGTGAGCGATGGAAGATCCGCGGGCCCTCGGTCCGGTACAGGTCGACGATCTGCTCCGCGCTCCAGCGCGCGCCCCCGCCGGCGCCGGGCCGGGTCAGCGCGAGGGCCAGGATGCCGCCGGTCGACGTGCCGCCGATGAGGTCGAACAGCTCGCACACCGGCCGGTCGGCGCGCTGCTCCAGGGCGGCCAGCACCGTCGCCGGGATGATGCCCCGGATCCCCCCGCCATCGATGCTCAGGATGCGCATCGCCTGCGCCACGTTACGCCCTCGGGCAGCGCCGGTCGATAGCGTCCCGGACGGATGTCGCACACGGTGCTCGGGCTGCTCCTCGCCGCAGTGCTGCTCGTCGCCGCCGGCCTCAAGCTGGCGGCGCCGCGCACCAGCGCCGCTGCGCTCGCCACCTTCGGCCTGCGTGCGCCGGCGCTGCAGCGCGCCGCGTGGCTGGGCGTGGTGGTCGCCGAGGTGGCGCTCGCCGTCGCCGTGGCGCTCGGCGTGGACGCGGCCGCCTACGCCGCGGCCGTGCTGATGGTCGCCTTCGCCGGCGGGCAGGCGCTCGCGCTGGCCCGCGGCCGGCGCGGCGCCCCGTGCGCCTGCTTCGGCGCCCGCTCGACGGTCAGCCCGCTGGCCGTCGGGCGCGACCTGCTGCTCGCCGGCGCCTTCGCCGCGCTGCCGTCGCTGCCGCGCGGCGGGGCGTCCACCGAGGCGTGGCTCGCTCTCGGGCTCGGCGTGTGCGCGCTGGCCATCGTCGCGCTGGCCGTCGTCGTGCTCGCGCTGGCCCGCGAGGTCGGGGTGCTGCGGATGGCGCTGGGACCCCAGCAGGCGCTGGAGATCCCGGGCGAGGGGCCGCCGCTCGGGCGGCCCGCGCCGCTGCTGCTGCAGCGCGCCGAGCCGACCGAGCGGACCCGCCTGGCGCTCGCCGTGTTCAGCTCGCAGGGCTGCCGGCTGTGTCAGGCCGTGGCGCCCGCCGTGGCGATGCTGGCCGTCGAGGACGACCTCGCCGTCGTCGTGCTCGACGAGGTCGCCGACGCCGACGCGTGGCGCGCTCACGCGATCCCGGGCAGCCCCTTCGCGGTCGCCCTGGATCCGGTCGACGCGACCGTCCTGGCCAGCGGCACGTTCAACGGCCTCGGCCAGCTGGAGAGCGTGCTGGCCACCGCCCAGCAGCGGATCCGGGAGGGCGCCGGTGCCTGAGCGGCGTGGACGGCGGGGCGTGGGGGAGCTCGCCGAGGACCTGGCCGCCGCCACGTCGCGTCGCGGCCTGCTGGCGCGCGTGGGCGGGGCGATCGTCGGCGGGTCGGCCGCCGGCCTGGTGGCCCGCGTGGTCAAGCCGGGGGAGGCCGACGCCGCGCGCGTGTCGCCCTACAACTTCTGCGGCCACATCTACACGACCGGCTCGTGCCCGCACCCGACGGGCCTGCCGCGCATCGACCACGACGGCTACCCGCTGCGCGCCCGCGACGGTCACCCGTCGACGACCTCGGGCGGCCGATCGACCGCCGCGGCCGGCCGGTCGACGCTCACGGCCGGCCGCTGACCGACCCCGACGGCCGCCCGCTGCCGGTGGCCACGCGCACGAAGGTGTGCACGGCGGTCGGCCAGCAGCACGGCTTCAAGCCCCACATCGACGGGTCGTGGTACCGCTGCTGCGGCGGGCACGTGCGCAAGCTCGTCGACTGCTGCGGCTACGTGGACAAGCGCATCAACCACGACGCGGCGCTGACCGGCTACTGCTACGCCGGGCGCAAGGTGTTCTGCGTCACGTACTTCGAGACGAAGGTGCCGTGCTGAGCGCGACCGCGATCGCCCTGGCGCTGGCCGCGCTGGCCGCCGGCCTGACGGGCACGTGGTCGCCGTGCGGGTTCTCGATGATCGACTCGCTCGGGCCGCGCGGCCACGCGCGCCGTCGCGGTGCCACGCTCGGCGCCTGCGTCGCCTTCGCGCTGGGCGCTCCGCTGGGCGGCGTGGTCACCTTCGGCGGCCTGGCACTGATCGGCTCCGTGCTGCAGGGCGGGGGCGCGGCGCTCGGCGTGGCCGCCGCGATCGCCGTCGGCGCCGCGGTTCTCGACCTGGCCGGCGTGCGCATCGCCCCCCAGTTGCGCCGCCAGGTGCCCGAGGGCTGGCGTCGGGTGCTGCCGCTGCCGCTGGCCGGCCTGCTGTACGGGATCCTGCTGGGGCTGGGCTTCACCACCTACGTGCTGTCGTTCGCGCTGCCGGCGCTGGCGGCGATCATGGTCGCGGCCGCCGATCCGCCGCTCGGCCTCGTCGTCGGCATCGCCTTCGGCGTGGGGCGCGCCCTGCCGATCGTCGTGCTCGCCCCGCTGGCCGATCATCCGGTGGGCGGGCGGGTGATCACGGCGATGGCGCAGCGGCCGCTGCTGCTGCGCACGACCCGCATCGTCGACGCGCTGGCGCTGGCCGGCGCGGCCGTCGCGCTGGTCGCCGCGCCCGCACAGGCCGCCGTGCGCCAGGTGGCCCGCCCGGCCACGCAGCCCAGCGCCGACGGCGGGGCGCTGGCCTGGAACGTCCCGGGGCTCGGCGGGCTGCTGGACATCGGCGGGCCCAGGCCGCTGGCCGCCGGCGGGCGGCTGCCCGCGCTCGGCGGCGGCCACCTGGCCGTCGTGGGCCGCGGCGGCACGCCGGCGGTGACCGCCGCCGCGGGCGGTCCGGCGTTCCCCGTCGCCGCTGCGACCGGCGCCGATGCGCTGGCCGTCTCGGCCCGCTGGCTGGCCTGGCGCCTGCCGCATCCCGACCGGCTGCTGGTGCTCGACCTGGCCACGCCGGGCGCGGCCGCCCGCCGGATCACCAGCGTGGCGGCGCCGGGCACGATCAGCCGACCGTCGCTGTCGGGCGACCGGCTGGTGTGGTCGACGGCGACCCGCCGGGGCAGCGCGATCCGCGCGCTCGACCTGCGCACGCCCGGGGCCCACTCGATCGTCCTGCGCCGCGCGGGCGGGCGCGCGCTGGTGTCGGCGCCGTCGCTGTCAGGCGGCGCGCTGCTGTGGCTGCGGGCCACGCCGCTGCACCAGGAGGTGCGCCTGAGCGCGGCCCGGCCGGGCAGCGCCGCCGCCGGGCGGGTGCTGCTGCGCCTGCGGGGCCTGGCCGGACGCGACGGCGGTCGCGACCCGGGCTACACGACGCAGGGCGTGCGTCCCGCGGATCGCCACGGGCCGACGCCGCCCGCGCGCTGGCGCCTGCTGGACACCGCTCTGGACGCGACCGACGCCTACGTCTCGCGCGAGCCGAGAAGGGGCGGCACGCCCAGCGTCGTACGCATCAGGCGATGAGCGATCCGCCCGCCGCCTGGGTCTACCTTCTGCGCTGCCGCGACGGCTCGCTGTACTGCGGCTGGACGAACGACCTCGAGCGCCGCGTGGCCGCCCACGTGGCGGGCCGGGGGGCGCGCTACACGGCCAGCCGCCGCCCGGTCCAGCTGGCGGCCGCGCTGCCGATGCCCGACCGGTCGGCCGCCATGCGCGAGGAGGTGCGAATCAAGCGCCTCAGCCGCGCGCAGAAGCTGGCGCTGGCCCAGCGGCACGCGCCGCCCGCTCAGCCGATCTGAAGCCGCACGTCTCGCGCGGTCCGGCTCAGGCGGTCGGCAGCGCGCCCAGCGTGGCGTCGCGCTCGGAGCCCTTGATCACGTCGTCGGGCGAGGCGTCCTCGGGCAGGAAGCCGGACTTCATGCCGAAGTAGACCGCCTGCGGGTGGTGGGCGACGATCGCCACCGTCGACTGTTCGGGCTCCAGCGCGTAGCCGCCCGACAGGCGCAGGCCGATCGACGGCGCGTCCATCACCGAGAAGAACTTCGTCAGCTCCGACTGCTCGGGCGCGGCGGGGTAGCCCCACGACCAGCGGCGGCCCTGCGTGGGCGTGATCGCGAGGTCCGAGCGGACCTTCGCGTGCACCCACTCGGCCATGCCCTCGGCGGTCTGCACGCCCAGGCCGTGGACGAACAGCTGCTCGGCGAACTCCCCGTCGCGCTCCAGCTGGGCCATCAGCTCGGTCACCTCGTCAGCCGGCGGTGACGGCCTGGAAGGCGACGACGTCGAGCTCGTCGGCGTCCTTCGGGCGGAAGAAGTCGGCGAGGCAGATGCCGGTCGTGCCGGGCTGGCGCGGGAACACGAAGCGCTCCAGCACGGTCTCGCGGTCGTCGGGGTCGAGCACGACGAGCTCGTTGCCCTCGCTGTAGCAGGGGAAGTAGCCGAGCTTGGCCCGCGGGCGCAGGTAGTCCTGCTCGCGCCACATGCGCTCCAGGCGCGGCTGGAAGTCCTCGCGCACGAGCCTCGCGTCCGCCATGCCTCGCCCTTCACGCCCCGCCCGCCCCAGTGCAGCTTGAACAGCACGTGGGTGTCGAGGTGGGGGAAGACCTCGTCGAGATCGACCTCGACTCCTGCACGCCCCAGAAGGGCGGCTCGGGGACCGGCTTGTCGGTGCGCGCGGCGCGGCGCGACGTCGTCGTCGCCGGCGTCGAGCTCCTCGGCCTCGGCGCCCTTCTCGCGCAGGCGCCTGGCCCGCTCGCGGGTGTCGTCGACCAGCGCGGCGCGGGCGTCGGGCTCGACGAGCGCGTCCATCGTGGCCAGGCCCTCGAAGGCGTCCTTGCAGTAGAACACGCCCGGCTCGTAGATCTCGTCGGAGTCGCGCGCCCTCCGGGTACAGGGCACGCAGCGGCCGAAGTCGCGGTTGATCGCCGCGCCGCCGATCAGCACCGGGAACTCCAGTCCGCGCTCGTGCAGCTCCTGGATGGCAGCGGCATCTGCTTGGACGTGGAGACGAGCAGCGCGCTCAGGCCGATGGCGGTCGCCTCGTGCTCGATCGGCCGCGTCGACGATCGTCGTTGATCGGGACCTGCTTGCCGAGGTCGACGACCGTGTAGCCGTTGTTGGTGAGGATGGTGTTGACCAGCGACTTGCCGATGTCGTGCACGTCGCCGTACACGGTGGCCAGCACGACGGTGCCCTTCGTGTAGCCCTCGATGCGCTCGAGGAAGTTCTCCAGGCGCGCGACCGCGTTCTTCATCACCTCGGCGCACTGCAGCACGAACGGCAGGATCAGCTCGCCGGCGCCGAACTTGTCGCCGACCTCCTTCATGGCCGGCAGCAGCACGTCGTTGAGCACGGGACCGCGCCGAGCTTCTCGACGGCCGCGGTCGATCCAGCTCCTCGACGCCGTCCTTCTTGCGGTGCACGATCTGCCAGTGCAGCGCCTCCTCGGGCTCCATGCCCGGTCGGTCGGCGTCGGCCTGCGTCCTCCTCGCCCGCGGCGCCCTTGGCCTCGAAATGGTCGATGAACCGCTCCAGCGCGTCCGGGTGGCGGTTGAAGACGAGGTCGTCGGCCAGCTGCGCGCTCGTGCTTCGGAGATCTCCGCGTAGGGCGTGATGTGGGCCGGGTTGACGATCGCCATGTCGAGCCCGGCCTCCACGCAGTGGTGCAGGAACACCCAGTTGAGCACGGCGCGGGCCGGCTGGCCGACGCCCGAAGCTGACGTTGGAGACGCCGAGCGAGGTCAAGCACGCCGGGCAGCTCCCGCTTGATCAGCGCGGATGCCCTCGATCGTCTCCACCGCCGAGGCGTCCACTCGGCGTCGCCGGTGGCCAGCGTGAACGTGAGGCCGTCGAAGATCAGCTGCTCGGCGGCGAGGCCGTACTCGTCGACGGCGAGGTCGTAGATGCGCTGGGCGATCTCGAGCTTGCGCTCGCGGTCTTGGCCATGCCCTGCTCGTCGATGGTCAGCGCGATGAGCGCGGCGCCGTGCTCGCATGGCGATCGGCAGCACGGCGTCGATCTTGCCGCGGCCGGCCTCGAGGTTGATGGAGTTGACGATCGCGCGGCCCGGGACCTGGTCCAGCGCCGCTTCGATCACGTCCGGCTCGGTGGAGTCGATCTGGATCAGCGGCGCCGGCGCGTCAGCGAGACCGCTTGACGAGCGTGCGCATCTGCTCGGCCTCGTCGGCGCGCTCGGTCAGCGCGACGCACACGTCGAGCACGTGGGCGCCGCCTTCGACCTGGTCCTCGGCGACCTGCGACGATGCCGTCGTAGTCGTCGGCCAGCAGCAGCTCCTTGGCCTTGCGGGAGCCCTGGGTGTTGACGCGCTCGCCGATGAGCGTCGGCGCGCGGCTCCTGTGCGAGCGGCGTGGCGGCGATCATCGACGACATGCGCGGCGGCCGCGGGCGCGGGCGCGGGCGCGGGAGCGCGCCGGCCCTTGCACGCGCTCGGCGATGGCGTGCGATGTGGCCGGCGTGGTGCCGCAGCAGCCGCCCACGATGCCGACGCCGAAGCGCTCGACGAACTCGCCCAGCGTCTCCGCCAGCGGTCCGGGCTCCTCGGGGAAGACCGTCTCGCCGTTGGGCCCCTGGATCGGGAGCCCGGCGTTGGGGATGCAGGAGATCGGCACGCGGCGCGTTCTCGCCGAGGAAGCGGATCGCGTCGCGCATGTCCTCGGGGCCGGTGGAGCAGTTCAGGCCGATCACGTCGACCCTGAGCGCCTCGAGCGTGGTCAGCGCGGCGTCGATGTCGGTGCCGAGCAGCATCTTGCCGCCGTTGGGCAGCAGCGAGACCGACACCTGGATCGGGACGCGTGCGCCCGACGCTCTTGAACGCCTCGCGCACGCCGAAGATCGCCGCCTTGGCCTCGAGGATGTCCTGGACGGTCTCGATGACCAGCAGGTCGACGCCGCCCTCAGCAGGGCGCGGGCCTGCTCCTCGAAGACGGTCGACCAGCTCGCGCGAAGGAGATCGCGCCGAGCGTGCGGGTCGTCGGAGGCGGGCAGGAAGCCGGTCGGGCCGATGGAGCCGGCGACGAAGCGCTCGTCGCCGCCGCCGATGGCGTGGCGGGCGATCTCGGCGGCGACCTGGTTGATCTCCAGGGTGTGCTCGCCCAGACCCCATTCGTCGAGCTTGAGGCGGCTGGCCTGGAAGGTGTCGGTCTGCACGACGTCGGCGCCGGCGGCGACCATCGAGTCGTGCACCCCGGCGATCACGTCGGGGCGGTGCAGGATGAGCGCCTCGTGGCACTTGCCGGTCAGCCCGCCGTAGTCGGCCTGGGTGAGGTCGAACTGCTCGAGCGTGGCGCCCATGCCGCCGTCGAACACGACGACCCGTTCACGAATGGTCTTGGCGTAGTCCCGCATGTCGCAGGCACTGTAGCGCAACCTTGACAAAGCTGTGGCAAGGTTTGCCCCCAATCGCGCCGCGGCACGCTCTAGGCTCCCCGCCGTGGAGACGTGGCTTTGGCGCTCGTTCGTGTGGCACACGTGGCTCGTCCGGCTGACGCGCGGCCGGATCGGCGGGCGCCTGGGCCGGCTGCACTTCCTGCTGCTGCATCACGTCGGGGCCCGCACCGGCGCCGCCCGCACGACGCCGCTGCTCTACCACCCGCTCGCCGACGGCGGCGGCTACGTGATCGTCGGCTCCAAGGGCGGCTCGGCTCACAACCCGGCGTGGCTGTACAACCTGCGGGCTCACCCTGAGGTCGAGGTGGAGATCCCGGGCGAGGACGTCCGCCGGCGCGTGCGCGCACGTGAGGTGCCCGAGGGGCCCGAGCGTGAGCGGCTGTGGGCTCTGATGGTCTCCGACTGGCGCTTCTTCGACAGCTACCAGCGCCGCACCGAGCGGCGCATCCCGCTGCTGCTGCTGGAGCCGACCGGCTAGATCGCCTGGCCGAAGCGCGTCAGCGACCGGGCGATGCCGAGCATCTGGTTGTTGGACAGCGAACCGGTCAGCGTGTTGGACACCCAGTAGACGCCCTTCTTCGTCCTGAGCGCCACCACGCGCAGCTTCTTGCCGTCCCAGTACAGGCGGAAGGTGCGCCCGCCCATCTTGCGCGTGTCGTAGGAGCCGTCCAGGATCGGCGGGGTCATCCACGTCGTGCCCTCGATCCCGTAGTACTGGCCCAGCACGGTGTTCTCGGACACCACGAGGCGGTAGGCGCGGTGCTTGTGGCCGTCGCGGTCGGCGATCCGGTAGATGCGCGGCGAGCGGGCGTTGGGCGGCGCGTCGGCGGCGTAGCGTCCGTTGGGGGTCAGCCACTCGGGGATCATCAGCGGCAGGTTGCCGTGATGCTTGGTCAGGGCGGTGGCCACCAGGTCCTCGCCCGCGGTCTGGGCGTCGACCAGGCCATAGTGGTCGGGTCCGTAGCTGCGATCGCTGCGCTTGTGGCTGCGGCGCTTCTTCTTGGCGGACGTCTTCTTCGCGGACGAGGACGAGGACGAGGAGCTCTTGCTCTCGTCGGGGGGCGCGGCGTTCATGAACTCGTGCACCAGATCGGCCAGCTGGCTGGACGTGACGGTCACGTAGTCGCCCATGCCGGTCACCGTGTTGGCGCCCGTCAGGCCGTCGGACTGGTTGACGAACGTCGCCGGGAACTGGATCTGGCGCACCGGATGGCCGGTCGAGTAGATCGCCAGCCGTGCCAGGCTGAGCAGCGACGACGAACTCTGCAGGCTCGCGTCGCTCTCGGTCGCCTTGGCGAAGATCCGCACCAGCGGCTTCATCTCGCCCAGCAGGTCCTGCGTGGACAGCTGGTCCTTGGCGTCGCGCAGGAAGGCCTGCTGGCGCGCGGCGCGCACGAGGTCGTTGTCGAGGTGGCGGAAGCGCACGTACTGCAGCGCCTTGTCGCCGCACAGCTTCTGGTAGCCGGGCTGGATGTTGATCTCGGCGTACTGCTCGGAGGGAGGCAGCCCGGCGTTGGAGTGGTAGTAGCGACGGTCGACGTCGGTGTAGACGCAGCCGATCTCGTTGACCGCGTCGCGGAAGCCGACGAAGTTGACGCCGACCACGTGGTTGATCTCGAACGGCTGGTCGGGCTGGGACAGCAGGTTCTTGATCGTGCGGGCGACGAGGTCCAGCCCGCCGAGGCTGTAGGCCTCGTTGATCTTGGCCAGCCCGCGGCCGGGGATCTCGACCTGCAGGTCGCGCGGGATCGACAGGACCGCCGTGGCCTTCTGGTCGGGGTCCAGGCGGACGAGCATCATCGTGTCCGAGCGCGCGTCCTTGCGATCGGTGCCGTAGCGATGGTCGGAGCCGACGAGCAGGAGCGTCTGCGGCTTGCCCGGCTTGGCCACCTTCAGGGTGCCCGGGCGCACGCGGGCCACGTGGCTCTCGGTCTTGATGATGTCGACGACATCCTTGACCTGCAGCAGCACGGCGGAGGCGACCGCGCCGGCCGTGGCCAGCACGATGATCACCCCGCCGAGCGCCAGGCGCCAGAGCACGCTGAGAGCAACCCGGGGCGGGCGCTCGTCGTTGATCCTCGTCCCTGACGCCGCCAAAGATCCCAGGGTAGTGAGGCGCGAGGACCGAATTCGGGGTCGACCGCGTACGATGGGCCGCCGTGCAGCCCGAGCGTCAAGGCGTCTTCATCCAGACCTGGCAGCAGCTGGTGCTGGCCGTCGCGATCAGCGCTGTGCTGCCGCTCGTCGGGCTGCTCGGCGCGATCTGGCTGGCCACGCTGCGCGAGTGGCGCGACGCGGGCGCGCTCCTGCTCGCCACCGTGATCGGCGCGCTGCTGTGGTCGATGTTCCTGTAGGGCCGCTCAGGCGCTCTTGACGAGATCGCGCGCGGGGTCGATGGCCCAGCGCGCGGCGACCTGCTCGAGGTCGGCGGTGACCGTCCAGCGGTCGGGCAGCTCGTCGCCGTCGTGCTCGGGCGAGCCGCCCTTGAGCGCCATCGAGCCGGCGTTGTCGCCGATCGCCCGCAGCTCGTCGACCTCGGCGGCGCTGAGCACCACGTCGGAGCTGACGGCGGCCAGCTCCTCGCGCTTGTGCTCCACCGTGCGCGCCCCGGCGCCCGCCTCCTGGATGAGCGACGGCGCGACGCAGTGCACGGTCGGGTGGGCCAGGTTCCACTGGCTGGCCAGCTGCATCATCGTCAGGCCGTGGCGCTCGGCGAGCGGGCGCATGCGCCCGAGCTTGTCGGTGCCGGCCTCGATCCAGCCGGCGGGACGGAAGCGGCGGTGATCGTGCTCGCGCAGCTCGTGGCCCGGGCGCACGTCGTCCCAGAAGACGCCGCCGTAGTCGGCCACGCGCGTGATCGTGCGCACGTCGTGGGCGGCGGCGGCGTCCAGCACGAGCTCGCCCGGCCATGGCTCCATCGGGCTGAGGATGATCATCGTCCAGTCGATGCTGGAGCCGAAGCGCTCGAAGCAGCCGATCAGGTCCAGCGTGAAGCCGTTGGCGGGGCCGGGGGCCACGCCGAGCAGGCGCGTCAGGCCCGCCTCGCGGACGGCCTCCAGGCCCTCCCACACGCGCGGATCGCTGTAGCCGGCGCGGTCGGGGTTGTGCAGCAGCAGCAGATCGAAGGCGTCGACGCCGCAGCGCTCGGCCGAGCGCGCCGCCGCGTCGTGCAGATACGTGGCCCAGCGCTCGGGCGGGGTGGTGGAGGTGAAGCGCGGGAAGCCCTTGGCGCCCTGGCGCTCGCCCGTGTAGAAGTCATGCCCGATCGCGCCGACGAGGCAGACCTGCTCGCGCGGGGTGCCGGCCAGCGCGAGGCCGACGAGCACGTCGGCCTCGCCCTGCCCGTAGACGTCGGCGGTGATGACGGTGTCGATGCCGTCACCGGGGGTCAGCAGGGCGACCAGGCGCTCATCGTCCAGCGGCTCACCGAAGTGCATGAAGCGCCCGCCCGACCAGGCGCCGAGGGCGGTGGGGGTGGGGTCGAGGGCCATGCGTCCAGGCTACTGCGCGATACTGCGCGGCGGTGTCTGACGACCTGTCCCCGCTGCTGACGGAGCTGACCGCGCTGCTCGGTCCCGAGCGCGTGCAGACCGGCGAGGACGTGCGCCGCCAGCACGGCAGCGACGAGTCCTTCCATCCGCCGGCGCCGCCCGACGCCGTCGTGCTGCCCCACAGCAACGAGGAGGCGCTGGCCATCGTGCGCGCCTGCCGCGAGCACCGCACGCCGATCGTCCCCTTCGGTGCCGGCACCTCGCTGGAGGGCCACGTCGGCGCGCTGCACGGCGGCGTGTGCATCGACATGCGCGAGATGAACCGCATCCTGCGCCTGTCGGTCGAGGACCTCGACGTGACCGTCCAGGCGGGCGTCACCCGCCGCCAGCTGGAGGGCAAGCTGCTGCCCGAGGGGGTCTTCTTCGCGGTCGACCCCGGCGCGGACGCCACCATCGGCGGGATGGTGGCGACGGGCGCGTCGGGGACGATGACCGTGCGCTATGGCGGCATGCGCGAGAACGTCCTGTCGCTGCTGGTGGTCACGCCCGGCGGCGAGCTGCTGCGCACCCGCTCGCGGGCGCGCAAGTCGTCGGCCGGCTACGACCTGACGCGACTGATGATCGGCTCGGAGGGCACGCTGGGCCTGGTCTGCGAGGCCACGCTGCGCCTGCAGCCCTCGCCCGAGGCGATGTCGGCGGCGGTGGCGGTCTTCGGCACGCTGCACGACGCGGTCGACTGCGTCATCGCGGTGATGCAGGAGGGCACCCGCGTGGCCCGCATCGAGCTGATCGACGAGCGCCAGGTCGAGGCCACCAACACCTACGCGCAGATGGACATGACCGTCGCGCCGACGCTGTTCCTGGAGTTCCACGGCGGTGAGGACGAGGTCGTGGCGCTGGCCGCCGACGTCGAGCGCGTGGCCCGCGAGCACGGCGCGTCGGAGTGGCGCTTCGCGGCCGACGAGAGCGAGCGCCGCGCGCTGTGGCGGGCCCGCCACGACGCCTACCACGCCGCCAAGTCGCTGCGGCCGGGCTGCGCGGTGCTGACCACCGATGCGTGCGTTCCGGTCAGCGCGCTGGCCGACGTGCTGCTGGCCACCCGCGCCGACCTGGACGAGCACGGCCTGATCGGCACGATCCTCGGCCACGTCGGCGACGGCAACTTCCACGTCACGCTGCTGCTGGACCCCGACGACGCCGGCGAGCTGGAGCGGGCGATGGCCTTTCACGACCGCCTCGTGCGCCGGGCCATCGACCACGAGGGCACCTGCACCGGTGAGCACGGCGTCGGCTACGGCAAGGCGCCGTACCTGCCGCTGGAGCACGGCGACGCCGGCGTGGAGATGATGCGCGCGATCAAGCGCGCGCTGGACCCCGACGACCTGTTCAACCCCGGCAAGATCGCTGGGGCCGGGGTCTCGCCGCGGCGCTGAGAGCGCCGCTCAGACCCCGACGCCGACGCGCGGGCGCAGCACGACGACGGGCTCGGGGGCGGCCTTGCCCTTGAGCTCCAGCATGCGTCGCTGCGCGCCGACGAGATCGGTGCCGGTCAGGTCGGCGACCCGCAGCGTGGCGACGATCTCCCCGGCGCCGGCCGCGGCCTGCAGGCGCGACGCGGTGTTGACGACGTCTCCGATCGCCGTGAAGTCCTTGACGCTGCCCGATCCGACGTTGCCCACCATCGCCCGGCCGAAGTCGATGCCCACGCCGATCTGCAGCTCGTCCGGCGTCGCCCGCACCAGCTCGCGCGCGTCGGCGGTCATGCGCGCCGGGGCGCGGTCGTCGAGCAGGTGGGGGAGGTACAGCGCCATCACCTGGTCGCCGACGAGCTTGTCGATGATCGCGTGGCGCGACAGGATCGCGATCGCCACGTCGTAGAAGCGGTTGAGCAGCGCGGTCGTCTCGGCGGCCCCCTGGCGCTCGGTCAGCGCCGTGAACCCCCGCAGGTCGGCGAACAGGACGCCGATGTCCATCGGCACGCTGCCGTCCGGGATCTTCACGAAGCACGAGTCGCACAGCCGCGGGTTCTTGCGCGAGGGGCCGAAGCCGACCCTGCGCAGGAGCCACCCCCCGACGTTGGCGAACGGCGCTCGGCACACCGCGCAGCGAGGGCCGCCCGGCAGCACCCGCATGAGCCGCATGAAGACTCGCGCGCGATGCTGCTCCAGCAGCGCGAAGAACGCCTCGTCTCCGGCCTGGCGCTCGGATGCCGAGCCCATCGGCCGAGCCTAGCCGAGCGCGCCCGCCGTGGCCAGGCACGGCGGGGCATGACGGCGGTCGTCCTAGGCGGCGAGCGCGAACGTCTCGCCCGGCGCCGCGCCGCGCGCCAGGCGGCGCCGCTGCATCGCCAGGCGGGCATCGGCGAGCTCGCCCAGCAGGTCGCCGGCGACGACGCCGGCCCGGGTCAGCAGCGCGTCCGTCTCGGCGATCACGTCCAGGCGGGGGTCGGCGCGCAGCCCGCGGTCGAGCGGGCGCAGCCAGCGTGCGGCGTCCGCCACCACCGGGATGCGCAGCCGGGCGATCTCCGACGGCACCAGCTCCAGCACGCCGCCGCCGAAGCTGCGCCCCTCGATCTCGCTGGTGAGCAGCGTCAGCGAGTTGTGAAACGCCGCGGCGAAGGCCTGGGGCGAGACGTCGCCGGTCAGCAGCCGGCCGCGGTAGATCGTGTCGGTGGTGAGCACCCGCGCCTCGTTGACGATCACGCGCGGGTGGGCATGGGAGCGCTTCGACAGCAGCAGCGATCCGCATCGGATGTTGGGCACGCGATACCACGGCTCGCGGATCCGGCACTTGAAGCGTGTGTGCAGGCCCCGCGCCTCGCCCAGCGCCAGGTAGTCGGCGGCGGGGCTGCGAGGCGCCGGCTCGGGGCGATCGGCGGCGAAGTCGAGGATCCACGCGCGCGCCTCGCGCTCGGTGACGCGCTGATCCGCGAGGCCGTAGCGCAGCCCGGTGGCGTGCCTGACCCGCGGGAGGAGCGGTCTCGCCCACGGGGCCAGGTCGTAACGCTTGAGCGTCTCGCGGTCGACGGAGAAGAAGTCGTTGGCGCCGGTGACGATGCTGACCTCGAAGGCGGCGATCTGTCCCAGACGTCGAACGGTGGGCAGCGCAGCGGCCTCGGCCAGGGCGGTGAGCTGACGCGGTTGCAGCAGGTAGCGGGTCCAGCTCTCGCCGCGAGCGGCCTGGTGCGTCCAGGCGCGACACCCGCCGAGGCGATCGTGCTCACAGATCTCGATCGACGCGGCCGCCACGCCGTCCGCGCGGCGGCCGCTGAGGACGGTGACCTCCTGGAGCACTCCGGGAAAGGACCCGGGCGGGAACAGATCGAAGTGCAGATCGGCGCAGTGGGTCGCCAGCCAGTCCCGGGCGGTCTGGGCCGAGTAGCCGGTGAAGCACTCCGTCGGGATCACGAACGCGAAGCCGCCACCGGGTCGCAGCCTGGACAGCGCGGCCAGCAGCACCGGGATCCAGAGGTTCGACACCCGGCGCAGCGTGAGCCCCAGCGCGCGTGACAGGAGCTCGGCCGCGGCCCGGTCAGCAGGCGAGACGAACTGGAAGCGGACGAACGGCGGGTTGCCGGCGGCCAGGTCGAACGCGTCGGGGCCGTCAACGGCCCAGTCCAGGACGCTGCGCGTCTGCACGTGCCCGGCCACGCCGACGGCCCGCAGCGCTCGGCGCGCCTGCTCGGCTTCGAGGTCGAGCACCTCGAAGCCGACCGCCTCGCCGATCCGCCCGCCCAGCGGCGATCCGGCAAGGGCGCGTAGGAACGCGCCGTCCCCGACGCTCGGCTCCAGCAGCCGCAGCGCAGCGGCGTCCGGCGCGACGGCGGCGAGGCGCTCCAGGCAGAAGCGCGCCAGCGACGGCGGGGTGTAGTAGCCGCCGCGAAGCTTCTCCGGGCTCACCTCCTGGGCCGACTTCACCGCCGCAAACCTATGGGGCTGCGCAGACGGGTCCCCCGCGGCGGACGTGTCGCGCCTTCTTCCTCCCCTCGACCGAAAGGAACGACACGTCGCCGCGGAGGGGGCGAACGGCCCGCGGACGACGAAGGCCCCGCCGGGGCGGGGCCTTCGGGGCAGCGCGGCGGCTGCGGGAGCGCTACTTGATGAACAGCATCTCCCAGTACTTGGGCAGCGGCCACAGGTCGTCGGCGACGACCTTCTCGAGCTTGTCGGCGACCTCGCGCACGCCGGCCATCGCGGGGATGACCGTCTCGTACATGTACTTGGCCTCCTGCTCGATCGTGTCGTCCTCGTGGATCTCGTTGGCCGACTCGAGCTTCTCGATCGCGAACCACAGCTCCTTGAGGAGCTCATCGGACTCGCTGACCATCTGCTCGTTGCCGGCCGCCTTGAGCTCGCCGAGGTGGCGGACCGCGGCGGGCAGGATCATCGTCCGCGCGATCTGGGCGGTCGTCTCGCCCTCGATGTTGAGCTTGATGACGTACTGCTCGTACAGCACCTCCTCGCGCGCCTCCAGCTCGCGCCTGGACAGGACGCTGTACTTCTCGAACGCGCCGACCGTCTGATCGTTGGTGAACCACGGCAGGGCATCGGGCGTCGCCGGCAGGTTCACCAGGCCGCGCTGGGCCGCCTCGGCGTGCCACTCCTCCGAATAGCCGTCGCCGTCGAAGCAGACCTGCTTGTTGGCGCTGTAGACGTCCTTGACGATCGCCAGGACCGCCTCGTTGAGCTCGGTGCCGCTGTCGAGCTTGGCCTTCAGCTCGCGCGTCAGGTCCTCGATCGCCTCCGCGACGATGGTGTTGAGCACCGTGTTGGGCATCGACAGCGACATCGAGGAGCCCAGCGCGCGGAACTCGAACTTGTTGCCCGTGAAGGCGAACGGCGAGGTGCGGTTGCGGTCGCCGCCGTGCTTGGGCAGCACGGGCAGCAGCGGCGTGCCCAGGTCGAGCGTCTCCTTGGGGGTCTTGCCCTCCATCGAGCCCGACTCGATCGCGTCGAACGCCTTCGTCAGCTCGGCGCCGAGGAAGATCGAGATGATCGCCGGCGGCGCCTCGTTGGCGCCCAGGCGGTGGTCCTGGCCGGCGTTGGCCACGCTCGCGCGCAGCAGCGCCTGGTGCTTGTTGACCGCCTTGATGACCGCCGCGCAGAAGAACAGGAAGACGACGTTGTCGTGCGGCGTGTCGCCCGGATCCAGCAGGTTGACGCCGCTGTCGGTCCCCATCGACCAGTTGTTGTGCTTGCCCGAGCCGTTGACGCCCTGGAAGGGCTTCTCGTGCAGCAGGCAGACCAGGCCGTAGTCACGCGCCTTGTTCTGCAGGATCTGCATGATCAGCTGCTGGTGGTCGGTCGCGACGTTGCTGTTCTCGAAGATCGGCGCCAGCTCGTACTGGTTGGGCGCGACCTCGTTGTGGCGCGTCTTGATCGGGATGCCCAGGCGCTGCAGCTCGCGCTCGGCGTCCATCATGAACGCCAGGATGCGCTCGGGGATCGACCCGAAGTAGTGGTCGTCGAGCTGCTGGCCCTTGGGCGGCTTGGCGCCGAAGAGCGTGCGGCCCGTGTTGACCAGATCGGGACGCTCGAAGTAGTACTGCTCGTCGATCAGGAAGTACTCCTGCTCGGGGCCGACCGTGGTGAACACGTGCTCGGCCTCGACGTCGAGCAGCGTGCACGCGTCGACGGCGGTGTCCGACAGCGCGCGCATCGAGCGCATCAGCGGGATCTTCTGGTCCAGCGCCTCGCCCGTCCACGACACGAACGCGGTCGGGATGCACAGCAGCGCGCCGTTGGGGTTCTCCAGCAGGAAGGCCGGCGACGTCGGGTCCCAGGCGGTGTAGCCGCGCGCCTCGAACGTCGCGCGGATGCCGCCCGACGGGAACGAGGACGCATCCGGCTCGCCCTGGATCAGCTCCTTGCCCTTGAACTCGGTCATCGCCGTGCCGTCGGCCTGCGGGTCGAAGAACGAGTCGTGCTTCTCCGCGGTCAGCCCGGTGAGCGGCTGGAACCAGTGGGTGTAGTGGGTCGCGCCCTTCTCCAGCGCCCACTCCTTCATCGCTTCGGCGACCTCGTTGGCCAGCTCGAGGTCGAGCCCCTCGCCGCTGGCCACCGCGGCCTGGAGCCGCTTGTAGGCGTCCTTGGACAGACGCTCCTTCTGGACGGCGGGCGAGAAGACGTTCTCGCCGTAGTAGTCGATCGACTCGGTCAGGTCGGTCGCGCCCAGACCGCCGTTCGCGGCCCACTGGGCGGCGGTGACGTTCTGCTGACGGGTCCTCGGGGCGGGCATGGGTGAGGTTCTTCCTCCTCGTGAAGAGTCCGGTACGGCCGTGAGTGCCTGAGGCTAGATGCGCCGGGTCTCCGCGACCTTATCCCGCTGTCGAAACATGGTGTAGCTGCTTTCGCACCTCGGGCCAAGCGCTATCGACAGGGTGGACAAGGCACGTCGGCCGATCTTTCGACATCGGTCCATATGACCTGCGCGGGCCGCAGACCAGGATCCCCCTCGACCTCGTTGTCTACTAGGAGGGTCCATGTCTTACCCCCGGCTCGGACGCGCTGTCGCGGTCGGCGCGCTCGTATCACTGCTGTTGCCTGCCGCGGCATTGGCCCAGGACGGGCCGTCGGTCGCCGATGTGGCCGATCAGCTCAACTGGACGTGGGTGATCGTCGCCGGCGTTCTCGTCATGTTCATGCAGGCCGGCTTCGCGTTCCTGGAGATCGGCTTCTCGCGTGGCAAGAACGTGGGCGCCGTCGTCGCCAAGATCCTGACGAACTTCTCGATCGCCTCGATCGTGTACTGGGCCGTCGGCTTCGCGATTGCCTTCGGCGGTGGTGCAAAGCTCGCCGGCGATTCCGGCTTCTTCTTCTCATTCGGCCACACCATCAACGCCGGTAGCTTCGTCGAGGGCGAGATCAACGGCGGAACCGCGGCGTTCTTCTTCTTCCAGTTCGTGTTCTGCGCGGTCTCCCTGGCGATCGTGTGGGGCACCACGCTGGAGCGCATCAAGTTCATCGCGTACCCGATCTACTCGATCGTCTTCGCGGCGCTCATCTACCCGCTCGTCTCGCACTGGGTGTGGGGCGGCGGCTGGCTGGCCAGCCTCGGCGGCGGCTTCCAGGACTTCGCCGGCTCGACCATCGTCCACCTGACCGGCGCGGTCGGCGCGTTCGCCGCGCTGCTGCTGCTCGGGCCGCGCAAGGGCAAGTACGGCGCGGACGGCAGGCCGCGGGCCATTCCCGGCCACAACATGCCGCTGTTCTGCCTGGGCATCCTCATCCTGTGGCTGGGCTGGTTCGGGTTCAACCCGGGCTCGACCCTGGGCACCGCCGACAACCGCTTCGCGGAGGTCGTGGTGGTCACCAACCTGGCGGCCGCCGCCGGCGTCATCGGCGCCATGCTCACCAGCCGCCTGATGCAGAAGACGCTGGACGTCGGCATGATCGGCAACGGCGCGATCGCCGCCCTGGTCGCCATCACGGCGCCCTCGGGCTACGTCGAGTTCTGGGCCGCGCCGATCATCGGCGTGGTCGCCGGCATCCTCGTCGTCGTGGCCGTCCTGGCCATCGACAAGAAGCTGGACGACCCGGTCGGCGCGCTGTCGGCGCACGGCATTGCCGGCATCTGGGGCACGTTGTCGTGCGGCCTGTTCACGTCGACCCGTCTGGCCGACTACAACGGCGTCGGCGACCCAGGCCTGTTCTACAGCGGCTCGTTCAGCCAGCTGGGCGTGCAGATCGTCGGTGTGGCCGCGACGTTCGCGTTCGTGTTCGCCGCGTCGCTCATCACCTTCGGGGCCATCAAGGCCGTGTTCGGCCTGCGGGTGTCCGAGGAGGACGAGGACGCCGGCCTGGACATCACCGAGCACGGGATGTACGGGTATCCCGAGCAGTTCATCCCGCAATCGGAGCTCGAGGGATACGGAGCGCTGTCGACGCGGCCGTCGGCCGCGCCCGCCCCGAGCAGTCAGGAGGTCATGGCATGAAGATGGTCGTCGCCTACGTGCGTCACGAGGCGTTCGAGCCGGTCCGTACCGAACTGCTGGAGCTTGGGTTCCCCTCGATCACCATCACGGAGGTCAAGGGCTCGGGGCGGCAGAAGGGGATCACCGAGCGCTATCGCGGTGCCGAGCTGACGAACTACCTGCGTCCGAAGATCAAGATCGAGTGCGTCGTCGCCGACGGCGACGTGCAGACGATCGTCGACACCATCCTCAAGCATGGCCGCACCGGTGCGGTCGGCGACGGGAAGGTCTTCGTGATGCCGGTCGAGCAGGCCTTCCGCGTGCGGACCGGAGAGTCCGGCGAGGAGATCCTGCAGTCGCACCCTGACGCGGCGGCCGCCGCGTCAGCCTAAGTCCGCGCGACGAGCGCGGGGGAGGCGGGCACCGGACGCCCGCCTTCCCCGCCTCGTGCGCCTTCCTCTCTTCGTGAATCGATGTCCCTACCGATGTCTCAGCCTCGACTCCAGCCTGATAGTGGCGCCGGCGCCGGCCTCATGGCCCGGCTGCGCGAGCTGCATCTCCAGATGGTCGACGCCGTCCTCAGCGGCGAGGGCCTCAGCCGGGTTGCCCAGCTCGCCGCCAGCGGCGCGGGCGGGCCGGTGGCGATCGTCGTGCCGCGCCTGGCCGTGGCGGTCGTCTTCCCTGAGGACGCCGAGATCGGCGCGCTGCGCCGTTACGCGACGGACCGCGTCAAGGACCGGCCGTCGCCGCTGCCCGGGAACCTCGTCGCCGAGGCGCCGATCCAGTCCGGCGACGACGTCGTCGGCGTCGTCGCGCTGATCTCCTCTCCCGCCCACCCGAGCGAGCCCTCCGAGGACGCCGCCGAGTTCCTGCACCTGGCCGCCGTCGCCTCGCTGACCGAGGTCGCCGTCGAGGAGGCCAAGGAGGAGGTCGAGCAGAACCTGCGCGGCTCGCTGCTGGAGGAGCTGCGCTCCCGTCCCGACCTCGACGCGCGCGAGGTCGTGCGCCGCGCCGGACGCCTCGGCTGTGACCTGTCGCGCGGCGCCGTGATCCTGTGCGCCGAGCTGACCACCGACCGCCCCCGCCACGTGGTGGCCACCATCTCCGGCGAGCACCCCGGTGCGCTGGCCCAGCACATGGACGACGCGCGCGTGTACGCGCTGCTGCCCGCCGTCGGCGGCGACGATGCGCCCGAGCGCACGCTGGAGGCCGCGCGCCGGCTGGCCACCCGGCTGCAGCGCCACGGCACCGTCGGCGTCTCGTCCTTCTACGCCGACCCGGCGGATCTGTCGCGGGCGATCCAGGAGGCGGAGCTGGTGCTCGACGTGCTGCGCCAATCCGACGCGCCGATCGCCGAGGACATCGGCACCGGCACCTACCGGCTGCTGTTCCGCGTGCTGGCCTCCCACCCCGAGGAGGTGCGCTCCTTCTACGAGGACACGGTGGCGCCGATCGTCCGCTACGACGACCAGTACCGCACCGACCTTGTCGGCACGCTGGAGGCCTACCTCGACCAGAACTGCAACATGAACGCGACCGCGGCGACGATCTACGCCCACCGCCACACCGTCGCCTACCGACTCGACCGCGTGAGGGAGCTGACCGGCCTGGACCCGATGCAGTCCGAGGACCGCGAGCGCCTCGGCCTCGGGCTCAAGGCCTACCGGATCATCGCTCCGAGACTGCCGCGCTGAGCACTTCTGGAGGGGGGCAGGCGCGGCCTTCCGGCTTCCGCGTGATGCGCCGCTGCGGACGGGCGCATCACGCGGAGCCGTCGGCCACCCGCGCGCGCGTCAGAACGGGCCGACGCGCAGCACGACGACGAGCAGGAACGCGATGATCGCCACGGCCAGCGCGATCAGGGCGCCGATGCGCTGCGGCTCGCGCCGCCGCGGCGACCCCGCATCGGGCCGGCTGGAGCCGATCGCTCGCGCACCCGCGCGCGTGGCGGCCGCGGCCAGCGTCGGCGGCTCGGGCTCGTCCTCGGCGCGGTGGCGCGGGCGGCGCTGGCTCGACAGGACCCGCACCGTCTCGGCGTTGCCGGTGTCGATCACGTGGGTGGGCGCGTCGGCGGGCGGCCGGTCGCGCCACAGCTGAGCGCCCCCCGTCGACGGCTGCGCGCGCTCGGCGGGCTGGGGGGCGGCGTCGGCCGCCGCGTCCGCGCTGTCCGCGGCAGCGCCGGCGCCGCGGTCGTCTCCGCGCAGCCGCGCCTCCTGGTCGCGCAGCGCGGTGGCCAGCGCGCGGTCGGCCTGCTCGCGCACCGCGGCCAGCTCGCGCTCGTGGCGCTGGCGCTCGTCCTGCGCGCGCGCCCGCACCGCCTCGATCGCCTGCTCGGCCTCCTCCTCGGCGGTGGCCAGCGAGTGGTTGGCCTGCTCGCGCACCGCGGCCACCTCACGCTCGTGGCGCTCGCGCTCGGCGGCCAGCGCGGCGTCGGCCTCCTCGCGCGTCTGGTCGAGCAGGTGGTCGGACTGGGCACGGACGGCCGCGACCGAGCGCTCGGCCTCCTCGGCGGCGGCCGCGGCGGCCGCCTGCGCCTTCTCGACCTCGGCTGCGGCCTCCAGCTGCGCGGTATGGGCGGCTTCCTCGGCGGCCAGCGCGCGGGCGGCGGCATCGTCGAGGCGGCGGCGCAGCTCGTTGCCCTCGCGGGCCAGCCGGGCCAGCCGCTCGCCCTCGTCGCGGTCGCCGGCGCCGACGTCAGGCGCGGGCAGGTCGACCAGGAGCGTGCGGCCGACCTCCAGTGCGAAGGCCGATCGGCCCAGCGCGGCCGACGGCAGGGCGAACGAGGCGCGCCACGGCACCCCGCCCGGGCCGGCCGCGGCGTCGGCGCCCGCGATCGGCGGGAGCTCGAAGCGGTTGCGGCCTGCCTCGACCAGCAGCGCGGGGCGGCCCAGCCGGGAGGGCGCGCGGTCGCTGAAGCGTCCCTCCAGCTCGAGCACGACGACCGCCGACGTCACCGGGAGGGCGCGGAAGGCGAGGACCTCGAACGTCGGTGCGCTCACGGCGGTGGCCTGGGCGGCGCGGGTCAGGCGGCGCTGCTGTCGTCGCCGCCGGGCCGGTCGGTGGGCTTGAACGGCTGCGTGCGGTCGGGATCCTCGTCGCCGGCCGGCGCGGCCGTGCCGGCCGGCGGCTCGTCCCGGTCGCCAGCGGCGGCCTCGCGCTCCGGCGAGGCCTGGGTGTCGGACTCGTCGTGGTCGGCGGTCCGCGGTGCCGCGGGGGCCTGCCACAGGCCCGACAGGCCGCTGCGCACCACCGGCTCGTCGCCCTCGTCGGCACGGGCGTCGACGGCGGCCGTGCGCTGGCGCCGATCGCGCTCGCTGACGTCGATGGTGACCGAGATCTGCGCCATGGCCATGACCGCCCCGGCGACCATCAGCACCGCGCCGCCCAGCGCCAGCCAGGCGCCGATCTCGCGCGACTCTCCGCGCATGCTCGGCGGCGGGTCCAGCAGCTGGGCCACGACGACGAACGCCAGCGCGCCGCAGATCCAGGCCAGGCGGTTGTTCGGCGTGCCGCCACCGGACCACGCCTCGGTGCCGATCACGACCAGCGCGCCGACCGCGAGCGCGACCAGCAGCCAGTCCACGATCTCGAAGGCGTCGAAGGCCGAGTAGCCCGGCTGGTACCAGTCGAGGAACAGGCTGATCAGCACCACCACGGCGCCGATCGCCACCAGGGCGGTGCTGAGGTCGTAGTTGCTGCGCCGCAAGGCGGTCCTCCCGGAGGTCGCGTCGAGGTCGACGCGGCCCAATCTACTGCCCGGCGACGACCTTGCCGGTGTCGGGATCGACGTGCGCCTGGGCCGGCGCGTCGGACACTCGCACGGTGAACGACCCCGCCGGACGCGCGCCGGACGACGAGCGGGCCACCGCCTTGCCGTTGAGCCCGGCGGCGACCGTCCACTGCACCTCATGGGTGCCGGTCTGCGCCGGGTTGAGCTTGAGCTGGAACGCCGACGTGCCGCCCGGCGGCAGCGCGCCCATCGCCCAGGTGAAGCCGTCCGCGGTGGCCGCCGCCGTGGGCTGCCGCTCGATGATCCACACGGGCTGCTCGGGGTCGGCCAGGCCGGGCGCCGGGTTGCGGTCCGACAGGCCCTCCAGGGAGATGGCCAGGTCGGGGATCGTCTGCTTGCCGGGGTTGCGCACGACGATGCGCATCGGGGCGGGCTGCGAGATCGACTGGTCCTTGGGGAAGGAGGCCGTCACGACCTGAACCTGATAGGTGCCCGCCGGCTCGTTGGCGTCCTGCCGCTCACCGCCGCCGCAGGCCGTCAGGAACCCGATCAGCACGCAACACACCGAGAATGCGAGCACCCCTCTCACGAGCAGGGGACCGTACCAGCCGCAGCGCAACTGAACGTGCGGTCACCTAGGATCCGCGCAAGTCCGAGGGATGTGCGTCGTTTCACAGTTCCGGATGGACGGTTGTGGTTTGGCAGCGATCCGGTTCCTTGCATACGATCCGGCCCGGTCGGACGGCCCTGAGGGGTGCACGTCCGACTCTCGCACATCAGGAGGGTGGTGATGGTCCGAAGCGTCGCCGATCGAGCGTTCTTGCCGACGAAGAACCTGCTCGAGGAGGTGGGCGACATGATGATCCTGACGGGGAAGACGATCGCGTCCGCCCTCCGTCCGCCCTACCCGTACGGCGGCGAGTTCGTCTCGCAGTTCCTGTTCGCCATCAGGCTGTGCTGGTTCCCGCTGCTGGTCAGCACCGTCGCCTTCGGCTTCGGGGCGCCCGGCCTGCAGGCCGCCAACTTCCTCAAGATCTTCGGGGCGCTGGACCGCCTGGGTGGCTTCTTCGTGCTCGCCTCGATCCGCGAGTTCGCGCCGTTCGTGACCGCGATCGTGCTGGCCGGCGTGGCCGGAACGGCCATGACCGCGGACCTGGGGGCGCGCAAGATCCGCGAGGAGCTGGACGCCCTCCAGGTGCTCGGCGTCGACCCGGTCAAGAACCTGGTCGTGCCGCGCTTCCTGGCGCTCATGCTGGCCACCGGCCTGTTCAACATCTACGCGCTGATCTTCGGCATCTTCGGCGGGATCCTGGCCACGCTGACCAACGGCGCGCCGCTGGGGCCGTTCTGGGCGACCTTCTTCACCAACGCGTCGACCACCGACCTGTGGGGCAGCGTGCTCAAGACGACCCTGTTCGGCGCGATCATCGCGATCGTCTGCTGTTACAAGGGGATGACGGCCAGCGGCGGCGCCGAGGGCGTAGGCCGCGCCGTCAACCAGGCGGTCGTGATCGCCTTCCTGGGCGTGTTCGCGTTCAACTACGTGTTCACCCAGACGCTGCTGGCCACGCACCCCGACATCCTGCGTGATCCGCTGAGTGGGCTGGCTCAGCGTCCCCCTGGACTGGCTCTCGTCCTTCGGCGAGATCGCCAAGTTCGCCGGCCGGATTCTCGGACAGGTCTACTCGCTGCGCGTCTTCCGCTTCTTCGGCGAGACGCTGCGCCAGGCCGGCATCCTGATCGTCTCCTCGACGATCGTCATCTGGGGCCTGGTGTTCATCATCGGCCTGCAGTGCGGGATCGAGGGGCCTGCTTCAGCCGCTCGGTGGGCACGCCCTCCAACTCGGGCGTGTTCGCCGCCTGGTGCGACCTGCGCGAGGTCGTCCCCTACGCGTTCGGCTACATGATGGCCGCCAAGGTGGGCACGGGCATCGTGGCCGAGCTGGGCTCGATGCGCATCTCCGACGAGATCGACGCGCTCGAGGTGATGGGCATCGACTCGGTGCTGTTCCTGTGCGCGACGCGGCTGCTGGCCAGCTGGCTGGTGCTGCCGTTCGTGTACCTGGCCGCCGTCGGCGCCGGCTTCTTCGCCTCCTACCTGGCGGTCGTCGAGCAGATCGGCGAGGTCTCCAGCGGCGGCTACTTCCTGATCTTCTGGATGTTCCAGAACCCACCGGACCTGCTGTACAGCCTGATCAAGGGCATGGTGATGGCCACGGCGATCGTGCTGGTCGGGTGCTACTACGGGTACAACGCGTCCGGCGGTCCGGTGGGAGTCGGCACGGCGACAGCGAAATCCATGGTCTTGAACATCGTGCTCGTGCATCTGATCGGGATGCTCGGAACGCAGGTGTTCTGGGGCTCCAACCCACGAGCCCCGATCGGAGGGTGACATGAGCGAGGACGACAAGACCGGTTCGATCCCGGACCCGCGTGAGCGGCTCGAGCAGGCGCGCGTCGAGTCCGGTCCGGTCGAGACGCCCGACGAGGTGCGCCACCACCCGACGCCGCAGGAGCGCGACGAGGCCGCCGAGGCGGAGCGGTCGCGGGTGTCGGTCGTGCGCGAGAACCCGGGCACCGGTGAGGGGCAGGACGACGAGTACCAGTGGCACACCGGCGTGCAGCGCCCGACCGGGGTCCAGGACGCGATCGAGTTCGTCGACGTGCACAAGGCGTTCGGTCGCAACAAGATCCTGCGGGGCCTGAACATGGGCATCCCCGAGCACAAGATCTCGATGATCCTCGGGCCGTCGGGCACCGGCAAGTCGGTCTGCATCAAGCACATGGTCGGCCTGCTGTATCCCGACCAGGGCGACATGATCGTCCAGGGCGAGTCGGTGCCCAACATGCTCGACGACGAGCTGTTCGAGATGCGCAAGCGTTCGGCGTGCTGTTCCAGGACGGCGCGCTGTTCGGCTCGATGAACCTGTACGACAACGTCGCCTTCCCGCTGCGCCAGCACACCGAGAAGGGCGAGGACGAGATCGCCGAGATCGTCAACGCGGCGCCTGGCCGAGGTCGGCCTGCGGCAACGCCAACGACAAGATGCCCAACGAGCTCTCGGGCGGGATGCGCAAGCGCGCCGGGTTCGCGCGCGCGCTCGTGCTCGAGCCCGACATCGTCCTGTTCGACGAGCCCGACTCCGGGCTGGACCCGGTGCGTACGGCGCTGCTGTGCGAGCTGATCCAGGAGATCCACGAGGAGAACGGCGGCGCCTACGTCGTCATCACCCACGACATCATGAGCGCGCGCCGCGTGGCCGAGCACATCTCGGTGTTGTGGAAGGGGCGGATCGTCGAGTCGGGCCCCGCCGAGCAGCTGTTCGACTCCGAGAACGCGTTCGTGCGCCAGTTCCTGTCGGGGGACGCCCAGGGCCCGCTCGGCATGGAGTGAGCACAGCACCGGTGCGGGTCAACCACCACCCATGATCGCTCGCGGCATCGCCCTCGCCGCGCTGGTCGCCGCCGTCGTCGTGGTGGCCGTCGTCCTGCTGCGCAACGGCGACACGCACACCTACCACGTGCGCTTCCAGACGGCGGGCCAGCTGGTCAAGGGCGACGAGGTCCAGGTCGGCGGCCGCGCGATCGGCTCCGTCGACGACATCAGCCTCACCAACGACAACCAGGCCGACGTGAAGATCTCGGTCGACAGCGCCTACGCGCCGCTGCGCGAGGGCACGACCGCGCTGATCCGCCAGACCAGCCTGTCGGGCGTGGCCAACCGCTACATCGCGCTGACGATGGCGCCCAACAACGCGCGGGCGCTGGACGACGGCGCCACGATCGGGGCGGAGAAGTCGACCTCGCCCGTCGACCTCGACCAGCTGTTCGACACGTTCGACGCCAAGACGCGCAAGGGTCTGCGCGAGGTCATCCAGGGTGGGGCGACCCAGTACCAGGGCAAGGGCCAGGAGGCCAACGCGGCGGCCGAGTACTTCAATCCGGCGCTGTCGACGACGCGCGCGCTGGTCAACGAGGTCACCAGCGACCAGCAGGCGCTCAGCGACTTCCTGGCCAACGGCGCCGCGGTCACCCAGGCGCTGGCCCAGCGCTCGGGCGACATCACCAACCTCGTCGCCAACGCCAACGCCACCACCGGCGCCATCGCCCGTGAGCGGTCGGCCCTGTCGCAGGACCTCCAGCAGCTGCCGCTGACGCTGCGCCGCGCCAACACGACGTTCGTCAACCTGCGCTCCACGCTCGACGACCTCGACGTGCTGGTGGCCGCCTCCAAGCCCGCCACCAAGCGCCTGGCCCCGCTGTTTCGCCAGTTGCGCCCGCTCGTGCGCGACGCGCGCCCGACGATCGCCGACCTGCGCACGCTGATCAACAACCCCGGCCCCGGCAACGACCTCACCGACCTGCTCAGGCAGGCGCCGTCGCTCGCCCGCAACGCCACGCCGGCCTTCAGGGACGGCACCACCGCGCTGCGCAAGTCGCTGCCGGTGCTGACCTTCATCCGGCCCTACACGCCCGAGCTGGTCGGGTTCCTGCGCGACTTCGGCCAGGGCGCCTCCAACTACGACGCCAACGGCCACTACGCGCGCATCGAGCCGATGTTCACGCCGTACTCGTTCACCGACAACCCGGCCGGCGGCCTGCTCACGCCCCAGAGCCCGGTGGGCAAGCTGACCGGCACCTCGACGGCCAACTTCACGCGCTGCCCGGGCGCGGCCAGCCAGCCGGCGGCCGATGGCTCGGCACCGTGGCGCGACACGAACGGCAAGCTCGACTGCAACCCGGCGGAGGTGCTGCCCGGGCCATGAAGCGGGCCGCCGCCATCGTCGCCGTGCTGGCCGCCGCGGCCGTCGTCGTCGTGCTCGTCGTCGTGGCGTCCGACTCCGGGTCGGGCGACTACAAGGTGCGCGCGATCTTCGACTCGGCCTTCTCGGTGATCCCGGGGGAGGACGTCAAGGTCGCGGGCGTCGAGGTGGGCAAGATCGACTCGCTCAGCGTGACGTCCGACAAGAAGGCTGCGGTGGTGCTGGACATCAGCAAGCCCGGCTTCGGCGACTGGCGCCAGGACGCCAGCTGCATCATCCGCCCGCAGTCGCTGATCGGCGAGAAGTTCGTCGAGTGCACCCCCACCCAGCCGCGGGGGGAGAACGAGCAGGCGCCGCCGCCGCTGCAGCAGATCGACTCGGGCCCGGGCAAGGGCCAGTACCTGCTGCCGGTGACCAACACCAAGCGCACGGTCGACCTCGACCTGGTCAACAGCATCTACCAGCTGCCCGAGCGCCAGCGGCTGACGATCATCCTCAACGAGCTGGGCACCGGCCTGGCCGGGCGCGGTGGCGACCTCAACGCGGTCATCCGCCGCGCCGACCCGGCGCTGACCGAGACCGACAAGGTCCTGGACATCCTCAAGCAGCAGAACCAGGTGCTGGCCGACCTGGCCACCGAGTCCGACCACGTGCTCGCTCCGCTGGCGGCCAGGCGCCAGCAGGTGGCCGACTTCATCACCAAGGCCAAGAACGTCAACCAGACGACGGCCGAGCACCGCGGCGCGCTGGAGCAGAACTTCGCCAAGCTGCCGGCCTTCCTCCAGCAGCTGCGCCCGACGCTCGTGCGCCTGGGCGACCTCAGCGACCAGATGACGCCGGTCCTGACCGACCTGCACGCGCAGTCCGACAACATCAACACGCTGATCGAGCGGCTCGGCCCGCTGGCCGAGGCCGGGCGGGAGGCGTTCCCGTCGCTGGGCCAGGCCTCCGAGGTGGGCACCCGCGCGATGACGACGATCCGCCCGATCACCCAGGACATCAACACCCTGTCGACCTCGCTGGCCCCGCTGGCCTCCAACCTCAGCGACCTGCTGGTCAGCCTGCGTGACACGGGCGGCATCGAGCGGGCGATGGACTACCTGTTCTTCCAGATGACGGCGATCAACGGGTTTGACACCGCCGGTCACTACCTGCGCGCCGGCCTGCTGCTGAACACCTGCTCGACCTACGCGATCGAGAAGACGATCGGCTGCGAGGCGACGTTCACCAAGGCCGGGGCGTCCGCGCGCGCCGCGTCGACCGAGCCGGTCAGCGCCCTCAAGAGCAAGCAGGGTGCGGCCAAGGACAGGACAAGCGCCGGTCCCCGCGATGCGCCGATCTCGATGCCCAGCGCCGTGCTGCCCGGCTCAGCGCCCGCCGCCGGCGCCCAGCCCGCCGGTCGGCAGCAGGCCGCGCCGGCGACGACGACCTCCGCCACCGCTCCGCCCGCCCCGGCCGCCACGACGCCTGCGCCGAGCGCCACGACGCCCGCCCCGGCGACGACGTCGAGCGGCTCCTCGACCGGCTCGTCGGACGCGACCGGCCGGCTGCTGGACTACCTGCTGGGAGGCGGCAAGTGAGGCGCGGGCGCGGAGGCAGCTCGATCGCGGCCAACCCCGTGCTGATCGGCGCGGCGACCGTCCTGGTGATCATCGTCGCCGTGTTCCTGGCCTACAACGCCAACAACGGCCTGCCGTTCGTGCCCACCTACACGCTCAAGGTCGACGTGCCCAACGCGGCCAACCTCGTCGTCGGCAACGACGTGCGCGTCGGCGGCACGCGCGTGGGGACGATCTCCGACATCACGGCCAAGCACGGCCAGGACGGCAGCGTGTACGCGCAGCTGACGATCAACCTGCAGACCGACCAGGACCCGCTGCCCAAGGACTCGACCTTCCTGGTGCGCCCGCGCAGCGTGCTCGGCCTGAAGTACCTGCAGATCACCAAGGGCGACTCCAAGGACGGCTGGGCCGATGGCGCCACCGTCCCGCTGTCGCAGGCCAAGCCGATCCCCGTCGAGTTCGACGAGGTCCTGAACATGTTCAACGAGCCGACCCGCAAGGCCCAGCAGGTCCAGCTGAACGAGTTCGGGGCGGCGCTGGCCGGACGCGGCGAGGACATCAACCGCGCCATCGAGGAGCTCAACCCGCTGCTGGTCAACCTCGTGCCGGTGATGCAGAACCTGTCCGATCGCCGCACGCGGCTGGGGCAGCTGTTCCAGGCGCTCGAGCGGGGCGCGCGCATCGTCGAGCCGGTGGCCCAGACCCAGGCCGACCTGTTCGCCAACCTCGACACGACCTTCTCGGCGCTGAACGAGGTGCGTCCCGAGATCGCCGCTTCGATCGAGGGCGGGCCGGCCGCGCTGGACGCCGCCATCCAGGGCCTTCCCCAGCAGCGGCCGTTCATGGCCAACAGCGCGGCGCTGTTCCGGGAGCTGCGCCCGGGCGTCAAGGCCCTGCGCACCGCCGCGCCCGACCTGGCGCAGGCGGCGACGAACGGCGAGCGCTCGCTGCGCCGGTCGGTCGCGCTCAACGAGCGCCTGATCCCGACCTTCGAGTCGCTGGAGCGCTTCGCCACCAACCCGGCCACGTCGCTGGGCATCAGCGACCTGCAGACGACGACCGACGTCCTCGCGCCGACGATCGCCCACCTGGCACCCGCCCAGACCGTCTGCAACTACATGACGCTGTGGTTCCGCAACATCGCCTCGCTGCTCAGCGACGGCGACGCCAACGGCACCTGGCAGCGCTTCATGGTGATCGTGGCGCCCAACGGGCCCAACAACGAGGGCGGCCCCGCCGCCAAGCCGGCCGCCGGTCCCGCCCGCGACAACTTCCTGCACACCAACCCGTACCCCAACACCGCCTCGCCGGGCCAGCCCGACGAGTGCGAGGCCGGCAACGAGAGCTACCTGCCCGGCCAGACGGTGATCGGCAACCAGCCGGGCACGCAGTCCAACACCACCGAGAAGACCAAGCGGAGCCTGAACGACTGATGGCCCTGCTGCGTCGCCGCTCCGATCCGGACTCGCCGCGCATCCCGCGCAAGGACCGCCGCGGGATCCACCCCGCGCTGGCCGCGGCCGCCGTGCTGATCGTCGCCGTGATCGGCGTCTACTTCGCCTTCGCCAAGAAGGTGCCGTTCACGCACGGCTTCCGCGTCGACGCCGTGTTCCAGAACGCCAACTCGGTCCGCACCAACTCGCCGGTGCGCATCGCCGGCGTCGACGTCGGCAAGGTCAGCAAGGTCACGCGCTACAAGGACACCGACATGTCGGTGGTCACGCTGGAGCTGCAGGACAAGGCGCTGCCGATCCACAAGGACGCCACCGCGAAGATCCGTCCGCGCACCTTCCTGGAGGGCAACTTCTTCGTCGACCTCCAGCCCGGCACGCCGACCTCGCCGACGATCGACGACGGCGACACGCTGCCCTACACGCAGACCGCGGCGCCCGTGCAGCTGGGCGACGTGCTGACCTCGCTGCCCCAGGACACGCGCCGGTCGCTGCAGCAGGTGCTCGAGGACTACGGCAGCGCGCTGACCTCCAAGCCGACGCAGGCCGACGACGCCGCCGGCGACCCGTCGACGCGCGGAGAGACCGCCGCCCAGTCGCTCAACGACACCTTCGACTACGCCGGCCCGGCCGAGAAGGGCGTCTCGATCGTCAACCAGGCGCTGCTGGGCGAGCAGCCCGACGACCTGTCGACGATCATCGCCAGCCTGGCCACCGTCACCGGCGCGCTGGGCCGCAACGAGCGCGTGCTGCAGGACTTCGTGACGAACTTCAACGCGACGATGAGGATCTTCGCCGACGAGTCGTCCAACCTGCAGGCGACGATCCGCGAGCTGTCGCCGACGCTGAAGGTCACCGACCGCACGCTGGCCAGCCTCAACCGCGCCTTCCCGCCCACCCGCGCGTTCGCGCGCGAGATCCTGCCGGGCGTCAAGGAGACCCCGGCCACCGTCGACGCGTCGTTCCCGTGGATCCGGCAGACGCGCGCACTGCTGCAGCCCAGCGAGCTGCAGGGCGTGGCGCGCGAGCTATCGCCCGCCACCCAGGACCTGGCCCGCACGATCGACGCCAGCAACGAGCTGCTGCCCCAGACCGACCTGACCTCCAAGTGCGTCTCGCGCGTGATCCTGCCGACTGGCGACATCGTCATCCAGGACGGGCCGCTGACCACCGGCAAGGAGAACTACAAGGAGTTCTGGTACGCGATGGTCGGCCTGGCCTCCGAGGGCCAGAACTTCGACGGCAACGGCATGTACGTGCGCTTTCAGCCGGGCGCCGGCTCGCAGACGATCTCGACGGGCAAGAGCTCGACCTCCGGCGAGACCATGTTCGGGCGCGCCGACACCGCGCCGCTGGGCACCCGGCCCGCCTACCCGGGCAAGCGGCCGCCCTACCGCCCCGACGTTCCCTGCTACACGCAGAAGCTGCCCGACCTCAACGGCGCGGCGGTGGGCGCCGGCGAGTCGTCCCAGACGACGCCGCCGACCACGATCGGCGACGCCACCCAGCTCGTCGACACCGAGGTCGGGCCACTGCAGCCGGTGATCAACAGCCTCGTCACCGACCTCACCGGGCTGGCCGACCAGGCGACCAACAGCGGCCCGACCGGGCAGGTCGTCAACACGGTCACCGGCGCGGCCGGCCAGGTCGTCGGCGGCACGCCGGCGGGCGCGACGAGCAGGCTGCGGTCATCGTCCTCCAGCGGGTCGGCCAAGCAGGACCGCACATCGGGGCAGCGCCGGCGCGCGGCGGCGCGGGCCCGCAGCGCGACGATCTCCGACGATACGTCGCCGGTCAGCTGCTGGACCGCCTGAACCCGTTCCGCGGCGCGGGGAGCCAGGGCGGATGAAGCGGGCCATTCGCACCCATGTCAAGGACTTCGCGGCGATCGTCGTGCTGCTGGTGATCGCCATCCTCGTCGGCGGCTACATCCTCTCCAACCAGCGCTTCTACCTGCCTGACTGGGTCCCGGTCGTCGGCTCGGACTTCGTCGATCGCAAGATGGAGATCTCCACCGCGCAGGCGCTGATGCCCGGCCAGGGCCAGGAGGTGGCGATCGCCGGCGTCAAGGTCGGCGAGATCGGCAGCGTCGACCTGGAGAACGGTCGCGCGGTGGTGACGATGAAGATCCACCGCGACGACGCGACGCTCTACAACGACGCCACCGCCGTCGTGCGCCCCAAGACGGGCCTCAACGACATGACGATCCAGCTGGACCCCGGCACCAAGCAGGCCGGCAAGGCGCCCGCCGACTGGGTCATCCCCGAAAGCCACACCGAGGCGACGGTCAACTTCGACCAGATCCTCGCCTCGCTGGACACCGACACCCGCACCTACCTGCAGATCCTGCTGGGCGAGGCCGGCCGCGGCCTCGACGGGCGCTCGAACGACCTGGCCAACACCTTCCGCCGCTTCGAGCCCACCACACGCGACGTCAACGAGATCACCAAGCTGCTGGCCGAGCGCCACGAGAACATCAAGCGCTCGGTGGCCAACCTCCGCAAGCTCACCGAGGCGGTGGCCACCAAGGACAGCGACCTGGCCCAGCTGGTCGACGCCTCCAACGCCGTCTTCCAGTCGTTCACCAACGAGGACCAGGCGCTGCGCTCGGCCCTCGGGCAGCTGCCCGACACGCTCCAGGTGGCCCAGACGAACCTGACGAAGGCCAACAAGCTGGCCAACGTCCTGGGCCCGACGCTGCAGAGCCTGCGGCCCGGGGCGCGGGCGCTGGGCCCGACGCTCCAGCAGATGCGGCCGTTCCTGGAGGAGTCGACGCCGATCATCAAGAACCAGATCCGCCCGTTCGCGCGCGCCTCGCTCCCGACGGTGCGCATCCTGCGCCCGGCTGCGCAGAACCTGGCCAAGATCACGCCGGACCTGCTGAGCACGTTCCAGGTGCTCAACGCGCTGCTCAACGAGCTGGCCTACAACCCGCCCGGCGATGCCGAGGAGGGCTACCTGTTCTGGGCGGCCTGGACGAACCACGCGGGCGCGTCGGTCTTCGGCCCGCAGGACGCGATGGGCGCGATCCGCCGCGGCGCGGTGCTGGCCTCCTGCTCGACGCTGCAGACGCTGCCCAACCTGATCCGCGCCAACCCGCGCCTGGGCCAGCTGGTCAGCCTGCTCAACCCGGTGTCGCCGGCCAGCTTCTGCCCGACTCCGGCCGGCGCCGGCAGCGGCACCACGCCGTCGACCACCGGCTCGGGCACCGCGGGGACCCCGACGACGCCGACGACCACCACGCCGACCCCAGCGACGCCGACCGCCGCGGCCGCGGGCGCCGGAGGGACGGGCTGATGCAGAAGCAGTCGCCCACCCTCGGCCGCCTGTTCGTGATGGTGGCGTTCGCGCTGTCGTGCTTCGGCCTGCTGCTGTTCCTGTGGCTGGCCTTCGGCGGCTCCACCCCGTTCGCACCGCAGGGCTACCGCTTCAAGACCTCCTTCGGTGAGGCCACGCAGCTGGCACAGGAGGCCGACGTGCGCATCTCCGGCGTGTCGGTCGGCAAGGTCAAGCAGATCACCACCACGCCCGACGGCCGCTCCCAGACGGTCATCGAGATGGACGACCGGTACGCGCCGATCCCCAAGGACACGCGGGCGGTGCTGCGCCAGAAGACGCTGCTGGGCGAGACCTATGTCGAGCTGACGCCCGGCCACCCGTCGTCGGGGATGCTGTCCGAGGGCGGCACGCTGCCCGCCTCCCACGTCTCCCAGACCGTCGAGCTGGACGAGATCCTCTCGACCTTCGACCGCAAGACGCGCGACGCCTTCCAGACCTGGATGCAGGCGCAGGCCCAGGGCATCCAGGGCCAGGGCAAGAACCTCAACGACGCGCTGGGCAACCTGGCGCCGTTCGCGATCGACACGAACACGCTGCTGCGCATCCTCAAGGCCCAGGACGGCGACGTGCGCGGCATCGTCAGCGGCACCGGCGACGTGTTCAACGCGCTGACCGCGCGCGACGACCAGCTGGCCTCGCTGATCAGCAACTCCAACGCGGTCTTCTCCACCACCGCGCAGCGCAACCAGGACCTGCAGGCGCTGTTCAAGGCGCTGCCGACCTTCGAGAAGGAGTCCACCGCGACGGTCAAGCGGCTGACGCAGTTCGCCAAGGACACCAACCCGCTGGTCACCCAGCTGCGCCCGGTCGCGCGCGAGCTGTCGCCCACGCTCAAGGAGCTGCAGGGGCTGGCGCCCGATCTCAACGCGTTCTTCCGCGACCTCGATCCGCTGATCGACGCCTCCGAGCGGGGCCTGCCCGCGGTGCAGTCGTTCCTCGACCAGCTGGCGCCCTTCCTGGGCGAGTTCGACAAGCCGCTGGCGCAGCTGAACCCGGTGCTGTCGTTCCTGGGCCAGTACCCCAACGAGCTGACCGCGTTCTTCGCCAACGTCGCGGCCGCCACCCAGGCCACGGCGCCGGTCGGCAACAGCCCGCCGATCCACTACCTGCGCACGCTGAACCCGATCACCGCCGAGAACCTGGCCATCTATCCGCGGCGCCTGCCCTCCAACCGGCCCAACCCCTACCAGCACCCCGACGCGTTCGCCAGCCTGGCCCAGGGCCTGTACTCCTATGAGACGCGCCAGTGCCTGGACGGGCGGGGGATGCCGACGTTCGCCACCCCGGACCTGCTGCTCGGCGCGATCGGTGGGTCGACCAACTCGCTGACCTCGCTGCTGCCCCAGCCGCTGCAGGACCTCAGCTCCGAGCAGGCCACCCAGCTGGTCGCGGTGCTCAGCACCTACGTGGCGCCGGCGCTGCAGATCGACCTGCTCGCCAACGTGCTCGGCGGATCGCTGACCACCGGCCTGCTGGGCAACATCGCGCCGCCGTGCAAGCAGGCGCCCGACTACACGACGCGCACCGGCACGCACCAGTACCCGCAGATCGCCGCGGCGCCGAACGGGCACACCGCGGGCTCCTAGCCTGAGGCCATGACGCTCCTGGCGCGGTGGGTGGCCTGGGTCGGGCGCCGTCCGCGGACGGTGCTGGCCGTCGTCGTCGCGCTCGCCGTCGTTGCGGGGGCGCTCGCCGTCGCGACGCTGCGGCCCTCCAGCGGCGCCGACACGCTCGTCGGGCGCTCGTCGGGCGCCTGGCAGGCGACGCAGCGCTACTACGAGCGCTTCGGCGACGACGCGGTCTACGTGCTGGTGCGCGAGGACCTGCGCAAGCTGCTGCTGACCGGCGACCTGGAGACGGTGCTGGGCCTGGAGGGCTGCCTGTCGGGCAACCGGCCGGCGGACGCGACCCCGCCCGGCGGCGTCGACTCGCCCTGCGGCCGGCTGGCCGCGCTCAAGCCGGTGCAGGTCGTCTACGGCCCGGGTACGTTCGTCAACGAGTCGGTCAGCCAGATCGCCGACGAGTTCAACGCTCGCTCGCAGGCCAGCGCCAAGCAGGCCGACCATGCGGCCAAGGCGGCGCGCGAGCTGGCCCTCAAGCGCGGCTACTCCAAGGCGCGGGCCGATCGCTTCGCCACCCAGGCCCGCCAGCTGGTCAACGCCCAGTACACGCGCGACATCCTGCGCATCGCGCTGCGCTACGGCCTGACCGGCGTGCCCCAGCTCAACGACACGAGCTTCGTCTCCAAGCTCGTCTTCCGCGACGGCTCGCCCACCGGCAGCGGCCAGCCCAAGGCGCGCTTCGCCTACCTGTTCCCCTCGTCGCGCTCGGCGCTGATCCAGGTGCGCCTGCGTCCGGGCCTCAGCGAGGACGACCGCCGCGAGGCGATCTCGCTCATCCGCCAGGCGGTGGGGATGGATCAGTGGCGGCTGTCGGGCGGCGGCACCTACGTGGTCACCGGGGCGCCGGTGGTGCTCGACGACCTGTCGGGGGCGATCGGCGACTCGCTGGTCACGCTGCTGGTCGTCGCGCTGATCGTCATGGCCGCGGTGCTGGCCCTCGTCTTCCGCGTGCGTCCGCGACTGCTGCCGCTGGGCGTCGCGCTGTGCGCCGCGGCCCTGACCTTCGGCGCGCTGGCGCTGGCCGGCCTGCCGCTGACGATGGCCTCGATCGGCGTGCTGCCGGTGCTGATCGGCCTGGCCGTCGACTACGCGATCCAGTTCCAGTCGCGCGCCCGCGAGCTGGACCCCGCTCGTCCCGACCCGGTCGGCGCCGCCCGGCGCGGCGGCGCCACGATCGTCACCGCCGGTCTGGCCACCGCCGCGGGGTTCGCCGTGTTGGCCCTGTCGCCCGTTCCGATGGTGCGCGAGTTCGGCCTGCTGCTGGTGGCCGGCGTGGTGCTGGCGCTGGCCTGCGCGCTGTCGGCGGGCGCCGCGGTGCTGACGCTGGCGGCCCGGCGTCCGCGCCGGGCCAGCGCCTGGCGCTCGGCGGTGGCGGGCGCCGACGAGCTGGTCGGCGCCAACCCGCTGGCCCGGGGCGTGCGCGCGGGCGGCCGGCGGGCCGCTGGCGCGATCGCCGGGCTGGCGCTGCGCCGCGGCGCGCTCGTGCTGGGGGTTGCGGCGGTGCTGGCGGTGGCCGGCTGGGCACTGGACACGCAGGCGCCGGTGCAGTCCGACGTCAACCGCCTGGTGCCCCAGGACCTGCCGGCCCTGGGCGACCTGCGCGCCCTGCAGCGCTCGACCGGCGTGGGGGGCGAGATCGACGTGATGGTCGACGCCGGCGACCTCACCGACCCGGCCGTGCTGCGGTGGATGTCTGACTATCAGCAGCGCGTGCTGCGGCAGTTCGGCTACGGCAACGGGCGCGGCTGCGGCCAGGCGACGCTGTGCCCGGCCTTCTCGCTGCCCGACCTGTTCGCGGGCCAGGACACCCCGACGCAGGCCGAGGCGAGGGCGCTGCTGGACGCCGTCCCGCCGTACTTCTCCCAGGCGGTGATCACGCCCGATCGCTCCGCCGCGACGCTCGCCTTCGGCATCCGCCTCATGCCGCTGGAGCGCCAGCAGCGGGTGATCGACCGGATGCGCGACGAGCTCGACCCGCCGGCGGGCGTGCACGCCGAGCTGGTCGGGCTGCCCGTCCTGGCCGCGCAGGCCAACGCCGCGGTCGCCTCGCCGTGGCGGCGGCTGGAGCTGCTGGTGGCCTCGCTGGTCGCCGTCGCGCTCGTGCTGCTCGTGGCGCTGCGCTCGCCCCGCCGCGCGCTCGTGCCGCTGGCGCCGATCGTCATGGCCACCGGCTGGTCAGCGCTGGTGCTGGCCGCGCTGCGCGTCGAGCTGAACCCGATGTCGGTCACGCTGGGGGCGCTTGTGGTGGCGATCTCGACCGAGTTCAGCGTGCTGCTGTCCGAGCGCTACCGCCAGGAGCGCGCCGCCGGGCTGGCGCCGCGCGAGGCGCTGGGGCGCACCTACGCCTCGACCGGCGCGGCGGTCGTCACCTCCGGCGTCACCGCCATCGCCGGCTTCGCGGTGCTGATCGCCTCCGATATCCAGATGCTGCGCGACTTCGGCTGGGTGACCGTGGTGGATCTGGCGGTCTCGCTGGCCGGCGTGCTGGTCGTGCTGCCAGCGGTGCTGGTGGCCGCCGAGCGGCGGGCGGGGCGGCGGGCGCGGCGCCACCGGCAGGAGGTCGTCGCGGGCACCGCGCACGCGGACGACGCGACCCGGCGGGACGACTCCGGCGTGGTCGCATGAGCGGCGGGCCGCTGGACTTCGATCCCGACCCCGACCCAGAGGCCGGCGATCCGCCGCCGGCGGCGGCGCGGCCCGCGGCCCGGCCTCCCAGCGCGCCGGTGCCGCAGATGCGCCCGCCGTGGGCCAGCCGCTGGGGCTGGCTGGTCGGTGCGCTCGTGCTGGTGGCGATCGCGCTGATCAGCCTCAACACGCTGGGCGGCGACGCGGGCGGGTCGGCCGGCCTCAAGCCGGGCACGCCGATCCCGCCGTTCGCCGCGCCGCTGGCCACCGGGAACCTCCAGGGCGACGTCAACGTCGCCACGCAGCCGGACTCCGGCAGCGCGGGGGCGCGCCCGGCCTGCCAGGTGCGCGGTCCGGCGATCCTCAACTCCTGCCAGCTGCTGGAGCGCGGCCCGCTCGTGCTCGCCTTCCTGGCCACGCGCGGCGGGGACTGCACCGCGACGCTGGACGAGCTGCAGACGATCCACGAGCGCCACCCGCAGCTGCAGGTGGCGGCGGTGGCGATCCGCGGCGACCGCGGTGACCTGCGTGACCTCGTCGCCCGCCACGGCTGGACGTTCCCCGTCGGCTACGACCACGACGGGGTGCTGGCCGGGCTGTACGGCGTCGCCGTATGCCCGCACGTGGCCTTCGTCTACCCCGACGGCCGGGTGCGCGGAACCGCGCTGGGCCGCGAGCCGCTGGACCAGCTGGAGGGGCGGGCGCAGCGGCTGCTGGCCGCCTCGCGGGAGCGCGGATGGAGGGGCTGATCGCGCAGGGCGCGGTCGCGGCGCCGATCGCCGAGGAGTTCCCCGCGCTGGGGCTGCTGTGGCTCGACGTGGAGGCGGCGCCCGCGCGTACGCCGGCCGAGGTGCGCGCCCGCCTGGCGCACCTGTCAGACCGCTGGCGCGGCGCCCAGGCGGTGGCGCTGCGCCGCCAGCCGGTGGCGCACGCCCACCGCGTCTTCTTTCGCCACATCGGCCTCGACCCCGACGTCGAGCGCGTGCCCCAGGAGGAGCTGGTGGTGCGGCGCCTGATCGACGGCGGCTTCGTGGCCCGCGGGCTGCCCGCCGACGCGCTGACCATCGCCTGCGTGGAGACGGGCGTGGGGGCGTGGGCGCTGGATGCCGCCCAGGTCGGCGGTGGGCTGCAGCTGGACGTCGACGGGGCCGGGCGCATCGCGGTGTGCGACGGCGCCGGGCCGCTGGCGCCGCTGTTCGGCGCCGTCGAGCGCGCGGCGGTGACCAAGGCGACCCGCGTGCTGCGCCTGTACGCGATCCGCGCGCCCGGAGTCCCGGAGCTGTTCGTGCGCGAGGCGCTGGAGCTCGCCGCCGAGCTGATCGACCCATCGTCAGCCTGAGCCCGCTCCGCGGGCCTGATGCGACAACGGGCCCGTGGGCGGGGTAGCCTGCACGCATGGTCGTCGTCTGTGACCGCGTCGTCGCGCCCGACCACGCCGCCGCCCGGGCCACGCTGCGCACGCAGGTGACACGCCTGGAGCGCGAGCTGTCGGCGCTGGAGCGCCCGCCGGGCCCCGCCGTGCAGCACGCGCGGCCGCGCCGCGCGCGGCTGCTCAACATGGGCGAGCTGGAGCGGACGCGCGACGCGCTGAATGCGCGGCTGGCCCACGCCCGCGCCCTGCAGGCGCAGCGCGGCGCCGAGCAGGAGGCCGCGCGGGTGCGCCTGGAGCGGATGCTGCTGGCCCCGGGCCTCCACCGCTTCGAGCGCGTGCCCGCCAGCGCACTGGGGGAGAAGGGCTGCGGCGTCTACGCGGTGCGCCCCCGGCTGGGGCTGATCGGGATGCTCATGGGCTGGTGGCAGGTCAAGCTGTCGTCGGGCTGTCCGTTAGCCGGCTGACATGGCCAATCGAAAGAAGCGCAAGCGTCCCGGGCGCCATGCACCGGCGCCGCGCGACGCGCCGCAGCGCCCGGCCGCTCCGCTGGCGCCCGATCCGGCCGCCCCGCCGCCGCCGGCCGCACCGCCGCGCAGCCGCCGCGCGCGTCCCGACGAGGCGCCCAAGGCGCCCTGGAGCCCCTTCCCGCTCGTCGAGCTGACGATCCTCGGCGGCATCGTGCTGCTCGTGCTGGGCCTCATCGGGGTCGCCTCCGACCGTGTCGCCTTCATCGTCTGCGGCCTGGCGCTGGTGACGGTGGCCAGCCTGGAGCTGTCGCTGCGCGAGCACTTCGCCGGCTACCGCTCGCACTCGTCGTTGCTGTCGGGGGCCGCGGTCGTGCTCGTCGTCGCGCCGCTGGCCTTCTTCACGGGCCTGTCGAAGACCGCGCTGATCGTCGTGGGCGTGCTCGTCTTCGCGGCCTGCTTCGCGGTCCTGCGGCGGGCGTTCCAGCGTCGGACCGGCGGGCTAGGGTTTCGGGCGTGACTGAACCGACCGCCCAGCGGCGCATGCAGCTGACGGGCCTGCACCACGTGACGCTCATCGTCCACGACCTGTCCGCCACCACGGCCTTCTACCGCGACACGCTGGGGCTGGCGCTCGTCGAGCAGGGGGTCAACGAGGACGACACGGCCCATCACCGCCACTTCTGGTTCGGCGACGGTGCCGGCAGCGCCGGAACGATGCTGTCGTTCATGGAGTACCCCGACATGCCGGCCGTGCGCCCCGGGCCGGGTGCCGCCCACCACCTGGCGCTCACCGTCGACAGCGCCGAGGAGCTGGCCGCCTGGCGCGACTACCTGCGCAGCCGCGGGGTGCAGACGACCGAGATCATCCAGCGGGGTCGCTTCAGCTCGCTGTACCTGCGCGACCCCGACGGGCACATCGTCGAGCTCGCCACGCGCGTCTGAGCCGCAGGCCCGGCGCACGCGGCGAGTTCGACGGCGGCGCGCTAGGCGACCGCGGCCACCTCGTGGCCGACGTGGGCCATCGCGGGAGCGCCGTGGGCGACCGCGGGAGCGCCGTGGGCGACCGCGGCGGCCTGGGCCGGGCTCAGCTGGGCAGCGACTGCCCGGCGCTGGCGCTCGGTGAGCGATCCGATCGTCTTGGTCTCCGACAGCGGCACCGAAGCCAGGAATCGCCGGCAGCGGGTCCGGCCCCACCGGCGCTGGCTCATGAGCAGATCGGCGATGGCCATGCTCTCCGCCTCCCACGGCGCGTCGAGCACCACCTCCGAGGCCGTCAGCTCGCCTTCGCTAACGCGGCGCTTGAGCTCTGCCCGCGCGAGGCGGACCTCATTCGCGCGCTGCAGCGCCCGCAGGTGTTGCGGAGCAGGGGCGATCGCTGCTGGCAATGTCATGCTTCCTCCCTGCCTGCCGGCCACCCAGCCGTCAGGCATCGATCGTGTGCGTGCAGCGTCGTCGCGGGCGTGGGACAGGTAACCCTGGTGGGCTGTCCCTGCGGGGCTCCCTCTCAGCGGCCGGCCCGACCCGTGGCCGGCCTACCTGCTCTCCTTCCCCACGCGCCGCGCTCGACGCTCAGCAAACCTATGGGCGCGCCGCCGGGACGGTCAACAGTCACAACTTGGAAACATGCGCTCAGAGCGCACGTTTCTTCACAGTCTCGACACAAGGTCGAGACACCCCGCGCCGGTCCCTCACGGAGCGGGCAGCGGGCCGTGCTCGGCCTCGAACGCGGCCTTCACGCCGGCGAACGCGTCGAGTGCGCGATCGAGCGTGCGCTCGTCGTGGGTGGCCATCACGGACGTGCGCAGCAGCGCCCCGCCGGGCGGCACGGCGGGATGGATGGCGACGTTGACGAACACGCCCGCGTCGTACAGCGCGCGCCACAGCAGCGCGGCCTTCCAGTCGTCCTCGACGAGCACCGGGATGACCGGTGTGCCGATCCCATGGTCGACGGTCTTGAAGCCGCGCTCGCGCAGCCCGCGGCGCAGGTAGGCGGCGTTCTCCAGCACCCGCGCCATCAGCTGCGGGCCCTCGTCGGAGCGGATGATCCGCAGCGACGCCAGCGCCGCGCCGATCGCCGCAGGCACCCCGGCCGCGGTGAAGATATAGGCGCGGCTGGCGATGCGGATGAAGTCGATCACCTCGGCGTCGCCGACCACGAAGCCGCCGCAGCTGGCCAGCGACTTGGAGAACGTGCCCATCCGCAGGTCGACGCGGTCCTCGACGCCCAGCAGCTCGCTGGCGCCGGCGCCGCGAGCGCCCAGCACCCCGGCGCCGTGCGCTTCGTCGACCATCAGCCGCGCGCCGTAGCGCTCGCACAGCTCGACGATCTGCGGCAGCGGGGCGACGTCGCCCTCCATCGAGTAGACGCCGTCGACCACGACGAGCATTCCGCCGCCGTCCTCCTGGCCGCGCTCGAGCTGCTTGGCCAGCTTGTCGAGCTTGTTGTGGCGAAACGGGCGCATCTTGGCCCGCGACTGCAGCACGCCGTCGAGGATCGAGGCGTGGTCGCCCGAGTCGACGATCACGGTGTCGGACTGGTCGAGGATGGTCCCGATCGTCCCCAGGTTGGCCTGGTGACCGGTGGTGAAGACGATGCAGTCCTCGGCGCCCATCCAGTCGGCGAGCTCGTGCTCGAGCTGGACGTGCAGGCGCGTGGTGCCGTTCAGGAGGCGCGATCCGGTCAGCCCGGTCCCGTAGGCGTCCAGCGCGTCGCGGGCGCCCTGGACGACGCGCGGGTCTCCCGTCAGGCCGAGGTAGTTGTTGGAGCCGAGCATCACCCGCTCAGCCCCCTCCATCTCCGTGACCGGGCCGGCGGGGCCGGTCAGCTCGCGGAAGTACGGGATCAGATCGGCCTCGCGAGCGGCGCGCAGCTGCTCGGCGCGCTCGTGTCCGCGGACCTTGGCGAAGACGTCTACGGTGGTGGGCATGTGAGCCTTGAAGTCGGGGCGGTGGTGCGGCACCGCGAGGTTCGGGAGCTCATCGAGCTTCCGTATCGGCTGCACTCTACCTCCCTGCCGGCCGGCGGCGGGCGTCGACGAACGTGCCCTCTGACGGCGTTGTTATGTTTCGCGGTTCATGGCAGACGAGCTGAGCAACGAGCCCGAGGTCGTCGACGGCGTCGTCGTCCGCGAGCCGGGGTCGGTCGGGCGCCGTGCGTCGGCGCCCGTGGCGGTGCAGGCCGCGGCCGTGGCCGGGGCGTCGATCGTCGCCGGGGCGACCGCGGTCGTGCTGGCCAAGGGCGTGGCCCGGGCCGCGCGGGCACCGCGCCGGCGGGGGAGCCCGCGTCTGGGCGGTCGCCGCAAGGGCACCCGGCTGGACGTCGTCGCCACCCGCACGTTCCTGGTCGACGTGCATCTCGTGGATCGCCGCTAGTTGGCCACCGACGCACAGTTGCTCGAGGTCCGCACCGAGGTGCGGCCCGCGTGGCCGTTTCGCCTGCAGCGCCACGGCGGCAAGGACGGCGTGCTGCGCTACCGCGACGGGGTGCTGTCGCGCCTGCTGCACGTCGAGGGCGAGCCGGTGGTCGTTCGTGTGGCGCAGCCGTCGGCCGAGCGCGTCGTGTTCGGGGCCAGGGCCGGCTCGCGTGACGCGGCCGAGCACGCGATCCGGCGCATGCGCTTCGCCACCGGCGTGGACGACGACCTGCGCGCGTTCCACGAGCGCTTCCGCTTCGACCCGCTGATCGGCCGCGCGGTGCGCGTGCTGCCCCACCTGCGGGTGCGGCGCCGGCCCGAGCCGTTCGAGGCGCTGGCCTGGGCGGTGTGCGAACAGCTGATCGAGTTCGAGCGCGCCTGCGAGATCGAGCGGCGGATCGTCTGGCACGCACGCCGGCGCGACGCCGTCAGCGGCCTGTGGGACGTGCCCACGGCCGCCCAGGTGGCCGCGATCGGCGCCCCGCGCCTGGAGTCCTTCGGCCTCACCCAGACGCGCGCGCTGGCGCTCACCCGCGCCGCCCGCGAGGTCGCCGCCGGCCGCGTGGACCTGCATGCCGCCGACCACGAGCGCGGATGGGCGCGCCTGCGGCAGATCCGCGGCATCGGCGCCTGGACGCTGGAGTTCCTGGCCCTGCATGGCCAGGGCCGCCAGGACCAGCTGCCCGCCGGGGACCTGGCCTATCGCAAGCTCGTCGGGCGCCTGCGCGCGGGCGGGCGTCCGTCCGCCCGCGCCGAGGAGGACGAGGTGCGCGCGTTCTTCGCGCCCTACGGCGAGTGGGCGGGGCTGGCCGGCGCCTACGCGCTGGCCTCCAGCAGCCGCATGGCCAGGGCACTGGCCGCGTGAGGCGCGGCGCGCCGGGCGCGGCGCTCGCGCTGCTGTGCGTGGCCCAGTTCGTGCTCCAGCTGGACTTCGGGATCGTCAACATCGCGCTGCGCACGATCCAGGAGCAGCTGCACTTCGCCGCCTCGTCGCTGCAGTGGGTCGCCACCGGGTACGCGCTGACGTTCGGCTCGCTGCTGCTGTTCGGGGGCCGGCTGGGCGACGTGCTCGGCCGCCGACGGCTGCTGATCGTGGGGCTGTGGGTGTTCGGGCTGTCGTCGCTGGCCTGCGGGTTGGCCGGCTCGGGAGCCATGCTCGTGGCGTCGCGGGCCGTGCAGGGGGCCGGCGCGGCGCTCATGGCGCCGACGATCCTGGCCACGATGACGGCGATCACGCAGGAGGGCCCGGAGCGCCACCGGGCGCTGAGCCTGTGGACGGCGGCCACCGCGGCCGGCGGCCTGACCGGCATCGTGGCCGGCGGCGTGCTCACGCAGGTGCTGGGCTGGCGCTCGATCTTCCTCGTCAACCTGCCGATCATCGCGGTGCTGATCGTGCTCGCACGCACGTGGCTGCCCGAGCTGCCCGGCCGGCGCGGGACGTCGCCCGACGCGCTCGGCGCGCTGCTGGTCACCGCCGCGATCGCCGCGCTGATCTTCGCGGTCACCGACGGCGAGCAGCACGGCTTCGGCGGCGCCGGCGCGCTGGGCGCCTTCGCCGCCTGCGTCCTGCTGGCCGGTGCGTTCGCCGCCGTCGAGCGCTCGCGCACGCAGCCGATGATCCCGCGCGGCTTCTTCGCAGACCCCGAGCGCCGCACGTCGCTGGTGGGCATGTTCGTCGTGGGCGGCGTGTTCGCGGCCTACGCCTACGTGATCGCGCTGTACGTGCAGCGCGTGCTCGGCTACAGCGAGATCCGCGCGGCGCTGTCGCTGGTGCCCGCGCCGCTGTCGCTGGCGCTCGTGTCGACCTTTCTGGCGCGGCGCACGATCGCCCGCATCGGGCTGCGCGCGACGATGCTGCTGGGGCTCGGCGGGATCGCCGCCGGCCAGCTGTGGCTGACCCAGCTGGGCTCCGACAGCGGCTACCTCACCCATGTGCTGCCTGGCCTGCTGCTGACGGCGGGCTTCGGAGGCTTCGCCTTCCCGACCGTGTCGGTCGGCGCGATGCTCGGCGTGACCGCAGCCGAGCGGGGCGTCGCGGGCGGCATGCTGCCCACCGCCCAGCAGGTGGGCGCGGCGGTGATCCTCGCCGTGCTGGCGACGATCGCTGCCGCGCGCACGGCCCAGGCGGGCGGCTCGCTCGTGGCCGGCTACCGCACCTCCTACCTGGTCGCCGCCGGCCTCGTCGCCCTCACCGCCGCGCTCGTGGCGCGCACCCGCATGAGCTGACGATCACCCGGCGCTGGCGGGGTCGTTGGCGCCCTCCAGACCGGCGCCGGGCAGATACTCGTTGGTCAGCGAGCGCGGCAGCGGCTCGGTCTTGAGCAGCCCGTGGTCGAACATCCACTGGCCGTAGCGGCCCCACGCGGCGCTGTCCTGCCAGCCGAACGGCTCGTCGGGGCTGCTGGGGAAGAAGACCGGCAGCGTCTTGCGCACCTCGGCCAGGGTGGTGTCGGGGTTCAGGTCGGGATTGGCGGCCAGCAGCGGCTTGGTCGCCTGCGCGGGGTCGTCGCGCAGCTGCTGATGGCCCTCGGCCAGCGCGCGCAGGAAGGCGCGCAGCACCGGCCCGCGCTCGCGCGCGGTGTCGGCGCGCACGGCGAACACGAGCTCGTCGTAGGTGGGCACGCCGGCCTGGTCGACGGGGATGATCAGCGGATCGCGCTTCTGGCGCTGGAGCTGGACGCCCTCGACGTTCCAGAAGGCGCCGAGGGTCGCGTCGGCCTTGCCCGACAGCATCGCCGGCACCAGGTTGAAGCCGACGTTGACCTCCTTGACCGAGGACGGGTCGACGTTGGCCTGCTCGAGGATCGTCTTGAGGTAGGCCGACTGGTAGGGGATCCCGGCGGTGCCGACGGTCTTGCCGGACAGGTCGCCGACGCCCTTCACCTTGCTCTTGGGCAGCGCCATGATCGAGGTCAGCGGCCGCTGCACGAGCGCGCCGATCGACACGATCTGGGCGCCCTGGTCGCGGGCCAGCAGCACCTCGGGCTCGTAGGAGACGGCCACGTCGGCCTTGCCCGCGGCCAGCAGCTTGAGCGGCGCGGCGGGGTCGGCGGGGGTCTCGATGTCGACGTTGAGCCCGGCACGCTGGAAGTCGCCGCCGCCCTGCGCCTGGTAGATCCCGGCGTGGTCGGCGTTGGGCAGGTAGTCGAGCATCAGGCGCAGCGACTCGGTCTTGGGTGCGCCGGTGTCGTCGGACTTCTCGCCGCAGGCGGCGAGCGCGACGACGGCCAGCAGCGCGAGCGCGGCGGCGGTGAGGCGGTGGATCACGGGGTCCTTTCGGTCGAGGTCCAGGGGACCAGGCGGCGTTGCGCCAGGTCCAGCAGCGTGAAGAGGGCGACGGCGAACGCGGCCAGCACGACGACCGCGGCCCAGGCGCGCGCCGTCTCCAGCTGGGGAATCGCCTGCAGGATCAGGTGGCCGAGGCCATCGCTGGAGCCGGAGTACTCGGCGAACACGGCGCCGATCACGGCCACCGCGACGGCGATCTTCGCGCCGCTGAGGGCCGCGGGCAGGGCGGCGGGTGCCTCGGCGAAGCGGAACGCGGCCCAGCGGCCGGCGTCCAGCGTGCGCAGCAGCTTGAGCGTGTCGCGGTCCACGCGCCCGAGCGCGTCGAGGGTGGTGACGACGATCGGGAAGAAGCAGACCAGCGCGATGATGGCGATCTTCGGGGCCAGGCCGAAGCCCAACCACACGATCAGCAGCGGGGCGACCACCACGATCGGCACCGCCTGGCTGGCCACCAGCAGTGGGTAGGTGGCCCGGCGCAGGGAGCGCGAGAAGTGCAGCGCGACGGCGCAGGCGAAGCCGAGCACCATGGCGGCCAGGATCCCCAGCGCCACCTCCTCGGCGGTGACCAGCAGGTTGCTCCACAGCAGCGAGCGGTCGTCCCACAGCGAGCTGGCGACCTCGGCGGGGGAGGGCAGGATCAGGTTGTCGACGTTGCCGACGTCGGCGTACAGCTGCCAGGCGCCGATCAGCGCCGCGATCAGGAGGAGGGCCATCATTCGACCACCCCGCCCGCCGGGGTGGCGGGTCCCGCCGACGCTCGGGTGGTGCCCGTCAGCGCCTCCAGGGCCCGGCCGCGCAGCTGCACGACCCCGCGGTCGGTGGCCGCGCGCGGGCGCGGCAGGCCGACGACGAGATCGGCGACGACCCGCCCGGGCCGCGGCGACAGCACCACGACGCGGTCGGCGAGGATGACGGCCTCCTCGACGTCATGGGTGACGAGCAGGACGGTGCGCGGCTCCCGGGCCAGCGCGTCGGCCAGCCAGCGCTGCATGTCGGCACGGGCGATGGCGTCCAGCGCGGCGAACGGCTCGTCCAGGCACAGCACGGGCTTGCCGGCCAGCAGCGTGCGCAGGAAGGCGACGCGCTGGCGCATCCCGCCCGACAGCTGCGCCGGGCGGGCGCGCTCGAACCCGGCCAGCCCGAAGGCGGCCAGGACGGGGGCGGCGGCCGCGCGCGCCTCCCGGCGCTTGACGCCGCGCACGCGCAGCGCCAGTGCGGCGTTGTCGAGCGCCGAGGCCCAGGGCAGCAGCAGGTCGCGCTGGGGCATGAGCGCCGCCGGGTCGGCCGCGACGGCGCCGGCGTCAGGAGCGGCCAGCCCGCACACGAGCTCCAGCAGCGTGGACTTGCCGCACCCGGAGGGTCCGACCACCGCGACGATCTCGCCGGGAGCGACGGACAGAGACAGGTCCTCGACGGCGATCACGCTGCCGAAGCGGCGCGTGGCCTGGTCCACGCGGATCCCGACCGGGCCTTGAGACGATGCGGACGCTGCCGCGGATGTCGTGATGGACGCGCTGCTCATGCTTCCCTTCGCGGGGATTGCCCCACAGGTTCGAAGGGTCAGCACCGGAGCGAGGTGCTATCTCAGCCGGCCGATCCCGCCAGCCCCCCTGCATGTCGTACGAGGATGACCCTAGCGGAGCGGCGACCGCTACGCCGCCAGCGGGGCGCGGCCGGCCGAACGGGCGAGCACCGCCTCCAGGGCGATGACCACGGCGGGATCGAACTGCGTGCCGGCGCACCGACGCAGCTCGGCGCGGGCGGCGTCGGATCCCAGCGCCCGCCGGTAGGGCCGATCGGTGGTCATCGCGTCGTAGGCGTCGCACAGCGAGACGATGCGCGCGCCGAGCGGGATCTGCTCGCCGCACAGGCCGTCGGGGTAGCCGCTGCCGTCCCAGCGCTCGTGGCTGGCGCGCACCAGCGGCGCGACGTCCGCCAGGGCGGGCGCGGCGAGCAGGATCCGCTCCCCGAGGATCGTGTGGCGCTGCATGAACTCCCATTCGTCGGGGTCGAGCGGGCCCGGCTTGTCGAGGATCGCGTCCGGGACGGCGAGCTTGCCCACGTCGTGCAGCTCGGCGGCGGCGCGCACGCGCTCGATCGCCTCGGCCGGCAGCCGCAGGTGGCGGGCGACGCGGGCGGCGAGGCCGGCGACGTCGCCGACGTGGCCGCCCAGGGTGGGGCTGCGCTCCTCCACGGCGCGCATGAGGACATCGCGCGTCTGGGCGACCGCCGAGGCGCGTCCGCGGCGCTTGGCCGCGTACATGCGCTGGTCGACGAGCGTCAGCGCGCGGGTGCCGTCGCGCGCCTCGTCGGGCAGGCGCACGACCCCTCGCGAGCCGGCGATCTCAAAGCCCTCGCCGCGCTCGCGCAATGCGTCGTCGGCGGCGGCCAGCACCGCATCGGCGTCCGCTGGCGCGACGACGACGCAGAACTCGTCGCCGCCGATGCGAAACGCCTGGCCGGGGGCGGGGACGGCGTCGGCCAGGCGGCCGGCCAGACGCCGCAGCAGCACGTCACCGGCCGGGTGGCCGAAGCGGTCGTTGTAGAGCTTGAAGCCGTCCAGGTCGTACAGCGCCAGCACCGCCGGCCAGCCGCCCGCGTCGACCCAGTCGAGGTGCTCCATCAGGGCACGGCGGTTGGGCAGCCCGGTGAGCGCGTCGCTGCGCGCCTCGCGCTCGGAGCGCAGCAACATGCGCCGCTGCGCGTCACCGAGCAGCACGATGCGCACCAGCAGGCCCAGCGCACACGCCGCCGACAGCCACACGACCCCGGCCGGCAGGCTCGCGTAGTGGTCCCATACGAGCAGCCCGAGGACCACGCCGCCGGCGATCAGCGGTACGGCCAGGGCGGTCGGCGGCGACGCGCGCCGTCCGCGCTTGGGGGTGCGCGGCAGCCACGCCGCGATCGCCAGCAGGAGCAGCGCCGCGGGCCAGATGGCGTCGAGCAGGGTGTTCTCCACGTAGCTGCCGTCGGCGACCTGCAGCAGGTAGGCGGTGTCGGCGACGGCGAACAGCGTCATCGACGCGGCCAGCGCGATCCACGTCGTGCCGGTGCGTCGGCCGAAGGCCCCGAGCAGGCCGGCTGTCATGCCCAGCAGGACGACGTCGCCGACCGGGTAGGCGAGGTTGGTGACGACGGTGAGCATGTCGCCGTCCGTGGCGGAGGCCAGCAGCGGGCGGGCGACGGCCAGGCCGACCGCGGACATGCCCAGGGCGGCGATCAGGCCGTCCAGCCACTGCACCCGCGACAGGTGACCGCCGCGGACGCGGGCCAGCAGCACCAGCGCCAGGTAGGCGAGCGGGAAGAAGGCCAGGTACAGCGCGTCGTCGATCGACGGGTAGGGGATGCGGTCGGCGGGCACGCCCTCGAAGGCGACGGCCCAGTAGACGTCGGCCACCGTGTAGGTGACCAGGCCCGCGGTCATGCACCACCAGGCAGCGCGCTCGGCGCGCACCGTGACGGCGCGCCAGCCGCAGGCCACCACCGCGCCGATCTCGACGACCTCGTAGAGGTCGCTCACCCAGCCCGGCCAGTCGCCGCCGACGGACAGGCGCACCACGTACAGCGCCAGCGCGCAGGCGAGCGCGCCCAGCAACAGCCGTGGGCCTCGAGGGATGGCGAACATTGCGCCCGGTACATCGGCGTCGGAGCGCCGGCTGTTGAGCGCTACTCGTACACGACCACGTTCGGCGGAGGCTTGAGGTGCACCACCTGGCGTGGCGTGAACAGGCCGCTGTCCTCCTCGAAGAACAGCTTGAAGCCGTTGGAGAAGCGCGTGTTGGCACGGGCGAACTGCTTGTACTTGGCGCGCTTGATCGCCTGCCCGCCGAAGCCGTCGACGTTGATCGTGATGGCCAGCCCGGGCCGCCGCTTGATCAGTTGCTCGTCGCCGATCATGTCCTGGGTGAAGCGGTGGATCAGCAGCAGCTTCTGGGGCAGGCGTCGCTTGCGCACGATGCCAGACAGCCAGTAGGAGACGGCGTTGATCTCGCGCGAGGTGACCGAGCCGATCACCTGGCCGGGAACGTTGGGAGCCGCCACCCGCCACTCGGGGTCCAGCGCGAGCGACACGTCGGGCTTGCGCAGCCAGCGCTCGAGCGCCATCGCCTCCTGCAGGAAGTCCGACCGGCCGGGCTGGATGTCGAGGATCAACAGCGCCTTCATCGCTCGGGCGGCCCTGAGGTAGCGGCGGATGACGGCGCCGGTCTGGCGCATGCGGTACTGGCCGTCCTGCCCGGGGTCGCGGTTGGCGACCACCGCGATCAGCTCCATGGCTGGCCATGCCGGTCCGTAGCGCGCGTACCTGCGCGTCGTCTTGGCCAGCCGTTCGCCGGCCTGCGCGGGCGTGCCGATGCCCAGCGTGCCCAACTGCTCGTCCTGCGGCGCGCCGTAGTAGGCCACGACGCGGTGGCCGGGCAGGATCGTGCGCCCGCCGCGCGGCAGCGTGGGCGGCGGCTTGGGCTTGGCCGTCGTGCCGCGGGCGGCCGGGTCGGTGGACTCGCCCCCGCAGCCACGGATGAGGACGACGAGCACCACCAGCGCCAGAACCGCCACTCCGGCGATCGCGCTGGCGCGTCTGCGCCAGTAGACGGTCCGCACCGCGGGAACGCTACCTGTTTGGCGGCCCACCACCCCCGGGGCGGACGATGCCGGACTCGTAAGCGGCGATCACCGCCTGCACCCGGTCGCGCAGGCCCAGCTTCATGAGAATGCGCGCCACGTGGGTCTTGACCGTTCCGTGCGAGACCACGAGCGTGCGGGCGATCTCGCCGTTGGACAGGCCCTGGGCGACGAGGACGAACACCTCGCGCTCGCGCTCGGTCAACTCGTCCAGGCCGGGCGTCGGCGCCGGCGCACCGCCCTGCTCGGCGAAGCGCGCGATCACCCGGCCGGTGACCTCCGGCGCGAGCAGCGCGTCGCCGCCGGCGAGCACCCGGACGGCCTCGATCAGACTCTCGGGTGGTGCGTTCTTGAGCAGGAAGCCGGACGCGCCAGCCCGCAGCGCGTCATAGACGTAGTCGTCGACGTCGAAGGTGGTGACGACGAGGATGCGCGGCACCGGCCCGGGCGCGGAGAGGATGCGACGCGTCGCCTCGACGCCATCGACCCCGGGCATCTGCACGTCCATGACCACGACGTCGGCGCGCAGGCGCCCCGCCGCGGCGACCGCCTCCGCGCCGTCATGGGCCTCGCCGACCACCTCGATGCCCGCGGCCCCGCCGAGGATCATCGAGAAGCCGGCACGGACCATCGACTGGTCGTCGGCGATGAGCACGCGGATGGCCATCAGGAGCCGTTGACCGGCAGCCGGGCGTGGACGCGGAAGCCGCCGTCGGCGCCGGGACCGGCGACGATCTCACCGCCGTAGAGCGCGGCGCGCTCGCGCATCCCCAGCAGGCCATGGCCGACGTGCCCGGCGGCGGGCGGCTGCGGCGATCCGTCGTCGGCGACGTCGACCTCGAGCACGTCTCCGACGACCCGGACCGAGGCGTCGACCCGGGCGCCGGGCGCATGGCGCATCGCGTTGGTGAGCGCCTCCTGCACGATCCGGTAGGCGGCCAGGTCGACCCCGGGCGGCAGTCCGCTGACGTCGCCCTCGACGCAGAGCGTGAGGTCGAGGCCGGTGGCGCGCATCTCCGCGGCGAGCGACTCGACGCGCACCAGCGACGGCTGCGGCCCGGTGGCGTCGTCGCCGAAGCGCAGCAGGCCGATCAGCCGGCGCATCTCGGCGATCGCCTCCCGGCCGGTCCGCTCGACGCCCAGCAGGGCTGCGCGCTCGCGTTCGCGCTCGGCGGGCAGGATGCTGCGCACCGCGCCGGCCTGGACCCCCATCACGCTGATCGAGTGGCCGATCACGTCGTGCAGCTCGCGCGCGATCCGGCGACGCTCGAGCTCCAGCGCGCGGCGCGTGTGGGCGTCGCGTTCGCGCTCGAGCGTGGCGGCGCGCTCGTGCAGGACGTCGGTCTCCAGGCGCAGCGCCCCGGCCGCGCGGCCGATCAGCAGGCCCACGCCGGGCAGGGCGACGCCCAGCACGAGGTCGCTGGACACGCCCTCGCGGACGATGTCGGATGCGACGAACAGGCCGGCGGCGATCGCGCCGCCGGCCCAGAAGCGCCAGCCCGTGCAGCGCGAGCCAACCGCGTACAGCACGACGAGCACGCAGACCACCGGCATGATCGCCCGCCCCTCGTCGTCGGGCAGCGCCGTCTCGACCGCGGCGGCGAGCGCGCTGAGGGTGACCGCCGCGAGCGGGTGGCGCATGCGGATGGCGACAGGCGCGGCGATGGCGATCCCGAGCAGGACCCGCAGCGGCGACGTCAGCAGGCCGTCGATGGCCAGCTCGGCTAACACGGCGGCGGCCAGCAGCACGGCCAGGGCCAGCTCGAATCGCGGATGCGAGGGGGTCAGCCACGCGCGCATCCGGCCAACCTATCCGGCTGCGATCGACCGGCGCGTCGGCCCGTGGGCAGACGCGAGAATCCGTCTGACGGCGGATGTGCGACGCCCGACCGGGGCGTAGCGTCGCCGCCATGAGCAACTCGATGCGGCTCCCCATCCTCACCCGCCGGACGCTGATCGGCCTGGCGATCTGGACGCTCTTCTGGTTCGCCCTCTCGGGCATCCTCGGCAACCACCACCCCGGTCTGCGCGGGACGGTCGCCGACATCTCGTGGACCTGCTTCCTGATCGGGCTGCTGCTGCTGCTCGTCTCCGCCGGCTTCGTGCTCGTGCGCAGCGCCAAGCGCCGCCACGACCGCGCTACGCCGTGATCGGCTTCGTCAGGTCCTTGACGAAGTCCTCGAGCTGCTGGGTGGTCCAGCACTCGTAGGCGTGGCAGTACTGCTCGTAGGCGGCGATCACCGAGTCGCCATAGTTCCAGTACAGCCGGGGCTCGGGGTTCAGCCAGAAGGTGCGCCCGGCCAGCGAGGCGACCTGGCCGAAGATGTCGGCGCGCGGGTCGCGCCCGTTGGTGCGGGCGTCGCCGAGCACGATGATCGTCGCGCGCGGATGCAGCTCGTCGGCGACGGCGTCGCGGAACTCGTCCCACACGCGCCCGTAGTCGGTGTAGCCGGAGATGTCGGCCACGCCGGCGTCGCGCGAGATCGCCTGATTGACGGCCTGGAAGTCGCGCTCGCGCTCGAAGACCTCGGTCACCTCGCTGATGCGCTCGATGAACACGAACGAGCGCATCTTGCGAAACGTGTCGTGCAGCGCGTGCAGGACGCTGAGGAAGAAGACGGACGCGCTCGTCACGCTGGTGGAGACGTCGCACAGCACGAAGATCTCCGGGCGGCGCGGGCGGCGGGGGCGATAGCGCAGCTCGACGGGCACGCCGCCGGTCTGCAGCGAGGCGCGCATCGTGCGGCGCACGTCGACGACGCTGTTGCGGCGGCGGCCGCGCTGCTCGTTGCCCTGGGTGGCCAGCCGCCGGCGCAGCTGGGCCACGACCCGGTGCACCGCGGCCAGATCCTGCAGCGGCCCGGACGGCAGCGAGCGGTCCAGCTCGTTGAGCGGGCGTGAGGCGGGCATCGACCGGGTGCGCTCGATCTGGCCGCGCTCCAGCTCGCGCCGCAGCAGCTGCTCGAAGCGGCGCAGCCGCTCGCGCGGCAGCCCGTCGTGGCGGGGATCCTCCTCGGGCAGCTCGGGCTGGGGCTCGGAGCGCAGGCCCAGCGAGCGCCGGATGCGCTGCACGTCGACCCCGATCACGCCCGAGCCGGTTCCCTGGCGTCCGAACGCGGCGATGGCCAACCGGGCGAGGTCGCGCAGCGTGCTCTCGTCGCCGTCCTGGATCGCGCGGGCGATCGCCTCGCGCAGCGCGTCGAGGTCGAGGTCGCCGCCCTCTCCGTCGCCGTCGCCGTCGCCCTCGCCCTCGCCGGGCTGGCCGGCCTCCCCGGCGCCGGCACCGTCCTGCTCGCGAATGCCGGCGTGCACGGCGGCGGCCTCGGCGGCGCGGAAGAAGAAGCGCTCGAAGACGAGCTCGAACACGCGCCGGTCCTCAGGCGACTTGGCCAGCGTGGCGGCCAGCGCCTCGCGGAAGTCCTCGGGCATCGTCCACGGCACCTCGGCCAGCGCGTCGAAGGCGTCCAGCAGCTCGGAGGTGCCGATCGCGACGCCCTCGGCGCGCAACGCCTCGCCCAGCTCGATCAGGCGGGCGGAGATCCCGGGAGGACCGGGCTCAGGCAGCCTGGGAGCCAACCGAACCACCGAGCTTGACGCCGACGCGCTCGGCGACGATGTCCAGGTCGGTGCGGTGCTTGACGATCACCGACATCGTCTCCTTGAACACCTGGGCGTCGATGTCGTCGGCGCCCAGCAGCAGCAGCGCACGCGCCCAGTCGATCGACTCCGCGATCGACGGCGGCTTCTTGAGATCCAGCTCGCGCACCATGGCCACGACCTCGACGAGCTTGGCCGCCACCTGGTCGGACAGGTCGGGCGTGTGCAGCTTGACGATCGCCAGCTCCTGCTCGACCGGCGGGTAGTCCAGCCACAGGTACAGGCAGCGGCGCTTGAGCGCCTCGGTGAGCTCGCGCGTGTTGTTGGAGGTCAGCAGCACGATCGGGTGGGTGCGCGCGACGACCGGGCCCAGCTCGGGGATCGAGATCTGGAAGTCCGACAGGATCTCCAGGAGCATCGCCTCGAACTCCTGGTCGGTCTTGTCGATCTCGTCGATCAGCAGCACCACCGGGTCGGGCGAGGCGATCGCCGTCATCAGCGGGCGCTCGAGCAGGAACTCCTCGCCGAAGATGTCGTCCTGGACGCGCTCCCAGCCCGCCTCGGAGTCCTCGGCCTGGATGCGCAGCAGCTGCTTGCGGTAGTTCCACTCGTACAGGGCCTTGGCCTCGTCGAGTCCCTCGTAGCACTGCAGGCGCACGAGCGGGCGCTCCAGGTAACGGCTCAACGCCTTGGCCAGCTCGGTCTTGCCCACGCCGGCGGGGCCCTCGACAAGCACCGGCTTGCCCAGGCGGGTGGCGAGGTAGGAGACGAGCGCGGTCGACTCGCCGGGCAGGTAGCCGACCGAGCCGAGGCCGGCGCGCACCTCTTCGATGGAGTTCGGTGCGACGGTCATCGGAGCGCCAGATGGTAGAACGCGGCGGATGATCGCCGCGTCCCAGCCGCCCGTGCCGGCGATCCTGGCCCTCATGGGGATCGGCGTGCTGGTGGCCATCGCCGGCCACGTGACGAAGCTGCGCTGGCTGGTGATCACGGGCCTGGCGCTGCTGTTCCTGGCCACCGCGGGCATGTTCGCGGGTGCCTTCGTCTCCTACCAGGACCACGGCGACCCCGACCCGCGTCCGCAGCGCGACGTGCGGCAGCCTTCGTTCTAGGCGTTCGGGAGGCAGGCGGCCAGCAGCGCCTGCACGGGGACGCCTTCGATGGCCGACTCGGCCGCCGACTGGGCCTCCCGCCAGCGCTCCAGGGCGGGGACCCGCCAGGGCTCGCCGGGCAGGGTCGCCAGCGGGTCGGCGGCAGCGGCCACCGCCGCGTCGTAGTCGGACTCGACGACGAAGAAGCGCCGGCAGTCGCCGGTCAGGCCGCCGGCGAAGCGCTGCTCGATGGCCTGCGTGCGGCGCGCCACGGCGGTCAGCTCGCGGGCGGTGCTCCGCACGCACGCGGCGTCCCGGCAGCGGGGCAGCGCGTCGATCAGGTCGGCCATCCGTGCGGAGGCCCGGCAGTCCGCGTCGAGGCTGCGCAGGATGGGCTGCTCGGGCGCGAAGCGCGCGTCGCCGCACATGCGCTGTTCGCTGTCGCCGGACGACAGCGGCATCGCCGCGCCGATCGCCCGCGCCAGCATGCCGACGGCGGGCTGGGGCAGGTGGGCGGAGCGCGGGCGGGGGAGGACGACGACGAGGATCGCGACCGCCGCCAGCACGACCGCGGCGACGGCGACGGTCGCGCGCGCCCGGCCGATGCCCATCAGCGCCCGTCGGGCAGGCGGCGCGTCTCGGCCTCGGAGTCGGCCTCGTCGAAGGACATCTGGCCGGGCATCGGGCGGTCGTCGTCGGGAGCCTTCCCGCCCGCCCGCCGCCGGCGGGCGGTGGGGTTCGGCTCATCGTCGGCGGGCGGCGGGGGCGGCGGCACCTCGGTGGGCACGTCGCGGCGCGGGCGCTCGCCGCGCCGGCGCGGGCGCCGCTCCGGCGGCTGGGGCGGGTCGACGGCGATCGTCGCCCCGGTGGCGTCCTCGCCGCGCTCGACATCGTCGGGCAGCGGCGGCTCGGCGCGGTGGGCGGCGTGGATGCGGTAGCCGGCGTAGATGAGGAAGGCGGCGGCCAGGAAGGCGATGAACACGCCCCACTGGATCCCGATCGTCGCACCGCGCCCGCTCACGTCGGGATGGTCGAGCACGCGGTAGAAGATCAGCACGGCGGCCCAGCCGCCGGCGACCATGATCACGATCCCGTCGCCGAAGGGCAGATGGAAGCCGCGGTCCTCGCCGCGCGCCCACAGCAGCCCCAGCACGCCGAGCGCCACGAGCACGACCGAGGCCATCACGAAGTCGGCCGAGCCGAAGCCGGTCAGCGTGTCCTTGGCGTAGGCCCGGTTCTCGACGTCGTAGTAGCTCTTCTCGTACCAGGGCAGGAACAGCGTGGCCAGCAGCACGACCGCGGCGAGCGCGGCCACCCGCTGCTCGCGCGCCAGGCCGCTCCACACGCGCCTAACCCGGTCCACCGGCCTCCAGCGCCGCCAGGCGCCGGTCGATGAGCGCGGCCACCCGCTCGTCCACGCCGCCGCCGGCGGCGATCTCGCGGGCCTGCTCCAGCGCCTCCCGCGCGCGGCGCTCGCGGTCCGTCGGGTCGCCTTCGTTCTTGAGGACGTTGTCGGCGCGCAGCAGCAGGGTGCGCACGCGGTCGGCCGGGTCGGCGGGGCTCACGAGCGCATCCAATCAGGCGATCGGGATGTCCTCGGCCGCCCGCGGCGCGTCCGCGCGCGTCGCGTCGACCTCGCGCTCGATGCGCGCCACCAGCCAGTCGATCAGCGCGCGCAGCACGAGCAGCAGCTGGCGCACCAGGTCGGTGATCTGCTCGCGCAGCTCGGGCGGGACGAGGTCGCGCAGCGCGCTCAGCAGCCCGGCCAGCGCCTGCACCTCCTCGCTGAAGACGCCCGCCTGGCCGCGGGGGACGTCCCAGCCGCGCGGCGGCAGGCCGTCGCCCATCAGCCGCTCGGCGGCCTCCTGCGTCGCGCGCACCTGGGCACGCAGCTCCTCCACGGGATCAGGGTCGGCCATCGGGATCGTCGAAGCGCAGTTGCAGCGCCCCCTCCTCGAACGAGGCGCCAGCCGCACGATAGCCAGCGAGCGCCGAAGGCAGGACCACGGTGCGCTTGTGGCCGTCGACGCGCACGATCACCTCCGCGCCGATCTTGCGCAGCGCGATGTCGCCCTTGTCAGCGAACGGCAGGTCCAGGCGCAGCGTCGCGTGGCCGTCGCCCACGTGCAGCTCCTGGGCCAGACGCTCGTGCAGCACGGCCTCGGCGGCGTGGGCGTCGAACAGGGCATCGGCCAGCTCGTCCAGGCGCTCGCCACCGACCACCTCGGCGGCGAAGTAGGGCGCGGTCAGCACCGGCACCGGCGCGAAGCCGGCCGCGCACGTCCTCCAGCGTCTGCAGCTGGCGCGTCGCGCCACGGCTCGAAGTAGCCGCCCACGTCGGCGGGGAAGACGCGGTTGACGACGATCGCGTCGGTCAGGAACCCGTAGAGGTTGAGGTAGGTGAACGTGCGGCGCGCCTCGTCGACGACCATCCGGTCGGGCGTGGTGACCAGGCGGATCGAGTCGTGCTCTCGGTCGCGCAGGATCTCGTTCATGGCGATCAGGTTGCCGACCAGCCGGTTGACCTCGCTCGAGCACGTCGTCGCCGGGCAGGCGCAGGTCCAGCACGGCCCGGGCCAGCGGGCGCGCGGCGTCCATCAGCCGCGACTGCTGGGGGAAGACCTTGGCCAACCACCAGCGCAGCACGTCGGGAAACGACAGCAGCCGCAGCGTCTCGCCCGTCGGTGCGCAGTCGACGACGATCACGTCCCAGTCGCCGCTCTCGCGGTGGGCCTTGAGCTGCAGCAGCGAGAACAGCTCGTCCATGCCGGGCGGGACCGTCAGCTCCTCGGCGCTGATGCGGTCGGCGCCGCGCTCCAGCAGCAGCTCGCCCGCCCAGCCCTGCACCGCCGACCAGTGGCGCTCCATCTCGTCCTGGGCGGCGACCTGCTGGGCGTGCAGCCGCTCGGCGCACCGCGGTCGGCTCGGCGCCCAGCTCGCGCTCGAAGGCGTCGGCCAGCGAGTGGGCGGGGTCGGTCGACAGGACGATCGTGCGCAGCCCGGCGGCGGCGCAGCGCCGGGCGGTGGCGGCCGCCACCGCTGTCTTGCCGACACCGCCCTTGCCCGTGTAGAGGATCGTCCGCGGCGTCACAGGCCGCGGAAGCTACCCCTTCCTGTGCTTCTTCTTCGCGCAGCAGGCGGATGTCCTTGGAGGCCTGGCCGATGTTGCCGGCCAGGTCGCGCGCCCTGAGCGTGACCGTCACCGTGCCGGGCTTGCGGCGGCCCGCCCACGACAGCGTGTGGGTCCCGTAGGCCAGCGTCGCCGAGCTGATCGGCACGTCGTCGACGTACAGGCTCACGGTCGACATCTTGCTGAGCGTGAAGCGCACGGGCACCGACGACTTGACCCGCGCCTTGGAGGTGCGGATGCGCATCGCGGGCGGGGTCGTCTCGTCCGCGGTGAAGCGCGCGGCGGTCTCGCAGTAGATCGGGGTCTGCGTGCGGGCGCACAGGTTCTCGGCGAACCCGGTGACCAGCTGGTGGTAGCTGAGCGACGACTCACGGCTGCCCTCGTACAGCGACCAGGCGCCCGTGTCGTAGGAGGGGATCTCGGCGCGGGCCTCGCTGTCGCCCTGCGCGAACAGCTGCCCGCCGACGGGGTCCCGGGAGATCTGCCAGTAGTCGTACAGGCCGGTCAGCGCCTGCAGGAACCCGTTGAGCACCAGCAGCCGGCTGTCGGTCGAGTACATCAGGTAGTGCACGCCGTCGTGGCGCTTGAGCGCCACGCCCTCGGGGGGCGCGGTCTTGAAGACGCCCAGCGCGCTGGCCGCGTCGGTCAGGTAGTCGGGGCGGTTGAGCTTGGCCGCCGCGTGCGCGAAGGCGGAGACGGCCGTGCCCTGGGTGATGGCGCTGACCCACACCGGCGCGGCGCCGCCGAAGGAGAAGAAGCTCTCCCAGGCGATGCCGCCGGCGCGCGGGGTGGCCAGCGCCAGGGCCTCGTCGAGCGTGTCCGTCGTGTCGGCGGTGACGCTGCGCTTCATCGACTTCGACAGCGCCTTGCTGTTGGCGAAGCCGAAGGTGCCCAGCCACTGCGGCTGGAGCCCGGCGCCCGGGTAGTACTGCCACACGATGTGGCTGCCGCGGAACCGGTAGCGATCGCCGTAGCTCAGCAGCGGGCTGTCGTTCCAGTACTGCGCGTTTCGGCCCACGATCTCGGTGAGGATCGGCAGGCGCGCTGCGGTGACGCCGTCGTTCTCGGCCAGCGTGTCGACGAGGTCGAGCACGTCCTTGAGGTTGTTCTTGCGGGCGCCCGCCGGCAGCTTGCGCACAAGCGAGCGCACGTCGGCCGCTGCGCCGCGGGCCGCGCGGTACTCGGCCTCGGAGATCTGACCGGCGGTGTACAGATCGGCGACGGCGCGGGCGAAGGTCTGTTTGGCCTTGGCCGCGTGGGCGGCCGCGTGATGGGCGCGGGGGCCGCGCGCGGCCCCCGCGGGGGCGGCGGTCACGACGAGGGCCAGGAGGGACGTCAGGGCCAGGGCAACTGCGGTGCGGCGCACCATCACGATGCTAGGTTCAACCGCTCATGCGGCCGCAAGTTGCGTTGCCGTCCCTCCTGATTGTGGTCCTGCTCGGCGCGCTGGCGCTGGTCGGCTGCGGGAGCGGTGGCGGTGGAGAGGACGCGTCGGCGTCACAGCTGATCCAGGACACGTTCGGCAACGACGCCCAGCTCAAGAGCGGGCGCATCGGCCTGGGCCTGGACGCCGAGCTGCAGAGCGGCAGCGTGCAGGCCAGCGTCGACGCGCGCTTCGCCCAGAGCGAGCCCGGAAAGCTGCCCAAGCTGGCCGGCACGCTCAAGCTCGACTCGGGCAGCGGGACGATCCAGGCCGGGGCGATCTCCACCGGCGACCACGGGTTCGTCACCGTCGGCGGCCAGGCCTACGCGGTGCCCGACGGTGACTGGTCCTCGTTCACCAAGGGCTACCTGGCCGACCAGAAGAAGACCGACCAGCAGCGTGCCTCGCAGCCGAGCCTCAGCGCGCTGGGCATCCATCCTCAGCAGTGGCTGGTCGACCCCAAGAAGGCCGGCGACAGCGAGGTCAACGGCGAGAAGACCATCCACCTGACCGCCGACGTCGACGTGGCCAAGATGCTCGCCGATGTCGCCAAGGTGGCCAAGAAGTCCGGCGCCAGCCAGCAGATCGATGCGCTCGGCACCGGCATCAAGTCGGCCAGCGTCCAGATCGACACGGGCGCCGACGACCACCGCCTGCGCCAGCTGCAGATCCACCTGGTGCTCAACAGCGGCTCCGTCGATCTGCGCCTGACCTACAGCGATCTGGACCAGCCGCAGACGATCGACGCGCCGAAGGACGCGCGCCCGCTGTCGGAGCTGACCGACGCGCTGTCGGCCGCGCTCGGCTCCGGTGCGGGCGGCAGCTCGACGACCCCCCAGAGCGGCGGCAACAACGCCAGATACCTGCAGTGCCTGCAGCAGGCCGGGCAGGACGTGGCCAAGGTCCAGGACTGCGCCAGGTACCTGTAGGTTGCCGCCGGTGCGGCTGCGCTTTTTGACCAGCTCAGAGGGCTGGCCCTACCTGCTGGTCCCGCTGATCCCGATCGCCATCGCGCTGGAGATCGCAGGGGCCGGGGCGGTCGCGCTGTTTCTCACCTCGGCGCTGGGCGTGATCCCGACCGCGGCGCTGATGGGCAAGGCGACCGAGGAGCTGGCGGCCCGCTCGGGGCCCGGCATCGGCGGCCTGCTGAACGTCACCTTCGGCAACGCCCCCGAGATCATCATCGCCCTGTTCGCGCTGGGCAACGGGCTGCACGAGGTGGTCAAGGCGTCGCTGGTCGGCTCGATCCTGGGCAACATCCTGCTCGTCATGGGCGCGTCGATGCTGGTCGGCGGCCTGCGTCACGAGCGCCAGTTCTTCGACCGCACCGCGGCCAACGCCCAGTCGCTGATGCTGCTGCTGGCCATCGCCGCGCTGTGCGTGCCGGCGATCTTCGAGCTGGTCGAGGGCAAGGGGCTGCCGTCGCCGGGCGCCGAGATCGTCAACTACGACCCGACCGTCGAGCATCTGTCGCTGGCGGTCGCCCTCGTGCTGCTGGTCAGCTACGGGTTCGGCCTGCTGTTCTCGCTCAAGACGCACCGGTCGCTGTTCAACCCGCAGTCCGACGGCGAGGAGCCCGACCCCGAGCACGGCGAGCCGTGGTCGGTGCGCAAGGCCGTCATCGCGCTGGCCATCGCCGGCGTCGCCGTCGGCGTGATGAGCGAGATCCTCGTCGGCTCCATCTCCGAGGCGGCCGAGTCGATCGGCCTCAGCGAGTTCTTCGTCGGCGTGATCGTGGTGGCGATCGTCGGCAACGCGGCCGAGCACTGGGTGGCCGTGCTCGTCGCCTCCAAGAACAAGATGGACCTGGCGGTGAACATCGCGATCGGCTCCAGCGCCCAGATCGCGCTGTTCGCGGTGCCGGTGCTGGTGATCTGCTCGTTCTTCCTCGGGCCCGCACCCGATGCCGTTCATCCTCAACGGCTTCGAGTTGGGCGGCATCATCCTCGCGGTGTGGATCGCCAACCAGGTCACCAACGAGGGCGAGTCGCACTGGTTCGAGGGCGTGCAGCTGCTGGCCGTCTACGTGGTCCTGGCGCTCGGCTTCCTCTTCGCCTGACCGGGGGGGCGAGACTCCGACGTGCTCGACCTTGTGCAGGCATGGCGCCACAAGCCTCGAGCACGTCGATGCCGGTCGACGCGCGAGTCGCCTGGACGGCCGCACGGCAGCACGGGGCGGTCTCGACCGCGCAGCTCGCGGCGGTGGGCGTCGACCGCTGGGGCGTGCGGCGACGGGTGTCCGCGGGCTGGCTGCACCGCGTGCACCGCGGCGTCTTCGCCGTCGGGCATCCGGGGCTGACGCAGCGGGGCCGCTGGGCCGGGGCCGTCCTCTCCGGCGGTCCCGGGGCGGTGCTGTCGCACCGCTCGGCGGCGGCGCTCTGGGGCCTGTCGCCGGATGGCCAGCGTCCCGCCATCACCGTGCCCGGGGCCAGACGCGCCGGCGCGGCGGGCGTGGAGGTCCATGGCGGCCGCATCCGGCCGGGCGACACGCTCGTCGTCGACGGCATTCCCGTGACCAAGGTCGCCCGCACCCTGCTGGACCTGGCCGAGATCCTGACGCTCGACCAGCTCGTCGAGGCCATCGACCGGGCGACGGCCAACCGCCATCTGCGTCCCTCGCTGATGTCCGCGGTGATCCGCGGCTCCCACGGCCGCCGCGGGCTCAGGCCGCTGAGGGCGGCACTGCTGATCACGCGCCCGCAGGACGTCCTCACCCGCTCGGAGCTGGAGCGGCGCGCGCTGCGCCTGATCCGGAGCGCGCGGCTGCCGGCGCCCGAGGTCAACGTCCGCCTCCACGGTCACGAACGCGATCTGCTGTGGCGCACCCGGGGCCTCGTGGTCGAGCTTGACGGCCGCGAGCATCACGACACCCCGGACGCGCGCGAGCGCGATTCGCGCCGGGACACCGACCTGCGTGTGCTGGGCTACACGACGTTGCGCTTCACCTGGCGCCAGGTCGTCAACGACCCGGGCTGGGTGACGGAGCGGCTCTCGGCCCTGCTGGGCGACGGGACCTCGTAGCGGCGCTACAGGTCGTCGCGGCCGACCTCCTGGTCGTCGGGCTCCAGCTCGTCGACCTCGGTGTCGTCCTCTTCGTCCTCGGAGGCATTCAGGGAGCGCTCCGACCCGGGGTGGTAGCGCACCTGGAAGCCCTCGATGAGCTCGTCGCGCTGGTGCTCGTCGACGGGCACGTCGTCGGAGACCAGCACCCACTCGGCGCCTTCGTAGCGCTCCATGTTGAAGATCTCCTGGTCCATCTCCGGCGAGTCGTCGACGACGACCAGGACCTCGGTCTGGGGGTTGAAGTAGGTCCCCGGCCGGTTGACCAGGTCCTCGAGCTCGAAGACGCGCGGATCTGCCATGTGGGCGATTCTGCCACGTGCGCTCACCCGAGAGCGTCGAGCTGGCGGCGCACCTCGGCCTCGACGTCCAGCGGCGGCTGGCCCCTGCGCGCGCGGCGCGCGTTGCGGGCCACGACCAGCGCGCGCACCTCGGCCTGCAGCGCGGGGTCCAGCGACTGCCGGGTGAGCCGGGCGACCTCGGCGTCGACGTCGCGTGGGGGCTCGCCGCGGCGGGCGCGGCGCACGTTGGCCGCCTCGACCATCTGGCGGATCTCGGTCTCGTGGACGGCGGCCGTGGGCGGCTCGGGCGGGGGACGGTCGATCGACAGCCTGCCGCGGCCGATCTCGTCGTAGGCGCGGTTGCTGGCGGCCAGACCGGCCACGGCGATGATCGCGGCGACGATCACCACGACGAAGACGACGATGCCCAACGCGTCTTGCATGTGCTGATTGTGACGGACGTTCGTCCACCGGGTTGCGGACGAGCGCGTCTCGGGTACCCTAGGGACAGGTCGTTGACTGACGAGTCAATCGCACACGAGAAAGACGAAGGACGAGCATGGTCGACTTCACCCTCACCGACGAGCAGAAGGCACTGCGCGAGCTGGCCCACGACTTCGCGGAGAAGGAGATCCGCCCGGTCGCGTGGGAGTACGACAAGGACGGCACCTGGCCGCAGGACATCATCGACAAGGCGTGGGAGGTGGGTCTGATGAACACCCACACTCCCGAGGCGTACGGCGGCCCGGGCCGTCGTTACCTGGACGGCTGCCTGATCGAGGAGGAGCTCTCGTGGGGCTGCTCGGGCATCACCACGTCGCTCGGCGCCAACGGCCTGGCCGCTGCGCCGGTGGCCCTGGGCGGCTCCGAGGAGATCAAGAAGGAGTACTTCGGCGAGCTCACCGAGGAGCCGGAGCTGGCCTCGTTCTGCCTGACCGAGCCCGACGCCGGCTCCGACGTCTCGGGCATGCGCACGACGCGCCGTCAGCAAGGGCGACAAGTACGTCATCAACGGCCGAAGTGCTTCATCACCAACGGCAGCTACGCCGACTGGTACACGGTCTACGCCAAGACCGATCAGGACGCCGGCCACCGTGGCATCTCCGCCTTCGTGGTCGCGCGTGACTGAGGGCGTCACGGTCGACAAGAAGGAGGACAAGATGGGCCAGCGGGCCTCCAACACCGCGACGATCACCTTCAACGACGTCGAGGTCCCCGCCAAGTACCTGCTCGGCGAGGAGAACAAGGGCTTCAAGCTGGCGATGATGACCCTGGACCGCACGCGCCCCGGCGTGGCGGCCATGGCCACCGGCATCGCCCGCGCCGCCTTCGAGTTCGCCACCGAGTACTCCAAGGAGCGCGTCCAGTTCGGCGTGCCGATCGCGATGCACCAGGCGATCCAGTTCATGATCGCCGACATGGCCACCAAGGTCGATCTGGCGCGCCTGGCTCACCTGGAACTCGGCCGTGCTGCTCGACCAGGGCAAGCGCAACACGATCGATTCCTCGCACGCCAAGCGCTTCGCCGCCGACACCGCGATGGAGGTCGCCACCGACGCCGTGCAGGTCTACGGCGGCTACGGCTTCATCAAGGAGTACCCGGTCGAGAAGCTGATGCGCGACGCGAAGATCATGCAGCTGTACGAGGGCACCTCCCAGATCCAGCGCCTGGTGATCGCCCGCGAGACGCTGCTGCCGCGCCGGGCCGAGACGCCCGCCGCGGCGTAGTCCCCGAGCTCCACACACTCGGACGTCCGTCCGTGAGGCCCGCCATCGGCGGGCCTCACGTGTCTCGTGGCCGAGTACCGGGGATGTGTGCCCCGCGGTGCTCCGTCTACTCGTCCTCGCCCTCGCCCTCGCCTGCCTGCTGCCGGCGGGCGCGTCGGCCCGTGCCTACGTCGAGCGCACGGGGCCCGAGGATGCCGCCGGCGCGGTGATCGTGCTGCGCGGCGGCGGCTGGGTGGGCGACCAGCCCATGAGGGTGGTGGCCACCCGGCAGACGGCACGTCGCTTCTCGGCGCGCTGGCTGACGCTCAACAGCGACTACCGCTCGACCGCCGAGGGGTTCGATGACGTGCTCGACCTCTACGACGCGCTGCGCGCCGAGCGTGGGCCCCGCTTCCCGATCTGCGTGTGGGGCGCCTCGGCCGGCGGGACGTGGGCGCTGCTGCTGGCCCAGCAGCGCGACGTCGCCTGCACGATCGCCGAGGCGGCCCCCACGGACCTGCGCACGGTCAACCCGTTCCTGCGCCCCGCCGTCGACTGGGCCTTCGGTCGCGACCCGGCCGTGCTGGAGCGCTACAGCCCGGCGGCGCACGCCGCCGACACCCACGGTCCGGTGCTGCTGGTCGACGCCGACCCCGACCTGATCATCGGCCGCGGCCAGCCCGATGCCTTCCTGGCCGGAGCGCCCGATGCGCGCCAGATCCGCCTGCCCACCGGCGACGGAGGGCTGCGGCACGTGCACGCCGCCGTCGACAGCGCCGCGCTGGCCGCCGCATGGGAGGAGGAGGCCGCCTTCGTGGCCTCCGCGCTGAGCTGACGACCGCGTCACCTTCGCCCCGCGGCGGGGTATAGGTGAGGACAGCATGGGCATGATCCGCACCGCACGCACCAGTGCCTCCGCCGCGCGCTCCCTGCACCGCCATCGCCACCGGCTGCGCGACGGCCAGCAGCGCCGCGAGGGCTTCGCCCTCGTGGCGGCCGAGGTCGGCCACGAGCCGCTCAAGCTCGCCGCCGAGACCGCCGCGGTGGCCGGCACCGCCCGTCTGGTCGCCGGCGGCGTGGCCGCCGGGACGATCGCCGCCGGGGGAGCCACCGCGATCGCCGCGCCGGTGGTCGCCGGGGCGGCCGCCGCCTGGGTGGCCGGCAGGGCGGTCGATCGGCTGCACGGCCGCTACGCCGGCGGATCGGCCACGGTGGCCGGCGACGCGCAGCGCGTGCGCGGGCTGCTAGGCGGAGCCAGGCAGCGCTTCGCTCCGCCGATCCCCCGCTGAACCTCTGCGGGTAGCGCCCGGCGGCCGCCGGTGCGCGGGCAGCAGCCGGAAGGTCAGCCCGAACGCGATCGGGGCGCTGAGCACCGCCAGCAGCACGGCCATCCACGGCGACCGCCCGTCGGTGCCGGCGGCGACCGTGTGGACCAGGGCCAGCAGGTAGATCGCCAGCGTCCAGCGGTGCAGCCACCGCCACGTCTTCGTGCCGATCCACTTGCGCACGTAGAAGCTCAGCCCGAGGATCACGGCCAGCCAGCCGGCGATGACGCCGAGACCGGTGGCCACCGGGCGGTAGGCGAGCTGGAACGGCAGGGCGATCCCGGCGAGGCCGGGATGCAGGTAGCCGTCGGCCAGCAGGAAGCCGGCATGCCCGGCGATGAGCCCGAGGGTCACGAGCGCCGACGCCTCGTGGAAGCGGCGCAGCTTGGCCGGCAGGCCGGGCCGGCGCAGGATCCGGCCCGACATCGCCAGGCCCAGCGTCACCGAGACGGCGAGCATGACGATCGCCATGACGCCGAGCGAGCGGCTGGCGAACCAGAACACCTGCTGGGTGGGATCGCCGGTCATGCCGCGGCTCCGTGGGCGGTCTGCGCCGCGGCCGCGGCGCCCGCGCCCGCGTCCAGGCGGCCGACGAGGACGACCTCGCCGTCGTCGAGGACGAGCGCGCCGCCCCGGCGGGCGAGCACCGCGCGGCCCTGCTCGGGACCGCGCAGGAGCGCCGTCTTGGCCAGGACCTCCGCCTCCAGCGCGGTGGGAGCGAGCGCCGTGGCCTGCACGACGCCGGTCCACGCCGGTCCGCCCGTGGCCGGGTCGATCAGGTGGTGGGCAAAGCCCGATCCGCGCCGCCAGACGCGCGTGCGCAGGCCGCTGGTGGCCACCGCGCCCGTGGTCAGCTCGAACCGGTGGGCGTCGCCGCCGTGGAGCGGGTGCTCGACCGCGACGCTCCGCGGGGCCGCGTGCGTCCCGCCCGCGCGCAGGTCGCCGCCGGCGTCAACCACGAACGTCGGCGCCGAGGCGAGCATCCGGGCCGCGAGGTCGACGGCCATGCCCTTGGCGCTGCCGCCGAGGTCGATGCGCACGCCGCGCGGCAGGCGGACCGTGCCCCGGCGCTCGTCGACGACGATGCGCGTCCACTCCGAAGCGCGCCGCGGGGCGGCGGGGCGCCGCGGCGGTGCGGTGGCGATCGCCTGCGCCAGCGGCGCCGGCGTCTCGCCGGTGCGCGAGGCGACGTAGCCGGCGCGCTCCAGGTCGCCCAGCAGCGTCGGGTCGACGAGGCCGTCGCTGAGCCGCGCCGCCTCCAGCGCCGCCAGGACGGCGCGCAGCAGCAGCGGCGAGACGACGACCGCCTCGCCGGCGCGGGCGTTGAGGCAGCTCAGCTCGCTGCCTGGGTCGAAGCGGGTCAGCGCGGCGTGCAGCGCACGCAGCCGGGCCTGGACGCGGAGCGCGTCGACCGCCGCCTGATGCGGCGCGTCGTCGCGCCGCCCGACCAGCACGCGCACGTGCGTGCCCAGCTGGTCGAACCGGTGGTCGTGCTCGAGCGCAGGCATGGTCAGGAGGTCCTTGTCGTGACCGGGGTCAGCGTGTGGGTCGCGTGGCCGGTCGGGCTCGACTGGGTCACCGACGCCTGCGTCGCCGTGGCCGCCGCGTTGTGGTTGGTCACCGCTCCGTAGAACAACACCGACCACAGCACCGTGGCCGCAGCCAGCGCAGCGGCGCCGACGCGCATCACGGTGGAGCGCAGCGACGGCTTGGGAGCCGCCGCACGTGGGACCGGGGTGTGGCTAGGCATCGCTCTCGTGCTCCTCGGATTCGTGTTCGTGGAAGGTCCCGCCGCCCGTCGCGCCGCCGGTGGCGGGCTGGGCGAGCGGCTGCGCCGGAACGGCCGTCGCCGCCGGCGCGTGCGCGTGCGTGGCCAACCCGGCGGCCGAGATGCCGCCGATGAAGAGCACGACGGCGGCCGCAGCGGCGGCGATGCGGGACGAGTCGGTCATGCAGACAGCGTCCGGGGCGGCGGTGAGGAGCCCGTAAGCGGCAGGTCAGAAGCCGCTTACCTTCGCCCCGAACGCCCACATTCGCACTTAGCATGGGCGTCGCCATGCGGATCCTGGTCGTCGAAGACGAGCGCACCCTGGCGGGGTTCCTGGAGAAGAGCCTGCGCGCCGAGGGCCACGCGGTGAGCGTCGTGCACGACGGGGAGCAGGCCGAGCTGGAGGCGCTGGCCGGCGACTACGCGCTCGTCCTGCTCGACGTGATGCTGCCCGGCCGCAGCGGGCTGGAGGTGCTCGACGCGATCCGGGCGCGCAAGCCCGAGCTGCCGGTGATCCTGCTGACCGCGCGCGGCGCCGTGGACCAGAAGGTCGAGGGCCTGGACCGGGGAGCCAACGACTACGTGACCAAGCCGTTCTCCTTCGAGGAGCTGCTGGCCCGGGTGCGCGCCCAGCTGCGCACACCGGCTCAGCGCGAGTCGTCGGCGCTGGAGGTCGGCGATCTGCGCCTCGACCTGCGCACACGCCGCGTGGAGCACGCCGGCCGGGAGGTCAAGTTGACCGCGCGGGAGTTCGAGCTGCTGGCCTACCTGGCGCGCCATCCCGACCAGGTGCTGTCGCGCGAGCAGATCCTCAACGCCGTGTGGGGCTTCGACTTCGACCCGGGCACGAAGGTGCTGGAGGTCTACATCGGCTACCTGCGCCGCAAGCTGAGCAGTGACGACGGGGCGGGGCCGATCGAGACGGTCCGCAACGCCGGCTACCGCCTGCGCGCCCCGTGAGTAGGTTGCTGCCCGCGAGCCTGCGCGCCCGTCTGGCGATGGCGATCGCGCTGATCACCATCGTCGCCGTCGGCCTGAGCTTCGTGGCGGTCTACCGCGGCACGGTCGTCCGCCTGCGCGACCAGATCGACGCCGAGTTGCGCACCCAGGTCGCCGAGTGGGAGCAGTTCCGCGCCGGCGCCGACATCTCCGGCTCGGCCGCGTTGCGGCGCACGGCCCAGCGCTTCATCGCCGCCCAGCGCTACCACCCGGCGTCACGCGTGCTCGTCTTCCAGGTGCGCGGCGGCGCGCCCGTGAGCAACGAGAGCGAGATCCTCGAGCGCGAGCTGGAGCTGGAGAACGATCACGACGCCGGGGGCTCCGGGCTGCTCGATGCGCCCGACGGCCTGTCCACCGCGAGCGTCGAGCAGGCCGGCCAGATGCGCGTCCTGAGCGCGCCGATCAGCGCATCCGGCACGCGGGTCGGCACCCTGCACGTGGCTGATCCGCTGAAGGCCGTCGAGGAGGCACAGTCGAGCCTGCTGCGCACGTTCGCGCTGGTCGGCTCGCTGGCCGTCCTGCTGGCCATCGCCGCCGGCGTGTGGATCGCGACGCTGATCGCGCGACCGTTGCGGCGCATGGCCGACGTCGCCGCAGCCGTCGACGCGGGGGACCTGTCGCGCCGGGCGGGCACGGTGGCCGAACGTGGCGAGGTGGGGGTGCTCGCTCAGGCCTTCGACCACATGCTCGAGCGCCTCGAGCGCGCCTTCGCCCGCCAGCGCGACTTCGTCTCCGACGCCTCGCACGAGCTGCGCACACCGCTGGCCGTGCTGCGCGCCCAGGTCGAGCTGCTCGATCACGAGCACGACGAGCGCGCCCGGCACGAGGCGACGGCGACGCTGCTGCGCCGCCTGGACGAGATGGACCGGCTCGTCTCCGACATGCTCACCCTGGCCAGCGCCGAGGCAGGTCGTCTCGTCGAGCCCGAGCCGATCGACCTCGACGACTTCTTCGAGGACCTGCGCCGCGACCTGCCCGCTGTTCGGCGAGCGCGACTTCCACGTCACCGCGGTCGGCGGGATGCTCGAGGCGGACCCCGGCCGCCTGACCCAGGTGCTGCGCAACCTCGTGCGCAACGCGGTCGCCCACACCGAGCCCGACGATCGCGTCAGCGTGCGAGCCACGCCGCGCGACGGCCGGCTGGTCATCACCGTCAGCGACACGGGGACCGGGATCCCCCCGGAGCAGCTCGAGCAGATCTTCGAGCGCTTCCATCGCGTCGAGGCCAGCCGCTCGCGCGACCGTGGCGGAAGCGGCCTGGGCCTGGCCATCGCGCGCGCGATCGTGGAAGCGCACGGCGGGCGGATCCGCGCGGAATCCCAGCCGGGGCAGGGCACGACGATCGAGCTGGAGCTGCCCGGCTACGAGCCGCCGGGTCGGTAAGAGCGCTCTGACCCGGGGCTTACGGGTGGCTCACCGGGCGCGCCCATGCTGGGTCCATGACCGCTTCACGCCCCACCCGCCACGGCCCCGGGATCGTGATCGCCGGCGGCGGCCTGGCGGCCCAGCGCGCCGCCGAGGCGCTGCGCCGCGGCGGCTATGACGGACGCATCCGCATGGTCGCCGCCGAGCCGGTTGAGCCCTACGACCGCCCGCCGCTGTCCAAGGCGTACCTGGCCGGTGAGGCCGGCGAGGACGCCCTGCGCTACCGCGCACCCGACTGGTATGGCGACAACGCGGTGGACCTGCTGCTCGGCGAGGCCACCGTCGCGCTGGACCCGGCCGCTCGCGAGCTCACGCTCGCCCGCGGGGGCCGGCTGCGCTACGACCAGCTGCTGATCGCCACGGGCAGCGCGCCGCGCCGCCTACCCGGCACCGAGCGCTTCGACAACGTCCACGAGCTGCGCACGCGCGCCGACGCGCAGGCCCTGCGCGGCGCCCTGGTGCCCGGGGCGCGGCTGGTGGTGGTCGGTGCCGGGTTCATCGGCCTGGAGGTCGCCGCCACCGCGCGCCGCCTGGGCGCCGAGGTGACGATCGTGGAGGCCGCGCCGGCGCCGCTGGCCGCCGTGCTGGGGGCCGACATCGGCGCGTGGTTCGCCCGCCTGCACGCCCAGGAGGACGTCGAGGTGCTGGTGTCGGCGCAGATCGCGCGGCTGCGGGGGCGCGGGCGCCGCCTCCAGGCCCTCGAGCTCGAGGGCGGACGGACGCTGCCGGTCGACGCGCTCGTGGTCGGGATCGGCACCCGGCCGGCGACCGGCTGGCTGGCCGGCAGCGGCCTGGAGACCGATGGGGGCATCCCGGTCGACGCCGTCGGCCGGACGGCGATCCCGGGTGTGTTCGTCGCCGGCGACGCCGGCCGGACGTTCCACGAGCGGCTGGGCCGGCACGTGCGCACCGAGCACTGGGAGGCGGCCGCCCGGCAGGGCACCGGTGCCGCGCGGGCGATGCTCGGCCAGCCGGTGCCGCGCAGCGGGCCGTCGACGTTCTGGAGCGACCAGCATGGCGTCCGCATCCAGTGCGTCGGGCACGTGCACGGCAGCGACGCCGTGCAGATCGACGGCGATCCCGACGCGCGCGACTTCCTCGCGACCTTCACCCACCGCGGCCGGCCGGTCGCCGCACTGCTCGTCGGGCGCCCCCACGCGCTCCCCGAGCTGCGCCGGCGGCTCGACCGCCATGACTCCGAGCACCCCAACGAAAGGACCGCAGCATGACCCTCCTCCCGCAGATCGACGAGTTCGCCTGCGCCGCCCACGGCGACTGCGCCGACGTGGCGCCCGGCGTGTTCACCGTCGACGACATCGCGGTGGTCACCGGGCGCGGCAGCGACGAGCAGGTCCTCGCCGCCGCGCGGGCCTGCCCGGCCGGCGCGATCACGGTCGTCGACGAGGCGACCGGGAAGCAGGTCTGGCCCTGAGCGGCCGGCCCCGCTGCGCGAGCCGTGACGCTGCTGGCACGTTCGCGCGACGGCGGGCAGCGACGCGAGGGCCTCGCGCAGCAGCGCTTCGCTCCGCCGATCCCCCGCTGAGCGCGGGCGGGTAGCGTCTGGCGCCTGTCCGCGCGCCGTCCCCGCACCTCCACCGAGCAGGCGGTCGCCGAGGCGGCCCCGCTGGAGGACGCGCGGCGCGCGGCGGGTGCGCCGACCGGCGGCGCCGGCTCGTCGGACCCGCTCGTGGCGGGCCTGCGCCGGGCCGGTCTGCTGCGGCTGCTGGTGCTGCACCTGTGCGGCCAGGAGCCGCGCTACGGCAACCAGCTGATGGAGCGCATCGGCGAGCTCAGCGGCGGGCTGCTGGCCGTCAACCCGAACACGATGTACCCGCTGCTGCGCCAGCTGGAGGCCGACGGGCTGATCGCCGGTGACTGGGAGCATCCCGAGCGACGCTCGCGGCGCTTCTACCGCCTGACCGCCGCCGGCGAGGCCGAGCGAGAGCGCCTGGCCGCCGAGGTCGGCCCGCTGCTGGACGGCGCGGCCGCGGCCATCGACGCCATCCGGCGGGAGATCTGATCGCCGATGCCGCGCGTCAGCGCGTCCATCGCCGTGTCGGCGCCGGTCTTCAACGTCGAGCAGCTGTGGTTCGACACGGCGCGCTGGGCGGCGTTCGTCGACGGCTTCAACCACGTGGTCAAGGTCGAGGGCGACTGGCCGCAGGAGGGCACGCTGATCTGGGACTCCCACCCGGGCGGTCGTGGGCGCGTGGTCGAGCAGGTGCGCTGGTTCAGCCCAGGCGAAGGCCAGGACGTGGCCGTCGAGGATCCCAAGCTGACCGGCACGCAGCGCGTGCGCTTCAGGCCCGGCCGCGTCACGCTCGAGCTCGAGTACCGCCTCAAGGAGTCGATGTGGCTGGTTGACCTGCTCTTCATCCGCGGCCAGCTGCGCCAGTCGCTGCGGCGCACGCTGCGGCGCCTGGTTATCGAGGTGGAGGCCGAGCGCGAGCTGCACGACGCGCGTTGACTGCCCAGTCAATACGCTCAGCAGCATGTTCGTCTTCAAGGCCGCCGTCGTTGGCGCCGGCACCATGGGAGGCGAGATCGCGCAGACGATCGCCGCCGCCGGGATCCCCGTCCTGCTCAAGGACGTCGACCAGCAGTTCGTCGACGTCGGGCTGGAGAAGGCCCGGGAGGTGACCGGCGCGCAGCAGGCGCGCCTGGTCAAGAAGGAGAAGATCACCCAGGAGCAGGCCGACGCAGCCGTGGCCGAGATCGTCGGGCGCATCACGGGCACGACCAGCTATGAGGGATTCGGCGACGTTGACTTCGTGATCGAGGCCGTGCCCGAGCGGATGGCCGTCAAGCAGGCCGTGTTCGCCGAGCTCGACGCGGTCACCCCCGGCCACGCGATCCTGGCCACCAACACGTCGGCGCTGTCGATCGCCGAGATCGGCGACGCCACCACGCGCCCCGACCAGGTCGTCGGCTTCCACTTCTTCTACCCGGCGTCGGTGATGCCGCTGGTGGAGATCGTCGAGGGCGACGAGACCGCGCCCGAGACCGCCACGGCCGCGATCAACTTCGCCCAGGCGATCAAGAAGCAGCCGATCACCTGCGCCGAGGTGCCTGGCTTCGTCGTCAACCGCATCCTGACCAGCGCGCTGAGCGAGGTGTTCCGCGCCCAGGAGGAGCGCGGCCTTTCGATCACGTCCATCGACGAGGGCGTCGGCGCCAAGAACGTCGCGCCGATGGGCCCGTTCTTCCTGATCGACCTGCTCGGGCTGGATACCGTCGCCCACGTCGGCGAGTACCTGGCCGAGTCCTACGGCGAGGAGCGCTTCTACCGCCATCAGGGCATGAAGCGCCTGGTGGAGGAGGGCAAGCTCGGCGCCAAGACCGGCGGGTCGGGCTTTTACAAGGACGGCAGGGCCCAACTGGAGGGCGACGCCGAGGCCGACCCCGACGAGCTGGCCGAGCTGTACATCCTCAAGATGCTGCTCGAGGCCTGCCTGGTGCTCGAGGAGGGCGTCGCGCAGACGCGCGCGATCGACCTCGGCCTGATGGCCGGCGCCGGCCTGGACCCGCGCCGCGGGATCCTGCCGCCGCTGATGCGCGCCGACATCGAGGGCCTGGACGCCTCGCTGGAGCGCATGGAGAACGCGGCCGAGCACTACGGCGAGCGCTTCACGCCGCCGGCGATCCTCACCCGCCTGGTCGCCCAGGGCCGCCTGGGGCAGAAGAGCGGCCAGGGCTTCTTCCCCTGGCCGCGTCCCGACGAGGGCTGGAGCGAGGGCCCCGTGCAGCTGGAGACGCGCGGCCCGACGGCGATCGTGTGGATCAACAACCCGCCGGCCAACTCGATCGCCCCGGCGGTGATCGAGGGGCTGCGCAAGGTGTGGGACCACCTGCAGGGCACCGAGGTGCGCGCGATCGTGTTCGCCTCCGGCAACCCGCTGGTGTTCAGCGCCGGCGCCGACATCAAGGCCTTCACGACGCTCGACGAGGCCGGCGGCCGCGCGCTGCTGGAGGACGCCCACAGCCTGTTCCGCGCGTTCGAGCGCTCGCCGATCGCCACCATCGCGGCGGTCAACTCGATCGCCTACGGCGGCGGCTGCGAGCTGGCGATGGCCTGCGACGTGCGCGTGGCCGCCTACTCGGCCCTGTTCGCCCAGCCGGAGATCAACCTCGGGATCGTTCCCGGCTTCGGCGGCACGCAGCGGCTGCCGCGGCTGGTCGGCGCCTCCAAGGCGCTGGAGATGAACCTCACCGGCGACGCGATCACCGGCGAGGAGGCCTTCGAGTTCGGCCTGGCCAGCCAGGTCGTCCCCGACCACGAGCTGCTCGACGCGGCGCTGGCATGGGCGCGCAAGCTCGGCGGCCAGGCGCCGCTGGCCCTGCAGCAGATCAAGCAGGTCAGCGCCCAGGGCGACCTCGACGAGGGGATCGCGGCCGAGAAGGAGGCCTTCGCCAAGGTGTTCGCCTCGGCCGACGCGCGCGAGGGCATCGGCGCGTTCCTGGGGAAGCGGAAGCCGGAGTGGCAGGGGAAGTAGACGCGCTGGCTGGGCTGCTGCGCGGGGCGCGCAGCGTCGTCGCGCTGACCGGCGCGCCGGGATCTCGGTGCCCTCCGGGATCCCCGACTTCCGCTCGCCCGGCATCGGCCTGTGGCGCAACGTCGACCCGATGGAGGTCGCCCACATCGACGCCTGGCGCCGCGACCCCGAGACCTTCTGGCGCTTCTACGGCGCGCGCTTCCACCTGCTCGACGGCAAGCAGCCCAACGGCGCCCACGCCGCGCTGGCCGAGCTCGAGGCGCGCGGCATCCTCGATGCGGTCGTCACGCAGAACATCGACATGCTGCACCGCAAGGCGGGCACGCGGCGGCTGATCGAGGTGCACGGGACGATCGAGTCCTCGGTGTGCCTGGACTGCGGCGCGCGCTACCCGCTGGCCGAGGTGCGCGAGCGGCTGGACCAGGATCCGGCGGGGGTGCCCCGCTGCGACTGCTGCGCAGCGCTCAAGCCGGGCGTGGTGCTGTTCGGCGAGATGCTGCCGCCCGGGGCGATGGAGGAGGCCACCGCGCTGGCCGCTGCGGCCGACGTGCTGCTGTGCGTCGGCTCGTCGCTGGAGGTGTGGCCGGTGGCCGGCCTGGCCGAGGTGACCGCGGGCGCCGGCGGCGCGGTGGCGATCGTCACCCAGGGCCCGACCCCGTTCGACGACGTGGCCACCGTCAAGCTGCGCGGGGACGTGGTCAGCGAGCTGCAGGCTGTCGTGGCTGCTCTCGGGCCCCGTTCCGGGTGACGCGGTTGGCGTCGCGCTCGACGCTGGGCCGGGGCACGTCGGCGCGCACCGCCTCCAGCTGGGCGGCGAAGGCGAGGCCGACCAACAGCGCGATCGACGAGCCGAAGGCCCAGGCCAGCAGGCCGATGGTGCCGGCGATCGGACCGTAGGTGGCGCCGAACGACCCGGTCACGTCGACGTAGATCACCAGCCCGCCCATGAACGCCAGCCACAGCATGACGCTGGTGCCCGCGCCGAAGATCAGCCACGTCCACTCCGGCTGGCGCCGGGACGGCGCCACCTCGAACAGCAGCGCCACCACGGTGATCATCGCCACGATGCCCACTGGCCAGCGCGCGATGTGCCAGATCGCGTCGAAGCTGTGCACGTCGCCCAGGCTGCGGCGCACCGCTGCGCCGCCGACGATCGCCACCAGTGAGATCAGCGCGGCGCCGCCGGCCGTGATGGTCAGGGCGAGCGCGACGCCGTAGCGGCGCAGCAGCGGGCGATCGTGCTCGATCCCGTACATCCGGTTGGCCGCGCGCTCGACCTGGGCCATGGCCGACGTGCCGGCGAACAGGGCGGCGCCCAGGCCGGCGATCAGCGCCGTCTCGCCGCTGTGGTGGCCCTTGCGTGAGCCCTGCTTGAGCGCCTCGGTGAGGATGTCGCCGATCGCCCCGGGCGCGAACGCGCGGATCGTGTCGCGCACGGCGCGGGTGAGCTCCTCTTGGCCGACGACGATGGCGAAGCCGACCACGGCGATGATCGCCGGCAGCAGCGCCAGCGTCAGCTGGAAGGCCAGCGCGCGGGCGTGGCTGATGCCGTCGGCCGCGCGGAAGCGGACGACGGTGTCGGCCAGCAGGCGGCGACGGCCGGCGTCGCGCAGCGTGCGCAGCGCATCGTCGCCCTCCAGCTCGCCGTGGGTGACGGGGATCGCGGCAGCGGTCGTCATGCTGTTGTTCCCGATACCCGGGTAGACGGTCTCCATGCCATCCGAGTACGCGATCGTCGATCCCGACGCGGTCGATGACCACTACGCCGGCAGCGACGTGCCCGGCGAGTTCCGCCGCCTGACCGATGCGCTGGGCGCCCAGCAGCTGTCGGCCACGCTGATCCGGGTCCCCGCCCACTGCGACTTCGAGCAGGGCACCGGACACTTCCACGACGAGATCGAGGAGCTGTACCTCGTCACGCGCGGGACGCTGACGATGCGCTTCGACGACGAGGTGGTGCGCGTCAGCGCCCCGTCGGCCGTGCGCGTCTCGCCGCGTACGGCCCGCTCGCATCGCAACGAGGGGGACGAGGACGTCGAGCTGTGGGCGATCTCGCGCCAGCTGGGCCGAGGCGACGCGACCAAGCTCGACGACTTCTGGGATGCATCGCAGCGGGCCGCGCAGCGGCGCTGACAGCGCGTAGTAGGGTCGTTGCATGCGCAAGCGCATCGGCTTTCTCTCCTTCGGGCACTGGGGGCGGTCGTTCGGCTCGCAGACGCCGACCGCCCGCGACGCGCTCTGGCAGACGATCGAGCTGGCCGAGGCGGCCGAGGCCATCGGCATCGATGGCGCCTACGTGCGCGTGCACCACTTCGCGCGCCAGCTGGCGTCGCCGTTCCCGCTGCTGGCCGCGATCGGCGCGCGCACCCGCCGCATCGAGATCGGCACCGCGGTCATCGACATGCGCTACGAGAATCCGCTGTACATGGCCGAGGACGCGGCCGCCGCGGACCTGATCGCCGGCGGCCGCCTGCAGCTGGGCATCAGCCGCGGCTCGCCCGAGCCGGCGCTGCGCGGCAGCGAGTCGTTCGGGTACGTGCCGCGCGAGGGCGAGACGGACGCCGACATGGCGCGCGAGCACGCGCGCGTGTTCCGCCACGCGATCAACGGCGCCGGCGTCGCGCGCTCGGACCCCGGCATGACCGGCTCGAGCGCCGCGCTCCACATCGAGCCGCAGTCGCCCGGCCTGGCCGAGCGCATCTGGTGGGGCGCCGGGACGCGGCAGACGGCGCGCTGGGCGGCCGAGCAGGGCATGAACCTGCAGAGCTCGACCCTGCTCAGCGAGGACACCGGGGTGCCCTTCGGCGAGCTGCAGGCCGAGCAGATCGAGGTCTACCGCCGCGCCTGGGCCGACGCCGGCCACACGCGCGAGCCGCGCGTGTCGATCAGCCGCAGCGTGATTCCCATCACCACCGACGAGGACAGGATGTTCTTCGGCGGGCACAACGCCGACAGCCAGGATCAGCTCGGCTACCTGGAGGGTGTCGTCGCGCGCTTCGGGCGCAGCTACAACGGCGAGCCGGATGCGATCGCCGCCGAGCTGGCCGCCGATCCGGCGGTGCAGGCGGCCGACACGCTGCTGCTGACCGTGCCCAACCAGCTCGGCGTCGCGTACAACGCGCGCCTGCTGGAGACGATCGCCCGCCACGTCGCGCCGGCCATCGGCTGGTCGGCGGCGGTCGAGGCACCGGCGCCGTAGCGACCGGGTCGGTGACTGACTACGGCGCCGGCGGCGGCGGGACAGAAGCCTCGCCGGCGATGTCGAGCTCCTGCACGCTGAGCCGGCGCACGACGAGCTCGTCGATCTCCAGGCGCTTGATCGAGGCGCGACCGACCGCGAGACGGCCAATGGCCAGCGCCCCGACCGCCAGGGCGCCGATCGACAGCGCCCCGACCGCCAGGGCGGCCGCCGCGTGCGGGCCGACGAGTCCGACGCTGCGGATCTCGGGCCGGTGGACGGTGATGAGAGCCATGCCGGCGAGTATCCCACGCCCCGCGAGCGCGGCGGGCGGCTCAGCGGCCGGACAGCTCGGCGGCCAGCGAGGTCAGGACGCCGTTGAAGGCGTCGGCCAGGTCGCTGTCCTCCAGCAGCGTGTGCATGTCGCGCGCGACGATCTCGCTGCCGCCGTCCTCGCCGAGGATGATCGCCAGGCGCAGTGGGATGTCGACCGCGGCGGCAAGGTCCTCCTCCAGCAGCTCGGCGCCCGCGTCCGGGTTGCCGAAGATCACCGTCCATGCCGTGAACCCGGGCGCCCCGGCCGCCGCCATGTCGTGGCCGTGATCGACCACCGCGTACTCGGTGATCCCGCGCTCGCGCAGCGCGCCGCGCAGCGCCTGCACCGCCTGGGCGGGGGGCGTGGGGAGCGGGTGGCGGAAGTAACGGGCCACGACGGACGATTATGCCCGCGCGGCGGCGGATCCGCCGTCGCGGGCGCAGCAGCCGGCCAGGTGGTCGTTGACCAGCCCGCAGGCCTGCATCGTGGCGTAGGCGGTGGTCGGGCCGACGAACACGAAGCCGCGGCGCTTGAGCTCCCGGGCCAGCGCCTTGGACTCGGGCGTCTGAGCCGGGACGTCGGCGAGCGTCTCGGGCGCGGGCCGGCCGGCGGGGTCGGGCCGGAACGACCACACCAGATCGGTCAGCGTCGTGTCCTGCAGCGCGGCCGCGGCGCGGGCGTTGGCGATCGCGGCGCTGATCTTGGCGCGGTTGCGCACGATGCCGGCATCGGCCATGAGCCGGGCGTGGTCGGCGTCGGTGAAGGCGGCGACCGCCTCGATGCGAAAGCCGGCGAATGCGCTGCGAAAGCGCTCGCGCTTGCGCAGGATCGTCAGCCACGACAGGCCCGACTGGAACGCCTCCAGGACAAGGCGCTCGAACAGCCGGTCGTCCCCGCGCACCGGTCGGCCCCACTCCTCGTCGTGGTAGGCGACGTAGTCGGCGCTCGAGACGCCCCAGCGGCAGCGCAGTCGCCCGTCAGGGCCGGGGAGGAGGTCATCGCCGGGCATCGGGGCGCAGTCAATCGAAGCCGACGGCGGCGCGGGCGCGCATCGCCGCCTCCAGCCGGCCGAGGATCCGGTCGATGATCGCCTCCTCCTCGGCGTCCAGGCCGCCCTGCAGCGCCCGGTTGGCCACCGCGGCCACGTCGGGGCGCGTGGCCGCCAGCTCGTCGATGCGGACGCCGATGTCTGCGCGCTCGCTCCAGGGCACCAGCTCAGTCAGCGCCGCCTCCAGCGCCACCCGCAGGGTCAGGGCGGCCTCCCGCGAGCGTCCGGCGGCGAGGTCGGCGCGCGCCCGCTGGGCCAGCCGCTCGGCGGCCAGCACGGCGTCGCGGCCGCTGAGCAGGGCCGACAGGCGCTCCTGGGAGCGCAGCGCCGCCGAGCGCCGCTCGCTGCGCGGGGGCGGTAGCTCGAGCGCCGCGCTGTGGCGTCCGTCTGCCACCTCCTCGCCGGCCCCGTAGCCGACGCGGACCACGAGCGCGACGGCGCGCGTCACGTCGCGGGCGCCCGGGTCGTCGGCGGCGATCCGGTGGGCCGCCACGACGCGGTTGAGGGCGGCCAGCGCGGCGGTCGCCTCGGCGTCGGCGTCGGCGTCGCGCAGCCAGCGGGCGGCGGCGCGCTCGTCGCCGAGCGGCCGCGCGTCGATCACCGTCGCGCGGGTGACCGGCACCGCGGCGACCGGGGGCACGGGGTCGACCGGGCGAGGCCGCCGCGCGCGGCCCAGCCACCGCCGCTGGGGTGCGCCGAGCGTGGCCAGCACGACCACGTGGGTGGCGTCCTCGCCGGCGTGGGGCCGCAGCACGTAGCGGCCGTCCGCGGGGCCCAGCGCCCACGGGACCTCGAACTGCGCGAAGCGAAACGCCCTGGTGCTTATCCGTCGTTGCCGGTCTTGACCGGCAACGCGTACTTCGACGGCTTCAGCGGCACCTCGGGGTTGGCGAGATGGCTGAGGCGATCGACCAGTCGCGTCCACTGGCCGGGCTTCAGCACCGACTGGAACTTCACCGCGTTCTTGCCGTCCAGCGGCTGGAAGCCGACGTGGATGTGGTCGGCGTGATCGGCCAGCGCAAGCGTGTTGTCGGTGCCCGGGTAGCTGTACAGCGTGATGATCTGGTGCGGCTTCATCGCGCCCTGGAGCGTGAGCAGGCGGCGCACGGTGATGTCGGTGATCGAGCCCTCGCCCTGGTGGCCGAGGATCGGCACGCCGTTGATCTTGGCGATGTCGACCGCGTCGCCCGAGGAGTGCTCGGAGATGTTGCCGCCGTCGGTCAGGTAGGAGTGGCCGCACTCCAGCGCGCTGACGGTGGGGCGCAGGCCGGAGGCCGACAGGAAGGCCAGCGTGGCCAGCACGCGGCGATCGATCAGCCCCGCCTGGATGTCGCGGCGGCCGCAGGTGTAGATCTCGATGCGCGGGTCGTCGAGCACGCGCGTCTGGAGCTGCTCCTTGCTCATCAGCAGCAGCTGGCCGACGCTGGGATCGGAGTCGGAGGTCAGCAGCGCGTTGCGGCCCTCGGCCCGGTAGATCGCCGTCGACTCCAGCAGCTTCCAGCCGTCGAGGATCGGCTTGGGGTCGATCTTCGGCGCGCCGCGTCCGGCCGGGCGGATGGCGAACTGCACGTGGGACTTGCCGCCCTTGGGGGCCTTCGCCAGGCGGCCGATGATCGTGCCGGCGATGACCCTCGACCCGACCTTGAGCGGCTCGAGCCGGACGTCCTTGCGGTTCAGGCCGTAGGGGCTGGTGAAGTAGCTCCGGTAGCTGGAGACGCCGCCGAGGCCACCGGACTGCAGCAGCTGCTGACGCCCGCCCGCGCTGAGCGACTGGGGCCGCGACGGGTTGGCGAACAGCCGCTTCTTGGTCGACGGTCGGGCGCCGCCGTTGCGCCGGCGGTCGTTGGCGGGCTCGGAGGTCTTCTGGGCGCTGGCCTTGGGGTGCGTGCCCGCGGTGGCCGGCTCGGTCGGGGCGGGGTCGGCCTTCGGCGCGTTGAGATCCAGCTCCTTGGCCACCTGCTTGCGGCTGACCTTCTTGGCCTTGGGCACCGGGATCTGGCTGGCCAGCTGTCCCAGGTGCGCGTACGTGTACGTGTTGCCGTAGGCGTCGCGCAGCTTGAGGTAGGTGCCCAGCTTGTCGGTGACACCCATGTCGACGATGCGGCCGTCCTGGACGGCGATCACCGGCGCGCCCCCGCGGGCGTAGATGTTGATCGAGTGGCGCTGGCCGTCGGACTCGACCGGCAGGGCGGCGTTGTCGCCCTTGGCCACGCGCAGTGCGCTGGCCTTGGCCGACAGGTCGTCTGCGTAGGTCGCCTTCGCGTAGACCGGGAAGCGGCCCTGGGTCAGCCCGGTGAGCGAGCCGACGAAGTCGGCGGGCAGGCCGCTGATCAGGCGCGCGCGCAGGATCACCGAGTCGACGTACCAGTCGGCGTGGTTGTAGGAGAAGATCGCCTTGCGCAGGTCGTCGGAGGCGCCGGCGGCCTTGAGGTACCGCGCCGCCGCGAAGATCGCGTCGACCGGGTTGTAGGGGTCCTTGCGCCCGTCGCCGTTGGCATCGATGCCGTACCGCTTCCACGACGACGGCATGAACTGCATCCAGCCGACCGCGCCGGCCGACGACACGTTGAGGTTGCGGCCGTAGTCGGTCTCGATCTCGTTGATCGCGGCCAGGACCTCCCAGCGCACCCCGTACTCGATGCCGGCCGCCTGGTAGATCGGCAGCAGGAACGGCGGGATGCGGAACTTGTCGATGAAGAAGTTGGGCACGCCGATGACGGCAGGGCCGGGGGTGGACAGCGTGTAGGTCGGATCGGTGGGCGTGGGCGAGCCGTCCTGCTTGCGCTTCTTGGACTCGTCTGCTGCTTCTGCTTCCGCTTCTTCTTGCTGGTGGCTGAACCCTCACCCTCATGCTTGGGCTTAGGCTCGCTGGTGGCCTGCTGCTGCTGGCCGCGGCTGCTGGCGTCCTTGGCGGCCTGGGGGCCGTTGGCCGGGTCGCCGCCCTGGGACGCCGGATGCTCGGTCGTCGGCGTGGTGGTGGTGGTCGTGGTCGTCGGCGTGGTCGTCGTCGGCGTGGTGGCGTCGCCGCCGGGGGCGTGGTGGCAGTGGTCGGCGTCGTGGCCGTCGTCGGCGTCGTGGCCGTCGTCGGCGTCGTGGTCGTCGTCGGCGTCGTGGTCGTGGTCGTCGGCGGGGCGGGCGTGGTCGTCGGCGGGGCGGCGGACGCGGCCGTGACGTCGGTGACCGACACGATCACCCCGGTGACGCCCGGGATCTGGATCTTGCTCGTCGGGGTGCCGGGAGGCACGTCCACGGTCACGGTCAGCTGGGAGCCGCCGGCCAGGGTGACCAGCAGCGTTCGTGACTCCGTCGCCGCCGAGCGGGCCGGGACGGCGACCGCGGCGCTCACTGCGGCCGCAGCGAAGAGGACGATGGGCAGCTTTCGCCTGATCATGGAATAGGCCGTCGGTGCCTTGCGCAGGGACCCTGGTCGGGACCGACGGCTCGGCCGGCGCGCCCGAAGCTAGCACGGGCACCCGACCGCTGGCGCAGGACCGTATCTGTCTGCATTGGAAGCTGCAACGCGCAACCGCGCCCAGAATTGCGGCATTGCACCGGTTCTCTGCGCGCGGGGAGGGGATGCGCTCGACGATCCGAAGGCTGTCCCACGGACGTCGAGCCGCGCCGGATCCTTCACGGGTCCTTCACGTGCGCGCCCGCGCGCATGCGACGTGCGAGCGACACGCGAGGGCGAGGCTAAGGCTCTACTCGACAGTGAGAGAAGACCAGCGACGGAGATGGGGGTAGCCTGCTCGACATGGCCGGCGACAGCGACGGGATCAAGCAGCGCATCCAGCGCTCGGGCGAGGACGCCCTGGGCAAGCTCACGCAGGAGCTTCTCGAGAACCCTCTGGTCACGGGCGCCATCGCGCGGGCGTTCGAGGCCCGCGAGAAGGCGACCGCCGCGCAGGAGGTGGCGATGGGGGCGCTGAACCTGCCCTCCGCCTCCGACCTGGAGCGCCTGACCCGCCGGTTGCGCTCGGTCTCCCAGCGCCTGGAGGGCATCGAGGACGGGGTCGACCGCGTCGACCAGCGCCTCGGCGATCTGACCGTCGTCGCCGCCCTGGACGCCCGCCTGAGCCAGATCGAGGAGGCGCTCGATGCGCTGCGCCGTCAGGTCGCCGCGCTCGGCGAGGCGCTGCCCGACGCGGCCGCCCCGCTGCCGCGCGAGCAGGAGCGCCTCGAGGTCACCGCGGACTGAGCGCGGCCAGCGCGGCGCGGCCCGCCACGGCCGCTGCGTCGTCGTCGGCGTCGTCGCCGACGAGCACCGCCGCCGCCGGGCGCTCCCGGCGCAGCGCCGTCTGCAGGACGGCCGCCGTCTCGCGGTCACAGGTGCCGTCGTCGGGGACGTCGACCGACCGCACGACGCCGACCGGCACCTGCGGGAGTGCCGCGCACAGCGCGCCCAGCAGCTCGCCGTCGGGAGCCACCCGCTCGCCCGCGCCGAGTGCGCGGCTGGTGCCGTCGGCGCACTCGGCCGCCTGCACGACCAGGAGCGGCGGTCCCGCCGCCACGTTGCCGACCAGCACCAGTCGACGGGCCCCCAGCTGCGCCAGCTCGGCGACGACGGCCGCGGCGCTGGGGCCGCCGATCCCGGTCGCCTGGAGCGTCAGTGGCGCCCCGTCCAGGCCGACGCCGCTGTAGCCCCACAGCCCGCGGGCGTGGTTGAACATGCGCGGCGTCGGGTCGCACAGCACCTGCGCCAGCGCCAGGGCGCGGCCCGGGTCGTCGACCAGCAGCACGCGCTCGGCGAGCTCGGCGGTCGGCTGCAGGACGCGGGGGCGGGTCATCGGGCGGCCCGGGAATTTAGACTCCCCGCTGCATGGCCGATCGCAAGCCCCGCCGCACCGACGCCGTCCGCAGCGCGGTGGACGACGCCTTCTCGGCGGCCGCCGGCCAGGCGCAGTCGACCGGACGCCGGGCGCAGGATCTCGTCGAGGACCTGGCTCGCCACGCCCGCGCCGCCGGGCGCGTGGGCCGGGCGCTGGACGACCTGCGCCCGCCCAGCGCCGAGGAGCTGCGCGCGCTGCGCGGCGAGCTGGCGGAGCTGCAGCTGCGCGTCGCCGCGCTCGAGCAGGCGGCGGCGGAGCAGGCCCCCGAGCAGGATTCCTAGAGGAGAGAGCCCATGGCCGCACCGCAGTTCTCGTCGCCGGCGGAGTTCCGCGAGGTGATGGATCGCGTCTTCACGATGATGAGCGAGGACGAGCAGATGGGTCCCGCGTTGCGCGACGCCGACGTGCCGCAGCGCTTCGAGTTCCCCGACATGGACGCCGTCATCAACATCCGCGCCGCCCAGGCCGGGGAGGACGGCAACCTGCTGTGGGAGTGGACCGATGACGTCGACTGGGAGCCGCGCGTGCGGATGACCATGTCCTCGGAGACGGCCAACAAGTACTTCCAGGGCAAGGAGAACGTCGCGATGGCGATCGCCCGCCGGCGCATCAAGACCGGCGGCGACGTGAAGGCCGCGCTGGCGATCATGCCGCTGACCAAGCCCGTCTTCGAGCGCTATCGCGCCATGCTGGCCGACGAGTACCCGCACCTCGCCGTCTGAGCGCTGACCCGTGGCGTTGACATCCCGCACCGCGCGATGGGACCCTCGGGATCCGACGATCAAGGCATCAAGCCCGGCTTCGACTGGACGCCGGCTGATTCCGCGGGCCGTGCCCGCCGACGGCGGGGCTTCTCACGACGAGGCTCCGCCGTCTTCATGAGCGGACCCCTCCCGACCCTCTCCACCGCCGAGGTCGCGCGCCAGGCCGGGGTCACGCCCCAGACGCTCAGGCGCTGGAGCGACGCGGGCGTTGTGCCGGTCGCCGACGGCAGCTGGGACCAGCGCTCCGCTGCGCAGGCGCGGATGGTCGCCCGCCTGCGCAAGCGCGGCCACTCGCTGCGCTCCATCCGCGAGGCGGTCGACAGCGGTCGCCTGGCCTTCGGCTTCATCCAGGAGTTGTTCCCGCCGCCGCGCGAGGGGCTGACCCTCGAGCAGGCGAGCGAGGCGACCGGGCTGGAGCCGGCGCTGATCGAGCGGATCCTCCAGACGGTCGGCTTTGGCAGCACGCGGCGGTTGACCGACGACGACATCGCGTTCCTGCGCAACGGCGCGCGCGTGCTGCGCGCCGGCTTCCCGCTGATCGCCTTCCTGCAGCTGGCGCGCGTCTACGGGCAGGCGATCGCGCAGCTGGCCGACGCCGAGGTGCGCCTGTTCCACCTCTACGTGCACGAGCCGCTCATGCGCGACGGGGTGCCCGGCATGGAGACGGCCGAGCAGATGGCGACGCTCTCGGGCCAGATGCTGCCGCTGGCCTCGCCGATCATGGACTACGTCCACCAGCGCTTCCTGCACCACTTCATCGAGCAGGACGTCATCAGCCACATGGAGGCCGACACCGGTCTGGGCAGCGCCGACCTCGGCCGCCTGCGCGTGGCGATCGCCTTCGCCGACCTGGCCGGCTACACGCGCCTGACCGAGGAGGAGGGCGACGACGAGGCCGTCAGCGCGGTCGAGCGCTTCCTGGAGGCGGTCGAGACGACGCTGCCTGAGGACGCCCGCGTGATCAAGACGATCGGCGACGAGGTGATGATCGTCGCCACCGACGGCGCCGCGCTGTGCGACTGGGCGGTCGGCTTCCAGATGCTCTACGAGTACCGCCCGCTGGCGCGCATCGGCCTGCACGTGGGGGAGGTCGTCTACCGCGACGGCGACTACTACGGGCGCGAGGTCAATCTCGCCGCGCGCGTGGCCGCCCGCGCCGCCGGGGGCGAGGTGATCGTCACCCGCAGCGTCGTCGACGTCGCCGGCGGCCACCTCGAGTTCCAGCGCATCGGCGAGGTGCGCCTGAAGGGCTTCGCCGAGGCGACCGAGCTGTTCTCGGCCGGCATCGCCGATGCGCAGTGAGCTGGAGGCGCGCCTGCGCGCCGAGGCGCTGCTGCGCCCGGGGCGGCCGCTGCTGGTGCTGCTCTCGGGTGGCCGCGACTCGGTCTGCCTGCTGGACGCGGCGGTGCGCATCAGCGGCGATGTGCGCGCCCTGCACGTCGACTACGGGCTGCGTCCCGACTCGCGCGAGGACGCCGCGTTCTGCGCCGCGCTGTGCGCACGCCTGGGGGTGGCGCTGGAGGTCGTGCGCGCCGATGCTCCGCCGGCGAGCGGGAACCTCCAGGCGTGGGCGCGCGAGCTGCGCTACGCCGCCGCGCGCGAGGTCTTCGGCGGCGACGTGGCCACCGGCCACACCGCCTCCGATCAGGCGGAGACGGTGCTCTACCGCCTCGCCGCGGCGCCCAGCCGCCGGGCGCTGCTGGGCATGGCGCCGCGCTCGGGCGACCGCGTCCGCCCGCTGCTGTCGCTGACCCGCGCGCAGACCGAGGGCTGGTGCCGCGACGCCGGCCTGGACTTCCGCGACGACCCCAGCAACGCCGACCAGCGCTTCGCGCGCAACCGCGTGCGCGACGGGCTGCTGCCGGCGCTGCGGGCCGTGCACCCGGGGGCCGAGGCCAACGTCGTGCGGGTGGCCGAGCTGCTGCGCGCCGAGGCGGGCGTGCTCGACGCGCTCGTCGACGACGTGCTCGGCGGTGGGCAGACGGTCGCCCTGGACGCGCTGCGCGCGCTGCCGGCCGCGCTTGCGCGCCTCGTCGTGGTGCGCCTGGCCGAGGACGCCGCCGGGACGCTGGTGCCGCGGGCCGGGGCCCGCACGCAGGAGATCCTCGCGCTCGATGGCACTCGCCCCTGGACGGCACTCGACGTCGGCGACGGCGTGCGCGCGGTGGTCGAGGGCGGGGCGCTGCGGATGGAGCACCGCGACTAGCCAGCCGCGCGTCGGGGACGCCGCGCCTGGCCTGGGTCACCCGGGTCGGCGCAGATGGAAGTTGTGGCCATCCGTTCTCGTGATGTGCGTCAGCCCGGCCTGGCGGAGATGGTCGAGCACATCCTCGAGCGCAGCGGGGGAGTTCTCCTCGAAGTCGAGATGCACCTCGGCGACGGACCGCAGATCCTCCGCGGTTGCGCCGAGCACTACGTCCGCCGCGGCGCCCTCGACGTTGACCTTCAAGAAGGATCGGGACGTCCGGTTGCGCCCTCTCGGCCTCTGCCAGCGCGGACGCGAGGGTCACCATCTCGACCTCTTCGGTGGCTGCCTCCTCATCACCGAGTGGCGAGACCAGGGCTGGATAGAGCGAGTGGGACCAGGACTCACCCGACCGATGGAGCGTCACGGAACCCGGCTCGCGGCCGACAGCTTGTGGGTGAATCACCCACTCCCGGAGCCTCGCCATGCCCGGCGTGTCAGGTCGAGGGCCGTGAAGTTCTCGCTCTCAGGCTCGTAGCAGAAGACGGCGACTGCACCGGAGCCGAGCGCGCGAGCCGCGTAGTACCCCTTGTGTGCTCCGACATCGAGGACGACGCGGCCGGCGTAGCCAGCGTCGAACACGCCTCTGACGTACATGAGCAGGAGCGTCTCCAGGTCGATCGGCAGACTTCGCCCACCGAGGAACACCGCACCGCCACGGACCGGAAGGCGCACTGGGCGCGTGGGCGCGTGTCCTGTGGCGATCAGCACGTCCAACACGATCAGCCGCAGCGCCAGGCCAAGCTCGCCACGCGCCGCGAGCGTCCGAATCACCCAGCCCCGGTATCGCCAGTCGATCTGCATCCCGACCTTCTAGCAAGCGGGGTGCCTGTCGTTGAGGGCAATCTAGGCCGGTTCGGGAGCAGATGCGTGCGGGGTGGCGAGCAGAACCTGCCCAAGACACGGGCGCACGTCCGCGAAGCGCATCATCTAGCCTGCGGCGCCGCATGCGTGACCCGAAGATCGGTGAGATCCTCGTCCAGCCCGAGCAGCTGCACGCCGCGTGGCCGAGCTCGGCAGCGAGATCAGCGGCGACTACGCGGACCGCGACCTGGTCATGGTCGGCGTGCTCAAGGGGGCGCTGATCTTCATGGCCGACCTGATGCGGGAGCTCACCGTGCCCTGCGAGATCGACTTGATGGCGGTCTCCAGCTACGGCTCGGCGACCGAGTCCTCGGGCGTCGTCCGGATCCTCAAGGACCTCGATACCTCGATCGACGGGCGCGACGTCCTGATCGTCGAGGACATCGTCGACTCCGGGCTGACGCTGCAGTACCTGCTGCGCAACCTCAGCGCGCGCGGCCCCGCCTCGGTCGAGGTGTGCGCGCTGCTGACCAAGCCCGAGCGGCGCCGGGTCGACATCCCGATCCGCTACGTCGGATTCGAGATTCCCGACCGGTTCGCGATCGGCTACGGGCTCGACCACGCGCAGCGCTACCGCAACCTCGACTACGTGGCCGCGTTGGAGCAGGACTAGGCCCGCCGGCCCGCCGTACACCGAACCTGGTCGCGGGCTGGCCGAGTACAGCCTTGGTAGCCTCGGATTCGGCCGAGCAGCCGCCCGAGCCCCTTTCGGAAGCGCGATTGCCCCGAAGGACACTCTGATGAAGCGGATCTTCCCGCAGCGGCGCGCTGTGCCGATCCTGATCGTGATCGTGCTCGCGTTCTTCGCGCAGCGGATCATCTCGCCGCCGCACCAGGAAGCGAGACCCGACCTACTCGGACTTCATCGCCCAGATCAACAGCGATTCCGTCGCCAGCAGATCGAGTCGGTCGAGATCAAGACCAACGACAACACGGTCAACGTCGACGACAAGACGGCGACGAGTACTCGACCGGCTACCCGGACAACACCGAGGAGCAGCTCGGTCAACACGCTCGAGCGGCCAGGACATCTGCGACCACCGTCGAGGGCAAGGGCGGCTCCTCGATCCTGTCGCTGCTCACCTACATCCTGCCGTTCGTCCTCATCTTCGCGTTCTGGATCTTCCTGATGAACCAGATGCAGGGCGGCGGCTCGCGGGTGATGAACTTCGGCAAGTCGCGCGCCAAGCGGATGTCGGTCGACGCGCCGAAGATCACCTTCCGCGACGTCGCCGGCGCCGACGAGGCGGTCGCAGGAGCTGCACGAGATCAAGGAGTTCCTCGAGAACCCGAAGAAGTTCCAGTCGCTCGGCGCGCGGATCCCGAAGGGCGTGCTGCTCTACGGGCCGCCGGGCACCGGCAAGACGCTGCTCGCCCGCGCCGTCGCCGGCGAGGCCGGCGTGCCGTTCTTCTCGATCTCGGGCTCGGACTTCGTCGAGATGTTCGTCGGCGTCGGCGCCAGCCGCGTCCGCGACCTGTTCGAGCAGGCGAAGCAGAACTCGCCCTGCATCATCTTCATGGACGAGATCGACGCCGTCGGCCGCCATCGCGGCGCCGGCATGGGCGGCGGCCACGACGAGCGCGAGCAGACCCTGAACCAGCTGCTCGTCGAGATGGACGGCTTCGAGATGAAGGACAACATCATCCTGATCGCCGCCACCAACCGGCCCGACATCCTCGATCCGGCGCTGCTGCGTCCCGGCCGCTTCGATCGCCAGATCGTCGTCGACCGCCCCGACCGCAAGGGCCGCAAGAAGATCCTCGAGGTCCACACCCGCGGCAAGCCGCTGCGGCAAGGAGATCGACCTCGAGGACCTCGCCGGCCAGACGCCCGGGTTCACCGGCGCCGACCTCGCCAACCTGATCAACGAGTCCGCGCTGCTGGCCGCCCGCAACGGCAAGCGCGAGATCAGCCAGGACGAGCTCGAAGAGGGGATCATGCGCGTCGTCGCCGGCCCCGAGAAGAAGACCCGGGTGATGGGCGAGAAGGAGCGCCTGATCACCGCCTACCACGAGATGGGCCACGCGCTCGTCGGCCACTGCTCGAGACGCCGACCCCGTCCACAAGATCTCCGTCATCTCCCGCGGCCAGGCGCTGGGCTACACGATCTCGATGCCGGCCGAGGACAAGTTCCTGACTACGCGCGCCGAGCTGAACGACGCGATGGCGATGACGCTGGGCGGCCGCGCGGCCGAGGAGATCATCTTCGACGAGATCACGACCGGGGCGTCAAACGACCTGGAGAAGGTCACGCAGTCGGCCAAGCAGATGGTCATGCGCTTCGGCATGAGCGACAAGCTCGGCCCGCGCGTGTTCGGCCACAACCACGGCCAGCCGTTCCTGGGTCGCGAGTTCTCCTCCGAGCCCGACTACTCCGACGAGATCGCCCGCGAGATCGACGACGAGATCCGCCGCATCGTCGAGTCCGCCCATCAGCGGGCCAAGGACATCCTGCTCGAACGCCGCGAGGCGCTGGTCACCATCTCGGAGATCCTGCTGCGCCGCGAGACGATCGAGCGCGACGAGTTCCTGGCGCTGCTGGACGGCAAGACCGAGGAGGACGTCTTCGGGCCCGACGACTCGGGTACGCCGGAGTCGATCGGCCCGTCGCCCGCCGATCGCTCGCCCGCTCCCCGGCCGCTGCCGCGCCCCGGGTTCGCGACCGACCTGCGCCTCGACTCGCCCGAGAAGCCCGAGCCGGCCTGAGGCCGGTTCGGCCGCGCCCGTCAGGCGGGCCCGTACATGCGCACGTCATCGACCTGTAGCCGGACGACGCCGGACATCGTCGGGCTGAACGCGTCCAGCTGGACGGTCAGATGCTGTGACGCGTGAGCGATCGCGGCCGGGTCGGTGACCTGGCCCTCGAGCGTGCCGTCGCGGTAGAACGAGATGCTGGTCGGAGCCCACTCCATCGCCATTCGCTGCCAGCGCGTGGCATCGGCGTGGTGGGTAAACCAGATCTGGCGGTTGTCGGCGCCGTAGTGGACGGCCGACGTGAAGGCGTCCCGCGCCGCGCCGGTGCCCGTCTCGAAGATGTCGGTCTCGCCGTCGACCGGCCAGTTCTCGCTGTCGGGCCACATCAGCACCACACCGCTCGTCGCCTGCGAGGGATCGGCGTCGACGCGCGCGCGGAACTCGACGCGGCCGTAGGTCGTGCTCGCCCGGCTCGCGATCCCACCCGAGACGAGCACGCCGCCCACCATCCGCGCGGTGATGGTCAGGACGCCGCCGCCGACCGACACGGCGCTGGTGTCGCGAATGCCGTTGCCTGCATGACCGGGCCAGTCAGGCCCATAGACGCGCCAGCGAGAGCGGTTCAGCGAGGCGCCGTCGAAGTCGTCGGCCAAGAGCAGCCGCCGGCCCGCCGTCGGTCCGCCGGACCCGGGCGACCTGACCGTCCACGGCCACGACAGCGACGTCACCCCGCCGCCTCGGCGGGCGCGGATCTCGAAGACGTGCGCACCCGGGCGAACGTGGACGCTCGCGCGACCGTGTCGGCAGGGTGCCCGATGGCCGTCCAGTGCGCAGGCGACCCGCCCGCCGCTGGCCGAGTAGCGGAACCGCGCGACCGCTGACCCGGTGGATCGACCGGGTGCCCGGGTCACCACCAGCGTGGGGGCGTCGCGACCACGGCGCCGGCCGACCGCGAGCCGGGTGGTCACGGTGCGCCGCCGTCCGTGCACGACCAGCCAGTGCCACCGCGCACCGGTCTCCAGGCCGCTGACCGAGAAGGTCGCGGGCCGCCGCACGAGCGTCTTCCCGCGCCCATCGACGGTCAGCCGGAGCGGTTGACCGCGCAGACCGGCGGGAACGACCACCTGGACGCGGGCGGTGTCGTGGGCGATCAGTCGCATCGCGTGCGCCGGCGCCGGGGCGGCGGCAGCGGGCGCCGCAACCGCCAACGCGAGGAAGTGTCGAGTCGTGATCCGAGGCACGTGGCCGACTTTCGACGGGGGTGGGACCGCGGGCGAGTCCGTTCGGTGCGCATCCTAGGCGACCGCCGCACGAGCGACGGCACTGTGTGCAGGATGCCGCCGGTCGAGTGGGGACGTTCCTCACCATCTTGAGGAGGACAGCCCCAAACGGGCGCACGATGCCGGATCTAGGGTCCCAACGCGGGCCCAGCGCCCGCCTATCCGTTCTCCCTCGTCGTCCGGTGACCACCTTGGATTCCAAGACTCAGCTCGGCAGGCCGACCGCCGACAGCCCCACCCAGCCCCGCAAGCGCCGCCGCCTCGGCAAGCACCTCGTCAAGCAGGGCATCGTGCCCAAGAGCGCGGTACGGTCGGCGCTCGAAGAGCAGGAGCGAACCGGTCACCGGCTCGGTGAGATCCTCGTCGCGCGCGGAGCGATCGATGCCGCGACCCTCGTCGACGCGCTGGCCGATCAGGACCTCGTCGAGACGGTCTCGACCACCGATCGCGTCGCGCAGGCCCTGCCCATCTCGGTCGCCTTCGAATGCCGCGCGGTGGTGCTGGCCGGCGACGGGCAGGTCGCGGACCGGGTCACCCGCGTCGCCGTGACCGACCTGGCCACCGTTCCCACGATCTGGGAGGTGCTGGGCCGGCCAATCGAGCCCAAGCTCACCGACCCCGACACGATGGAGCGCCTGCTCGCCGAGGCCTATCCGGAACGCGGCGAGGAGGGGCGTCCCGATGTCGCCTCCGCGCCGCGCCCGGTGACCGACGAGGCGGCCCCCGAGCCCGTCGCCGAGGCGCTGGTCAAGTCGACGGACACGGACAGGTGGCAACGCAGATCGAGGGCCCCGCCGATCGCGCGGACGCGAATCTCGATGCCGCCGTCGCGTCCGACGTCAACACCGATGCCGGCACCGACGAGCCGGCTGCGCCCGCGCCGAGCGCCCAGTCCGAGTGGAAGCCGCCCGTCGCGCCCGGCGGCAACGGCGATGTCGTGGCCGCGTCGGCCACCCAGGCTCCGGCTCGCCGCGGCCTGCGTCGGCTGTTCGGCCGCGCCCCGGCAGCATCGACGCCGCCGGCGGCCGCCGGGACGACGGCTCCGAACGTCCCCAACGCAGCGGCGGTCGAGGCCGACGGGGCGGCGCCCGGCGAGGACGCACCTTCGGCCGAGCCCAGTTGCGCAGGCCACCGTGATCGTTGGCCTGCGCCAGGTCTCGCCGGCGACGCTCGGGCGCCTGATCTCGCTGCTGGAGCAGATCGACTATCCGCGAGAGAAGCTGCAGGTGCTGGCCGTGCACGACCCGGCCGATCGCGTGACCCGACGCGCCCTGCACGATCAACCGATGCCGATGTGGGTGACGGAGACCGTCGTCTCGCGCGACGCCACCCCGGGACCGCGCGGCCTGCTCCTATGCGGCCTGCGCGCGGCCAGCGGTGACCTGGTGACCGTGCTGTCGATCAGCGAGCCGCCGGAGCCGTCGCTGCTGCGCGCGGCCGCCTCCGAGGAGGAGGCGCTGTTGTCGGGCACGATGGTGGGGGCGCGATCGCTGACCGATGCGTTCCTGCGCCAGGCGGGAGCCGCACCGCTTGACCGGCACCGCCCCGGCGGGCGCCGAGTCCGCGACGCCGACGAGCGTGTTTCGCGTGGCGGAACTGCGCGACGCGTTCGGGTGGGCACCTGCCGCCATCTCCGGCTGATCGCGCGGCGGGCGAGGACTCACCCCGATGTCCGGCCGAGTGGTTGGACCAGCGGCTCGGCCGGCAGCGCGACCGGGCACGTTCCCTGCGCTGACCGGGGGAAAAGCTCACTGCCGCGATGAATGCAACGTCCCCAGTCGGCCACTCGGCCAAATTTAGGGTTGATTCATGAACGCGCGAGCCATGGACGTCTCGGGTGCCGATCTCGCTCGGCCCACGACCACGGCCCGCCTGGACCGTACCGCGGCGTCGGCGGCGAGCGCGGTGACCGACGAACCGAGCGTCACGGTCGTCATTCCCACGCTGAACGAGGCGGCAAACCTCCCGCATGTCTTCGCTCGCATCCCTGCCGACGTGCACGAGGTGATCATCGTCGACGGGCACTCGACCGACGACACCGTCGCGGTCGCACGGCGGCTGCGACCGGACGTCCGCGTCCTCATGCAGCAGGGGCACGGCAAGGGCGACGCGCTGGCCTGCGGGTTCGCCGCCGCACGCGGCGACATCGTCGTCATGCTCGACGCCGACGGCTCGGCCGATCCGGCGAGATCCCACGCTTCGTCGGAGCGCTCGTAAGGCGCCGACTTCGCCAAGGGCACCCGGTTTCCACCGGCGGCGGCTCGGCGGCATCACCCGCTGCGCCGTCATGGCAACACGGCGCTGAACGTCATCGTGAACCGGCTCTAGGACACGGTCTACAGCGACCTCTGCTACGGCTACAACGCGTTCTGGGCGCACTGCCTCCCCGTCTTCCACCTCCAGCCCGGCCCGGCCGGCGGCGAGATGTCTGGGGAGACGGCTTCGAGGTCGAGACGCTCATCAACGTGCGGGCCGCGCAGGCCCGGCTGCGCGTGGTGGAGGTGCCGTCCTATGAGGCAGTCCGCATCCACGGCGACAGCAAACTCAACGCCATCAGCGACGGCTCCGTGTCCTGCGCACCATCCGGCGGAGCGCATGCGCCGGGTTCCGGTCGACCCGGCCGCGTTCGAGGTGTGCTTCCGCGAGGAGATCGAGCTGGGGACGCCCTCCGCGAGCTCGGCGTGACCACCCCTTGAGGCCTGACGTGCGCACGTTCGTTGTCGAACAGCCAGGCCTGATTGCCGGGACCGAGACCGACCAGGCCCACGAGTCGGTGTCCGCCCGCCCCTACGTTCCGCACGTCGCGATGCTCGAGTGCGACATCGCGGCCGGCGTCCCACATGTGGAGGCGTTCGACGACGACGGCGTCGCCTGGACGCGAGCAGAGCTGCTCGGCGCGCGTTCACCGAGCTGATCGGCGTCTGGTCATCTGCTGGTCGGCCGCGCCGTGCCGCGCGCCGAGGTCGCCGCCAGGATCACCGACGAGCTGGGAGCGCAGATCGCCGCACGGGTCCACGGCTGCGGCGCGAGCTGGACCGGCGCGGTCCCGGTCGACTGGATCAGGCCCGCTCACCTGCCACCGTTCCTGGCTGGTCGACGTGCCGCCTTCGGGCCGCGCACCGGCGGTGACGGTCGCCGTCTGCACCCGCGGTCGGCCGGCGGGCCTGCCCACCCTGCTGGAGAGCCTCGTCGGCCAGCGCCATCCCGTCGCCGTGATCGTGGTCGACAACGCACCCGAGGACGACTGCACGCGCCGCATCGTCGAGCGGTTCGCGTCACGCCTGGAGGTGACCTACGTCGTGGAGCCGCGCCCGGGCCTGTCGTGGGCGCGCAACCGGTCGATCGAGGAGAGCGACACCGACGTCATCGCGTGGGTCGACGATGACGAGCGCTGCGATCCGTGGTGGTCGGCCGAGGTTGTCCGAGCCTTTGTAGAGCACCCAGCCGCCGATGTCGTCTGCGGCTCGGTGCTGCCCGCCGAGATCGAGACGACCGCCCAGCAGCGCTTCGAGGACTTCGGCGGCCACACGAAGGGTCGCGGGATGACGCCGGCGGTGTTCGACCGCGCGTCGCGCCGGAAGCAGAGCCCGTTGTACCCGCTGCCGCCGTTCGGCGTCGGCGGCAACATGGCCTTCCGCCGCGAGGCGCTGGAGCGGATCGGAGGGTTCGACTGCGCGCTGGGAGCCGGCACCGTCACGCACGGTGCTGAGGACACGGCGGCCATCAGCGAGGTCCTGTGGCTGGGCGGCACGGTCATCTACCAGCCGAACGCCATGGTGCGCCACCGCCACCGCCGTGACGACGCCGGGCTGCGCGCGCTGTTCTCGGGCTACGGCTGCGGGCTGGGGGCCTTCTACGCGAGCATGGTCCTGCGCCATCCGCGCTGCGTGGGCGAGCTCATCCGCCTCGCGCCTCGGGCGCTGCGCGACCTGCGCTCTCCGGACGGCGCCCGACTGTCGACGGTGAGCGACGGCTTCCCCGCGGAGCTGCTGCGTCTCAATCGCCGGGCGATGCGCCGCGGGCCCTGGCGCTACCTGCGCGCCCGTCGCCACGTCCGTCGGCTGCGTCGAGCCACGAGGCTCCCGTGAGCCGGAGCATCGCTCTCCTGATGTACCACAGCGTCGCGCGTGCGACGACGCCGGGTTTCGCTCGTCTGACCGTCGATCCGGACGCTTTCGAGGAGCACGTCACGGCGCTGGTCGAAGCTGGCTTCGCGCCCGTCACCGTCGCTGAGGCTGCCGCCCGTCTGCGCTCGCACGCCTCGGTGGCGACCGATCCGCCCGCGGTCGCCATCACGATCGACGATGCGCTCGGCGACCTGGTCGACGCCGCGATCCCCGCACTTCACCGGCACGGGGCGAGCGCCACCGTGTTCGCGCCGACGGCGTTCGTCGGCGGTCGTGCCGCCTGGCTGCGCGGGCCGGACCGCCGCCGGCCGCTGCTGAGCTGGGACGAGCTCGTCGTGCTGGCCGATGCCGGGATCGAGATCGGCTCCCACGGGCACCGGCACATTGCCTACGACGTCAACTCGGCTTCGGTGATCGAGCGGGACGCACGCCACAGCCGCGCGTTGCTGGAGCAGCGCCTCCAGCGGCCCGTCGCGAGCTTCGCGTTCCCGTTCGGATACGGCCCCAGGTCGGCGCGCCGGGCCGTCCAGCGGGCGGGCTCAGCCAGGCCGTGGTCGTCGCGGACCTGGTCGCGCGCCGCGGCGATGACCGCTTCGGCCTGCCGCGTCTGCAGGTGTCGCCCGACCTGTCGCCCGAACGCCTGGTGGCGTTCGCGCGCGAGGGATCGGGCGCAGTCGCCCGCGGCTGGGCGCACGCCAAGCAGCGCGTGTGGACGGCGGGTCGGCGACACGCCGGCTGGGGCCCGCCGAGGCGTCACGGTTGGGGCCGAGGCAGGGGCTCTATGACCGGCTTGGCACCGGCCCGCACACCCGAGGTCGTTCCCGACCCGTCCTGGTCACCGCTGTGGATCTGGAGGGACCGCTCGCCGACATCGACACCCGCCGGGGCGACGGGAGCTACACGAGCGCGTGGATCCTCGTGAAGCGGTCGGGGTGTCCGCTGGGGATGATCGAGACGAAGCTGACCGGCACGTCGCTGGCGACCGACGATCTGCGGTCGCTGATCGAGCGGGAAGTCGGCGCCGCTGCGCCGTCGGTCGAGCCCGTCCCGGCGCCGGGGAGCGCGGTGCCGTCGATCACCGTGATCGTGCCGACGATCGCCGCGCGTGCCGACGAGTGCTCACCTGCGTCGGCCGCCTCGCGTCGCTCGAGTACCCCGACTTCGAAGTCGTGGTCGTCGACAACCGCCGCGCCAGCGGTTCTGGAGATGCGGTCCTGGAGGCCGTCGCGAGCCTGCCTGGGGTGCGCGCGTCGAGGAGCGTCGGCCCGGCATCTCGGCAGCCCGGAACGCCGGCCTGGGAGCGGCGCGCGGGGAGATCGTCGCCTTCACCGACGACGACGTGATCGTCGACGTGCGGTGGCTCGACGTGATCGGTCGCCGATTCGCGGCCGACCCCGACACCACCGGTGTCTCGGGACTCGTCGTTCCGCAGGAGCTCGAGACGCCCGCGCAGATCTGGTTCGAGCGCTCGGGCAGCGGCATCGACCGGTCCTTCGCCCCGCTGACGTTCGAGTCTCAGCTGCGCGGCCGGCGGTCGACGCCGCTCTCGTTGCGACGCTTTCGCGTCGTCCGGCGGGTGGGTCCGCCGGGCGGTCAGTCGATCGTCTCGCTCTACGCGATGGGCGAGTTCGGGATCGGATCGAACATGGCCTTCCGCGCCGCAGCGCTGCGCGACCTGGGCGGGTTCGACCTCGCGCTGGGAGCCGGCACGCAGACGTGCGGGGGCGAGGACCTGATGATCCTCCTGCGCATCCTGCTGAGCGGCGGTCGGCTCGTGAACGACCCCGCGATCCTGGTGCACCACCTCCACCGCCGAGATGTCGCGGCGCTCGAGCGCCAGATCCGCGGCTACGGAGCCGGGATGACGGCCACCCTGGCGGCGCTGATCGCCCGCGACCCGCGCCATCTGCTCGGGCTCGCGAGCGTCGTGCCGGCGTGGCTACGGTCGATGCTGCGCCCGCACACCGGCAAGCGCGCCAAGCAGGCCTCCGGGTACCCGAGGCACCTGGTCGCGCTGGAGCTGCGCGGGATGCTGTCAGGGCCCCTCGCGTACGCTCGCAGCCGTCGGCTCCAACGGCGGTGGACGGCGTGAGCGGCGTCGCGAGCAGCGCACCCGCTCCGATGATGGTCGGGGTCCTGGACGTCGAGCGGCTGCCCGAGCGCATCTGCTCGGATCGGCATGCCTCCCTGCGCGCGCTCGTGCGTCACGGCGGTCGGCCGCTGGGTTGCCTCCAGCTCGACTTCCACGATGGCGCCGTCGACCGACCTGCGCTGGAGCGGGGCTGCGTGCAGATCATCGAGTCGGCGCCGGTGCAGCCACGGCGCGCCGCGCTGCCCCCGCAGGCGCTGCCGTCGATCTCGGTGGTGATCGCGTCGCTGCTGGAGCGCGAGGATCTGCTGCGCCGGTGCCTGACCTCACTGCGAGACCTCGAGTACCCGGACTTCGAGGTCGTCCTGGTCGACAGCCGAACGACGGGGCCGCTCCCGCGGTGGCTCGAGGACTTCCCCGAGGTGCGGACGGTGCGAGCTGCGCAACGTGGCCTCTCGGCGGCGCGCAACGCCGGGATCGCGGCGGCGCGCGGGGAGATCGTCGCCTTCACCGACGACGACGTCACCGTCGACCCGGGTTGGCTGATGGCCTACGGCGCGTGGTTCGCGCAGAACCCAGGCGACGTCGCCGTTGCCGGTCTGGCGATGCCGTCCGAGCTCGAGACGCCGGCGCAGCTGCAGCTCGAGGCCTACTACGGCGGCTTCGGGCCTCGCCTGTACCAGCCGCTGCGCCACGCGCTGGCCCGTGCTCGTGGGCGGGACGCGATCCTGCGCCGCGCCCAGGTGGTCGGGACCGATCTCAGCGGGCGCGCGGTGCGGACCTTCTCGCTCTACGCGATGGGCGCCCTCGGCGCGGGCGCAAACATGGCCTTCCGGATCGAGGTCCTGCGCCGCTACGGCGCGTTCGACCTGACGCTGGGCCCCGGGATGCCGACCCGCGGTGGCGAGGAGACCTACCTGCTGGCTGACCTTGTGTGGCGCGGACACAGCGTGGCCTTCGAGCCGGCGGCGCTCGTCCACCACACCCACCGGCGCGATCCGGAGTCGCTGCGGCGCCAGATCGAGGGCTACGGCGTCGGGTTCGGCGCCACGATGCTCGCGTTCGTGTTCAACGACGCCCGCCACGCCGGCGCGATGCTCGCGACCGTGCCGCGCGCGGTCCGCGCGATGGGCGTGACATACGCCGGAAAGCTGCGCGGGAGGAGCACGACGGCGCCCGCGTCCGGGTCGACGTTCGACGGGCCGTCGCTGGCGCGGTTGGAGCTCGCTGGGATCGTCCGCGGACCGGCTGCCTACGTGCGCTCGCGTCGGATGGTGCGGTCGTGGGGCGCGTGAGCCTCACCCGCCGCGGCGGGATGACGGTGAACACCGTGTCGCTGTTGAGCGCGACGGTGGCGACCAACCTGCTTGGACTGGCGTTCTGGGGCGTCGCTGCGCGCATGGCCAGCCCGCGCGCTGTCGGCACGGCGTCGGCCGTGGTGGCCGCGCTGCTGGTGACCAGCACGGTCGCGCAGCTCAACCTCGGTGCGATCTACCTGCGCTTCCTGCCGGTGGCCGGCGGACGCTCGCGCGCGTTCGTCCAGCGCGGGTACGCGGTCGTCGCGCTGCTCGGAGTCCTGACCGGCGGCGCGTACGTCCTGAGCGGCCTCGGCGACCAGCTCCTGCATACGGAATGGGCACGGGTTGGATTCGCCTGCAGCGTCGTCCTGTTCGCGCTGTTCGCCATCCAGGACGCCGTCCTGACCGCGCTGCGGATCACCTGGTGGGTGCTGATCGAGAACATCTCCTTCGCCGCCTTCAAGCTCGCGCTGCTGCCCGTGCTGGTGATGCTGCCCGCTGGCGCCGGGATCGTGGCCGCATGGGTGATCCCGCTGGCCGTCGCCATCGTCGTGATCAACACCCTGCTGTTCGCCAAGGTCTTGCGCCGCGGCGTTCCGGCCGCGTTGGACGAGGCGCCGGAGCGGCCCGAGCGGCTGCCGACCCGACGCCGACTGCTGTCGTTCGTCGGGGCCGAGTATCTCGCCAACCTCTCCGGCCTGGTGACGATGCAGATTCTGCCCCTGATCGTCGTCTGGCGGCTGGGCACCGTGCAGAACGCGTACTTCACGGTTCCCTGGCTGATCTGGCTCGGGATCGCCGTGCTGCTGGCCAACGTCTCGTCGACGTTCGTCGTGGAGGTCGTGACGCGGCCGGTCGGCGCCGGTCGCGCGCTGCGTCAGGGGCTGCGGCTGTGGGGCGCCGTCGCCCTGGCGGCCATCGTCGGCTGCGGGGTGATGGCGCCATTGCTGCTGCGGGTCGCCGGGGCAGGCTACGCCGAGCACGCGACCCAGCTCGTGCGGCTGATCGGCCTGTCGGCACCCTTCATGGTCGTCGCTTACCTGTACAGCGCGTTTGCCTGGATCGACCAACGGGTGTGGCGACTGGCGGCGATCCAGGTGGTCTCGGGCGCGCTGCTGGTCGGGCTGACGATCATGCTGCTGCCGCGAGTCGGCCTGGCCGCAGCGGGCTGGGCGAACCTCGCCGTCCAAGCCGCCAGTGCCGCCGTCATGGCGCCCGCCGTCGTCGTGCGCCTGACGTCGTGGCGGTCGGCGCAGCGGTTAGCCGCAGGAGGGATGGCGTGAGCGGCTCGGCCGTAGTCACCGGGCCCGGTGGGTCTCGCGCGGTGACGACCGCCGCGCTCGGCGTCCTGCTGGCTGTCATGCCAGCACTGACGGTCCTGGTGGTGGGCAGTGGCACACCGGCGCTTGCGGCGGTGCTCGTGTTCGCGATCGGCGGGTCGGGGCCGGGGATCGTCTGCTGGGTCGACGCCGGCGACGGGCTGGCGCAGGCGGGCCTGGTCGTCGTGATCAGCCTAACCGCCTTCGCCGGGACGGCGACGGCCATGATCTGGCTGGACGCTTGGAGGCCACAGCTGCTGTGGGCGCTCGCCGCCGCGAGCCTGCTGTCCTGCCTGGCGCGCCTCGTCCGCCACCGCCATGGGAGGCGTGCATGAGCGACGCGGCCTCGGTGCGCACGCTGCGCCTGCGCGACGACGGGCCCTTGACGACGGCTCCCCCAGGATCGGTCGCCTCGCTGCGCCGCGAGACGGCCGGCGAGCGGTCGTCGGCTCGCACGACCGAACCCGGCCGCCCGGGTACCGGACGGGTGCTTCTGCTGGTGCTGCGCTTCGCGCCGGCCATCTTGGGCATGGTCGCTTGGGCGGTGGCGGTCAGCCGGCTAGATCTGCCCGAGAACGGCCTGTACGGGCTGCTGGCGGTGATTAGCCCGTGGTACTTCGTCGCGTTGGCCCTCATCGTCGGCGGGTTCCTGGCCGAGCTCCTGCGCATGAGGCCGAGTGCCTGGGTGCTCGGGACGCACGTCGTGGCCCTGGTGGTGGCGATCCACGCGACGGTGCCCGTCGCGGCCGGAACCGCGGAGTACGGCTGGGTCTACAAGCATCTCGGCGTGGCGGCGTTGCTGGCCGAGCAGGGACGGGTTGTCGACGCAGGCGACATCTATCAGCAGTGGCCCGGCCTGTTCGCCGCGGTGGCGGCGGTGACGCGGCTGTCGGGCGTGCCGGCGATCGACTTCGCGGCGTGGGCGCCGTTGGTGTTCCAGCTGGTCGACTGCCTGTTGCTGCTCGGCGTCTTCCGGGCGCTGACCCGCAACCTGCGGGTCTGCTTCGTCGCGGTGATGCTCTACGTGTGCCTGGTCAGCTGGGTGGGGCAGGACTACCTGTCTCCCCAGGCGTTCGGCTACCTGCTGTGGCTCGGAGTGGTCCTGGTCATCCTGCGGTGGCTGCGCGTGCAGCCCGGTGAGCCCCCTGCCCGCCTGTTCGCGCGGGCGCGGTCGTGGCTGAGGCGGGACCTGCCCGCTGCGCCGCTGGCGCCGGCCCGTTCGTTGCGGCGCCTGCCGGCCGTCCTGGCGGTCTGCGCGATGTTCGCCGTCATCGTGATCAGCCACCAGCTGACGCCGTACGTCGCCCTGAGCGGCGTGGCCGGGCTCACCGCGTTCGGGCTCGTACGTCCGCGCTGGCTGGTCGTCGTGATGGCGGCAATCGCGCTGGGCTTCCTGGCCACGCGCTACCACCTCATCTCATCGCAGTTCGGCGGTCTCTTCTCCGATGCTGACGTCGTCGCCAACGCGTCGGGGACGTCCCGATCCGGATGGCACTCCGATGCGCAGGCGCTCAATGCCCTGCTCGTCCGGGCGCTGGCTCTGGGTATGTGGGTCGGTGCGCTGGTGGTCGCCTGCTTCTACCGCCGTATCCCCGGGCGGGTGCTGATCCCGGTGATCCTCGCGTTCTCGCCGTTCGTGATCCTGCTCGCCCAACGGTACGGCGGCGAGGCGATCTACCGGGTGTTCCTGTTCTCCGCCCCGTGGTGCGCGTTGCTGATCGCCAGTCTGCTGGAGCTGACCTGGCGCCCGCTCCGGGCGGCGCTGGTCTGCGCCGCGGTCGTGGCGGCGTTGTTCGCCGGCCTCCAGGACCTCTACGGGCAGGTGGCGGTCAACGTGTTCTCGCGCTCCGAGGTCGCGACGAGCAACTGGCTGTACTCGCACGCGCCGCGCGGATCGACCTTCCTGCTCGGCGCGATCGACTTCCCGGCGCTGCAGACCGCGGACTACGCCGACTTCCGCCTCACCACGCTTCCGTCCGATCCCGCGATGGGCGAGGCCTGGCTGGACCTGCGCGACGAGGAGGGGGTGGAGAGCGTGGCCCGGTCGTACGGACCCGCGCCCGTGTACCTCGTGCTGTCGCGCACGATGGCCAACTACGCGGAGTACTACGGATTCCCGCGCGGGCTCGCGACGCTGCGCGAGAACGTGGCCCGCTCACCGCGCTGGCGTGTCGTGCACCACGACGGCGACGCCGTCGTGTACCGGTTCGTGGACTCGTGAGCCGCGCGACCGTGGACGAGCGGGTGACGATCGTCGTGGCCTGCCACACCGAGGAGCGCTGGGATGCGCTGCGGAGGGCGCTGGCCTCCGCCCGGGCCCAGCGGCCGGCGCCGCACGAGGTGATCGTCGCCGTCGACCACAACCCCACGCTCAGCCGTCGCCTGCGAAGTGCCTGTCCCGACCTCCGCGTCGCCGACAACACGGGCGCACGCGGCGCGTCGGGAACGCGAAACGCCGGCGCGTCGCTGGCCATCACGCCACTGCTGGCCTTCCTGGACGACGACGCCGTCGCGACCGACGGGTGGCTGTCGCGCCTGCTGGCCCCGTTCGATGACCCGCGGGTGATCGGCACCGGCGGCGCCGTCACGCCGCTGTGGCAGACCGGCCGTCCGTCGTGGTTCCCCGACGAGTTCGGCTGGGTGGTCGGAGCGTCCTACCGCGGCATGCCGACCCGCACGGCGCCGATCCGCAACGTGTGGAGCGAGAACATGGCGATCCGACGCGAGGCGTTCGAGGCCGTTGGCGGCTTTCGCGACGGCTTCGGCAAGGTCGGTCTCATGTCGCGGCCCGAGGACACCGACCTCTGCATTCGCGTCCGCGCGGCGTTTCCGGGGCGGGAGTGGCTGTACGTGCCGGGCGCGCTCGTCCAGCACGCGGTTCCGTCGTCGCGGGCCACTTGGCGGTTCTTCCTGCGCCGATCCTTCTGGGAGGGTCGCGGGAAGGTCGAGATGGCGCGCAGGCTCGCCGACGACCGCGACCTCGGGTCCGAACGCGACTACGTGCGGCGCACCCTGCCGGCCGGTGTGGCGCGGCATGTGCGCGCCGGCGTCCGCGATCCGCGTGGAGGCGACCTGGCTCGCGCCGGGTCGATCCTCGTCGGCCTTTCGGCGGCGGCGACGGGTGGCATGGTGAGTCTCCTGTGGCGCTCCCGTTGACGGCCTCCGATGCGATCGCCCCGGCCCGCGTCCGCCGGCGCGCGGACAGGGCGACGGCCGGCGCCCCGACGCATCGGTGATCCCCTGGGGGTGCGTCGCCGGACTTTGGGGTGGCGGTGCGCTCGCGCTCGCACTCGGCGATCCCGTCGGGGCGCTGGTGCTCGCACTCGCCGCGCTGCCGGCCACGGCGATCGCCGCCATCGGGGCGCAGCGGCGCTCGGCGGCCTTCGTGACGCTGACGCTGATGCTCGCCGCATGGGCCAGCGCGAGCGGCCTCGTGCCTCAGACGTTCCCCTGGGATGACGTCGAGCACGCCCTGTTGGCGTTCGGCTGCTGCTGGTTCGTGGGCGACGAGCTCGGCCGCGTGCGCGCCCCGAGGGCGCTGGTCGTCGTGGCCGCGCTGGGGATCACGATGACCTTCGCCGTCCTGTGGGAGATCGTGGAGTGGAGCGCCGATCAGGCGCTGGGCACGAACCTGAGCCCTAGCGACGCTGACACGGTCGGCGACCTGATCAGCGGGCTGGCTGGCGCTGCGATCGCGTCGATGCTGCTCCTGCTCGGTCGGCCCCGGCGATCCTGATCTGCCCCGGGCGTCGGGCGGTTTCTTCCCCGAACGAGCCTCGTGGCGCGGCTTAGGCTCCCGGAAATGCGCGATCAGCGTCCCCGTGAGACCGATCATCGGCCGCGCGACGAGTCGTTTCGCGCGTGGGTCCTGCAGGACTGGGCCGTCAACCGCGAGCGTCCCGACGCGCAGCTGATCCTCGCCTGGCTTCGGCTCGTGCAGTGGGCGGCCGAGCACTGGCGCCCGGTCCGTCGCCCGTTCCTGGCCGCGCACTACTTCCTGTCCAGCTTCGTCCTGCGCTGCGAGCTGCCGGCTTCGGCGGTCATCGGGCCGCGCCTGCGCCTGCACCACACCAGCGGGATCGTGTTGAGCCCGCATACGCGGCTGGGTGCCGACTGTGAGTTGCGCCACGGGGTCACGGTCGGCAACACCACGGACCGAGGCGGGCGCGAGCGAGGGGTGGCGACCGTCGGGTCGTCGGTCGATCTGGGCGCGGGCTGCGTCGTGATCGGCCCGATCCACGTGGGCGACCACGCCCGCATCGGCGCGCTCTCCGTGGTCACCAAGGACGTCGAGCCGTGGTCTGTCGTCGTCGGGAACCCTGCGCGCGTCGTGCGCATCGACCCTCCGGACGGCTGACGATGTCGCCGCTCGTGCACGCCGACGCCGGTGCCGGCCGCTCTTGCGCGGAGGCCGACCGTCCGACGAGCGCGGCACGCGCGCGCAGGGTCGCCGCCCGGGCCGTCGAGCAGATCCGTGCGGCCGGAGTCGCCCAGGGGTTGCGGCCCTATCGGCCGCAGCGGTGGGACGTGCGGCGGTGGGACGACGCCTACCGGGACGGCGAGTTCGACTACATGGCCAGTCTCGGCGAGCGGCCACGCTACGCGATGCTCGTCTCCTACCTCGATCTGGCGGCCAAGCCCGAGACGATCCTCGACGTCGGTTGTGGACCCGGGATCCTTCGTCAGCATCTGGCCCAGACGCGGTTTTGCTCCTACGTCGGCATCGACACCTCCGAGGTCGCCATCCGGGCGGCACGGGCGCGGTGGGCCGACGAGCGCACGAGCTTCGCCGTCGGCGACGCGGCGGTCGCCGACCTTCCGCGGGCCGATGTCGTCGTGCTGAACGAGATGCTCTACTACGCGCCCCAGCCACGGGCGCTCCTGCGCAGCGTCGCCGTGGCGGTCCGGCCCGGCGGCGTGGTCCTCACGTCGATGTGGCGTCACGCCGGCGATCGCGCCCTCTGGCGACTGCTTGACGAGGAGCTCGTGCTCGTGGCAGCGGCTCGCCTACGCGCCGAGGGCAACGCCTTCAACCGCCTCGGCTGGCGCGTCAGCTGCCACCGCGTTCGCAGCGGGTGAACGGCGCCGCGGGCCGCGCTTCCGCAGCCGGCCGCCGCGCGTGGGTGTCGTACCAGCCCGGAAGCGGCAGGTGCAGCCGATGCTGCAGCGACCCGATCGCCAGCCGGCCCAGCCGACTGCGGTGGATGACGCTGCGGTCGCCGAGGAGGCGGTAGCCGACGAAGATCCTGCGGTAGCGGGCGAGGATCGCATCGCGATCGCACCACCTGGCGATGTCGTCGCCGAACGGGCCCGAGCTGTGGCGCTCGAAGGTGTACGTCAACGGTCCTCCGGAGTGGGTCCGCGTCGAGATGGTCCGACCGGGCAGGAGCGCCTGCTGCATGGCGGCGAACTCGGTGTAGCCCAGGTCGGCGAGGAGGTCGAGCTCGTCGGCCAGCGCCTCGAGCGACTCCTTGGAGGACTCGATCGAAAGCGAGTACGGCACCGTGGTGAACCTGCGCAGCGCGTGCAGACACACCTGGTCGGCGCCTTCGATGTCGATCTTCATGAAGGCGGGCATGCCGGTGCGGGTCAAGGTCGCGACGAAGTCGATCGTCGGCACCACGATCCTGCGCACGGCACCGTCGGTCGTGCGTGCGTTGCGGTCGACCCACTGCGCGTCCGTCGTCCCCCAGTCGCTCTTCGCTGGATGGACGAAGAACGCGATTGTCGCCTCGCCGGAGTCGCTGATGGCGCCCTCGACGATCTCCAGCCGCCCCTCCGCCAGCTCGTCGGCGAACCGGAGGCGACAAGCCTGTGCGAGGTCGGGGTTGGCCTCGAAGCCGACCACGCGGTACCCCTTGGCCAGGTAGTAGGCGGTGTCCTCGCCATGGTGGAGGCCGACGTCGAAGATCAGATCCGGCTCGACGCAGCAGTCGAGTCGAGCGGGTCGGTCGTCGACGCTCAGCATCGGCGGAGCGTATCCGCGGCGCTCGCCGGCGGGGAGGAGATCTGTGCCCAGCGATCGGTCCAGCTCGGCTGGTGTCCGCTGATGGCGGCGTTACGCTGTGAGGAGTGGGGCTGGCGAGCGACGAGGATGGATGACTCCAGGCAACGACAGCGGCGACGTGGGCACAACCTGGACGCAGGAGGTTCTGGGATCGACCGCGTCCTACACGGTGGTCGAGGACCTCGGGGACATCGTGGTGGTCTCGGTGATCGAGGCACCCGGCCTGGAGCCCGGCACCAGGCTGCGGCTCAGCGCGGCGGCCCTGCGTGGCATGGAGCGGGTCGGTGCCTCGGAGCGGACGCCGGTGCACGGCCGGCGTTCGGCCCGCGTGCGTCACCTGCCTGCCTCCGAGCACTGACGCAGCCTGAGACGGCGCCGTCCCGCATCGCGCCTGGCATCCTGAGCCGGTCATGCACGCCGGCCGCGCCCACCTGATCCTGTTCGGCGCCCTCGTGCTCGTCGTCGTCGGCCTCGCCGCCGTCGTGCCGGGCGCGTCGGGCCGCCATCGACCGCCGGCCCTGCGCCGGGCCTCCTCGCCGCCGCGCTCCACGCGACGCCGCCGCGGCGAGCGGGGCGGCATCCACGAAATCCGCCACGTGATCGTCGTCATGCAGGAGAACCGTTCCTTCGACGAGTACTTCGGCACCTACCCGGGGGCGGATGGGCTGCCGATGCACGACGGCGTGCCGACCACATGCGTGCCCGATGCGCAGACCGGCGCCTGCGTCGCGCCCTACCACGACCCCAACGATCGCAACGGGGGTGGTCCGCACGGTCACGACAGCGCCATGACCGACATCGACCACGGGCGCATGGACGGGTTCATCCGGGCCGCCCGCGAGGCGCGGCGCACCTGCGCCAACATGGACGACCCGGCATGCGAGATGCGCAGCGATCCGGACGTGATGGGGTGGCACGACGCGCGCGAGATCCCCGGCTACTGGCGCCTGGCGCATCGCTACGTGCTCGCCGACCACCTGTTCGAGTCCAACACGTCGTGGAGCCTGCCCGCGCATCTGTACATGGTCTCGGAGTGGTCGGCGCGCTGCTCGACGCCGTTCGACGCGGCCAGCTGCGTCAACGATCAGGGCTACGACGTCGCCAACCCGCGCAGAGCCCAGCGGTCGCGTGCCCGGCGAGTACGCCTGGACGGACATGACCTACCTGCTGCACCGCGCGCACGTCAGCTGGCGCTACTACGTCCATGCCGGGCTGGAGCCTGACTGCGCCGACGACGACGCGCTGACCTGCAGCGAGCCGCACCAGGACGCGACCACACCGGGCATCTGGAACCCGCTGCCGTGGTTCGCCACGGTCTACGAGGACCATCAGCTCGGCAACATCGTCCCGACCGACAACTTCTTCGACGCGGCGCGGGCCGGGCGCCTGCCGGCGGTCTCCTGGCTGATCCCCGACGACGCCGACTCCGAGCATCCGCCGTCGAGCATCCGGGCCGGCCAGCGCTACGTGACGTCGGTGATCGACGCCGCGATGCGCAGCCCCGACTGGCCGCACACGGCGATCTTCCTGGCCTGGGACGACTGGGGCGGCTTCTACGACCACGTGCGCCCGCCGCGTATCGACGAGAACGGGTTCGGGCTGCGCGTGCCGGGGATCGTCATCAGCCCGTACGCGCGTCACGGCTACGTCGACCACGAGCTGGCGAGCTTCGACTCGTTCAACCGCTTCATCGAGGACGACTTCCTGCACGGAGAACGGCTGGACCCGGTCACCGACGGGCGCTGGGACCCGCGACCCGACGCGCGCGACGGGCTCGCGCAGGTCAGCACGCTGCTGCACGCGTTCGACTTCCACCAGCGCCCCCGTGCGCCCCGTCCGCTGCCGCTGCGCCCGCGGCCGGGCCGCCCCGCTCACCTGACCGTGTCCGCCGGCCCGGCGGCACCCCGCGGGCACCGGGTCGTCGTGCGGATGCGCTGCAACGACCGCTGCGAGGTGCGGGCGAGCGGCGCGGGGCGCGGGCGGGCGGTGCTGCCGTCGGGGCGCTGGCGCTCGGTGACGTTCGCGCGCCGTCGGGGGGACCGCGTGCGCCTGCGTGTCGACGGGCGCCTGGGACCGCGCCGCCACCTACGCCGGACGCTCGTGTGAGCGGGCGTCACGCTGCAGCGCGCGCTGCAGGGGTCGCGTCGCCCCGCTGCTAGCGTGGCCGCGCCGTGAGGTTGACCGCGCTGCGCATCGCCGTGCTGTCCGGCGTGGTCGTCGCCGGGCTGTCGCTCGTGCCCGCCGGGCGCGGGCACGCCGCCGGCTCCCTGTCGCAGCGGATCGCGGCGGCCAAGCGCGAGGAGGGCTCGCTGCAGGCCAATATCGACACCGAGAACCGGGCGATCGCCTCCTACCACGGGCGCATCGCCGATCTCGAGGAGCAGCTCGGCGGGATCCAGGCGCGCCTGGACCGCGAGCGCGCGGCGCTGTCGCAGACCCAGGATCAGCTGCGCTCCTCGCGCGGGTCGCTGTCGCGGCTGCGCATCACGCTGACCCACGACCGCAGGGCGCTGGCCCGCCAGCTGGTCAAGGGCTACGAAGCCGGCCGGCCCGACCTCGTCCAGGTGATCCTGGGCGCGTCGAGCCTGTCCGACCTGCTGGAGACCGGCGAGATGATGCGCCGGGTGCAGCAGGCCAACGCACATGTGGCCGACCGCGTCCGCGACACGCGCGACAAGGTCGCGCTGGAGGTCAAGCACCTGGCCGCGCTGGAGGCCACCCAGGAGCGTCAGGCGGCGACCGTGCTGTCCCAGCGCGACGCGGTGGCCGAGGTCAAGCTCGAGCTGGCCAACCGCGAGCTGGCCGCCGAGCAGGCGCGCGACCGGGCCTCGTCGAAGCTGGGCGCCCTCCGCTCGCGACGCGCGTCGCTGGAGAAGCAGCTGGCCGCCACCCGGGCGCGCGCGGTCGCGGCGCAGACGCGGGCCTTCGCGGTCAGCACGCCGGGGGCGGCCGCGTCGGGCGGCGACGGCTTCTTCCCGGCGCCGGGCACCGACTACACCGTCGGCGTGGAGCCCGAGCTGGCGGCGCGCCTGGACCGCATGGCCCAAGCGCTGCACCTGCACCTGATCGGCCTGTCGGGCTACCGCTCGCCCGCCCACTCGGTCGCCGTCGGCGGCTTCCCCAACGACCCGCACACCCGCGGGGAGGCGTCCGACACGCCCGGGGTGGAGGGCGTGCCCGAGGCGGTCCTCAACCAGTACGGCCTGACGCGCCCGTTCGGCGGCGCCGCCGAGGCCGACCACATCCAGCTGCTCGGCGGGTAGACCCGCCGCCAGCGCGCGGTCCTGATCCGCGGCCCCGCACCTAGTCGTGGTCGCGCCGCCGCGTGATCGGGCGGCGGCGCGGCGGCTCGGGCGGCTCCGGCGGGCGCTGGGCGCGCGCCCGCTCGCGCGCTTCGCGGGCCCGCTCGCGATCCTCGGAGCGGCCGACCGCGTAGAAGACCGCGGCCGTCGCGAGCACCAGCACGGTGCCCACGACGATGACCACGATCAGGCCGACGCTCAGGCGGCCACCATCGCGTCGCGCTTGGCCTCGACGCCACCCAGCAGCTCGTGCATCGAGTCCTTGAACTTCTTCACGCCCTCGAGCTCGAGCGTGTTGGCGACGTCGTCGTAGTCGATGCCGGCCTGCGCGAGGTCGTCCAGCAGCTTGTGCGCCTCGTGCACCTCGGTGTCGATCGTGCGCGCGACCTGGCCGTGGTCCTGGAAGGCCTCGACGGTCTCGATCGGCATCGTGTTGACCGTCTCGGGTCCGATCAGGTCCTCGACGTACATCGTGTCGCGGTAGGCCTTGTTCTTCACCGAGGTGGAGGCCCACAGCGGACGCTGCGCCCTGGCGCCCTTGGCCGCCAGGTCCTTCCAGCGCTGCGTGCCGAACGCCTCCCCGAAGATCTCGTAGGCGAGCTTGGCGTTGGCCACGGCGAGCTTGCCCTGCAGGTCCTGGCGGCCGGCCGCCTCCAGGCGCTTGTCGGCCTCGGTGTCGACGCGCGACACGAAGAATGACGCGACCGACGCGATCCTCGTCACGTCGAGGCCTGCGTCGAGCGCGCGCTCGATGCCGCGCATGTAGGCCTCGATGACCTCGCGGTAGCGCTCCAGGCCGAAGATCAGCGTGACGTTGATGGAGCGCCCGTTGGCGATCGACTCCTCGATCGCCGGGCAGGCCCTCCTTCGTGGCCGGGATCTTGACCAGCAGGTTGGGCCGGTCGACCCAGTCGTGCAGGCGCTTGGCCTCGTCGATCGTCGCCTGGGTGTCGTTGGCGAAGCGCGGGTCGACCTCCCAGCTGATGAAGCCGTCGGTGCCGGAGGCCTCGTCGTAGACCGGGCGCAGCAGGTCGGCCGCGTCGGTGATGTCGACGTGGGCCAGCGCGTAGAAGATCTCCTTCGGGTCGCGCTCGCTCTTGAGCACCTCGGCCATCTGCTCGTCGTAGGCGTCGCCCTCGGCCATCGCCTTCTGGAAGATCGTCGGGTTCGACGTCACGCCGACGATGGCGTCCTCGCGCATCATGCGGGCCAGCTCACCGGTCCGGAGCGCGTCGCGCGAGATCGAGTCGAGCCAGACGGACTGGCCCTCGGCGGACAGTCGGTGCAGCGGGCTGTCGGGCATGCGTCTTCTCCTCGTCGTTCTCGCTCTTCTACCTGCACAGAAGCTACCCGACGGGATACCCGCGTCAACTGGGGGTAGCCAAACGATGACATGCCCGACACCGTCATCGCCTTCGACGTCAACGAGACGCTGCTGGACGTCTCCGCGCTGGACCCGCTGTTCGAGCGCCACCTCGGCGACGGTGGCCTGCGGCGCACGTGGTTCTCGCAGATGCTGCTGCTGGCCTTCACGGGCGGCCTGACCGGGCGCTACGTCGACTTCTCCAGCGCCCAGCGCGCCGCGCTGGCGATGCTCGCGCGCAGCCGCGGCGTCGAGCTTGACGAGGGAGCCGCGGACGAGGTGACCGAGGCGATGACCCACCTGCCCGCCCACGACGACGTCGTTCCCGCACTGGACGCGCTGCGCGGGGCCGGCCTGCGCGTCGTCACCCTGAGCAACTCGCCGCCGGGGCCCGCGCAGGCGCAGATCGCCAACGCCGGCCTGGCCGAGCACGTCGACGCGGTGATGAGCGCAGGCAGCATCGAGGCGCTCAAGCCGCGCCCCGAGGCCTACCGGCTGGCGGCCGACTGGGGCGGGGTCGACATCGGTGACGTGTGGCTGGTCGCCGCGCACGCGTGGGACGTGACCGGCGCGCTGTGCGCCGGCTGCCGCGCCGCCTTCGTCACGCGGGGCGGCGCGGTGCCCAGCCCGATCGGCCCGCAGCCCGAGATCGTGGGCGCCGGCCTGCACGAGATCGCCGCGCAGCTGCGCCAGCGGCGATGATGCCGGCCATGGCCCCCACGGTCATGGGCATCGTCAACGTCACGCCGGACTCGTTCTCCGACGGCGGCGCGTTCCTCGACCCGCGCGCGGCGATCGCGCACGGCTACCAGCTGGTGGCCGAGGGCGCCGAGATCCTCGACGTCGGCGGCGAGTCGACCCGGCCCGGCGCTGCGCCGGTGGACGAGGCGACCGAGCTGCGCCGCGTCGTGCCGGTGCTCGAGGGGCTGGCCGACACGGGCGCCCAGCTGTCGATCGACACCTTCAAGCCGGCGGTCGCGCGGGCGGCGATCGAGCGCGGCGCCACGCTGGTCAACGACGTCACCGGCCTGCGCCGGGCGCCCGAGCTGGCCGCGCTGGCTGCCGAGCACGGCTGCGAGCTGTGCGTCATGCACTCCGTCGGCGAGCCGAGCACCATGCAGCAGGACCCGCGCTACGACGACGTCGTCTCCGAGGTCAAGGCGTTCCTGGAGGACCGCCTGGCGTTCGCCGTCGCCGAGGGCGTGCCCCAGGAGCGCGTGCTGCTCGATCCGGGGATCGGCTTCGGCAAGACGGTCGCGCACAACCTCCAGCTGCTGGCGCGGCTGGACGAGCTCGTCGCGATCGGCTGCCGGGTGCTGATCGGCACCTCGCGCAAGAGCTTCCTGGGCACGATCGCCGGGCGCGACGTGCATCAGCGCCTGGGCGGGACGATCGCCACCAACGTGCTCGCGCTGGAGCGCGGCGCCCGCATCTTCCGCGTCCACGACGTCGCACCGGTCGCCGATGCGCTCGCGGTGGCGGCCGCTACGCTGGCCGGGCGATGGCCGCCGACGACGACGACGTGAACGACGACGGCGACGCGTTCGACGACGAGGAGGCCGTCGAGACGGTGGTCACCGTCGAGGTGACGGGCCTGTCGATCTTCGCTGCCATCGGCGTCACCGAGGCCGAGCGCGAGGTGGGCACCCGCGTCCTGCTCGACCTGCGCATGGACGTCGGCGAGTGCGACGCCACGGTCACCGATCTCGTCGAGGACACCGTCGACTACGCCCAGGTGTGCCAGACCGCCTGGCTGGTCGCCCAGGAGCGTCCCTACAAGACGCTCGAGCGGCTGTGCTCGGTGATCGCCGACCGCATCCTCGCCGACTTCCCCGTCGAGTACGTGTGGGTGAAGGCGGCCAAGCCCGAGCCGCCGATCCCGCTGCCCGTCGGCGAGGTCTCGGTCGAGGTCTCCCGCGAGGCCGCCGACGATGACGACTGAGTGAGCGCCTTCGACCGCGACACCGCCGTGCAGGCCCTCGGCGACGGGCGCTTCGCCGCGCGCTTCTCGCCCGCGTGGCGGGTCGTGCGCGGACCCAACGGGGGCTACGTGGCCGCCGTGCTGGCCCAGGCGATCGCCGCCACCGTCGACGATCCCGAGCGCCCGCTGCGGTCGCTGACCGTGCACTACCCGCGCGTGCCCGTGGAGGGCGACGCCGAGATCAACGTCACCGTGGAGCGCGCGGGGCGGGGGATGACCACCGTCTCGGTCCGCTGCGTGCAGGAGGGCAAGCCGGTCGCGCTGGCGCTGGCCGCGCTGGGCGGCGCCTACCCGTCCGCGCTGGAGTACGCCGACGCTCCCATGCCGCAGGTGCCGCCGCCCGGGCAGCTGGCGGCGGCCGCGCCGGCGCTGCCCGAGGGCATTCCCGACATCGTCTTCCGCCACAACTTCGAGCTGACCCCCGCGCTGGGCCAGCCGATGTTCTCCGGCCGGGGGCCGGCGCGCACGGGCGGCTGGATCCGCCTGCGCGAGGAACGTCCGCTGGACGAGCCGCTGCTGGTGGCGCTGACCGACGCCTGGCTGCCGGCGCCCTACGTGCTCGCCGACCGGCTGCTGGCCGCGCCGACGATCGACCTCACCGTGCATCTGCGTGCGCCGCTGCCGCGGGCGCACGACGACGTGCTCATCGAGGTCAGCTCCGACACCGCGGTCGACGGCTACTTCGAGGAGGACACGCGCCTGTTCGCCCGCGACGGCACCCTCCTGGCCCACTCCCGACAGCTGGCGCTGGCGCTGTGATCGGCTACCTGGGCCTGGGCTCCAACGTCGGCGACCGGCGCGCCAACCTGCAGGCGGCCGTCGACGCGCTGGGCGGCCACGGGGTGCGCGTGCTCGCCTCGTCGGCCACCTACGACACCGACCCGGTGGGCGAGATCCTCGACCAGCCGTCCTTCCTGAACGCCTGCCTGCGCGTGGAGACCGACCTGGGCCCCGAGCTGCTGCTGACCGCGTGCAAGGCGGTCGAGCGCGAGCTGGGCCGGCCCGAGCAGTACGTGCGCCACGCGCCGCGGGCGATCGACGTCGACCTGCTGCTGCTCGGCGACCGGGCCTACCACTCCGAGCGGCTGACCCTTCCGCACGACCAGGTGCTGTTGCGCCGCTTCGTCCTCATCCCCCTGCTGGAGCTCGACTTCGACCTGCGCACCCCGGCCGGCGAGGCGCTGGCCGACGCGCTCGCGGTGCTGCCGGTCGAGGAGGGCGTGCGGCGCGAGGGCGACCCGCTCGACGTGCCGGCCTAGGCGACGGGCAGGGCGCCGGCGGGGACAGCGCCCGGGTAGGCCGGAAACAGCGTCCGCGCGGCGCTGCCGGCGGGGCGGTCGGCGATCAGCGGCTCGAGGTCGCCGAGCGTGCCCAGCAGCCGCACCGTCGACAGCAGCTGCAGATCGGCGACGTTGGGCTGCTCGCCGCCGATCACGCCAGCGGCGATCCATGCGTCGATGCGGTCCAGATGGCCGGGCAGCGCGTCGAGATCGGCGCGCACGGCCTCGGCGCTCGCGTGATGGATGACGCGCTCCAGCGGGATCACCAGCGCCGCCGAGCGCACCGCCAGCGAGGCCGGGACCGGCAGGTCGTAGCCCTCCGCGTAGGAGGCCAGCGCGGGCGGGTCGTGGGCGAGCGCCGACCAGGGCAGTCGCCGGCCGAGCGGCTGGAGGACCTCGTCGCCCCACGCCTCGGCCTCCTCGACCCGGGCGCGCAGCGCCGGGTCGGCGGGGATCATCGGCGGCTGCGGCTGCAGGCCCTCGAGCACGCGCATGATCGGCCGCGAGCCGACGACGCGGGTGCCGTCGGCGAACACGATGCCCGGCACGGTGCGCCGCCCGAAGCGCGCCTGCTGCTGGAGCATGTGCAGCAGCGGAAGCTGGTCGATGCGGTCGTACTCCAGGCCCTTGAGCTGCAGCGCGCGCTCGACCGCCGCGCAGGGGTGCGACGCCGGGACGGCGTAGAGCTTCAGCCGGTCAGCCACGCGGGCGAGCATACTTCGCGTCCGCATGCTTCTCGTCGTGGACGTCGGAAACACCCAGACGCACTTCGGCGCCTACGACGGCGACGAGCTGGTCGAGCACTGGCGCTTTGCCACCGTGCGCACGTCGACCGCCGACGAGCTGGGCGCGGTCCTGCGCAACCTGATGGAGCTGCGCGGCCTCGGCCTGGCCGACCTGGACGGCTCGATCGTCTCCTCGACGGTGCCCCAGCTGCGGCCCGAGTGGCGCGCTGTCGGCTCGCGCTACCTGCGCCACGAGACGATCGTCGTCGGACCGGGCGTCAAGACCGGGATGGCGCTGCGCTACGACAACCCGCGCGAGATCGGTCCCGACCGCCTCGTCAACGCCGTTGCCGCCTACGACGCGATCGGCGCCGCCTGCATCTGCGTGGACTTCGGCACGGCGATCACCTTCGACCCGGTGTCGGCCGGGGGCGAGTACCTGGGCGGGATCATCTTCCCGGGCGTGGAGATCTCGATGGAGGCGCTGTCGACCCGTGCCGCGGCGCTGCCGCGCATCGAGCTGGACGAGCCGCGCTCGGTGATCGGCAAGTCGACGATCGACGCGATCCGCTCGGGCATCGTGTTCGGCTTCGCGGGCATGGTCGACTCGATCGTCCGGCGCCTGCGCGACGAGCTCGGTGACGAGGCGACCGCGATCGCCACCGGCGGCCTGGCGCCGTCGATCGTCCCGTTCACCGAGACGATCGACCAGCTCGACGAGCTGCTGACGCTCACCGGGCTGCGGCTGCTGTGGGAGCGCAACCGCTGAGCACGGCCGTGCGCGCCCCGGCCGGCCGCGACGTGGTCGACATGAGGTGCGCCATGCATGCACCGGCTCGCACACGTCGCTGACTCGGGCCCCCGTAGGCTGTGGCGGGTGCTGACGGAGTCGTGGCAGCTGGCGCACCTGACGGTGCCCAATCGCGTGGTGCTGGCGCCCCTGGCGGGCATCGGCACGTGGTTCGTGCGTCTGCAGGCCAAGCGCTTCGGCGCCGGGATGGCGACGAGCGAGATGGTCTCCAGCTTCGCGATCCACTACCGCAACGAGAAGACGCTCACGGAGCTGCTGCGCGTCCATCCTGACGAGCGCGTCGACACCGGAGCGCCCACGAGCCTGCAGCTGTTCGGGCAGGACCCGGAGATCATGCGCAGCGCCGCCGCCTACGTGCGCGAGCACGTCCCCGGCGTCGACGTGATCGACCTGAACATGGGCTGCCCGGTGGCGAAGGTCTGCAAGACGGGCGCCGGGGCCGCGCTCATCAAGGACCCCGACACCGCCGTGGCCGTGGCGCGGGCCGCCGGCGAGGGCAGCGGGCTGCCGGTCACCGTCAAGCTGCGCTCCGGCCAGCGCGCGGGCGAGACCGACGGCGTCGACCTGGCCAGGCGCCTCGTCGATGAGGCCGGGGTCGCCGCGATCGGCTTTCACCCCCGCAGCGCCCAGGTGCAGCACAAGGGCGCGCCCGACTACGCGCTCACCGCGCGCTTGGTGGAGGAGCTGCCCGTCCCCGTGATCGTCTCCGGCGGCCTGCACGACCTGGCCGCCGCCCAGCACGCCTACCAGGCCACCGGGGCGACGGCGATCATGCTCGCGCGCGGCAGCCTGGGCAACCCGTGGCTGTTCGCCCAGCTGCTGGGCCAGCGCGACGACGACCCGACCCCCGGCGAGGTCGCCGCCGAACTGGAGTGGCTGATGGAGCGCGCGGTCGACCACATGGGCCCCGAGCGCGGCGGGCGCTGGATGCGCAAGGCCTACCCCTGGTACGTCGAGCGCCTGGGCGGCGGCAAGCAGCTGCAGGCTGCGATGCAGCAGGCGGCCACCGTCGAGGCGGCGCGCGAGGCGCTGCACGCGGCGGCGCTCGTCTAGGCGCCCACGCCCGCGCGCGGGGAGCTCGTGCGCCGTGCCGGACGGCCCAGCGCGCTCCCGTGGATCAGGAGGCCTGCGGCCACGAATCACCGGTAATCGGGTTCGCTACACTGCCCGACCCTCCGAGACGAAACCGCGAGAGAGAAGCGCCCAGAGACCATGCCCAAGGATGTCATCCTCACCCCGGACGGGCTGCAGAAGCTGAAGGACGAGCTCGAGGAGCTCTCGACGGCCAAGCGTCGCGAGGTCGCCAACCGCATCAAGGAGGCCCGCGAGTTCGGCGACATCTCCGAGAACTCGGAGTACGACGACGCCAAGAACGAGCAGGCGATGCTCGAGCAGCGCATCGCGCAGCTGGAGGAGCGCCTGCGCTCGGCCCAGGTCATCGACGCCAAGGATCTCGACACCGATGTCGTCCGCGTCGGCTCGGAGGTCAACGTCAAGGACGAGGACACGGGCAGCAGCTCGAAGTTCATGATCGTCGGGTCGGCCGAGGCCAAGCCGCCGGAGCGGCTGTCCAACGAGTCGCCGGTCGGCCGCGCGCTGATCGGGCAGAAGAAGGGCGACGTCGTCGACGTGATCCTGCCCAACGGCAAGAAGCGCCGCCTGAAGATCACCAAGATCGACGTCGGTCTGTAGGCCCCGGGTGTCCGAGGAGGAGCTGCCCGAGCTCCTCGCCCAGCGGCGAGCCAAGCTCGAGCGTCTGCGCGCCGACGGCGTCGACCCCTACCCGCACGCGTTTCCCGGCGTGGTGGCCTCGGAGCGCGTCGCCGCCGAGCACGACGACCTGCCGGCCGGCGAGGAGAGCGAGGCCCGCTACCGCGTGGCCGGTCGCCTGGCCGCCCGCCGCGGCCAGGGCAAGATGGCCTTCCTCGACCTGGTCGATCGCTCGGGGCGCCTCCAGCTGCAGGCGCGGCTGGACGTGCTGGGACCGGAGCGCATGGAGCGCCTGCTGAGCCTCGACCTGGGCGATCTGATCGGCGTCGACGGGGTGGCCATGCGCACCCGTCGTGGCGAGATCTCCCTGCGCATCGACGACTTCGCCGTGCTGGCCAAGTCGCTGCGCCCGCCACCCGACAAGCACCATGGCCTGGCCGACGTGGAGATCCGCTACCGCCAGCGCGAGCTTGACCTGATGGCCAACGAGGAGGCGCGCGAGCTGTTCGTCCTGCGCGCGAAGGTGATCTCGGCGGTGCGCGCCCAGCTGGACGCCGACGGCTTCGTCGAGGTCGAGACGCCGATCCTCCAGCCGCTGTACGGCGGGGCGCTGGCGCGGCCGTTCACCACGCACTTCAACGCGCTGGACCGCGACATGTACCTGCGCATCGCCACCGAGCTGTACCTCAAGCGCCTGATCGTGGGCGGGCTGGAGCGCGTGTACGAGCTGGGCAAGGACTTCCGCAACGAGGGGCTGTCGCACAAGCACAACCCCGAGTTCACGATGGTCGAGTGGTACGAGGCCTACGCCGACTACCACGATGAGGCCCGCCGCCTGGAGCGGCTGGTGAGCGGGGTCGCGCAGGCCGTCGGCTACGACGGCGAGCTGGACTTCACGCCCCCGTGGCGGCGGGTCACGCTGCGCGAGCTGCTGATCGAGCATGCCGGCGTGGACATCCTGGCCCTGCGCGACCGCGACGCGCTGGCCGCCGCCGTCGCCCACCTGGTGCCCACCGAAGGCCCGGACCGCACCTGGCCCCAGCTGGTCGACGACCTGTTCTCCAAGCTGGTGGAGCCGACGCTGGTCCAGCCGACGATCGTCCAGGACTTCCCGGTCGAGCTGTCGCCGTTCGCCAAGCGCCATCGCGACGGGACCGAGGGCCTGGTCGAGCGCTTCGAGGCGTTCGCCGCCGGCATGGAGATCGCCAACGCGTTCACCGAGCTCAACGACCCCGACGACCAGCGCGCCCGCTTCGAGCAGCAGGTCCGCTACGCGGCCGCGGGCGACGAGGAGGCCCAGCCCTTCGACGAGCTGTTCCTGGCCGCGCTGGAGCACGGCATGCCGCCGACGGGCGGCCTGGGCCTGGGCATCGATCGCCTGGTCATGGTGATGAGCGGACGGCACTCGATTCGCGAGGTGCTGCTGTTCCCCGCCATGCGCGACTGACGCGCCGCTGGCCGCCGCGGCGCTCGCCGCCGGCCTGCTGGCGGCCGCGCTGGCCCTGATGGACCGCCCGTGGAACGTCCTTGCGTTCGCCCGTGCTAGGCGCGCTGCACGACCAGCTGTCCGAAGCCGACGCGGGCGTCGATCACCAGCCGCGGCGCGCGTGGTCCGGCGCCGGTGGTCTGGCTGGTGTCCACGCCGACGCCGTCCTCGGCCCGCCCGAACGTCGTGGCCTGCCCGGCGACGACCCGACCGTCGATGACCACCTCGACGTCGCGCGGGACGATCACCGTCGCGCGGCCGAAGGCGACCTCGACGTTGGTGCGGGTCGTCCCACGCGGGAAGGTCACGTCGCGTAGGTCCAGGCGAAGCGTCCCCGCGCCCAGTTCGAAGCCGTCGGCCAGCGCGGCCGCCGACAGCGGGTGGGGGGTGCGCTTGCCGACCCCGGCGCCCATCGGCAGCCCGAGGGCGAAGCCGGCGAGGGCGACGACGACCACCGCGGCGGCGATCAGCGCCGCCAGCGCGGCGGCGGCGACGACGGCGACGCGCACGAGCCGTGCGCGGGGCGGCGTGGGCGTGGAGGCCGGCGGCGAAGGGCGGCCGACCTCCCAGGTCGGGGCGACGCGCTCGAAGGGCGGATCGTCGAAGGCGGTGGGCGACATGCCGGGCAGCATCGTCGCTGCACGCGCGCACAACCATCGGGGAAGACCCTGGCCGGACCCCGACCACCGCCGAGGGGCGCCGGTCCCCACTGGTAGACTGGGGCATGCCCGCGATAGGACCCGTTGCTCATCCTTCGGCCCTCACAGGTCGATAACAGGAGTAGCGGGTAGTTCACCGTCCCCAAAGAACAGAACCCAGCGCCGCCCAGTAGGAAGGACGTACTCCAATGTTCGAGCGATTCACAGAACGCGCCCGCCAGGTGGTCGTTCTCGCGCAGGAGGAGGCGCGGACGCTCAAGCACAACTACATCGGCACCGAGCACATTCTCCTCGGCCTCCTGCGGGAGGAGGAGGGCCTGGCTGCTCGCGTGCTCGAGTCGCTCGACATCACCGTCGAGCGCGTGCGCGCCCAGGTGGTGCGCATCGTCGGCTCAGGCGAGGAGGTGACCTCCGGCCAGATCCCCTTCACGCCACGCGCGAAGAAGGTGCTCGAGCTGGCCCTGCGCGAGGCCCTCAGCCTGGGGCACAACTACATCGGCACCGAGCACATCCTGCTCGGGCTCGTGCGGGAGAACGAGGGCGTCGCCGCCCGCATCCTGCTCGACTTCGATGCCGACTCGGAGAAGATCCGCAACGAGGTCATCCGCATGCTGTCGGGGCCCGGCGGTCGCCGCCAGGGCTCGGGCTCGGGTCAGGGCGCCGCCGCTGGCGCGTCGGCCCAGGGCGAGGGCAAGAAGTCCTCCAAGCTCCTGGACCAGTTCGGCCGCAACCTGACCAAGCTCGCCTCCGACGGCAAGCTGGACCCCGTCGTGGGCCGCGAGACCGAGATCGAGCGGATCATGCAGATCCTCTCGCGCCGTCAGAAGAACAACCCGGTGCTGATCGGGGAGCCCGGCGTCGGCAAGACCGCCGTCGTCGAGGGCCTCGCGCAGCGGATCACCAACGCCGACGTGCCGGAGCTGCTGAAGGGCAAGCAGATCTACACGCTCGACCTGGCCGCGTTGGTCGCCGGCAGCAAGTACCGCGGCGAGTTCGAAGAGCGCCTCAAGAAGGTGATGAAGGAGATCACCCAGCGCGGCGACATCATCCTGTTCATCGACGAGCTGCACAACCTGGTCGGGGCGGGCGCCGCCGAGGGCGCGATCGACGCCGCGTCGATCCTCAAGCCGGCCCTGGCCCGCGGTGAGCTGCAGACGATCGGCGCGACGACGCTCGACGAGTACCGCAAGTACCTCGAGCGCGACGCCGCGCTGGAGCGCCGCTTCCAGCAGATCCGCGTCGACCCGCCGTCGATCGAGGAGACCGTGCAGATCCTCAAGGGCCTGCGCGACCGCTACGAGGCGCACCACAAGATCAACATCACCGACGAGTCGCTGGAGGCCGCGGCCGAGCTGTCGGACCGCTACATCAGCGACCGCTTCCTGCCCGACAAGGCGATCGACCTCATCGACGAGGCCGCCGCCCGCATGCGCATCAAGTCGATGACCTCCCCGCCGGTCTACCGCGACCTGGAGGAGGAGATCGAGACGACGCGGCGCCAGAAGGAGGCCGCGATCGAGGCGCAGGAGTTCGAGAAGGCCGCCAACCTCCGCGACGCGGAGCGGCGCCTGACGAACAAGAAGCGCGAGCTCGAGGAGCAGTGGGAGCAGGGCGAGTCCGGTGAGCGCCCCGAGATCGGCGAGGAGGAGATCGCGGACATCGTCTCGATGTGGACGGGGATCCCGGTCTTCAAGCTGACCGAGGCCGAGACGGCGAAGCTGATGCGCATGGAGGAGGAGCTCCACAAGCGCGTCATCGGCCAGACCGCCGCCGTGGAGGTCATCTCCAAGGCGATCCGCCGCTCGCGCGCCGGCCTCAAGGATCCCAAGCGGCCGACCGGCTCGTTCATCTTCCTGGGCCCCTCGGGCGTGGGCAAGACCGAGCTGGCGCGCACGCTGGCGGAGTTCCTGTTCGGCGACGAGGACGCGATGGTGCGCATCGACATGTCCGAGTACATGGAGAAGCACGCCGTGTCGCGCCTGGTCGGCTCGCCTCCCGGCTACATCGGCTACGACGAGGGCGGCCAGCTGACGGAGGCCGTGCGTCGCAAGCCGTACTCGGTGCTGCTGCTCGACGAGATCGAGAAGGCCCACCCGGACGTGTTCAACATCCTCCTGCAGATCCTGGAGGACGGCCGTCTGACCGACGCCCAGGGGCGCACGGTCGACTTCCGCCACGCGATCGTGATCATGACCTCGAACATCGGGGCGTCGGAGATCGCGCGCAACACGCCGCTCGGGTTCGCCGTCACCGAGGACGAGACCGGCATCACGTACGACGACATGAAGAACCGGATCATGGGAGAGCTCAAGAAGGTCTTCCGTCCCGAGTTCCTCAACCGCATCGACGACGTGATCGTGTTCCACAAGCTGCAGAAGGACGAGATCAAGCAGATCGTCGACCTGCTGCTGCTGCGGGTTCGCGGGTCGCTGGCCGAGCGCGAGCTGCAGCTTGAGCTGTCGGAGCCGGCCCGCGACTTCCTCGTCGACAAGGGCTGGGACCCGGCGATGGGGGCCCGACCGCTGCGTCGCGCGATCCAGCGCTTCATCGAGGATCCGCTGGCCGATTTCGTGCTCCGCTCCGAGCTGGAGCCCGGCCAGATCGTCCTGGCCGACGTGCCCCAGGGCCCGGAGAACGACGGCGCCGAGATCGAGCTCACGCTGCTCGAGGCCGCGCCGGCGCTGGTCGGGGCCGATGGCGGTGGTGAGTCCGAGGAGTCACGCGCCGAGGACGAGGCGCCGCCCGCCGAGCCGGCGGCCGAGTAATCCCGGTGCGAGGGCGGCCCACGGGCCGCCCTCGTCACTTCAGCGCCAGCTCGAGCACGTGCTGGGGGCCGAGCGGGCCGGCCGTGTAGCGCTGGCCGGTGTCGCGGAAGCCGGCGCGCAGGTAGGCGCGGCGCGCGACGTCGTTCTGATGGTTGACGGTCAGCGCGATGCGGTCGGCGTCGGGGTAGTGCTCGCGCACGTAGGTCGGCAGGGCGCGCAGCACCTCGGTCCCCAGGCCGCGGCCCTGGCGCTCGGCGGCGACGTAGAACGCGCGCACGCCGACCGTGCCGGGGCGGTGCACGGCGATCATCGAGGCGCCGGTGTCGAGGATCATGAAGGCGAACGGCTCGCCGTCGTCGTCGAGCGCGGTGACCGCGCGGCGGACCTGCAGGCCGCGGGTCAGGCCGAGCGTGTCGCGGGCGCGGCCCGAGTAGCGGATCTGCTCGGGATGCGGCTCCAGGGCGATCACCCGGTCGCGCAGCTCGGGGGTGACCTCGCTGAGGCGCATCGACGCTTCAGGGTACGCTCGCCACCCATGGCCGAGCAGCCGCTGGTCGAGATCAAGGTGCGCGACAACGGGCCGTACAAGGTCAGCGGCCCGGTGCGCCTGGTCGATCCGGACGGCGGTGTGTGGGACGTGCCCGAGGGCGGGTCGATCGTGCTGTGCCGCTGCGGCCTGTCGCGCGAGAAGCCGTTCTGCGACCGCTCGCACCGCGCCGGCGGCTTTGCCAGCTGCGAGCGCGCGCCGCGCTAGCCGAGCGCCGCCCGCGAGCGGCGGGCCAGCTCGACGGTCGCGCTGCGCAGGCCGTTGGGGGCGGTGATCGGCTGCGCGAAGCCGACGCGCGTCTGCGCCCGCCCGCGCGGCGTGTGCACGACCAGGTCCAGCCCGTAGCGATCGGCCCGGGTGCAGCGCGCCGCGCTGGCGTCGGTGTAGCCGGCCAGCGCGCGGGCCATGTCGACCAGGGCGTCGGCGTGATCCTCGTTGAGATGGGCGACGGCGTAGGGCGCCGCGGAGGCGACCGGGTCGGGCTCGGCGGCGTGGTAGGCGGCGGCGTCGGTGGAGTCCATCCGCCCGAAGCCCCCGACCCAGCGGACGCGGTCGATGCGCAGCACGTAGATCGAGAAGTCGCCGAAGTCCATGAACGCGGCCGCGTCCTGCACGCCGCGGCGGTAGGCGTCGCGCGCGTCCTCCAGCGCCATGCCCTCGGGCACGATCGCGGTCCCGGCCAGCGTGACGCGGCCGGAGTCCAGCGGGTCGTCCTCGCCGGGGGCGGAGGCGACCACGAGCGAGGCGCGCGGGTCGCGCGGCAGGTTGCGGCCGTGCTCGGCCAGCGTGGACAGGCACAGCACCGGCGAGCCGTCGGCCAGCGTGCCGTAGGTCACGAACGAGCCCCATGGGTGGCCGTCGTCGCTGAGCGTCGCCAGCGTGGCCTGGTTGGTGGACGCCACGATCGTCCGCGCCTCCTCGGCCGCGGTGCGGCGGCGCACGCCTGCGGCGGGCTCGGCCAGCGGCTCGGGCGTTGCGGGCGGGGCGGGTCCCTGGTGCGGGGTGGCGGTGTCGGCCACGGAAGTTAGGGTACCCGAATGCGGGTTCTCATGGTCATCCGCACGATCATCCCACTCGCGCTCGCCGCCGCCCTGGCCGGCGCCGTTCCCGCCAGCGCCCAGACGACCCGCATCGTCCTCGGCGGCCCTCGCCGCCGAATCGCTCGACGAGCACGACGAGCACGGCGTGCGCGTCGTGCCCGGCGCGCCGATCGTCCGTCACGGCCAGCGCCTGACGCTCCCGACCGCCGCGGTGGCGATCGGGTCCAGCGGCTCCTCGCCGGCGCCGGGCTGACCGACGGCGAGCGGCGTGATGCCCAGCGAGACGAGCACGTTGGCGGTGAACGGGGTGAGGGCGACGACGCGGCCGGGACGGGCGGCGTGGGCGGCGGCCAGCACCGCGCGGAGGAGGGGCGGATGCGCCTCACGACGCGCACTCGTATTAGGTAATCCGAACTTGTGCGGCACGGGGGCGAGGACGTCGGGTCTGGGGCCTAGGGTTGTGCCTCCGCCATGGCCCGCCCGAGCACCATCCACGTCTGCACCGCCTGCGGCCACGTCGAGCCGCGCTGGCAGGGCCGCTGCCCCGGCTGCGGCGAGTGGAACACCTTCGTCGAGGAGCGCGCGCCCGCGGCCGCGGGCGGGGGCGGCGGACGGGCGCGCGGCGGCGCGGCCTCCGGTGGCGGCCGCGCGGCCAAGCCGGTGCGCCTGCGCGACGTCGCCGCCGCGCGGCTGGCCCGGTTGTCGACCGGCATCGGCGAGTTCGACCGCGTGCTGGGCGGCGGCCTGGTCCCCGGGTCGCTGGTCCTGCTGGGCGGCTCGCCGGGCATCGGCAAGTCGACGCTGACCGGGATGGCGATGGGCAACCTCGCCGCCTCGGGTGCCGGGACGCTGTACGTGTCGGGCGAGGAGTCCGCTGCACAGGTCAAGCTGCGCGCCGCGCGGCTGCCGGGCGCCGCGCTCGACGTCCCCGTCCTGGCCGAGACCGACCTGGAGACCGTGCTGGCCACGCTGGCCGCCGAACGCCCGGACGTGTGCGTGATCGACTCCGTGCAGACGCTGCACGCGCCGGAGCTGACCGGGGCACCCGGCTCGGTCGGGCAGGTCCGCGAGGTCGCCGGCCGGCTGGCCCGCGTGGCCAAGGAGACCGGCACCGCGGTGCTGCTCGTCGGCCACGTCACCAAGGAGGGCGCGCTGGCCGGGCCGCGGGTGCTCGAGCACCTGGTCGACTGCGTGCTGCAGTTCGAGGGCGAGCGCGAGCGCACCTACCGCACGCTGCGGGCGCTCAAGAACCGCTTCGGCTCCACCAACGAGGCCGGTGTCTTCGAGATGCGCTCCGGCGGCCTGGTCGAGGTGCTGGACGCCTCGGGGCGCTTCGTGGGCGAGGCGACCCGCGCGCCGGGCAGCGTCGTGCTCGCCTCGATGGAGGGCTCGCGGCCGCTGCTGGTCGAGGTGCAGGCGCTCGTGTCGCCCTCGGAGCTGGTGCCGCCGCGGCGGATGGTCAACGGCATCGATCGCAACCGCGTCGCGCTCGTGCTCGCGGTGCTGGCCCGCCATGCGGGCGTCTCCACCGGCAGCTCGGACGTGTTCGTCAACGTCGTCGGCGGCGTGCGCGTCGACGAGCCGGGCGCCGACCTGGCCGTCGCGCTGGCCGTCGCCTCGGCGGTCCGCGGCGCCTCGCTGGGCGGCGACGCGCCGCAGCCGCTGGCCTGCTTCGGCGAGGTCGGCCTGACCGGCGAGCTGCGCTCGGTCGGCCACCCCGAGCGCCGGCTGGAGGAGTGCCGCAAGTTCGGGCTGCGCACGGTCGTGGCGCCCGAGGGCAGCGGCACGGCGGCGCTCGGCGTCGGATCGCTGCGGGCGGCTGTGCGCGCCGCGCTGCCCGCCGGGCGCCCGGCGCGCGCGGCGTAGCGCCGGGAAGGCGAACGACGGGCAGCGACGGCGTCGGTGGCCGTGCGTCCGCCATGCGTCCGCGTGTTCTGGCGCGTCCGCGCTGGTCGGTCGGGTCGGCGGCGAGTTGTGGACGCATGGCGTCCAGAATCCGCCAGCGACGCAGGTCCGGCCCGCGCCGCCGCGTGGGCGGCGGAACTCAGCCGATCGTGACCTCGAGCGGGGCACGGACGCGGTGGGGGAAGGGCTCGAAGTGGATGCGGTGCGCCGGCCCCTCGATCGTGAAGCTCTACATGGCCGGCTCGCGGGAGAGCGGGCCATGTCCCAGGCTGAGGCTCATGACCTCTAGTCTGACGGACCGGGGTTCCCGGCCCGCATGCGTCGCCACCTGATCGCCCTGTCGCTCGTCGCCGTCCTGCTGGCCGGGCCGGATGTGGCGGGTGCGCAGACGAGGGCGCTGCCGCCCGCGGTCCAGCGCGCTGCCGATGCGCTGGCGACGGGCCCGGTCTACGTCGCCGCCCACAACGCGGCCGACGTCACCCGGGCCGACGCCGCGCGCCTGCGCGCCGAGATCCGCGCCAGCGAGGTGCCGACCTACGTCGCGGTCTTCCCGCCGGGGGCCGGCGAGCCCCAGCTCCTGGCCGCGACGCTGGGCCGGGCGCTGGACCGCGCCGGGGTCTACGCCGTCGTCGCGGGGACGGGCGGGCGCGCGTTCGCCGCCGGCCAGACCGGGGCGACCGGCCTGCAGCCGGGCACGGCGCGCAGGGCGGCGACGCGGGCGCTGGATCAGGCGCGCGGTGGCAGCGGCCCGGCGGTCCTCGACGCGTTCGTCGCCCAGCTGCGCAGGGCCCGCGAGAGCGGTGGGACGCTCGACGGGGGTACGCCGTGGTGGCTGTGGGCGCTGGGGCTCGGTGCCCTGCTGGGCGCCGTCGCGCTGATCGCCTGGCTGCGGGCGCACCGCCGCCGCGCCGACGAGTCGCGCGCGGCCGACACCCTGCGCAGCCTCGCCGACGAGGATCTTGCGGCGCTCGCCGACGAGCTGCGCGCGCTGGATGGCGGCATCGAGCGGCGCGCCGACGACCCGTGCGCCCGGGAGGACTACGCGCGCGCGCTACAGGCCCACGCGCAGGCGTCCGACGCCATGCGCCTGGCCCGCCGCCCGCGGGATTTCGAGCGGGTCGGTCGGATGCTGGCGGAGGGGCGCTACGCGACCGCGTGCGTGCGCGCCCGCCTCGAGGGCCGCGCGCGGCCCGAGCGCCGGCCGCTGTGCTTCTTCGATCCGCGCCACGGGCCGTCGGTCCGCGATGTCCCCTGGGCGCCGGCGTCCGGAGCCCCACGCGAGGTGCCGGTCTGCGCGGTCGACGCACAGCGCCTGGAGCGCGGCCAGCCGCCGGACGTGCGCGAGATCGAGCTGGCCGACGGCGGACGGGTCCCGTTCTGGTCGGCGCCGGCCTGGTTGGCGCCCTACGCCAGCGGCCTGTATGGCGGCTTGGCCGGCATCGAGCCCGGCGGTGAGGGAAGCTACTGATCATGGAACCGATCGTCGACGTGGCCTGGCTGCGCGCCCACCCGCGCGCGGTCGTGGCCGACGTGCGCTACTACCTCGACGGCCGCTCGGGGCGGGCGGCCTATGACGGCGGCCACCTGCCGGGCGCCGTGTTCGTCGACCTGCACGAGGCGCTGGCCGACGAGCCGTCGGCGCACGGCGGGCGCCATCCGTTCCCCAGCCCCGAGCGCTTCGCGGCGGCGCTGGGCGCGCTGGGCATCGGCGACGAGGACCCCGTGGTGGCCTACGACGACGGCGGCGGCATCATGGCCGCGCGGCTGGTGTGGATGCTGCGCGCGATCGGCGCCCCGGCGGCGCTGCTGGACGGCGGCATCGACGCCTGGGACGGCCCGCTGGAGACCGCGCCGGCCGCCCGCCCGCCGGTGGTCCGCGCCGTGCGCCCGTGGCCCGCCGAGCGCCTGGCCGGCATCGAGGAGGTGGCCAGCACGGCCGCGCCCCTGCTGGATGCGCGCTCGGCCGCGCGCTTCCGCGGCGAGCAGGAGACGCTCGACCCGCGCGCCGGCCACATCCCCGGAGCGCGCAGCGTGCCCACCGCGCAGAACCTCGACGAGAACGGGCGGTTCCTGCCCGTCGCGGGGCTGCGTGAGCGCTTCGAGGCCGCCGGCGTGGACGCCGGCCAGGCGCCGATCGCCTACTGCGGATCGGGGGTCAGCGCATGCCATCTGCTGCTCGCCATGGAGCACGCCGGGGTTCAAACGGGACGACTATATCCCGGATCCTGGTCCCAATGGAGTGCCGATCCTGCGCGGCCCGCAGAAAAAGGTGGCGGATAGCAGGGCTTTATCTCCGCTTAGGGATCGCTAGAATATGCGATCGATGTCGGCACGATCCGGGGAAGAGCTCAACGAGCTCGAAGCACGTCAAGAGCCCCGGCTCGTCAAGGCGCTGGAGATGGTGGCCCCCGGAACCGCGCTGCGTGAGGGCATCGACAACATCCTGCACGCCGACACCGGCGCGCTGATCGTCGTCGGCGAGCCCGACGAGCTCAGCTTCCTGTTCTCGGGCGGCATCAAGCTCGACGTCGACTACACGCCGTCGCTGATCTACCAGGTCGCCAAGATGGACGGCGGCATCGTCTGCAACGCCAACGCGACGAAGATCGCCATGGCCAACGTGCAGCTGATCCCCGACCCGACGATCCTGTCGCTGGAGACCGGCACGCGCCATCGCACCGCCGAGCGCGTCTCCAAGCAGACCGACGCGCTGGTGATCGCCATCTCCAAGCGCCGCGAGGTCATCTCGCTCTACGTCGACGGCGCCAAGTACATCCTCGAGGACATCCCCGTCGTGCTGGCCAAGGCCAACCAGGCGCTGGCCACGCTGGACAAGTACCGCACGCGCCTGGACCAGGTCTCCACGCGGCTGACCGCGCTGGAGTTCGAGGGCGGCGCGACGCTGCACGACGTGCTCACGGTCCTGCAGCGCTCCGAGCTGGTGACGCGCATGGCCGTCGAGATCGAGCGCTACATCGTCGAGCTGGGCACCGAGGGGCGCCTGATCGAGATGCAGCTGGAGGAGACCATGGTCGGGACCGCGTCCGACAAGGCCGCGCTGATCCGCGACTACCTCGCCGACCCCAGCGACGAGGCGTTCGCCGCCGCGCTGGACCAGATCGGCCGCCTGCCCCACCAGGACCTGCTCGACTTCGGCCGCCTCGCCGAGGTGCTGGGCTACGACCGCAAGCTGAACACCCTGGACTATCCCGTCTCGCCCCGTGGCTACCGGATCCTGGGACGGATCCCGCGGCTGCCGAAGATCGTCGTGTCGCAGATCGTGCGCGACTTCGGCGGGCTGGACGAGATGCTCGCCGCCACCGATGCGGAGCTGGAGGCCGTTGAGGGCGTGGGCGAGATCCGGGCGAAGGACATCCGCGAGGGCCTTCGCCGCCTGCAGGAGATCAACCTCGTCGATCGCTACCTGCAGACCTGAGTTTGCCGGACCAAAGCAGCACCCTGAAGGAGGGACACCATCACCGACGTCACTGAAGAGCAGCTCCTCGAGGATCTCGAGGTCGTCCGCGAGGTCGAGTGCATCGACTTCGAGATCGGCGACTCCGTCGTCTACCCCCATCACGGGGCGGGCAAGGTGCTCAAGAAGGAGAACAAGAAGATCTTCGGTGAGGAGCGGCAGTACCTCACCATCAAGATCCTCCATAACGACATGACCGTGATGGTCCCGTGTGAGAACGCGGCGATCGCTGGTCTGCGGCGCATCATCGACGAGGAGGCCGTCAAGAAGGTCCTCTCGGTCCTCGAGGACTCCGAGTCGGAGATGCCCAAGAACTGGAACCGCCGGTTCAAGCACAATCGCGACAAGATCAAGACCGGCGACATCTACGAGCTGGCCGAGGTCGTGCGCAATCTCGCGCTGCGCGAGTTCGAGAAGGGCCTGTCGACCGGCGAGAAGCAGATGTTCACGCGGGCCAAGAAGATCCTGGCCTCCGAGCTGATGTACGCGCTGGACAAGGACGAGGAGGCCGCCGAGGCATACCTCGACGACCTGCTGGCCCGATCCGCCGAGGAGAAGGGGATCGTCCCCGCGGCGAAGTAGGACGGATTCGGATGGCCGTCGCCTTGCTCGTGGCGGCTGGACGTGGCGAACGCCTTGGTGCCCGCGGGCCCAAGGCGTTCGTCATGTTGGCCGGCCGTCCGCTCTACGAGTGGTCGCTGGAGGCGCTCCACGCGGCGCCGTCGGTGGCCGACGTCGTGATCGCCGTGCCGGCGGACGTCGTCGGCATCGACGGCAGCGTGCCCGGCGGCGCGTCACGCTCGGAGTCGGTGCGCAACGCGCTGGCCGCCGCGGGCGCCGACGACGACGTCGTGCTCGTCCACGACGCCGCCCGCCCGCTGCTGACGCCCGAGCTCGTCGAGTCGTGCGTGGCGGGCCTGGGCGGCCTCGACGCGGTCGTCGCCGCCGCGCCGGTGACCGACACGATCAAGCATGCGCTGGCGCCGGACCTGGTCGTCGACCGCACGCTGGACCGCGCCGCCCTGTGGGCGGTCCAGACCCCGCAGGTGTTCCGCCGCCAGTGGCTGGAGCGCGCGCTGGCCCAGGACGCCGCCACGCTGGCCGCCGCCACCGACGACGCGGGGCTGGTCGAGGCGCTGGGCGGCCGCGTCGGCGTCGTGCCGGCGCCGCGCGAGAACCTCAAGGTGACGACGCCGATGGACCTGCGCGTCGCCGAGCTGCTGCTCAGCGAGCGGCGCCGCTGAGCCGCGCGCGCAGCGCGGCGGCGTCGTCGGCGCCGAACCCGTGGTGGGCCAGCCACTCATGCGGGTCGACGAGCTCCAGCACGCGCTCCATCGTCTCCGCGCGCGGGCGGTGGCGATCGGTCTGGTCCAGGTGGATGTCGCGGGCGTAGGTGGCCGAGGCCGCCAGCCGCGCCACGATCGCCTCGATGCGCTGGTCGGTGGCGACGTAGTCGGCGATGATCGCCTCGCGGGGGACGCCGGCGACCTCGAGCGCCAGCGCGCACACCACGCCGGTGCGGTCCTTGCCGGCGGCGCAGTGCACGATCGCCGCGCCGTCGGCGTGGGCGACGTCGCGCAGCGCATCGACGATCGAGTCGGGTCGGTCGCGCAGGTAGCCGAGGTACGCGCGCACCGCCGGCGACTCGTCCAGGTGCCCGTGCAGGTCCACGCCCTGCCACGGCAGCACGTCGAGGTCGGTGTTGTGCCCGGCCTCGGGGTACAGCGAGCGATGGCGGATGTCGACTGCCCGCTCGCGGGTGAGCGGGCCCGGGCCCTCGGCCTGGACCTCGACGCCGGTGCGCAGGTCCACGACGACCCGTACCGAGAGATCGTCGACCAGCAGCCGCACGTCGGTCTCGGTCAACGCCTGGAGGTTGTCCGTGCGCAGGAGCACGCCGGGCCGCGTGACGCCGCCGCCCATGAGCGGAAGCCCGCCCAGGTCGCGCCCGTTGGCGGCGCCCTCCAGCGGTAGCCAGCTCATCCCAGCAGCGTCCACGGGTCGAAGCGTTCGATGGGGATCACGCGCACGCGTGGCAGCGCGACGGTGAACGCGCCGACGTCGTCCTCCAGGTCCAGCAGCTCCAGCCCCTCGGGGGCCAGCTCGGCCAGCTGGCTGGAGATCAGCTCACGGAAGCCGTAGACGCCGACGCGCCGGTCGGGGATGGCCAGCAGCGCCGCCATCGCGTCGGCGAAGTCGCCGTCGTGGCTGGCCAGCAGCACGTCGCCCTCGGCGCGCTGCGCGAGCGCCTCCAGCGTGCGCAGGATCGCCACGTCGACGACCTTCACCTCCGGCGGCCCGGACAGCAGCACCGGGCGGAAGTCCAGCGCGCTCAGCGCCTGCACGAACGCCATCGGGACCGTGCCCGAGCCGTTGAGGAAGAACAGGCCGCGCAGCGGCTGACCCCAGTGGTCGGCGGCATGGTCGCGTACGCGATCCCAGCGCGGGCGCTCCTCGGGCGCCGGGCGGCGCCCGAGCAGCGACCCGCCGAGCGTGGCGTCGATGTTCTCGCCGTCGACGAGCAGGAAGGTCTCGCGCATCAGGCCGCCCGCAGCCCGTCGTCCAGGAGCGCCCGCGGCGTTGCCGACGTCATCCGCTCGGCCGCGGCCTGCTCGACGCCCGCCTCGATCAGGACCGCGACCGCCTCGCCCAGCACCGGGCCGCGCGTGGGCCGGTGCGCATCGGAGGCGATGACCGAGGCGCGGCCGTCGGCGGCCAGGCGCAGCGCCGAGCGGCGGGCGTCCTCGCCGTGGCGCCCGGTGAGCGACGAGCCGTTGAGCTGCAGCTGCGCGCCGCCGGCCAGCAGCGCGTCCAGGCCGCCGCGGTCGGCCATCAGCGACGGGCAGCGCTCGGGGTGGCCGATCAGCAGGCCGTAGCCGCGGGCGCGCAGCTCGGCCGCCGCGTTCAGCAGCCCGGGCGCCTCGAGGAACAACGGCGCCTCCAGGAGCACCCAGCGCGCGCCGGGCGGCCCCTGGGCGGCGATCTCCAGCTCGTCGGCGCTCATCCGCGCGACATCGTCCTGTGCCAGCTCGACGCCCTCCAGCACGCGCAGCGGGATGCCGGCCCGCTCCAGCGCCCAGCGCAGCTCGGCGACGCGCTCGGGCACGCTGAGCACGTCAACGTCGCGGGCGTGGGGCGTGACGGTGATCGTGTCCGTCCCGTCGGACACGGCCAGGCGGGCCAGCTCGAGGCTCTCGTCCATGCTCTCGGGGCCATCGTCGACGCCGGGCAGCAGGTGGAAGTGCAGCTCGGTCCGCATGTGTGTGCCCTCACGCTAGCCCCGGGCGCGGCAGCGGTTATGACAATTCGGTTCCGCTAAGGACCTTTAGCCGCCGACTACGGGTCCACACCCCTAGTCCAGCTCAGGTCCCCCAAGGAGAGCATCGATGGGCATCAAGCGCGGTTCCAGCAGCAGCCTGGCGGAGGTCGAAGCCGGCCTGCGCAGCTTGCACGACCATTGCCTGGCCGGCCTGGTCGCCGGCCTGCAGGCGATGGAGAATGGCGACCTGACGGTCGCGGTCACCCCCCGGACGCAGCCGATCGACCCGGGCGGGGCGCGCGGCGCCGAGCGCGAGCTCGTCGAGCTGTTCAACGCCATGCTCGGCCAGGCCCAGGACGCCCTGCGCGGCTACGAGGCGGTCCGCGAGCGCCAGCGCGAGGTGCTGGGCGACCACTCGTGCCTGACGCAGCTCGAGGGGCGGTTGACCAGCCTCAGCGACCATTGCCTGTCCGGGCTCGGCGACGGCCTGATGGCGATGACCCGCGGCGATCTGACCGTGAGCGCCGAGCCGGTCACCGAGCCGATCGAGACCGCCACCGGCGAGGAGCCGGGCCGCCTGGCCGGCGTCTTCAACACGATGCTGGCGCGGGCCCAGAGCGGCCTGGGCGCCTACAACGAGATGCGCGGCCAGGTCGGGGGGATGATCCGCGACATCTCCGCGACCGCGACGCAGCTGTCGGCCGCCTCCCAGCAGATGTCGGCCACCACCCAGCAGACGCGCGAGTCGATCGCTGAGATCGCGCGGGCGACGACCGACATCGCCACCGGCGCGGAGCGCCAGGCGACGCTGGTCGACGGCGTCAGCGCGACGACCGGGGAGGCCGTGGGGCTCGCGGCGCGCGCCGAGGGCATCGCCCGCGAGGGCGTCGACCTGACCGAGGAGATCGCCTCCATCGCCGACCAGACGAACCTGCTGGCCCTCAACGCCGCCATCGAGGCCGCACGGGCCGGCGAGCAGGGCCGGGGCTTCGCGGTGGTCGCCGACGAGGTGCGCAAGCTGGCCGAGTCGGCCACCGCCACCTCGGCCCAGGCGCGCCAGGCCTTCACGCACCTGTCGACGAGCGTCGGCGAGGTGAGCGCCTGCATCGAGCGGGTCGCAGGCTCCACCAGCGAGGTCTCCGCCGTAGCCACGGACACCAGCGCGGCGACCGAGCAGGTGTCGGCGTCGGCCCAGCAGTCCAGCGCCGCCACCGACGAGATCGCCTCCTCCAGCAACGAGCTGGCGCGTTCGGCCTCCGAGCTGGAGGAAATGGTCGGCCGTTTCACCGTCTGACCCCCTCAACTCCCCGGGCCGCCGGCCGATTCCCTGGGCACAGCCCCAGGTCGGAAGGGGCACCGGGTCGGACCATCTTCGACCCGGCCGGGGAGGTCGACGTCCCCCTCACCGTCAGGAAAGGGCTCCGCTCGCGGGGCCCTTTTCGTCGTGGTCAGGTCGCCAGGTCGGCCAGCACGGCCATCGCCGCGTTGTGGCCGGGGATGCCGCTCACGCCGCCGCCGCGGACGGCGCCCGCGCCGCACAGCAGGATCCGCTCATGGGCGGTCTCGACGCCCCAGCGACCCGCCCTGGCCTCGTCCTCGACCCAGGGCCAGGCCAGGGCGCGGTGGAAGATGTGGCCGTCGCGCAGGCCCGGCAGGCGCGACAGGACCATGCGTCATGGGTGGCCGCGAACGTCCCGATCAGCGCATCGGTGAGCACGATGCCGCGCAGCACGTCGTCGTCGAACGCGGCCTCGATCGCCTCGCCGATCGGACGCTGCGCGACCATCGCCCAGGCGTCGTCGTCGCTGACCAGGGCGCGGGCCTGCGCGCGGGTGCGCAGCGGCGCCAGCAGCGTGGGGGACAGCGCCTCGGCCAGCGTGGCGCAGCGCTGGCCGAACGCCCCGGTGGCCGGGTTGAGCAGCCCGCCGTCGCCGCCGGGGGTGTAGGAGGCCACCCGCCGGCGGCGCAGCTCCAGCCCCAGTCCCAGCTCGCGCGCCAGCGAGCGCGGGAAGAGCGAGACCAGGGAGGCGTAGCGCGACAGCGCGCGTCGACACCGGCGAACGGGCGCTCGGAGACCGCCGCGCCGCCGAGCTCGAGCACGACGACCGAGCGGCCCGCGCGGGCCAGCAGGATCGCGGCGACCAGCGCGTTGTGGTCGCCGCCCACGATGGCGACGTCGACCCGGGTGCGGTCCCCCGCGCGCCAGGCTAGCTTCTGGCGGCGCGGATGCTGACCGACTACCACGTCCACCTGCGCCCCGATGAGCCGGGGACGACCGCGCAGCGGTTCTTCACGCCCGCCAACGCCGAGCGCTACCGCGAGGCGGCCGCCGAGCGTGGCATCGTCGAGCTGGGCGTCTCCGAGCACGTCTACCGCTTCCGCCAGGCGCTGGCCGTATGGGACCACGAGCTGTGGCGCACGTCGGCCGACGACGACCTGGACGCCTACTGCGCCTTCGTGCGCGAGGAGACCGACCTGCGGCTGGGCATCGAGGCCGACTTCGTGCCCGGCCGCGAGGACCGTATGGCCGAGCTGCTGGAGGCACGCCAGTGGGACTACGTGCTCGGCTCGATCCACTTCCTCGGCGACGAGGCGCTCGACCACCCCGACTACGACATCTGGGCCAACAACGCATCGCGCCCCGACCGCGTGTGGAGGCGCTACTTCGAGTGGCTGGGCGAGGCGGCACGCAGCGGCCTGTTCGACGTCCTCTCCCACCCCGACCTGGTGAAGATGTGGGGCGGGCGGCGCCCGCGGCCCGAGGGCGACCTGCGCCGCTTCTACGAGATCGCCATGGAGGGCATCGTCGACTCGGGCATCGCCGTGGAGGTCTCCACCGCGGGCCTGCGCAAGCCGGTGGGCGAGCTGTACCCGTCGACGGCGTTCCTGGAGATGCTCGTCGACGCCGGCTGCCCGATTGCGCTATCCAGCGACGCGCACCTGCCCGAGCACGTCGGCTTCGGCTACGACCAGGCGCTGGAGGTGCTCGACGGGCTCGGCGTCAGCGAGCTGTGCGTGTTCGAGGGGCGCACGCGGCGGATGGAGCCGATCGGGGCCTCGTGATCGGCCAGGGCTACGACTGCCACGTGTTCGTCGACGGCCGTCGCCTGGTGCTCGGCGGGGTGGAGATCGCCCACGACCGCGGGCTGCTGGGCCACTCCGACGCCGACGTGCTCACCCACGCGATCATGGACGCGCTGCTGGGCGCCGCCGGCCTGGGCGACATCGGCCGCCACTTCCCCGACAGCGACGAGCGCTGGCGCGACGCCGACTCGGTCGCCCTGCTGGGGCAGGTCGTCGCGCTGCTGGCCGAGCAGGGGCTGGCGCCGGTCAACGTGGACGCCACCGTGGTGCTCGAGCGTCCGCGGCTGGCGCCCCACCGCGAGGCGATGCGGGCCCGGCTGGCCGAGGCGCTGGGCCTGGCGCCCGAGCGCGTCAACGTGAAGGCGACGACCGCCGAGGGCATGGGCCCGATCGGTCGCGGCGAGGGCGCCGAAGCCCACGCCGTGGCCCTCCTGCGCAGTCTCTAGGATCGCCGCCCATGCCCAAGGAGCTGCTCCTGACGCTCCTGCTCCTGGCCACGTCCGGGTTCCTGCTCGCCGCCTACCGGACGCGGGTGCCCTACCCGATGTGGCTCGTGGTGGGCGGGGCGATCCTCGGCTTCCTGCCGCCGGTGCCCAACGCGACGCTCAGCCCGGACCTGGTGCTCGTGCTGCTGCTGCCGCCGCTGCTGTACTCGGCGGCGTTCTTCTCCTCGGTGCGTGACCTGCGCGACTCTGCGCGCCCGATCTTCTCGCTGGCCTTCGGGCTGGTGCTGCTGACCGTCGGCGGCGTGGCGGTGATCGGCCATCTGGTGATGGGCCTGCCCTGGGAGGTCGCCTTCGTGCTGGGCGCGGTCGTGTCGCCCACCGACCCGGTGGCGGCGACGGCGATCGGGCGGCGGGTGGGCGCGCCCGCTCGCGTGATCACGATCGTCGAGGGCGAGTCGCTGATCAACGACTCGACCGCGCTGGTGGCCTACAAGTACGCGATCGCGGCGGCGGTCGCGGTGAGCGCGAACTTCCACCTGTTCGGCGCGCTGGGCGAGTTCGCCGTCGACGTGGGCGGCGGCGTGGGCATCGGCCTGATCGTGGGGTTCGTCACCACGCAGATCGCCCTGCGCGTCGAGGACGCCCCGACGGAGATCCTGCTGTCGCTGCTGGTGCCGTTCTTCGCCTACCTGCCCGCCGAGGCGCTCGACGTCAGCGCGGTGCTCGCCGCGGTCAGCGCCGGCCTGTACCTGGGCACGCAGGCACCGCGCCTGCTGACCCCGTCGACGCGCATCCAGCTGTACTCGGTGTGGGAGATCCTCGTGTTCGCGATCAACACGGCGCTGTTCTTCCTCGTCGGCCTGGAGCTGCCGCACGTGCTCGACGGGATCTCAGACTGGTCGCCCCAGACGCTCGTCGGCTACTCGGCGGCGCTGGTCGGCGGGGTGCTGGCGCTGCGCATCGTGTGGGTGTTCGCGATCGCCTACCGGCCGCGCTTCCTGCGCCGGGCCGCGCAGCCGCCGCCGTGGCAGCCGGTCGCGCTGGTGGCCTGGAACGGCATGCGCGGCGCGGTCTCGCTGGCCACCGCACTGGCCATCCCGCTGACCGTCGACGGCGGCGGACCGTTCCCGTACCGCGACCTGATCATCTTCCTCGTCTACGTGACGATCCTGGCCACCGTGCTCGGTCAGGGCCTGACGCTGCCCGCGCTGATCCGGCGCCTCGGCCTCGCCGGCGCCGGGGAGGAGCGCGAGCGGGCGGCCGAGACGGCGGCCCGCCTGTCGGCGCTGGACGCCGCGCTGGACCGCCTGGAGGAGATGCGCGACGAGGACTGGGTGCCCGATGCGGCGCGCGAGCGGATGGTCCGCGTGTACGAGGGCCGCCGGCGCGTGCTGTCGGCTCGGATCGAGCCCGGCGTGGCCGAGGACGTCGACCTGTTCGGCGGTGAGCTGCTCGACGCGGCGGCGCGCGTCCGCGAGGAGCTGCAGCTCACGCAGCGCGAGCGCATCACCGAGCTGCGCGACGGCGGGCGCATCAGCGACGAGACGCTGCGGCGCATCGAGCACGACCTCGATCTCGAGGACGCCCGCCAGGAGCAGATCTGAGGGCGCCGCTCGGGCGCCTCAGCGGCGGCGCAGCGTTCGGAACTCGTCCAGCGCGTGCTGGTCGCGCGCGGTCTCGAAGGCGGCGACGTCGACGTCGAGATCGTGGCTGGCGTCCGCGCACCACAGGCGCGGATGGCGGTCCAGCCACGCCTGGGCATCAGCCTGGCCCTGCTCGATCAGCGCCGCCAGGAACGCCTCGTCGAACAGCAGGAACGACAGAAGCTCCCCGCGACCGAGGCCGGACTGGTCACCTCGACAGGCGGGAAGAGCAGCGGGATCGCGGCCGAGGCGCGCACGTGCTCGCCGGCCAGCTGGGCGCGCACGTAGCGCAGCGGCGAGCTGCTCTTGGTGCGCGGAACGGTGCCCTGCGTCTCCACGAAGGCCACCGGACCGCCGCCGTTCACCGCGGTGGCGACCACGCAGATCGCCGCCAGCTCGCCGTGCTTGACGTTGCGATGCAGCGCCATCCAGTCGATCCAGCGCTCGAGGCTGTCGCGCAGCGGGCTGGGGTCCAGCAGCGAGCTCAGCCGCACGCCCGGCACCTCGAGCGCCTCGCCGACGAAGCGCAGCGTCTTGAGGGCCAGGCTCGGGCCCACGACGCGGCCGAGCACGTCGGAGCGGCGCACCGCGCGCCAGCGCTCGACGGCGATCCGCGCCGCCTCGCTCAGCGGCCGGTCGACCAGCGAGGCCAGCAGCGCCGCGTTGATGGCGCCCACGCTGGTGCCGCACACGATCGACACGCGCTCGCCGCGCGCCTCCAGGGCGGGCAGCAGCACCGACAGCGCGCCGGCCTCGTAGGCGCCGCGCGCCCCGCCTCCGGGCAGGACGATCGCGACACGTGGGGACCCGCCGTGCTCCATGGCGAACGGGATCGTCTCGGTTGCGCCCACGGCCCGGTATCGCCCTGCGGTCCCGACCGACGCGCCGGTCGGGCCATCATCAGCGGTACAGGCGCACGTTGCGGTCCAGGCGCGTGCCGGCGAAGTCCAGCGGGCGCCCGCCCTGGGCGTCGAGGAACGACAGCTCGCGCGAGATCCCCGCCAGCCCGTCCGGCCCGTCGCCGTGGTCGACGAGGAACGTCTCCAGCGCGTAGCCGCCGCCGCCCACCGCCACCACGCGGAACATGCGGGCCTGCTCGGGGAAGTCGGCCAGCGAGGCGGTGGTGATCAGCCATGGCCCGCCAGCGCCGTCGCGGCGGACCTCGTTGCGGTGCGTGTGTCCGGCGATCGCCGCCAGCACGTTGCGGTGGGCGCGCAGCAGCGCCAGCGCGGCGTCGCCGTTGATCGAGCCGTCCAGCGGCTGGTGGGTGAAGACGACCACCGGCCGCGAGGCGGCACGGTCCAGCTGTCCCCGCAGCCAGTCGAGCTGACCGGCGCTCACCCGCCCGCCCGAGCCGCCCTCGTGGCGGGTGATGTCCATGGCCAGCGCGCGCACGGGGCCGATGTCGAAGGCCTGGACCGTGCGCGCGCCGGTGATCGCCATCGCCTCGCGCGGGGTCACCTCGCGGCGCTGGGGGTCGGGGGCGACGCGCTCGGTGCGCCCCGTCGACAGCACCCGTTCGATCGTCGCTGCGCTCGGCGTGCCGACGCCGCCCTCGCCCCGCGCGTCGGCGCGCGGGATCCGGATGCCGCGCAGCACGTCGGGGTCCAGCTCGACGATCGCGCGGTCGCCGACGGCCATGGCGCGGGTGCGTGCGTCGGGTGCCAGCTCGCCGGCCACGAGCACGTCGTGGTTGCCGAGCACCGAGTACAGCGGCGCGTCCAGCCCCGGCGAGCGGAAGCGGCGCTGGGCGGCGGCCAGCAGCCCCGGATGGCGGGGTGCGTCGACGTCCGGCCGGTAGTAGAACGGGTCCGGATCGGTGGCCAGCTGGGGGCCGGACGGTCCGGGCGCGCCGCTGTCGGGGTTCACAACGCCGCCGCGCAGGGCGACCATCGCCTGGTGCAGCTCGTTGACCTGGGCGTTGTCGGCCAGGTCGCCGGTCTGGACGACCGCGTCGGGGTGCAGCGCGTTCAGCGCCTCGACGGTGGCGGTCAGCGTCTGCAGCGTGAGCGCCTCCTGCGGGCGGAACAGCGAGCTGAGCGGTGCCCCGAAGCGATCCAGGAACGGCACCCGCCCCGGCGACTCCTCGTCGCGCACGTGGGCGTCGGCGATCTGGGCGAACGTGGCCACCGTGCGCACCGGCCGGGCCGATCCGCCCCGGTCGATCAGCGGCTCGCCCGGCGCCGGGGCCAGCACGCCGTCGCCGTCGGGGTCGCGCAGGGTGGCGTGCAGCGTCGACCCGCCGTCCTGCGCCGGGTCGGCCTGGTTGCCGCAGCCCGCCAGCGCCAGCAGCGCCAGCACGAGCGCGATCGGCACCGCCACCCTCACTCCGCCTCCCGCAGCACGCCGGCCAGCGGCGCGCGACCGACGCGCCAGGCCACCCAGCCCGCGGCCGCGGCGGCCAGGACGAGCAGGCCCAGCGCCACCAGCAGCGCCTGGCCGGCGCTGGCCCGCACGCCCAGGTCGGCGTAGCCGGCGGCCAGATGGCCGGTGAACGGCCCCAGCACCAGCTCCTCCAGCGCGACGGCGATCAGCGCCGCGGGCACCACCAGCGCCGCGCCCGCCCCAGCCAGCACGAGCGCCAGCCCGCCCGGCCCGGCGCCCAGCGTGCGCAGCAGCGCCAGCGTGCGGCGGCGGTCGGCCGCGGTCAGCGCGAGCGCCTGGACGAGCGCGTACAGCGTCACCAGCGCGACGGTCGCGGCGACGACGCGCAGCACGGCCGACAACACGCTCAGCAGCCGCTGGCTGTTGCCGGTGGCGCCGGCGACGGTCGTCGGGGCAAAGCCGGCGGCGCGCAGGCGAGCCCCCACCGCGTCGCGCGACGCGCCCGGGGCCAGGCGCACGGCGATCTGCGGCGGGCGCGACGCCAGCGCCGCGCGGATGCGCTGCGGCTGCACGTAGGCGACGCGCCCCTCGTTGTCCAGCGCCCCGACGATCCCCACCACGCGGAGGCGCGCCTCGCCCGCGCCCCCGGGCAGGGCGATGGCCAGCGTGGAGCCGGGGGCCAGGCCGAGCTGGTCGGCCAGCCCGCGGCCGACCTCCGCCTCGCTGGGGCCGCGCAGCCGGCGGCCCGCGCTCAGCGGCGGCGCCTCGAACGGCGTGTGGTCGCCGGGGAAGGCGACGACGCGCAGCGACTCGCCCAGCGAGAACGAGTCGGCGGCGGCGAACGTCCAGCGTGGCGCGGCGGCGGCGACGCCCTCGACGCGCTCGACCGCGGGCACCTGCGCCGGGCTGGCGTCGAGCGTCAGCGCGTAGCGCTTGCCCAGCGTGGCCGGATCGTCGCGCAGGCGCTCCAGCAGCGTGGCCAGCGCCAGCATCAGCAGCACGACGCTGGCGCAGGTGGCCACGACGGCGATCGTGCCGGCGAAGCGGGCGTGCCGGGCGGCGACCAGCCGGGCGCCGAGCGCGAACAGCCCGGCCGGCCGGCGCAGGCCGCGGGCCCGGCGCGGCAGCATGCGCGTCTGCGCGGTCAGCTCGCCGCCGCGCAGCAGCGCGGCTGGGGAGGCGGCGGTCGCCCGCCACGCCGGCCACGCGCTGGTGGCGGCCACGAGCGCGACGATCGCCGCCACGCAGCCGGCCAGCAGCGGTAGCACCGCGGCGCCGGGCGGCGCCTCGTTGAGGATGGCCAGCAGCGCGTTGGTCGGGGCGAGCGCCAGCGCCCACCCGCCGGCGACGCCGAGCAGCGCCGCCGGCAGCGCCAGGCGCAGCGCGGCCAGCGTCGTGTCGCGGGTGATCGACGCGCGCGAGAAGCCCAGGGCGCGGCGCACCGCGGTCGACGGCAGACGCCGCTGCACGTCGGCGTGCGCGGCCGCGGCCAGCATCACGCCGGCGGCGGCCAGCGCCACGACGCTGAAGGCGATCAGCAGCGCGATCACGATCCCGGCCGCCTGGGCGATCAGCGCGTGCAGCCCCGATCGGGTCAGGAACGACAGTCCCCCGATGCCGTAGGCCTGGGCGCGCGCCTGGGTCAGCGTGACGTCGGTGCGGTCGCGGTCGTGCAGCCACAGCAGCGCGGTGTCGACCGGCAGCAGGCGGTCGCGGTTGAAGCGCCGCACCAGCGCGGGGGCCAGGTAGATGCGCGCCGCGGCGGCCAGCGGGTAGGCGACGTTGTCGGGCGAGCGCGCGATGCCCACCACGCGCAGCGGCCCCAGGCGGCCGACGCGCAGCGTCGAGCCGACGCCGAGATCCCACTCGCGGGCCACGCCCTGCTCGACGACGACCTCGCGGGCGCCGTCGTCGCGCACGTCGCGGCCGGCGACGATCGCATAGCCGCGACGGCCGTCGGGATCGCCCACGCCGACGATCTCCACCGCGCCGTGGCGCGAGCGCCCGCCCGCCGAGGCCAGCGGCACGTCGGTGATCTCGAAGCGATACGCGCGTGCGGCCAGGTTGGGCAGCGCGGCGATGCGCGCGTCGACCGTGGAGCGCTGCGCCGGGTCGAAGCGCACGATCACGTCGGGCAGGTCGGCGTCGTCGGCGGAGCGTTCGAAGCCGGTGGCCAGCGCGAAGGCCAGCGTCGCGCACACCCCGACCACGAGCGCCGCGGCGCCGACGCCGAGCGCCGCCAGCAGCCGGCGGCGGCTCTCGCGCCCGCGCCTCACGCGGCGACCAGCCGTCCCTCGCGCAGCTCGACCGCCCGGTCGGCGCGGGCGGTGACGGCCGCCTCGTGGGTGACGACGACGAGCGCGCGGCCCTCGTCGGCGATCTCGCGCAGCAGGTCCAGCACGATCGCCGCCGACGCCTCGTCGAGGTTGCCCGTCGGCTCGTCGGCCAACACGACCGCAGGGTCGTTGACCAGCGCGCGGGCGATGGCCAGGCGCTGCTGCTCGCCGCCCGACAGCTCGTGGGGCATCCCGTCGGCCACCTGGTCGACGCCCAGGCGCTCGATCAGGGCCCGCGCGCGCCGGGGCGCGTCGCGTGAGGCGCCGGGCAGGCGGGCGGCGAGCAGGACGTTCTCGGCACCGGTCAGCTCGGGGACCAGATGGAAGGCCTGGAAGACGAAGCCGACGCTGCGCCGGCGCACCGCGTCGGCGCGGCGGGCGTCCAGCGGCTGGCCGGCGATCTCGACCGTGCCCGCCTCCGGGGTGTCCAGTCCACCGAGCAGGTGCAGCAGCGTCGACTTGCCCGATCCGGAGCGTCCGACGACCGCGACGAGCTCACCGGCGCCGACGTCGAGGTCGGCGCCCGTGAGGATCGCCCGCGCGCCCCGCCCGCGGCCGTAGCCCTTCACCAGCCCGCGGGCGCGCACGACCATCGATCGCAGGCTAGACCGCGCGCGTATGCCCGGCGTCAGGTCGCCGGCGCCTGGCGCGCGGGCACCCGCTCAGTGGATCTTCGGGTGCCGCGTGGCGTGCGCGTGGCCCATCCAGGCGCGCACGGTCAGCTTGCGGCCGCGGTGCACCCCGTGCAGGCGCCTGCGCCCGAGCGTGAGCTTCACCGCACGCGTGTCGAGGTGGCGGCGGGTGATCGTCCGCTGGCCCTTGAACGCGGCACCCCGGGGCAGGGTGACCTTGACGGTGGCGACCTTCCTGGCGCCGTGGACCTTGACCGTCAGGCGGCCCTTGCGCAGCTTGGCCCTGGCGGTCGTCCGGCGCTTGCGCGCGTGGCTTGTCGACGAGACGGTGCCGCACACCTCGAAGGCCCCCTTGACCGCCTTCCTGGCGCCGCTGTGGCCGACGAACTTGCCGTTGCCGGTCAGCCGCTGGCCGCAGCGGAGCCTGCGCAGGTTGACGAGGATGCCGTCCCTGCCGCCGAAGATCGTCAGCCGAAACTGCGACAGCGGCACGTCGGGGATGCCCTCGAAGGTGTTGACCACGCGACCGTTCTTGGACAGCGCCGTCTGGCCCACCAGGTCGATGCTCAGCAGGCCGCGCAGCCCGAGGCGCAGCTGCGGCAGCCCGCCGCCCGACGGCGTCACCAGCCGCACGTCGCCGGTCAGCGGGATGGGCAGCAGCGGCGTGCTGGCGACCGCCTTGCCGACGATGTTGCGGTCGCCGCAGTCCTGGCCCTCGGGACAGGTGCGGTTGAGGTTGGCGATGTCGGCGCCGATGGCGGCGGGCAGCGTGACCGTGACCGCCCTGGTGGCGATCTGTCCGCTGGTCTGGCTGACCACAGTGGTGACCGTCGGGTGGCCCCCCTTGCCCAGCTCGCCGGAGGCGCCCCTCCTGCCGGCCACGCCGGACAGCTTCGGCTTGAACGGGACCTTGTCGCAGCCGGTGGCGCGGTACGGCGCGGTCGTCGTCGCGGTGGCGTCCTGGGTGGAGGTGAACGTCGCCGTGGCCTGCAGCGGCGCGCAGCTGGTCGCGTTGCGCATGAAGCCCCGGCGGTCGAGGTTCAGCCTGATCTGTCGCAGGTCGAGCGGAATGCCGCCGACGATCTGCGGCAGCCCGGTGGACGTGACGTCCAGGCCGGAGTCGCCCTGGCGCACCCGGATGGCGGCGATCGACACCGTCGTGCCCAGATCGAACGGGCCGACCTTGCCAGGCACGGTGATGGCCAGGCCGGCCAGCGCCCCGTCGGCGGGCGGGCCGGTCAGGAACACGTCGCCCTGGATCCGCAGCGGTGCGCCGCCGGGGCCGGCCACCAGCGTGGCCGAGCCGACGCGGCTGTCGGCGCCGCACTGCGCCGCTCGCGCCTTGTCGAGGTCGCACAGGCCGATGCCCGACCCCAGGCCGCCGAGCAGCCCGGGCGGGAAGGAGATCCGCATGTCGCGCAGGCGCTGCGTGCGATCGTCGCGGCTGATCGTCGCTGTCTGTCTGGTCGCCGCACCGGCCGTCGACGGGGTGACGCTCAGCCCGACGGCGGGCGAGAACGGGAGCGGATCGGGGCACGGGCTGCCCTTGCCGTCCCAGTTGACGACGAACTGGCTGGCCGCGCCGGCCGGGGCGTTGCCGCTGTCAGGGGTCAGCTGGGCGACGCTCGTGGCCGCGCCGCAGGTCGGCGGGGTGGTGAGGATGGCGGTGTCGCCGCCACGGAAGCCGAGCGTGAAGGAGGTGAACGGGAGCGGCGGCAGGTTGTCGAAGGTGGAGGTCACCTGGCCGGTGGCGGCGTTGGCGTCGACCTTGCCGACGAGCTTGATGCGCAGCCCGGGACCGGGCACGTCGACGAACAGGCGCAGCATCTGGCCGGGGGTCGGCGCGCCCTCGTAGACGGTGCCGGTGAGCGTGCCGACCAGTGGCGAGGTGAACGAGGTGGTGCCGACCTCCGAGGCGGCCGGGCAGCTGGGCGCGGTGCGCGAGCCCTTGGCGAACTGGGCGTCGGTGCACACCTGCAGGCTCTGCGCGGCGCCCGGGTTCAGGGCGGTGCCGGGCGGCAGCGTGACGCGTGCGGTGCGCACGTAGGCCTGGCGCACGGGGTCCTCGTCGCCGGGGACGGCGAGCTGGATCGCGTAGCCGGCGGGTGCGTCCACGCGGGTGGTCTCGGGCGCGACGTTCAGGCCGGGGGTGAACGGCACGTTGGCGCACCCGGTCGGCACGAACGCGGCCGCGGCGCTGGTCGCCGCCCCGGAGTAGGGGGTGACGCGCACGCTCGTGGTCGCCGTCTTGCAGCTGGTGGGCAGCGTGACGAAGTCCCGGCCGCTGGAGGTCGCGCCGTTGAGCGTCAGGTCCATGCCGGTGATCTGCGTGGTCAGGCCGTTGAACGTCCTCGGCAGGTCGTCCAGCGTCGAGGTCAGCCCGAAGTCCGAGCCGTCGCGCACCGAGACGGGCGACAGCAGCTTGATGTCGCCCAGCGCGCCGTGGAGCGGCCGCACGACGATCCCCAGCAGCGCCGGCTGGCCGGGGCTGGGCTGGAGGTTGTAGACGGTGCCGTCGGCGGGAACGGGGACGCTCAGCGCCCGGGCGGCGGCGCGGCCGGAGCCGGCGGCGGGGCCGGTGCGCAGCGCCCGCAGGCTGCTGGGACACAGCGCGGGCAGGATCGGACAGACGATCGGGGCGATGACGGGGATGTCGCCCACGCCGCCACCGCCGCCACCGCCGGTGCCGCCGCCGCCGCTTCCCCCGCCGGTGTCCAGGCCGGCGTTCGTGTAGACGGTCGTGCTGCCGACGACGCTGTCGGCGCCGCAGCCGCCGGCCCGGAATGTCGCCTGCGGGCACTTGGCCGCGGCGTTGGGGTTGCCGACGAAGCCGGCGGGCAGGTTGATGGCCAGCGCCTTGGGGGTGCTGTCGCCGTTGAAGCGCAGTGACAGCTTGAAGTCGGGGTGCGAACCGGCCTGGGTCGACGTGGGCGCTGCGCTCATCGAGCTGACGCCCAGCGACGCCGATGCGCCGGCGGGCAGCGCCAGCACGCCCGCTCCGGCCGCGGCGATGACGCACGCGACCAGCCTTGTCCTCAAGGTCATCGAACCCTCGCCTCTCCTGATGCCGTCCGGGTGTGGGACCGACGAGCGGTTCCCGGGCCGCTCGCTACCCGCGACGATACAAGATCATGCGTGTTTCTGAATCTTCGCGGTTCAGGCGGCGGCGCGTCGGCGCCGGCGCCGGGGCCGGGGCCGGCCCGGGCTACCGGCCTCCTCGAAGAAGCGCAGCAGGAGCGGGTTCACCTCGTCCGGGCGCTCGACCTGAGGCACGTGTCCGCACCCGGACAGGACGACATGGCGGGCGCTCGGCAGCCACTCGTCGACGACATGACGGAAGGCCGCCGGGATGAGCCAGTCGTGCGACCCCCACACGAACAGCGCCGGCGGGCGCAGGCCGCCCAGGCGCTGGTAGAAGCCGCGGCGGCCCCACGGGGCGTCCAGGTAGATGTTGCGCGCCGAGGCCAGGAAGGCGTGGCGCCCGGCCGGTGCCGCGTAGATCTTGCGAAAGCCGTCGACCACGACATCGGCCAGCGCCGTGTCGATCGCCTCCCGGTCGCCGAACATCGACCAGAACTGCCGCGCGACCAACGGCCGCGGGATCGCGTGCGGGAGCAGGCCCCACTCGGGCCGCAGCAGCCGCACGACCGGATGGAAGTCGCGGCGTACGAAGGCCACCGCCGGGCACAGCAGCGCCACGCCGGCCACGCGCTCGGGGGCGCGCATGCCCACCTCGAGCGCCACCCGCCCGCCCATCGAGTTGCCGACCAGGAAGGCGCGCTCGATCGCCAGCTCGTCGAGCACGGCCTCCACGCTGGAGGCGAACCAGGTCGCGTTGTAGGGGGCGCGCAGCGGCTTGGACGACGCGCCGAACCCGGGCAGGTCGATCGCGTGCACCCGGTAGCCGGCCTGGGCCAGCGCGGCGGCGGTCTCGTAGAACGAGCTCTTCGTGCCGCCCAGGCCGTGGATCAGCACGACGTCGTGGCCGCGGCCCATCGTCAACGTCGACACGCGCCGACCGTCGCCCGCATCGACCTCGTGCAGCTCAAGCAGCGGCGCGCGGCCGTTGGGCAGGCGGAAGAAGCCCTCGAAGGCGACGGCCAGGTCGAGGTCGCCACGCACCCGCAGGCGCCGCTGGGAGAACGCCTCGGCGCCCGACAGCCGGCCCCTGCGCAGGGCGATCCAGGAGGCCGCGTCGGTGTCGATCTCGACGTGCGCGCGACGCTTGGTCACGCCGTCGACGACGGTGGCCTGATCGGGCGTCAGGTGGACCTCCCACTGGCGGCCGAGGTCCTCCAGCGCGACGCGGTAGCGCGCGCCGAAGCCCGGGCGCGCGCCGAGGTAGCGCTCGGGGAGCGTCGCGAACGCCTGCTCGACCGCGCCGAGCGGGGACGACTTGGGCGACCCGGGGGACATCTCCTATCGCACATCCTATATCCGGCACAGGAGGTCTCGTTCCACACCCGCTCGTAGTCTTCGGGGCGAGGTATGGACATCGTCATCCGCGACACCCGCAGCGGCGAGGATCGAGCGCTGCGTCCCGGCCCCGGTGGCAGCGTCGGCATCTACGCCTGCGGGCCCACGGTCTACGGGCCGATCCACATCGGCAACGCCCGCCCGTTCGTCGTCTTCAGCCTGTTCAAGCGCTTCCTGGAGTCCCAGGGGCTGGACGTGACGCTGGTCATCAACGTCACCGACGTCAACGACAAGATCTACGACGCAGCCCGTCCCGCCGGGCGCCCGTCGGGCGAGCTGGCGCGCGAGATGACCGCCCGCTACGTGGCCGACACCGACGCGCTCGGGCTCGGACGGCCCGACGCGGAGCCGCTGGCCACGCAGACCATCGGGCAGATCATCGCGCTGATCGAGACGCTGATCGAGCGTGGTCACGCCTACGTGGCCGACGGCGACGTGTACTTCGACGTGCGCAGCGACCCCGACTACGGGTCGTTGTCGCACCGCTCGGTGGAGGCGATGGACCAGGGCGAGGCCAGCGAGGACGCCGCGCGCAAGCGCTCGCCGCTGGACTTCGCGCTGTGGAAGGCGCACAAGCCCGGCGAGGACACGGCCTGGGACGCCCCGTGGGGACGCGGACGCCCCGCCTGGCACATCGAGTGCTCGGCCATGGGCGAGCAGTACCTGGGCCTGAACTTCCAGATCCACGGCGGCGGCACGGACCTCGTCTTCCCCCACCACGAGAACGAGGCGGCCCAGACGCGCGCCGCGCGCGGCCAGGAGCTCGCCCAGATCTGGATGCACAACGGCATGCTGCTGATGGGCCAGGAGAAGATGGCCAAGTCGGTCGGCAACATCGCCCTGCTGGGGGAGGTGGTCGAGCGCTGGGGCCGCGACGCGGTGATCCTGGCCTTCGCCGCAGCGCACTACCGCCAGCCGATGGCCTTCGACGACTCGGTCATGACGCAGGCGACCCGGGCGGTCGCGCGGATCCGCGAGGCCGCGCAGCGCGCGGGCGACGCGGCGCCGCTGGAGGGCGCGACGGAGCGCTTCTTCGGCGCGCTGGCCGACGACTTCAACACGCCCGCAGCGCTCGCCGTCGTCTACGACTGGATCCGCGCAGCCAACAGCGGCGATGGCGGCAACGCCGGGCAGCTGCGCGAGATGCTCGCCGTGCTGGCGCTCGACAACCTGCTGGAGGCCGAGAGCGCCCCGCCCGAGGTCATCTCGCTGGCCCGGGAGCGCATGGCCGCACGGGCCGCGCGCGACTACGCCGAGAGCGACCGCCTGCGCGACGCGATCGCGGCTGCCGGCTGGACGGTGCGCGACACCGCCGACGGCTTCGAGCTCGTCCCCGCGTGATCCTGTACGGGCGCAACCCCGTGCGCGAGGCGCTGCGGGCCCAGCGGCGACCGGTGCGTCGGGTGTGGGCGACGCGGAGGGCCGCCGACGAGCCGTGGCTGCGCGGCGTGGACGTCGTCGAGGCACGGCCCGAGCAGATCGAGCAGCGCTGCGGCTCGAGCGCCCATCAGGGCATGTGCGCCGAGGCCGGCGACTACCCCTATGCCGACGCGGCCGAGCTGCTGGCCGCCGCCGATCCGCTGATCGTCGCCCTTGACGAGCTGGAGGATCCTCAGAACGTGGGCGCGATCTGCCGCACCGCGGAGTGCGTGGGGGCGACCGGGGTGGTGCTGCCCGAGCGCCGCTCGGCCGAGGTGACGCCTGCGGTGTGCAAGGCGGCGGCGGGCGCCGTCGAGCACCTGCGCGTCGCGCGCGTGCGCAACCTGGCCGACTTCCTGGGGGAGGCCAAGCAGGCGGGCTGCTGGTGCTACGGCGCGGCGGGCGAGGCCGGGGCGGAGCCCTACGACCGCCCCGACTACCGGGGCGGCGTCGTGCTCGTGCTCGGGGCCGAGGGCAAGGGCCTGCGCCGGCGGGTGGCGGACAGCTGCGATGCGCTGGTGTCGCTGCCGATGCGGGGCAGGATCGGCTCGCTGAACGTCAGCGCCGCCGCCGCGGCGCTGCTGTACGAGATCTTGCAGCGTCGCCTTGACAGCGGGACATAACTGCGACTACGTTTCCGATCAACTCGACCTTCAGGTTGAGGTTGAGATCAACTTCCATATCGGCTTGGCGCCCTGGGAGGGCGCGTCAGGCAGCTCCACTCGGTCCGGCCGCGTTGCTGCGCGGCCAGGGGGAACTGCTCCATGGCGCGTCTGTCCGCACAGTCTCAAGGTCAACTTCAGGTCGATGATGGCTTCCTCATCGCCTTGGCGAAGCAGGGGAACGCCGATGCGTACGACCGCATCGTGCGTCGCTACTACGGCTTCGTGCGCCTGAAGGCGTCCTCGTACTTCCTGGCCGGCGGCGACGCCGACGACCTCATCCAGGAGGGCCTGGTCGGCCTCTACAAGGCGGTGCGCGACTACCGCACCGACCGCGAGTCGAGCTTTCGCAACTTCGCCGAGCTGTGCATCACGCGCCAGATCATCACCGCGGTCAAGACGGCCACGCGCAACAAGCACACGCCCCTCAACGGCTACGTGTCGTTCTCGGCGGCGCCCGCGTCCTCGACCGACGGCGAGCCGACGCTGGACGAGGTGATCCCCGGCTCGCCGGTCAACGATCCCGTCAACCAGGTCATCTCGGCCGAGGAGCTGCGCTCCCTGGTGGCCTGCATGACCACCGCGCTGTCGGACCTCGAGTCGCGCGTGCTGGCCCTGTACCTCGACGGCTACTCCTACGAGACGATCGGCGAGCGCATCGGCTGCGACACCAAGACGGTCGACAACGCCCTGCAGCGCGTGAAGCGCAAGGTCGGCGCGCACCTGCGCACGCGCGCCGTGCCCGCCTGACCGGCGCACCTCCGTACAGTGGGCGGCCATGCCCACCTGGCTGCTGATCGTCATCGTCGTCGTCGCCGCCCTCGTCGTCCTGTTCCTGGCCGGCGGGATCATCGCGGTGCGGCGGCGCTCGCAGGCCGACGCCGGCCGGCTGCTGGCCGACGTGGCCGCCGCCAACGAGCAACTGGCCCGGGCGCGCGCGCAGGACCGCGGCTGGGACCGCGACACCATCGACGCGGCCGCGCGCGCCGCGCACCTGGAGGCCCACCCGCAGGCGCGCATCGGCGCCGTCCACCTCGTGCAGGTCGTCGACCGACCCGGCACCGAGGACGACGAGGCGCTCGTGCACATCGTCGACGACGGCGGCGAGCACAGCCTGCGCCTGGGCCGCTGCGGCGACGACTGGCGCGCGATCTAGCCGTGCTCGCCTGCCCCGGGCGAGGACCCGCTGCGGTGAGTGGCAACGCGCCTGAGAGGCGATCGTTGTCGTCTCGCGGTCGCATGGCGACCGTCAGCCGACAACGGTTGCCTGGCGCGCCCGCTTCGTGCAGCTGAGAGGCCGCGTTCGCCCTCGGTGCCCGCCGTTCGCTTGACGGACGCGGCGTCTAGAGCGCCGGCAGCTGCTGCACCGCGCTCAACGCGGGCGCGAACAGGTCGCCCCGCTCGGCCACCCGCTCCAGCACGTCGGCGGTCTCGAACGTCAGCAGCCCCGCGTCGCCGGCTTCGCGGCAGGCCGCGACCTCGTCCCAGTCGACCGGAGTGGACACCGTCGGACGCTCGCGGGCGCGCACCGAGTAGACGTTGACCGTCGTCTTGTGCTCGTCGTTCTGGGACCAGTCGACCAGCACCTTGCCCCCGCGCAGCGTCCTGGTCTGGCGCGAGACGACGAGGTCGGGCATGCGCTGCTCCAGCAGCTCGGCGATCGCCTTGGCGAAGGGCTTGGTGTCGTCGTAGGAGACGTCGGGCCGGTTGAGGGGCACGTACACCTGCAGCCCCTTGGAGCCGCTGGTCTTGGCCACGGTGGTCAGGCCGAGCCCGTCGAACAGGCCGCGCAGCACCAGCCCGACCTCGCAGCACTGCACGAGATCGGCCCCCTCGCCCGGATCGAGGTCGAAGACGAGCATCGTCGGGCGGGCGATCGCCTCGGCCCGCGCCAGCGAGGTGTGCAGCTCGACGTCGGCCAGGTTGGCCAGCCAGGCGAGCGTCGCGGTGTCGTTGGCCAGCGTGAAGTCGATCGTCTTGCGCCCGGTGGGGATCGGCGCGGTGGCCACCCAGTCGGGACGGTGGCTGGGCGACTGCTTCTCGTAGAAGTGGGCCTGGTCGACGCCGTTGGGGTAGCGCTTGAGCGTCAGCGGGCGCCCCTCCAGATGGGGCAGCAGCACCGGCGCGATGCGCACGTAGTAGTCGACCAGGTCTCCCTTGGTGAAGCCGGCGCGCGGCCACAGCACCTTGCTCCAGTTGCTGACCTTGATGGTGCGCTCGTCGACGTGCAGCTCGCGGGCGTCGCCCTCCAGCTCGCGCACCACCTCCAGGGCCGGCTTGTCGGCGCGCAGCCCCTTGAAGCGCGGGTGGCGCAGCAGGCCGTCTCCGGTCCACTCGCCGAACTCGACCTCGGCCAGCAGCTGCGGGCGCACCCACTGGACGTTGCGGGGCAGGGCGGGGATGCGCGTACCGAACGGACCGCGGTCGGTGTGCAGCGGGGCCAGACGCTCCTGCAGATCGGCCAGCACCCGGTCGCTGAGGCCGCTGCCCACGCGGCCGGCGTAGCGCAGGATGCCGTCCTCGCTGACGCCGACCACGAGCGCGCCGATGCGGTCGGTGCGTCGCCCCTCCCCGGGCAGCCAGCCCGCGATCACCACCTCCTGGCGGTTGACGTTCTTGACCTTGATCCAGGCGCCGGTGCGCCGGCCCGGCTCGTAGGGCGCGTCGCGGCGCTTGGCGATCAGCCCCTCCAGCCCCTGCTGGGCGGTGGCGGCCAGCAGCGCGGCGCCGTCGCCGTGATGGGCGCCCGGCGTCTGCCAGGCGGCGCCCGACAGCTGCAGCGACTCCAGGCGCGCGCGGCGCTCGTCGTAGGCCAGGCCCATGAGCGAGTGGCCGTCGAGCCACAGCAGGTCGAACAGGACGGCGACGACCGGCACCTCCCTGGCGCGGCGGCGCACCTGGGACTCGCCGGTCAGGTGCATGCGCTGCTGCAGGCGCCCGAAGTCGGGGCGGCCGTTCTCGTCGAAGGCGACGATCTCGGCGTCGAGGATCGCCCGGTGGTGGCTGAGCGCCCGGTTGAGCGGGCGCAGCTCCGGATAGGACGCGGTGATGTCGCGGCCGTTGCGCGACACCAGCCGGATGCGCCCCGGCTCGGAGTGGATCAGCGTGCGCACGCCATCCCACTTGATCTCGTAGGCCCAGCGGTCGCCGTCGCGCGGAAGCGGCCCGGAGCGGGCCAGCATCGGCGTGAGCGCCTCGGGCATCGGCTCGGCGCCGGGGTCGGCCGGCGGGTCCATCCGGTGCATGAGCCAGTCCTTGGGGTCCGACCCGGTGCGGATCAGCGCGTAGCGGCCGTTGAGGCGCTCGCCGTCGAAGGTGGCGATCACCTCGTCGTCGCGCCACTTCTCGGCCTCGTAGGTGCCCCGGTCCCAGATCGTCATCGACCCGGCGCCGTAGTGGCCCTTGGGGATCTCGCCGTGGAAGTCGAGGTACTCGAGCGGGTGGTCCTCGGTGCGCACCGCCTTGCGGTTGCGCTGGGGGTCGTCGGGGATGCCGTTGGGCACCGCCCAGGAGGCGAGCGTGCCCTCGTGCTCCAGGCGCAGGTCCCAGTGCAGGCGGGTCGCGTGGTGCTCCTGGACGACGAAGCGCGGGCGGGCGGGCTCGGCTGCGGCGCCGTCGCGCGACCCGTCGGGCTCCGGGGTCCCGCCCGCGTCGCGCTTGGCGCGGTAGGCCTCGAGCGCGTCGCTCAGAGGTCCTCCCGGTGCTCGGAGTCGGCCTCGCCGTAGTCGGCCAGGTCGGGGTCGAACTCCTCGTCGTCGGTCTCCTCGCGCACGCGCACCTCGCTGTCGGGGCGCGCGGGGCCGAGGTTGGCCGCGTTCTCGATCAGCTCCTCCTCGGCCAGCTCGAAGCCCTCCGACTCGCCGCCGCCCGCCTCGTCGACGGCGCGGTAGGCCTCGTCCTCCTCCTCCAGCGGCGGGTCGTCGGTCGGCCTGCCGCCGATGTGGCCGGCCTCGTCGGCGGCCAGGCGGGCCTCCTCGTCGGCCATGGGATCTCGTCTCTGGGTCATGAGACGAACCTACCCGCCGCCCGGAGCCGGCAACAGCTCCGGGCGCGGGAAGCGGTGCGCGACTAGCAGAAGACCGCGAAGTGGAACGGCAGCGGGGTGTTCGGTGCTGCCCGGCGGCGGGTGACGAAGGTGATCTGCGTTGCCGCGACGGGGTTGTTGTCGCCGCCGGGCTGCAGGCTGACCGTGCCGCCGTTGCTGCCGTTGGCCGTGACGCCGCCGAGCTGGTAGCCGCCGACGGTGGCCACGGCCGGGCACTGGCTCACGTTCTGGTTGAACGTGACGGTGTAGACGCCGGCGCCGGCGACCGAGACGGCGGCGACGCCGGTGCCGTAGACGAGCGAGCCGGCGGGGCTGACCACGCCGCTGATCGTCGTGGCGGCCGGGCCGGCGAGGACCCTGCGGGCCGGCGGGGCCCTGCGGGCCGGCGGGCAGCTGGCCCGGGGCGAAGTCGCCGGCGTGCAGCGAGCCGTTCTTGATGTTCAGGCCGGTGAGCGAGTTGCGCGGCGACCTTGGACGCGTTGACCGCGTCGTTGGCGATCTTCGAGCGGGTGACGGCGCCGTTGCGGATCTGGCTGGTGCCGATCTTGCTGGCGGCGAGCGCGGTGCCGCCGGAGACGGCCAGGAACAGTGCCAGCGATGACGCGACGTTCGCGTACGTCAGGCGTGAGCGGAGCTTGCGCAAGAGGGGAGACCTCCGTGGAGCAGGGGCAGAAATGCGCGGGCGGCGAGCGTAACGGACTGCCCGGCTGCGCCGAAGGCACCGAGCGCCGCGTGCCCGCCCGGAGCGGTCCTCAGGCGGACAACCCGGCCGCGAGGCGGTGGACGAGCCCGTCCAGCGCGGCCAGCCCGCCGCTCAGCGGCCGGACCTGAACATGCTCGTCGGGCGTGTGCGCGCCAGCGCCCTGTGTCAGCGAGATGCAGATCGCCGGGATGCCGCGGCCGAGCGCCGCGTTGGCGTCGGTGGAGGAGGCGTGCTCGTCGGCCTGCGGAAGGCCGGCGTCCCGCCGTGCCTGGCGGGCGGCGCGCACCAGCGGGTGATCGGGCGCGGTGACGCCTCCCGGCCGCTGGCCGACGCGCTCGGTCGCCACGCCGTGGGCGCGCAGCGCCTCCTCGACGGCGCGCACCCGCCGCTCCAGCGTCTCGTCGTCGGCGTCGCGCAGGTCGATCTCGGCCTCGGCGGCGGCGGCGATGGTGTTGATCGACGTGCCGCCGCGGACGACGCCGACGTTGACGTGCCCGCCGGCGGCGGCCTCCAGCCCGGCCTGCAGGGCGCCGACGAGGTCGTGCACGGCGGATGCGCGGCCGCGGTCGCCCCACGAGTGGCCGCCCGGGCCGGTCGCGCGGGCGACCAGGCGCACGGACGCGATGCCAGCGGTCTGCATCGCCTCGATGCCGTGGCCCTCGAGCGCGACGAAGGCGTCGCAGGCGACCGCCTCCAGCAGGGCGCGCGCGCCGCACAGGTCGCCCAGGCCCTCCTCGCCGACGGTGGCCGCGACCACCAGCGGATGGCGGGGCGGGCGCACGGCCAGGCGCCGCGCCACGTGCACCAGCGCGGCCAGGGCGAGTGCGTCGTCGCCGATGCCGGGGCCGCGCAGCGTGTCGCCGTCGCGCGTGGGGGTGACGTCGACCTCGGGGCCGAAGACCGTGTCCAGGTGGGCGGCGACGATCGCGGCGGGTCCTGCGGCCGGCCCGAAGCGGGCCACCACGTTGCCGGTCGGGTCGATCCCGACGTCGGGCGCGCCGGCGGCGCGCAGCTTGTCGGCCACGCGGGCGCCGCGCGCGGCCTCGGCGAACGTCGGCGCCGCGATCGCGCACAGCTCCAGCGCGTCGGCGACGACGGCCTCGGCGGGGTCGGCCGGGCTCAGTTGATCGCCTTGAGGTCGACGACGAACACGAGCGGCGCGTTCGGCGGAATGTCCGGCGGGGCGCCCTCGCTGCCGTAGGCGAGGTTGGCGGGGATGATCAGCTTGCGCCGTCCGCCGACCTTCATGCCGACGAGGCCCTGGTCCCAGCCCTGGATCACGCCGCCGGTGCCGAGCTGGAACTGGAACGGCTGGCCGCGGTCCCAGGAGGCGTCGAACTGCTTGCCGTTCTTGTAGAGCACGCCGACGTAGTCGACGGTCAGCGTGTCGCCGGCCTGGGCCGCCGGGCCGCTGCCCTCGACGATGTCGTCGAGCTGCAGCAGCTTGGGCGCCGGGCCGTCGGGCACCTTGACGACCGGCTTCTGGGCCAGCGTGGGGTCCTCGGTCGTGGTCGTCGTGTCGGCCGGTGCCGCGGCCTCGGTGGTCGTGGCCGCCGCCGTGCTCGCCGCGGTCGAGGTCGTCGAGTCGTCGCCGCCGCACCCGGCGATGCCGAGCGCGGTGGCGGACACGAGCAACAGGATCGCGCGTCGCATAGGCGCGTGAGGCTACGCAATCGCTGCGCACATTCGGTGCAGACGGGTGCTGCATCGGCACAGCTGCCCCGCCACGCTCGAGCGCATGGCGTCAGGGCAAGACTCCGGCTCGGCCCACCCGGCTCCGCCGCATGGCGGGTTTCCCCGCCCCGCGCGGGGAAATCCGCCACGACACGCGGGCCCCGCCACGCCGCGCGCGGATCGGGTGATCGGGGAGCTGGCCGGCGCACAGTGGGGCGTCGTCGAGCGCGGGCAGCTGCGCGCGGCCGGCGTGACCCGCCACCAGATCGAGCGGCGGCTCGCCGCCGGGCTGCTGGTGGCCATCCATCGCGGGGTCTACGCCGTCGGCCATCGCGTGCTGGTCGCTGACGGGTTCCGCCTCGCGGCGGTGCTGGCGTGTGGGCCGGATGCCGCGCTCAGTCACCGGTCGGCCGGCGGAGCGTGGGGGCTGCGCCCGAGCCACCGCGCCCGCCACGAGGTCACCACCCGCGGGCGCGGCCGCGAGCACCCGGGCATCGACGTGCACCGCTGCCGGCTGACCGAGGACGACGTCACCGACCGGGACGGCATCCGCATCACGACCCCGTCGCGCACGCTGCTCGACCTCGCCGAGGTCGTCGGCTTCGAGCAGCTGCGCAACGCGGTCGAACGCACCCATCACCTGCGGCTGCTCGACCTGGACGCGATCGACGCGGTGCTCGCGCGGGCCCCCGGGCGGCGGGGCCGCCGGCGCCTGCTGCGCGCCGTGGAGCTGTTCCGGCCCGAGCACGCCGACGCGGCCTCGCGCCTGGAGACGGCGGCGCTGCGCCTGATCGAGCGCCACCGGTTGAAGCGCCCGTCGGTCAACGTGCCCGTCGGCCCGTACGTGATCGATCTGCTGTGGCCGCGCCAGCGCCTGGCCGTCGAGCTCGACAGCCGCGCGCACCACCTCACCCCACAGCACTTCGAGTCGGACCGCCGCCGCGACGCCGACCTGCTGGCGGCGGGCTACCGCACGCTGCGCTTCACCTGGCGCCACGTCCACGACGACCCCGAGTGGGTCGTCGCGCGCCTGCGCGCGGCGCTCGCGCATGAGAGCCGGGAAGGGGGCTCGAACCCCTGACCTGCTCTTTACAAGGGTCCATGGCAGGGTTCGAGATTTGGCTTGTATAAGCCACGAAGCGAGAGGTTGGTGAGGGAGCCTTGGCGTGATCGCACGTTCATTGCACGCGCGGTGTCGCGCTCCACGAGACACTCGAAGATGTGGAGGAACTCGGTGTTGTTGAAGACGATGTGGTGGTTGTCGAAGGTGTCGGGGACGTCGTCGTTCGTGGATCCGCCGGGTTGCCTGATGAGGCGTCTCGTCAAGCCGATGTGCGAACGCACGTTCGGTATGGTTCTCGTTGTGGGAGACGTGCTCGCCTGAACGTCGGATAGACACTCCGAGGACGTTGGCATTACGCGACCGATCGTCTGGCTCTGCTGCTGACGAGCCTCAGGGCTCTAGCCCTCTGAGCAGCCTGACGGGCCGCTGGGCGGTCACGAGCAGGTTCGGCCGGGAGGTGATCGCGACCGCTGTGCCGATCACCATCGAGGAAGCCCGGCATCCGACTGATGGTCATGACTCCGGTGCTCTGCCTGCAGACCGTATCCACGCCACGATGACTCTCAAGGCTGCTCGTTCGCGGTCAGCGGCAACCGACCCGGCGTTCGACCGTGGAAGTCGGCCAGCCTGCAGCCCCACGAGGCATCCGGGCGGGGTAGCATGCGTCATCGTCTCGTTGCGATCCTCCCGGTTGAGGGCGGTGCGTCGCCGGCTGCTGCTACCCGTCGCGGTGCTGTGCGCCTGGCTGGCTCCGACCGCGGCGGCATCCACGCCAGACGCGCCGATGCAGGCGGGCGACTTCGCCGGCCTCGTCGGCCTCGGCGGTGGGCGGTCGATGTACCTGGAGTGCCACGGAGCGGGGGCGCCGACGGTGATCCTCGAGGCGGGCCTGCGCAGCCGCTCGGACATCTGGAGCGAGCGCCTCGACGAGACGCCCACCGGCCCCACGGTGTTCGCCGGCGTCGCCCGGTCGACTCGGGTCTGCGCCTACGACCGTCCGGGCACGACGCTCGGCGCCACCGAGTTCAGCCGTAGCTCGCCGGTGCCGATGCCTCGGACCGCCGCCGATGCGGTGTCCGATCTGCATCGACTGCTGCGGGTGGCGAGGGTCCCCGGACCGTACGTCCTCGTCGGTCATTCGACCGGCGGTCTGATCGTCCGCTTGTACGCGAGCACGTACCCGCGCGACGTGGTGGGGCTGGTCCTGGTCGACGCGCTTTCGGAGTTCCTCGAGGGGCCGCTGAGTCCCGCGCAGATCGCCGCCTACGATGAGCTCAACAACGGGCCGCTCGACGGCGTCGACTATCCCGACCTCGAGCAGATCCTCTTTCGCCCGAGCTTCGCTGAGATGCGCGCCGCGCAGGCACGCCGCCCGCTGCACGGGATCCCGGTGAGCGTGATCTCCCGTGGTCTGCCCTTTCCCCTGCCCGACGGCCTGCCCGGCGGCCTTACGACGGATGTCGTGGACGCTGCCTGGCGACGGTCTCAGGACGAGCTCGCGAGCCTGACCCCTGGCACGCGCCACCGGATCGCCCAGCGCAGCGCCCACTACGTCATGTTGTCCCAGCCCCGGCTGATCATCGGCCAGATCGCGCGCGTCCTGCGGGTCGTGCGACGGGTCGAGAACCGCCGAGGTCGGGGGCATCCGACTGCGTCTGCGCACCGGTCGGCACGTCGCGGTCGGTGACGGTCGGTGCGCCGGACGAGCAGGCGGCAGGCCGAGTGGCCCTCCCGTTCTTGTGGCCTTCTGGCGAGCTTGGCGGGCGGTGGCATCGCTGCCCATGGCACGTTCATTGCACCTTCCCGGGTGCCTTCGGGTGCCTTGCGGTGCCTTCGAGTGTCATCGGCGAGCGGATGGCCAGCCACGAATTTGGCTTAGGCATCGGGGGAATCCAAGCTGTGAAGCGAGAGCCGGGAAGGGGGCTCGAACCCCTGACCTGCTCTTTACAAGAGAGCTGCTCTGCCAACTGAGCTATCCCGGCCGGTGCGACCGAGTCTACGGCTCCTAGGAGGCGCCGACGGCGTTCTCGATCGATCCGTGGCCGTTGGAGCTGATCACGTGCTCGTAGGCCGGGACCTCGTCGTCGGCGGGGTCGCTGAGGCGGCGCTCCAGCTCGCCCAGGACGACGCCGAACAGCAGGTGTCGCCACGTCGCCTGGGCCAGCGCCGCCCGGTTGCCGCTCAGGCGCGGCAGCGCGTCGCGACCCGGGTGGAAGCGGTCGCTGACGGCGGCCAGCGGCCAGGTGGCGAAGTTCTCGGCCAGCGCGGCGGCCGGGCCGCGAGCCCACGACGGCAGCGGCAGGCGCGGCGCGACGTTCGCGTAGACGGCGCCGAACAGCGCCCCGTTGGCCAGGTGCATCGCCGTCCCCAGCGCCCGCGCGGGCACCGGGCGCTGGGTCACGAAGCGGCCGAGCAGGTCCGCATCGTCGTAGGGCACGCCGAAGACCCGCTTGTCCAGCGGCTGCTGGGCGAGCCACACGCCGGCGGCGACCGCCCCGGCCAGTGCGCCCCGCAGGGTCTGTCCCGTATCGATCGCCATCGGACCCCCACTGTAACGCGGGCACGGCGCGGGAGTACGAAGCTGCATGGACCGCGCCGCGTATCTGGATCGGGCCCGCCGCCGGGGGGTCAACCCCCTCCTCTACTGGATCGTGCGGGCGGTCTTCCAGCCGTTCTTCCACCTGTACTTCCGCATGAGCCGCATCGGCCGCGAGCACGTCCTCCAGGACGGGCCGATGATCATCGCCGCCAACCATCGCTCGTTCCTGGATCCGTTCGTGATCGGGACGATCGTCCGCCGGCCCGTGTACTTCGTGGCCAAGCAGGAGCTGTTCGCCAAGCGGCTGAACGCCTGGTTCCTCAACTCGCTGGGCGCGTTCCCGATCGATCGCGGCAACGCCGACGGCGACGCGATGGCCACCGCCCGCGAGATTCTCGAGCGCGGCGACGTGGTCGTGATCTTCCCCGAGGGCACGCGCGTGCGCCCGGGCGCGCTGGGGACGCCCAAGCGGGGCGTCGGCCGCCTGGCGCTGGAGACCGGCGCGCCGGTGCTGCCCGTGGCGGTGCTGGGAACCGAGCGCATCCGCCGCGGCTGGCGCATCCGTCCGCACAAGGTGCGCCTCCGCGTCGGCTCGCCGCTGCGCTTCCCGACCGTCCACGACCCGTCGCCCGAGCTGGCCAAGGCGGTCACCGACCGCATCTGGCCGTGCGTGGCGCTGCAATGGGAGTGGCTGGGCGGCGAGGCGCCGATCCGCCGCGCCACCGTCTTCGGCGACGACGCCGTCAGCGCCCCGCTGCGCGCCGCCGGCGTGCAGACCGGCCCGCTGGACCCGGCCACCGACCTCGTCGTGCTGGCCACGGCGGCCCGCGGCCTGGCGCCGGCGATCGAGCGCATCGGGCCGAGCATCCCGCATCGTGCCGGCGTGCTGCTGGTGCCCGGCGACGGCCCACCGCCCGCCGAGGCACTCGAGCAGCTCGCCCGCACCGGCGCGCGCGCGGTGGCGACGCTGGCCCCCGACGGCGGCGGCCTGGTCAGCGCCGACCGCGGGTTCGCGCGGCAGCTCGACGGGCTGCTGGCCGACCCGACCGCCCGGGCGACGGCGGCGATCGCCTCGCTGGACGAGGCCCGCGCAGCCCGCTCGCGCGCCGTGGCCGGGAGGTAGGCTCGGTGGGTGGCCGACCTGGACACAGCAGCCAAGGCCGCACTCGACGCGCAGTTCGCGGAGCTGTACCAGGCGCACCTGCGCGACGTCTACTCCTACGCCTACTACCGGGTCGGCAACCATCACGACGCCGAGGACCTGACCGAGCAGACGTTCCTGCAGGCCTACCGGCACTTCGAGCGGGCGCTGGACGAGTCGGACGGGCGGCCGCTGCGCCCGTGGCTGATCCGCATCGCCCACAACCTGGCCGCCAACCTCTATCGCGACCGCTCGCGCCGGCCCCAGACGCACATCGACGACACGACGATCCTGCCCGCGGCGCACACGACCGAGGATCTCGTCGAGGGCCGCGACGAGCTCAAGCGCATCCTCGCCGGGGTGCAGCAGCTGCCCGACGACCGGCGCGAGGCGCTGATCATGCGCTTCGCCCTGGGCATGGACAACCGCGAGATCGCGCGGGCCATGGGCCGCACCGATGGGGCGACCAAGGTGTTGATACATCGAGCCATCAAGCAGCTCGAGGGAATCGTGGACACGACACCGAAAGGGGGCGATAAGTGAGCGAGACGGCCACCACCGATCTCGAGGCGCTCCTGCACCGTGCCCTCCAGCCCGTCGAGCCGCCGGAGGAGCTGACCACGCGGCTGGAGACGACGCTGGCGTCGATCGCCGACCTGGCCGCCGACGAGCTGGAGTCGTGGGAGCTGCGCTCGATGCGCGACCCGCGCAACTGGGTGCGCCCGGCGGTCGCCGTCGTGGCCGGCACCTCGGCGGGCGTCGGACTCGTCGTGCTGCGCACCAAGGCCCGCTCCAAGCAGCGCCGCAAGGCGTCGTCGAGCATCGTCGACCTGGCAGGGCGCACGGTCCACGACGCGCTGCGTGAAGCTCGGCGCATCTGGCACTGATCCGCGACGGCTCGCGCCGCGTTATCGATGGCGTGACCCCTTCCCCCGACGATCTGGGCCGCCTGGCCGATGAGGATCTGATGCACCTGGTGCGCAAGGGGCAGGCGCGCGCCTTCGAGCTCGTCATCGAGCGCCACCAGTCGGCGGCCTTCGGTCTCGCCTACCGGATGACCGGCACGCGCGCCACGGCCGAGGACGTCGTGCAGGAGGCGCTGCTGTCGCTCTGGCGCTCCAACGCCCGCTACGACCGGGCGCGCGGCTCAGTGCGCACCTGGATTCTGGGCATCGTCCACAACCGGGCGATCGACGCGCTGCGCCGCAACTCCGTCCACGACCGCCGACGGGCCAGCGACGAGGGGATCGAGGAGCGCTTCGAGGCCGGCGAGCGCACCGATGTGGAGGCGGCCCGTCGCGAGGAGGCCGATGAGGTGCGCACGGCGCTGCGCGACCTCCCGCCCGAGCAGGGCCGCGTGATCGAGCTGGCCTACTACGGCGGCTTCACCCATGTGGAGATCGCCGAGATGATCGACGAGCCGCTGGGCACGGTGAAGGGCCGCATGCGGCTGGGACTGACGAAGATGCGCGGGGCGCTGGAGCGGGGGGTGGACGCATGAGCCAGCGGCTCGACCACGACGAGCTGATGGACACCGCGGCCGCCTGGGTGCTTGGTGCGCTGCCCGACGACGAGGCGGCCGCCTTCGCGGCCGCGCTGGCCGACGACCCCGAGCTGCAGGCCGAGGTCGCGCGTCTGCAGCCGGTCGCCGATGCGCTGGCCCTGGCCGTGCCGCCGGCCGATGCGCCGCCGCAGGTCAAGGCCGACGTCATGGCCGTCGTCGAGCGCGAGGCCGAGCTGCTGGCCGCCGCCGGACCGCAGGCCGATCGTCCGGCAGCCGCGCCGCGCGAGCGCCGGCGCTGGCCCGCGCGCCTGTTCGCCCGCCCGTGGCTGACGGCCGCCGCGATGGTGTGCGCGCTGGCCATCGGGGTCGGCATCGGCATCGTCGCCTCCAGCGGGCCGAGCATGGTCAAGCACCCCGTCACCGGCGTCCAGCAGTGGGCGCAGGTGTCGGGCGACGTCATGCAGAAGGGCGACGAGGGCATCGTCCAGCTGGACAACATGCCGCGGCTGCCCTCCGGAGAGGTCTACAAGCTGTGGCTGATGCGCAACGGCAAGCCGGTCGGCGATCGCGCGTTCACGCCCGATCCCGACGGGACCGCCTCGGTCAACCTGCGCGGGGACATGGCGGGCGCCTCGGCGGTGGCCATCAGCCGCGAGACCGACCCGGACGTGCGCACCCCCACGACCACGCCGGTCGTGACCGCGTCGCTGGCCTAGCGCGCGTAGTCTCGTTCGCATGGGCGAACGACTTCACGGGACGGTCGCGCTGGTCACCGGCGCCAGCAGCGGCATCGGCGAGGCGACGGCGCGCGAGCTGGCGGCACAGGGAGCGGCGGTGGCGATCGCCGCGCGACGCAAGGATCGCCTCGATGCGCTGGCGCACGACATCCGCGAGGCGGGCGGCCGCGCGGTGGCCATCGAGTGCGACGTGACCGACCAGGAGCAGGCGATCGGCCTGGTCGCCGAGACGGTGCGCGAGCTGGGGCGGCTGGACACCGTCGTCAACAACGCCGGCGTGATGCTGCTGGGGCCGATCGTCGATGCGCCCACCCAGGACTGGGACCGCATGATCGCGCTGAACCTCACGGGCCTGCTGTACGTCGCCCATGCCGCGCTGCCGCACCTGCTGCAGGCGGCCGAAGGCGAGCCGCGCGGGGTCGCCGACCTGGTCAACGTCAGCTCGGTGGCGGGCCGCGTCGCGCGGCTGGGCTCGGGCGTCTACAACCTCACCAAGCACGGCGTCGGCGCGTTCAGCGAGTCGCTGCGCCAGGAGGTCACCCAGCGCCACGTGCGCGTCTCGCTCGTCGAGCCGGGCGGCACGGCGACCGAGCTGATCGGCCACAACCGGCCCGAGATCCAGGAGCTGTCGCGCCAGCGCTTCGAGGGCGTCGAGCGGCTGGAGTCCGAGGACATCGCCGACGCCATCGCCTACATCGTCACGCGTCCGCGCCGCGTGGCCGTCAACGAGGTGCTCATCCGCCCGACCGAGCAGCAGCTGTAGGCGCGGCCGGCTCCTGCGCTCTTGATCTGGGGCGAAGGAGCCGGCGCTATCGTGCGGCCCTCGCCGAACATGGCCACCTGCTATCGCCATCCCGACCGAGAGACCGGCGTCTCCTGCTCCTCCTGCGGTCGGCCCATCTGCCCGGACTGCATGACCGCCACCCCGGTGGGGATGCGCTGCCCGGAGTGCGCCCGCCAGCGCACGAAGGTGCGCACGTCGCAGTCGATCCGCCGATCCGGCACCTCGGGCATCCCGGTCACGCTCACGCTGATCGGCGTCAACGTGGTCATGTACCTGCTGGAGATCGCCAACGGCACCGGCGGGCTCAACGGCGCGAACGGGACGCTGGTCAGCGACCTGGCGCTGCTCGGCCACCGGGACCTGGGCGGGATCACGATCCCCGGGCTCGGCGTGGCCGAGGGCGAGTACTGGCGGCTGGTGACGGGTGCCTTCCTGCACGCCTCGATCCTGCACATCCTCTTCAACATGTACCTGCTGTACATCCTCGGCCGGCTGCTGGAGCCGGCGATCGGCTCGGTGCGCTTCGGGGTGATCTACGCCACGTCGCTGCTGGCCGGCTCGTTCGGCTCGCTGCTGCTGGAGCCACAGGCGCTGACGGTCGGCGCCTCGGGCGCGATCTTCGGCCTGATGGGGGCGGCCTTCTTCGAGATGCGCCACCGTGGCATGAACCCGTTCGAGGCGGGGATCGGCTTCCTGATCCTCATCAACCTCGCGCTCGGCCTGTTCCTGAACAACATCTCGATCGGCGGCCACCTCGGCGGCCTGGTCGGGGGCGCGCTGGCCATCACCGTGTTCCAGTACGGCGACCGGATGCGCCAGCCGGCGCTCGGCTACGCGGGCTGCGTGGTGATCTCGGTCGCGGCCGTGGCGGCGGCGATCGCCGTCGCGAGCATGTCCGGGCTCGGCAGCCCGCACGTCGGAGGCTAGACCAGCACGACGGGCGCGCCGGTGCGCACCACGCCGGGGCGCTCGACGCTGCCGTAGACGCCCACGCAGGCGTCGCGGTGCCGTGCGGCGGCGCGCAGGACCGCCGGGTCGCGCTCGCCGCTGCGGTGGTCGACGTTGATGACCATGCAGCGCCGGTCGCGCACGTCGACGCGCATGCGCGGCGCGTCGTCGCCCTCGCCGAGCTGCAGCGTGCGCCCGACCCAGGCGTCCTCGGGGAAGTCGCCGTCGCCGTCGGCGTCGAGCAGGAGCGTCGGGCGGAAGCGCAGGGGCGCCAGCTCGCGCTCGGCCAGCGCGCTCAGCCCGGCGACGGTCTGGACGCTCAGCAGCGACAGCGGGAAGCAGTCGAACACCCCGCGGAAGGTGCGCAGGAGGCGGACCGATCCGCCGTGGGCGGCGGCCAGCTCGCGGGCCAGCGCCGCGTCGGTGACCGCCAGCTCGCGCCCGTCGGGCGTCGTGACGGTCGGGGTGTCGCGCTCGGCGTCGCTGCCGCAGCGCGCGGCGTAGCGGGTCAGCGCCGGCACCTGTCGGATCGTCAGCCACGGGAAGGCGGAGGCGTCCGCCTCCTGCATGAAGCCGTAGCGGCGGTCGCCGGCCACCCCGTACCAGTCGACCCCGGCGGACGCCAGCGCTTCGCCGCCCATCGCCTTGACCGGGTAGCGGTAGACGGCCCGAACGGTCGCCAGCTGGGTCAAGCTGAGGTCGACGTCGAGGGAAGCGCCACGTCGAGCACCGGACCGGGCGGCTCGGGCACGCGGTCGGGATGCAGGATGTGGGCCATCAGCTCGAGCCCCTCGACCAGACGCGGGCCCGGACGCGAGAACGTGCTCGACGCGTCGACGGCCACCACGCGCCGCGCCCCGACGGAGGCCAGCTCCTCGGCGTGGGCCTCGGCCTCGGTCAGCGCCCGCGCCGCGTCGTAGCCGCAGGGCATGCACACGACCACCTCGGGGCCGGCGGTGGCGACCGCCTCCCAGGTCGACTGCTCGGAGTGCTCGCCGGGCAGCCCGAGCACGTCGAAGCCGCCGGCCATCTCGATCAGCTGCGGCGTCCAGTGGCCGGCCACGAACACGGGGTCCAGCCACTCGATCGCGGCCACCGCGACCGGCTCCGCGCCCGCCACGGCCTGCTTGACCGCCTCCACCCGCTTGGCGATCGAGGCCAGCAGCACGAACGCCGCCTCCTTGGCGCCCGTCGCGTCGGAGATCGTGCGGATGTCGCCGATCGTCTCCCCGAACGTCTTGGGATCCAGCGAGATCACGTGCGGGCGCGGCTGCAGGTCGGCGACGAGCTTGCAGACGTCGTCGTAGGAGACCGCGCACACCGCACACAGCTCCTGGGTGACGATCAGATCCGGCTGCAGCTCGCGCAGCAGCTCGGCGTCGAGCTCGTAGATCGACTCGCCGGCCTCGGTGCGGGCGCGCACCGCGGCGTCGATCTCGGCGGCCGACAGCCCGGCGGGCAGTCGGTCGCGGGTCACGTGCGGCTTGTCCAGGGCGCCCGTAGGATGGTCGCACTCGTGGGTGACGCCCACGACCTGGTCGCCCAGGCCGAGCGCGAACAGCAGCTCGGTGGCGTGGGGGACGAGCGACACGATCCGCACGAGGAGAAGGGTATGGCTTGGCGAGAGGAATCCGGCGCGCTGGTCTCCGACTACGAGTTCGAGGACTTCGCCACGGCGATGATCTTCGTCAACAAGGTGGCCAGGGTGGCCGAGGGGATGGGCCACCATCCGGACATCCTGGTCCACGACTGGAACCAGGTGCGCCTGACGCTGTCGACCCACAGCGCCGGGCACACGGTGACCGACACCGACCGCGAGCTGGCCGAGGCGATCGACGGGCTGTGAGGCGCGCGGCCGCGGTGGCCTGCGCGCTCGCCGCGCTGGCGCTGCCCGCGGCGTCCCAGGCCTCGACGGTGCGCACGTTCGCGGTCGGGCCGCGCATCTCGCCCGACTGGATCGACACGCGGGCGCACTTCCACGACAAGCTGCTGGCCCTGACGGACGCGCGCGAGCGTGGGCGCCCGGGCGTGCCGCCCGTCGCGGCGGGCGCCGGCGACGTCGCCTCGCACCTGCGCGGCGGCGGGCGCGACCTCGTCGTCCTGCCCGAGGACGTCGGGCTGCTGGCCGCCTTCACCGGCTCGCGTGGGGCGAGCGCGCGCGCCGCGGGCGGCCTGGTTGACGCGGTCGTGGCGCTGATCGGCAGCTACGGCGACGTCAGCGGCTTCTACACGGCGAAGTACCCGTCGCTCGGCCAGCGCCCACTGCCCACGCGGCTGCTCGCCGTCTCCCTGACCGACACCTTCGGCCGCGTCGCCGTCGAGACGTTCGCCGAACTGGCCGACCGCCTGAACGTCACGCTGGTGGCCGGGGTGAACATGGCCCGCTCCTGGCGGATCGTCTGCACCGACAAGGCCAGCTTCCGCCCGCCGCCGGGCGCGACCGGCTGCGATGTCCAGGACCCCGCGCTGGTGGCGCGGCTGCGCTCCCCCGACGAGCCGCAGCGCGACTACGCCTACGAGGCCACGACGCCCGACGCGGTCAACATGGCGCTCGTCTTCGGCCCCGACGGCCGCCTCATCGGCAAGCAGGTCAAGGCCTACCTGACGCCGATCGAGCTGCCGACCCAGCTCGACCTGCAGCCCGGCTCGATCGCCGGCGTCCACGCGATCGCCACGCCCGCCGGGCGCATCGGCATCGCCACCAGCAAAGACGCCTGGATGCCCGACGTGGTCGACCGCCTGGAGGCCGACGGCGCGCAGCTGCTGATCCAGCCGGAGTTCTTCGTGGGCGACACGGTGAAGGCGACGGGCATGTGGGCGCCCGACAACCTCAAGGCGGCCGGCTACAGCGACGTGCTGCGCCATCCGGGGCTGCAGGCGCTCGCGCTGCCGTCGCTGACCGGCAACCTGTTCGACTTCGCCGCCGACGCGCAGTCGCACGTGGCGCTGGAGCCGCTGCTGAGGGGCGCGGGCCCGCGCGGCGCGCTCGTCGGCCAGGACCCGGCGCCCGGATTCGCCGCCGTCATGCCCTTCGGCGTGCCCGACCCGGCCGGCGAGCCGATCGTCGCCCGCCGCCGCGCGATCGCCGCCGAGGCGGCGGCCGCCGATCCGGCCGCGGAGGGGACCGTCTTCTCCGACGTGACGCTCAACCGGCCCGGGCCGAGCCCGCGCGGGATCCGGGCCAGCGGGCCGTTCTCGGCCGCATCGGCGATCGCGCCGTCACGCTACGCCCAGCGCGACGTCTCCCTGGCGGCGCGCGGCCCGCTCGTTGTCGCGGCCTGGCAGGAGCGCTCCGGCGATCGGTCGATGGTGCGCGCCGCGCGCTCGACCGACGGCGGGCGCAGCTGGAGCCGGTCGGTCGGGCTGGGGCGCGGGCGCGCGCCGAGCGTGGCGATCGGCGCACACCGGCGCGTGTGGGTGGCGCGGACCCGCAGCGGGCGCGTCCTGCTGCGCGCCTCCGGCGACGGCGCACGTCACTGGTCCGTCGCGCGGGCGGTCGCCCACGGCGACCGTGCGCAGTCGACCCCGTCGATCGCCGCGACCGCGGGCGATCGCGCCTACCTGGCCTGGATCGACGAGCGCGGCCGCCAGCCCGAGGGCGGCCTGCCCCGCGCCGCCGTGTATGGGGCCCGCGTGCACGGCGAGGCCATCGGCGCGGCGCACCCGCTCGACGCCGCCGCGCCGACCGCCGCCGACGCGCGCCAGCTCGACAACGACTGGGCGGTGTCGGTCGGGGCGCGCGGCCGCGACGTGACGGTCGCCTGGGCGGACTTCCGCTCCTACGACTGGCGCATCGTGGGACGCAGCTCCCGCGATGGCGGCGCGCGCTTCCGGGCGCTGCGGGCGGTCAGCGACGACCCGGTCGACCGCGAGGCGCTCGACGACGCCCCCAGCGTGGCGGTCGGACGTCACGGTGCGCAGGTGGCCTGGACGGATTACGTCAAGGCGCCCGACCTCGCCCCTGCGCCGCTGTACGACGTCGCGCTGGCCCGGCTGGGGCGGCACAGCCGCATCGTCGACGGCCATGGCGCCGCACCGGTCATCAGCGTCAACCCTGCGCTGGCGCTGACGCGCGCCGGCGCGCCGCTGGTCGCCTTCCAGGATCACGCCCGCGGCGTCGGGGCGATCCGGCTGTCGGCCGGCGGGCGGGTGTGGACGGTGTCGCGCTCGACCGCCAACCAGTGGCAGCCGGCGATCGCACGGTCGGGTCGGCGGGTGCTGATCGCCTGGCAGGACGCGCGCGGCCCGGTGGCGCAGGTGCGCCTGTCCGGCGCGCGGCTGTCGGCCCTGGGGTGAGCGCTCCGCGAGCAGCCTGGCGGTCCGCCGGCGGACCGGCGGGCGTGCACGGGCCCGCAATCCGGTGCGCTGGGGCAGAAAGCTCACCAGGCTGAGCGCTCGGCGATCGTAGAGTGGCGCCCGCTCGGTCCCCCTGACTGCCGGAGTTGACACGCCCCATGCTCGCCAAGGCGGCGCTTGCCGCGCTCACGTCCCTGCTCGGATTCGCCGCGATCGTCGCGGCGCCCGCGTACGCCACCGCGCCGACCTGCGGAGGGACGCTGATCCTGACGACGTACGTGGGCGCGACCGGGACGGCGAACGTCGTCTGCTCCGACGCCGACACGCCGTCGACGGACCTGCGCTACACGGTCGACAGCGCCCCGACGCACGGGACGACGTCGCCGGCGACCAGCGCCGGTCGGATCGTCTACCGGCCGGCCGACGGCTACACGGGCAGCGACCACTTCAGCGTCCGCGCCAGCGACGGGACCGACAGCTCCGCGGGCACCGTCGAGGTCGACGTCGTGGTCAAGCCGCCGGCCGCGCCGTCCGGCTGCTCCGGCGGGACCTATCCGGTGCGGGCGGGCGCCCCGCAGCTGCTCCCGCTGGGCACCGGGGTCGCGTGCACGGAGATGGGCGGGACGGCGCCGACCGTCGTCGTCGACACCGCGCCGGCGCACGGATCGCTGACCGGCGGCGGAGCGGCGCTCCTGTACGTCCCCGACGACGGATTCAGCGGGACCGACCAGCTCGTCTACCACCTGCGCAACGCGATCGGCGACTCCGCGCCGATCACCGCGACCCTCGCGGTCGCCCCGGGCGCCAACCAGGCGCCGCAGTGCATGGGCCCGCCCGTCACCAGCGCGCGCAACACCGGAGCCCCGATCACGGTCGTCCTCTCGTGCCGGGACGGGGATCTCGACCAGGGAGCGATCACGATCGTCAGCGGCCCTGCGCACGGCACGCTGTCGCCGGTGGCCGCGCAGCCGTTCGCCGCGATCGCCGACAGCCTGATGCCGGCGGTGGCCTCGACGCAGGCGACCGTGGCCTACACGCCGGCGGCCGGCTACGACGGCGACGACAGCTTCACCTACCGCGCCGACGACGGCCGGGGGGCGTCGCCGGTGCAGACGATGACCATCCACCTGACCGACCCGTCCTCCAACACGGCGCCGACGTGCGCGGTCGGAGGCGCGACGGCCGTCTCCGGCAGCGCGACCGGCATCACCGTCGGCTGCAGCGACGCCGACGGCGACCCGCTGACGACCGCGCTCGTCCAGCCGCCGGCGCACGGCACGCTCACGGGCCTCGGCACGGACGGGACCCAGGTGCGCTACGTCGCCGACGCCGGCTTCACCGGCGTGGACAGCTTCCGGATCCAGGCCAGCGACGGGACGGCCTCCAGCGCCGCCGTCACGGGCAACGTCACCGTGGTGGACGCCGCGCACGCACCGGCCAGCCCCTCGCTGGTCTGCGGGCAGGCGCTGAACGTGACCCGCAACCAGACGCTCAGCGCCGACCGCCCGTTCTGCCAGGCGTTCGACGGATCGCCGGTGTCGGTGGCCGTCACCAGCGCCCCCGCCCACGGGACGGCGAGCTTCGACGCCGCCGGGCAGCTGACCTACGTCCCCGAGCAGAACTACGCCGGCGCGGACGCGTTCGCCATCAAGGCCACGGGCGGCGGCTGGTCGCTGCCGTTTCGGGTGCTCGTGGGCGTCGCGGCCAACGCCCGCGTGAAGATCGTCTCCGGGCCCGCGGTCAGCGCGTCGGACACGGCGCCCGCGTTCGGCCTCCAGGCCGAGCCGGGGGTCACGCTGACGTGCTCGCTGTCGGACTCGGCGCACGCCGCCCCCGAGCCGTGCGCGGACAGCGTCGACTACCCAGACACGCCGCCCGGCGCGCATGTCTTCCAGGTCACCGCCGACGACGGCAGCCACACGTCGACGGACACGTGGCGCTTCACCGTGGCCGGCCCCCCGACCGGCGGCGGCAGCGGCCTCCCGGTCGCCGGTGGCGGCGGAGGCGGAGGCGGTGGGGGCGGCCTGCCGGGCGCCGGCCCCGGCCAGGACCAGCCGGGCGGATCGAGCGCGCCGAGCGGTGCCGCGGCGCCGCCGGCCCCCGGTGACGCGCCGGCCCCAGCGGCCAGCCCGGCGCCCGCCGAGACGGCCCCGCCGTCGCACGAGCAGATCGCCGCCGCCGTGCGCAAGCTGCTGCGCGCGACGCCTCCGCGCATGGGCACGCTGCGGCGCCACGGCGTTCGGGTCCTGCTCGACGCTCCGACCACCGGGCGGGTGACGATCCGCTGGTACGCGCACGCCCACGGTCATCGCGTCCTGGTCGCAAAGGGGGCCCGGCGCATGCCCGCCGGCCCGGCGCGGGTGCACATCCACGCGACCAGGGCGGGGAGGCGGCTGCTGCACGGAGCCCATCGCCGCCTGCGGGTGGCCGCGCACGTCCGCTTCCGGCCGACCGCCGGCCGACCGGTCAACGCCGCGCGGCGCATCACGCTGCGCCGCTAGGAGCACCTGGCGGCCGGAGCTCGTCGATCGCGACGTGCTCCGGCACCACCGACGTGCACGACCACCTGCCGGCGCAGCGCTTCGTCCAGATCCTGCTGATCGCGTCAGACCGCTTGCTACTCTCGCCAGCGGATCGCCCTTCGATGAACGACGACCCTTCCCGAAGTAGTCGCGCCGCTCGCGCGGCTTCCAGATGACGGCGATCTATCTCATCGCCGTCATCCTGCTCGTGCTGGTGAACGGCTTCTTCGTCGCCGCCGAGTTCGCCCTCGTTCGTGCGCGACCGCATCGTCTCGAGGAGCTGCGCGACAGCGGCCGGGGCGCAGCCGGGCTGGCGCTGCGCCAGCACGAGGACCTCAACCAGTACCTGTCGGCCTGCCAGTTCGGCATCACGCTCGCCTCGCTGGGCATCGGCTTCCTGGGCGAGCCGGCGATCGCCCAGCTGATCGAGCCGGTCTTCGGCAGCCTGTCGCACGAGGTGGCGCTGATCATCTCGATCGCCATCGCCTACGTGATCGTCACCGCGGTGCACATCACCGTCGGCGAGCAGGTGCCGAAGATCTACGCGATCGTCAACGCGGAGGCCGTGGCCATGCGGATCGCGCGGCCGCTGAACTGGTTCGAGATGGCGATGCGGCCGTTCATCACGGCGCTGAACGGCGCCTCCAACGGGATCCTGCGCGGGATGCGCATCAACCCCGACACCGAGTTCGAGGCGGGTGGCAGCCCGGGCGAGCTGCGTGTGCTGATCGCCCAGTCGCGCGCCGGCGGACACCTCGACGTGGGCGAGGCGGGGATGCTCGAGGGCGTCTTCCACCTGCACGAGCAGGAGGCCCGCCAGGTGATGACGCCGATCCCGGCGGTCGTCACCGTCGACCTGTCCGAGGACGTCGAGACCGCGCTGCGGCGCTGCATCTCCTCCGGCCACACGCGCCTGGTGGTCACCGAGGACGACAACCGCGACCGTGTGCGTGGCCTGGCCCACTCCAACGACCTCGCCCGCGTGCTGATGTCCGACGGCCCGCAGGCGTCGATCGAGCCGATCGTGCGCCCGGCGCCGATCGTGCCCGAGACCAAGCCGCTGGACGACCTGCTGGCCGACCTGCAGCGCGAGCGCTCGTCGATGGCGGTCGTGGTCGACGAGTACGGCCGGGTCGCCGGCATCGTGACGGTGGAGGACATCGTCGAGGAGGTCGTGGGCGAGATCTCCGACGAGACCGACCCGGCCGGCGGCGAGGTGCGCCGGCTGGCCAACGGCGACTGGTTCGTGCGCGGCCACGTGGCCGTCTCCGACCTGGAGGACTACGGGCTGCATCTGCCCGTCGACACCGACGCCTACAACTCGGTCGGCGGCTTCGTGTTCGCGGAGCTGGGGCGCCTGCCGCGCCGCGGTGACACGGTCAAGGCCAACGGCTACTCGATCCGCGTCGAATCGGTGCGCGAGAACCGCATCGAGGCGGTGCGCATCCGCGAGCGCGGCCCTGCCGCCACCTAGCGCGTGGCGGGCAAGCGCGTCGCGTTCGCGCAGGTTCTGCCGCCGCGCCGCGTTGGGGCTCGGTGCAGAGGCACATCGCGGCGGGCTCAGGGGTGGACTCGTCGCATGGGCCGGTGGCCGGTCCCCATCCCGCTCGGGGGCCGGCCACCGAGCGCCTCCCCGGGGTCGGCGGGGCGGTAGCGTCCCGAGGGCATGAGCGCGGCGATCGAGGTCCACGGTCTGACCAAGCGATTCGGCGGCGTGACCGCCGTCAGCGACCTGTCCTTCGCCGTGCGCCCGGGCACGGTGACCGGCTTCCTGGGGCCCAACGGGGCGGGCAAGACGACGACCTTGCGCGTGCTGCTCGGCCTCGCGCGCCCGACGCGCGGCGGCGCGCTGATCGAGGGGCGCCCCTACCGCGACCTGGCCGACCCCGTGCGCAGTGTCGGCGCCTCGCTGGAGCGGGCCGGGTTCCACCCCGGCCGCAGCGGCCGAGACCATCTGCGCTCGTTGTGCGCGATGGCGGGGCTGCCCGCCGCACGCGCCGACGCGGTCCTGTCGCAGGTCGACCTGGGCGGCAAGGCCGGGCGCCGCCGCGTGGGCGGCTACTCGCTGGGCATGCGCCAGCGCCTGCACCTGGCCGCTGCGCTGCTGGGCGACCCGCGCATCCTGATCCTCGACGAGCCGGCCAACGGGCTGGATCCGCAGGGCATCCGCTGGCTGCGCGACCTGCTGCGCGGTCTGGCCGCCGAGGGCCGCACCGTCCTGCTGTCCAGCCACGTGCTGTCGGAGATCGCCCAGACCGCCGACGACGTCGTGGTGATCGCCCGCGGCCGCCTCGTCGACCAGGGGCCGGTCGAGCGACTCACCGGTGGCCAGGCGCAGGCCGTCGTCGTACGCGCCGCGGTGGTCGAGGAGCTCGCCCAGGCGCTGGAGGCCTCCGGCGCACGCGTCGAACGCGGCGAGGGCGAGCTGCGCGTGCGCGGGCTGGGCGCGCCGATCGTCGGCGAGGTCGCGCTGCGCTGCGGCGTGCCGCTGCACGCGCTCTTCGAGGAGCGCCAGTCGCTGGAGGACGTGTTCCTGGCGCTGACCTCCGAGGAGGCGGCAGGATGATCGGTCTGCTGCGCGGCGAGCTGATCAAGCTGCGCACCACGCGCACGGCGATCGGCTTCGGGCTGCTGACGCTCGTGCTGCTGGCCCTGTCGGTGCTGGCCCAGACGCTGCTGGGCCAGCCGATCTCGGCCTCCGACCAGACCGACGCGGTCGCGGTGCCGTGGCCGATCCCGGTGGTGCCGATCCTGTTCGGCGTCGTCGGCGCCACCGGCGAGCACCGCCACGGCACGATCACCTCCGTGTTCCTGATCGCGCCGGGGCGCCTGCGGGCCGCGGTGGCCAAGCTGATCGCCTACGCGGCGGCGGGCGCGATCGGCGGCCTGCTGATCCAGGCCTGCGCGCTCATCATCGGCCTGCCGATCATGGCCACCGACCAGGGCCTGGCGCTCAGCGTCGGCGACCTGGTCGACGTCACCGCCCGCACGCTGGCCGCATTCGCCTTCGGAGCCGCGCTCGGCGTCGGCATCGGCGCGATCGTGCGCAACCAGGTCGCCGCGGTGGTCGGAACGCTGGCCTTCCTGCTGATCCTCGAGCCGATCGTCGCCGCCTTCAGCGACGTGGGGGAGTGGACGGTCAACGGCGCGTTCGCCGTGCTCACCGCGGTCGCCGGGCCCGACGAGCTCGACTACGGGCCGGGCCTGGCGGTCGTGCTGCTGGCCGGGCTGACGCTCACGCTCGGCGCGCTTGCGGTGCTGTCGGATCGGCTGCGCGACATCCGCTGAGCGCCGGGCTTGACCGGCAAGTAGGTTGCCCGGGCAATGAACGTCTTCGCCGGCTTCGCGCCCTGGATCGTCTACTGGATCCTGATCGGGAGCGTCTCGTTTCGCACCGCGGTGCTGATCGCCTTCCTGCTCAGCCTCGTCGTCACCGCCCAGTCGCTGCTGCGCGGCAGGCCGAAGGTGCTGGAGGTCGGCGGCGCGATCGCCTTCGCCGTGCTGGTGATCATCACGTTCGCCACCAACGACCACTTCCTCGAGCGCTGGATCCAGCCGCTGACCAACGCCGCGCTGCTGGGGATCGCCCTGGGGTCGGTGCTGGTGCACAAGCCGTTCACGATGCAGTACGCGCTGGAGTCGGTGACCCCCGAGGAGGCGGCCCAGCCGGGCTTCCGCTACATCAACACGATCATCACCTGGGTGTGGGTCGTGGCCTTCGCGATCATGACCGTGTCCTCGATCGTGCCGCCGGCGGTCGAGGGCGACGCGACCATCCACGAGGGCGGGGACACGCTGTCGATCGTCGGCTACTGGGTGATCCCCTTCACCGCGCTGGGGCTGGCCGCGATCTTCTCGGCGCGGTTCCCCGACTGGTTCGTGGCCAAGCTCGAGGAGGCGGGCGGGGACGGTGTCGCCGGACCCGGTCCCTATGGCGAGCCGGCGGAACTGGCGCCCGCGCCGCCCGCGCACACGGGCGCCGCTTGGGCTCACCGCAACGCCGGCACGGGCGCTGGCCGATGCGCCGCTGTCGGTCACCATCACCGGCGCCGCGCCCGGCACGCCGGTGCGGCTGACCGCCCAGACCCTCGATGCGTTCGGGCGCCTGTGGAGCGCCCAGATCCAGCGCGCGGTCGGCGCTGGCGGGGAGATCGAGCGTCCCGAGGAGATGATCGAGGCGATGGTGCCCGCCGACGACGGGCCGCTGGACGTGTTCGCCCCGCCGCGCGAGGCGATGGCGGTCACGCTGTCGGCCGCGGTGGCCGACCAGACGGTCGGCGCGACGCTCGTGCGCCGGCTGGCGGCCACCGATCTGACGCGCACGCAGGTCGGCGACGTGCGCTGGGGCGGACTCCTGTTCATCCCGCCGGGTGGCGAGCGGGCGCCCGGGGTGCTCGTCGTGCCGGGCACGGGCGGGATCGAATCGGTCGCCTCGACGGCGTCGCTGCTGGCCAGCCACGGGTTCGTCACGCTGGCCATCGGGCTGACCGACGACCCCGACCACCCCGAGCGCATCGCCGAGATCCCGCTCGAGCGCATCGGCGACGCCGCCGCCTGGCTGGCGGCGCGCCCCGAGGTGGGGCGGGTCGGCGTGCTGGCCCAGTCGCGCGGGGCGGAGGGGACGCTGGCCGCGGCGGCGCTGGTCGACGCCATGGACGTCGTCGACGCGCTGGTGCTCGTGTCGCCCTCGTCGGTGGCCTGGCAGGCGCTGGGCGACGAGGGCGCGATCCCCGACACCCCGGCCTGGACGCTGGCCGGCCTGCCGCTGCCGTTCGCGCCGATGGATCCCGAGGCGACCATGCACGAGCTGCTGCGCAACGCGCTGCTGGAGGGCCGCGACCGCCAGCGCCATCGCCCGACGCTGCTGCACCTGGCCAGCTCGTTCCCGGTCGCCCACGCGCCGGCCGCGGCGCAGCTGCCGGCCGAGCGCGTGGCGGCCCCGCTGCTGCTCGTGGTCGGCGAGGCCGACGAGCTGTGGCCGTCGGCGACGATGGCGGAGGCGATTCGCGCCCGCCGCGGCGAGCGTTCCGGCGACGCGCTGCTGCGCTACCGCGACTGCGGCCACTTCCTGCGCCATCCGGTGCTGCCGAGCACGGCGAGCTGGACGGCGGGCATCGCGTTCGGCGGGACGCCCGAGGGGCTGGCGGCCGCGCAGGCCGACAGCTTCCCCCGGATCGTCGCGTTCCTGCGCGAGCGGCTCGGCTAAGCCTCGCTGTAGTCGTACAGGCCGCGCCCGGACTTCTTGCCCAGCGCGCCCTCGGCGATGAGGCGGTCGATCGAGGCCGGGATCGGCGTGTCGATCGACTCGCCGATCGCCTTGGCGACGTCGAGACCGACGTAGTCCAGCAGCGCCAGCGGGCCCATCGGGTGGCCGGCGCCCAGGCGCATGCAGGTGTCGATCGCGGCGGGCTCCAGCCCGGTCTCCTCCATCAGCCGCACGGCCGAGAACAGGAAGGGGAACAGCAGCCGGTTGACCACGAAGCCCGCGATGTCGGGCACCTCGACGGCCTCCTTGCCCAGCGCCTCGCACAGCGCGCGGGCGCGCTCGCGCGTCTGCGGCGTGGCCGCGGCCGGGAAGACGAGCTCGACGAGCTTCATCTTCGGCACCGGGTTGAACACGTGCAGGCCGACGAAGCGCTCGGGCTGGCCCGTCTCGGCGGCCAGCTCCTCGACCGACAGCGACGACGTGGTGGTGGCGATGATCGTGTGCCCGTTGACGCGCGCGGCGACGTCCTTGAGCACCGCGGCCTTGGCGTCGTGGTCCTCGACCACGGCCTCCACCACGATGCTCGCCTCCGCCACCGCGTCCAGGTCGGTGGCGACGGCTACGCGGCCGGCGTCGACGCCCTCGTCCAGCTTGGAGCACACCTTGTCGACCGTCTTGCGCGCCCGCTGCGCCGAGCTGTCGGAGCGAGCCCACAGCACGACCTGTCCGTTTGCCGATGCCGTCGCCGCCAGCCCGCACGCGATCGCGCCCGAGCCGACGACTGCCACCCGTTCGTCCACCCTCTTCTCCCAGATTCGGTTTCGTTGACTGGCGAGTCAATCAATAGCCTACCCGGAGGAGGTCATCGGAGCGTCGTGGCGGCATGAGGGTTCTGGCATCGACCTCGCGGCGGCGCCCGAGGAGGAGGGCTGGGTCCACCTGCCGCGCGCCGGATCGCTGGCTCAGCTGGCAGAGTGAGGGGCATGCCCCGCAACGCCGATCTGGTCTGGTCCAGCGATGGCGGCGACCGCCGCCGCGGGCGCGACCGCCCGTCGCGTGACGCCGCCCCGGCCGCCGGCGGCCGCGTGAAGGTGCGCCGCGAGGTGGCCGGCCGCCGCGGCAAGGCCGTCACCACGGTCTCCGATGTGCCGCTGGACGAGGCGGGCCTCAAGGCGCTGGCCGGCCGCCTCAAGAAGCGCTGCGGCGTGGGCGGGTCGGCCAAGGGCGGCGTCATCGAGCTGCAGGGCGACCACCGCGACGCGGTCGTCGAGGTGCTGCGCGCCGAGGGCTACGACGTGGTGCTGGCCGGCGGGTAGGCGGCGCGCGCGGCCACAAACCACGTGCCGTCCAGCAGGGGCGCGCCGCCGATCTCGCCGGCCAGCTGCGCGGCGGTCAGGTCGCGCTTGAACACATGGTGGCGCGAGCCGTCGTTGAGCACGCGCTCCTGCCACGCCTCCGGCGCCACGCCGTCGCGCAGGGCGCTGTCGACGACGATCAGCTCGCGCCCGACGCGGTGCGCCTCGGCCAGGAACGCGCCGCGCTCGGCCGCGTCCAGGTGCCCGTAGAAGTGGCCGGTGACGACGCGGTCGAAGGCGCCGTCGGCGAACGGCAGCGCCAGCGCGTCGGCGACGAGGGCCAGCCCACCATCGCCCAGCCGCGCCTGTGCGATGGCCGTCATCGCCGCGCTCTGGTCGACGCCGACGACCAGCGGGCCCCGCAGGTGGCGGGTCAGGAAGCCGGTGCCGCAGGCAACGTCGAGGGTGCGTGCCGGGGGCAGCTCGCGCAGGAGCCGCACGACCCGCTCGACCTCTGCGTCCCAGCCGGGCCGGTCGCGCTGGGCGAACAGACCGCTTCCGCGCCACCAGTCGTCGTACTCGGTGGCGCGGCGCTCGTAGTAGGCGTGGGTGCCGGGGTCTGCGGCGAAGGCCATCCGGCCATGGAACCTAGTGGTCCTCGGGGCCGATGAAGCGCATGATGTAGGCGACCACGACGATCACGGCGATGACCAGTCCGCCGTAGGCGACCACCAGCGTGCCCGCGGTTCCCAGCGTGGTGACGCCGAGGATGATCAGGCCGGTCACGACGAGCATCGCGATGCCCAGCCAGAACAGCAGCGACTGCGCGTCCCCCTCGGGCCGGTCGTGATGGGGCTGGATGTTGGTGCTCATTGGTGACTCCCTCGGTCGGTGCCGACAAGCATCGATCGGGCACGGGCCGCCTGCCATCCGCGGCCCTCCGCAGGGGCGATCCGTGGGGACTACGGAACGCCGATGTCGCGTATCCTCAGACGCGATGCCCGACCTCGGAGCGCCGATCTCCTATCTCGTGCTCAGCAAGGGCGCCGACGTCTACGACCGCTCCGGTGAGCATGTGGGCGTGGTCGATCACGTGCTCGCCGATCCCGACGTGGACATCTTCGACGGGTTGATCGTCGACGCCAGCCGCCTGCCGGGCGGCCTGCGCTTCGCCGACGCCGAGCAGATCGAGGAGCTGTTCGAGCGCGGCGTGCAGCTGAACGTCGACGCCGCCGAACTGCATCGAGCCGACGGCCAGCGCCGCGGCGATGGAGGCCACGCCGGACGATCTCGAGCGGCGCGGCTTCACGCAGCGGCTGCGCCGCGCGTGGGACTACATCAGCGGCAACTACTGACACCCGCCCGTCCGCTGCGCCGGCCGGCCGGGCTCCCGAGGCACGGGCCCGCTCGCGCCGCCGGTCCCGGCTGCGGCGTCGGTGCTGCCGGCGCACTGGTTGCACAGATACCTAGGCAATGCCTAGGATCGTGAGCCATGGGACGCCTCGTGCCCCTGTTGCTCGCCGCAATGCTGGCCGTGTTGTCCGGCTGCGGCGGCGACGACAGCGCGACGACCGCGGCGAGCCCCGCCGCCACCGCGGCCGCCGCCGACGCGAGCGGGCCGCTGATCGTCTTGGCCGCCGCCTCGCTGACCGAGGCCTTCGAGCAGTACGGCCCGCAGTTCGACGGCGGGCAGGTCCGCTTCTCGTTCGCCGGATCCGACGAGCTCGCCGCCCAGATCCGCCAGGGCGTCACGCCCGACGTCTTCGCCTCGGCCAACACCGACCTGCCGGCCCAGCTGCACCAGGAGGGGCTGGTCGGCGGCCCCGCGGAGTTCGCGGCCAACCGGCTCGTCCTCGCCGTCCCGGCCGACTCGGCAGCGACATCCGCAGCCTCGACGACCTCGCGCCAGTCCGGGCGTGACGCATCGCCATCGGCTCCGAGGCCGTCCCGGTCGGGGCCTACACGCGCGACGTGCTCGGACGGCTCGCGCCGCCGAGCGTCGAAGGCGATCCTCGCCAACGTGCGCAGCAGCGAGCCCGACGTCAAGGGCATCGTCGGCAAGCTCGACGCAGGGCGCCGTCGACGCCGGCTTCGTCTACGCCACCGACGTGGCCGCGACCAACGGCGCGCTGAAGGCGATCGACCTGCCCGCCGATCTGCAAGCCCCGGCCGCCTACGGCGGTCGCCGTCGTCGACCGGCGCCCGCTCACCCGCAGGCCGCCCGGCGCTTCATCGACGGCGTCGAGCGCCGGGCCGGCGGCAGGCGCTGTCGGCGGCGGGCTTCGGCCGCGCCGACGTGAGCGCATCGCGCGGCGGTTCGCCGGCCGTGCTCTTCGCGGCGCTGGCGGTGGCGCTCGCGTTCCTCGTGCTGCCGGTGGTCGCGATCTTCGCCGACACCAGCCCCGGGCGAGCTGCTGCGCAGCCTCGACGACCCGGTCGCCGCGCGAGGCGCTGTGGCTGAGCGCGCGGACGACGGTGGCGGCGCTGGCCATCATCCTCGTCGTCGGAACGCCGGCCGCCTACGTCCTGGCCACGCGGCGCTTTCCGCGGCCGCTCGGCCGTGGTCGACGCTCGATCGAGCTGCCGCTCGTGCTGCCGCCGGCCGCCGCCGGGCATCGCCCTGCTGGCGGCGCTCGGGCCCGCACGGCATCCTCGGGCCGCTGCTGGACGACGCCGGCATCCAGCTCGTCGCTGGAGACGGCCGGCGTGATCGTCGCGCTCGATGTTCGTCGCGGCGCCGTTCTACGTCCGCCAGGCGCGAGTCGCGCCTTCGCGCGCGGTCGACGCCCGACTGTCGATGCAGGCGTCGCGCACGCTCGGCGCCGGCGGAGGGCGCGGACGTTCGTGCGCGTCGTCGATCCCGACCGCGCGCTCCGGGCTGCGTCGGCCGGCGCGGCGCTGGCCTGGGGCCGCGCGCTGGGCGAGTTCGGCGCGACGCTGATGTTCGCCGGCTCGTTCGACGGCGTCACGCAGACCGTCCCGCTGGCCATCTACGACCGATTCGCGCACGCGACTTCCACGGGCGCGCTGGCGCTGTCGGCGGTGCTCGTCGTGCGTCTCGCGTTCGTCCTGCTCGCGGTGAAGCTCGTCGCGCGGCGCCGGAGGCGCTCGGGCATGCTGGACGCTGAGGTCGCGCACCGCGCTGGGCGCGCTTCGGCTCGACGTGCACCTGCGCGCCGGTGGCGCGGGAGTGCGCTCGCGCTGGCCGGCCCCTCCGGCGCGGGCAAGTCGCAGCGCTGCTGCGCGTGATCGCCGGCCTGCTGCGCCCCGACCACGGCCGCGTGCGCTCGGCGCCGAGCCGTGGCTGGACACCGCGCGCGGCATCGACGTGGCGCCCGAGCGGCGCGGCTGCGGCTTCGTCTTCCAGGACTACGCCCTGTTTCGACGCATCTCAGCGCCTGGCGGAACGTCGCCTACGGCATGCGCCGACGTCGCCCGCCGCCAGCGGCGCGCCCAGGCCGTCGCGCTGCTGGAGCGCTTCGGCCTGGCCGCGCACGCCGACGCGCGGCCGGCGACGCTGTCGCGGCGGCGAGCGCCAGCGGGTCGCGCTCGCCCGCGCGCTCGCCCGGCGCCGCGGCGTGCTGCTGCTCGACGAGCCGCTGTCGGCGCTCGACGCGCGCACGCGGGCCGCCGCGGGCCGGGAGCTCGCCGGCGTCCTGCCGACGCCGGGCGCCGCGCATCGTCGTCACCCACGACTTCGCACGAGGCCGCCCTGCTCGGCCGACCGCGTCGCCGTGCTCGACGGCGGTCGCGATCGTCCAGCAGGGCACGGCCTGCGCGAGCTGGCCGCCGCGCCGGCCTCGGCCTTCGTCGCCGACTTCGCCGGGTGCGGTGGTGCTGACCGGCGTGGCCAGCGCCGGCAGCCGGCGGGCGCCACCCACGTCGCGCTGGACGGGGGCGGGGAGATCGTCAGCATCGACGCCGGCGGAGGGGCCCGTCGCGGCCAGCGTGTTCCCGTGGGAGATCGTGCTCGAGGAGCCGGCCAGGACGGTGAGCGGGTCGGCTCGCAACCGGGTTTCCGGCCGGGTCGCGACGATCACCGACGTCGGCGGCCGCGTGCGCGTCGCGATCGCGGCGGGTCAGCCGCTGGTGGCCGAGGTGACCGCCGACGCGGTGCGCGACCTCGGCCTCGCGCCGGGCGTCGCCGTGGTCGCCAGCTGGAAGGCGACCGCCACGCGCCTGGTCGCGCGCTGAAAGCGTCGGCCGCCGCGGTCGATCACCGGGACATGGACCGCTCCTTCACCATCGCCCTGCTCGCGGCGGCGGGCGCCTGCCCGATCCTCCTGGGTGCCGCCGCCGTCGAGTTGCGCTGCGAGCCGCTGTTCCTGCTGGCCATCGTCCTGTGCGTCCTGTACGCGCCGGCGGCGCTGCTGCTGGGCCACCGCGACGGCCAGGCCGGACGCTAGATCGCCCGCGGGTCGGCCGCGCGCGCGACGTCCGCCTGCGCGGGCGTGGCGCTCTCGGCCAGGGCGCGCTTGAGCTCGTCGGGCAGCGGCATCGACTTGCCGATCCCGTAGTCGAAGCCGACGAGCGCGGCGTAGCCCTCGGCCAGCAGGCGGTCGTCGCGGCCCGAGCGCATCTCGAACTCGGCGCGGAAGGCGGATCGCGCGATGTCGGCCGGCCGCAGCCAGGTCCGGATCTCCTCGTCGTAGAAGGCGGGTGCGCGGTAGTTGATGTGCAGCTCGGCGACGATCAGGCCGAAGGCGTCGCGCTGCTCGGGGTGGTAGTCGGTCAGCAGCGCGGTCACGTAGGCGATGCGCGCCGACTCGAAGAAGGTCAGGAACGCGACGTTGTTGAGGTGGCGCATCGCGTCGAGGTCCGCGAAGCGGACGCGGTCGACGTGGCAGAAGCTCCAGTCGCCATGGGTCGGCGAATCGGTCACGCCCGGGACCCTAGAGGCCGGGCGTGACCGGGGCCGTCAGCGGCGACGCAGGCGATCCAGCGGCCCGCCGCCGGTCGTCGGCTGAGGGGTCCCCTCGCCGTCGTGCTCGGCGTCGGGCGTCGTGCTGGTGGCCGGCTCGCGGCGGAAGCGATCGTCGTCCTCGGGCACGGACTCGCGTTCGGCCGCGCGATCCGCCTCGGCCTCGGAGGCCTGGGCCAACTCGACGTCACCGACCGAGCGCACGGCCAGGCGACCCATCGCGAAGGCGGAGACGGCGACGATCAGCACGCCGAGCCCGCCGTACATGACCAGCAGCTCGAGCACCTGGCGGCCGGTGCCGCCGGCGGGCTGGCCCAGCGCCGAGGCGCCGTCGGCCGTCCACAGGCGCGAGACCAGCGGCCCCAGCGCGAACCACGCGCCGGCGGCGATGCCCAGCCAGGCGCCCAGGCCCGCTCCGCCGCGATGCGCCGAGCGCAGCAGGATCATCCCGCCGACGAAGGCCACGATGGCGGGCAGGACCGACAGCCAGAAGCGATCGTTGGACCAGTTCCAGCTGTCGTCCGGACCGATCACGAGGCCGAAGTACGGGCCGATGAACGGCACGAAGCCGCCCCACGCGCCCAGGATCATCAGGAGCAGGCCGCTGACCGCTCCCCTGCTGCGCGGAATACGCATGGTGCTCCTCCTCGTCGCGGAAAAACCGGGCTGAGAAACGACTACCCGAAGCCGGCCAGGCGGAAGCCCCGGTCGGGGCGGCAGACCAGGGGCGAGGCGGGCAGCCCGTCGGCCAGCACGGGCTCGTTGTAGCCCATCGGCGCGACGTCGTTGGGCGTGTCGGGATGGAAGATGGCCGCCAGCAGCTGGATGTGGCCGCGACCGACCGACAGCTCGGTCTGGCCGCCGCCGTAGGCGCCGATGCCGCGCGCCGCGCACGTGTCGTAGAGCTGAAACAGCACGGGCAGCGGCCCGGACCGCGACGGCTTGACGTTGACCATGCGCGGGGGGAAGGGCAGCGCGTCGACGTCGGCGACCGAGTGGATGATGGCGTCCCAGGTGATGCGATCGTGCGCGCCGGCCAGCACCGGCTCGGTCTGGGGCGTGAGCTTGGGGTCCTCGATCCAGGCGTCGGGCAGCAGCTCGACGACCCGGCGGTACAGCTCCGGGTCGGCCGGCTGGTCGACCGGCGTGTTGACGTACTGGCCCTTGAGGTCGATCGAGTCGATGGCGCCGCTGGCGGCCAGCTGGGCGAACAGCTCGTCGTCCCAGGACGACTGGGCGTCCAGCTTGAAGCGCAGCGTCGGGTAGCGCTCCAGCCGCTCGCGCACCGCCGCGAAGGTCGGGGGCTCGGGCAGGCGGAACGAGTGCACGAAGGTCACCGGCCGCAGCTTGCGGCCGAGCGCCTCATGCAGGGTCGTGTCGGCCTGGCGCAGGGCCAGGTCGAGGGCGGCGGACTCGTAGGCCCACACGCGGTACTGCCAGGAGGCGGGGTACTCGGGCGGCTGGGGGAACAGCGGCTGATCCTCCAGGTGGGCGCAGAACGTCCCCAGCGTCCAGTCGCCGGCCAGCGGCAGCACCGGTCCGGCGGCCTGGGCGGCCTCGTGGTCGGAGGGCGTGTAGACGACGTCCTCGCCCAGACCCTCCTCGCCGGCGCCGCGCAGGCGGATGGTGGTCGTCTTGCGCACGAACTCGCCGCGCTCGATCCCCTGGCCCTCCAGCGCGTAGCCGTCGATGCGCAGCGCCAGCCCCTTCAGGCGATCCCAGGTGGCGCTCATCGCGCGTGCACCTCCGCGAGGGCCTCGACCACGGCGCGGCGGTCGCCGCAGGGCAGCGCGACCAGCGTCGTGGCCCCGGCCTGCGCGTACTCGTCCAGGCGCGCGGACAGGTCATCGGGGCGGCAGGCCAGCGCGGCGGCGTCGACCAGCCCGTCGCTGACGGCCGCGGCCGCGCCCGGCAGGTCCCGCTCCAGCCAGCGCGCCTGAACCGTGCGCGCGGCGTCGCCGTGCCCGTGGCGGGCGGCCAGCTCCACGTAGAAGTTCTTCTGCGGTGCCCCCATCGCCCCGAAGTAGAACGCCAGCCAAGGACGGACCGCGTCCCGGGCGGCGGCCAGGTCGTCGCCGACGGCGACGGGAACGGCCGCGGCGACGTCGAACGGCCGGTCGCGCGGCGGGTCGATCTCGCCCAGCATCGCCTTCTCGATGACGAACGGCAGCCAGCCGTCGGCGATCTCCGCGGTCAGCGCGATCGACTTGGGCCCGGTGGCGCCCAGGTAGATCGGCAGGTGCTTCTGGACCGGCTTGGTCAGCAGCCGCAGCGGCTTGCCCAGGCCCGTCACGGTGCCGCCGGACTCCATCGGCGCCTGGATGCGCTCGCGGTCGAGCGCCCGGCGCACGACGTCGACGTACTCGCGCGTGCGCCGCAGCCCCTCGCCGAACGGCACGCCGTACCAGCCCTCCGACACCTGCGGGCCGCTCAGGCCGAGCCCCAGGCGGAAGCGCCCGTCGCTGATGACGTCCAGCGAGGCGGCGGCCATCGCTGTCGCCGCCGGCTTGCGGGCGGGAATCTGCATCAGCCCGGAGGCCAGTCCGATGCGCGAGGTCTTGCCGGCCAGCAGCCCGAGCACGGAGACGGCGTCCTGCCCCCAGGCCTCGGCGATCCACACCGAGTCCAGCCCGCGCTCGTCGGCCAGCCGGGCCAGCGCGACCTGCTCGGCCGGCTCGAACCAGGGCCAGTAGCCGAGAAAGATGCCGATGCGCACGCGCGCCGCGCCCGCGCTACTGCGCGATCGGCTCCTCGCCCGGCACGACGTCCTCGGAGTTGGACATCAGCGTCCGCTGTCCGGGCTGGGCGTGGGTGCCGCGCGTCTCCCCGGAGTAGCCGAGGCGCACGAGGCGCTGGATCTCGCGCTCGCCCTCGATGCGGGCCGGGTGGTCGGCGGGCAGCGGCGCGATCAGGTTGGCGATGCGGTTGCGCAGCTGGAGCGCGAAGTGGGGGGTCGAGGCGCCCATCAGCTGGCGCACGTCCTCGACGGTGACCTGGTGGGTCGGGGCGGCGCGGTCTGGATGCTCGAATTCGCTCACGAGGACTTGTCGTTCACCGGGGAGATCTCGAGGAGGGCGTCGATCCGGGACTGCGCGTCCAAGCTGATCAGCCGCTCGTCCCCGATCAGCCAGCCGTGATTGTAGACACCGCGGACCGGATCGGCGTTGTAGCCGGGCTGGATGTCCAGGAGGTACTGGACGACCTCATCGGGCAGCGCGCCGTCCTCGCCGACGAGCAGCAGCGGCCCGTAGGAGCCCGACGACGACAGGGGCGCGGCGGCGCCCGCGGCACCGGGCTGGGTCGGGTTGGCGAACACCAGCCCGTGGCCCGGGTCGGTCACGCCCCACCCGAAGCCGCCGTCGGAGTAGCGGGCGAAGGCGACCGCCGACTTCTGCGGCGTGTCCGCGCCGATGCGCGTCGTCGAGCCGAGCTTGCCGAGCTCGTCGATGACCTTGGCCGACACGGCCGACTCGGGGCCGACGACGTAGATGCGCGGGCGGCCGTGCGTCCTGATCGCCGCGGCGGTCGCCGCCGGTAGCTCGTCGCGTGCGGTGAACAGGACCGGCGTGCCGGACTTGGCCGCGTAGGCGGCGGCCGGCATCGCGTAGGTCGCCGCGTCGGCGCCGACGACGATGACCGCCTTCGTCGGCCGGCCGCGCGCGGTGGTGGCGACGCGATCGATCGCCGCGGCCAGCTCGAACGGGTCCTTGCCGTTGATCGTCGTCGTCTTGCTGCCGGTGTTGGGGACGTCGCCGATCTTCACCACCTGCGCGCCGCCGAGCACGCCCGAGCCCGCGGGGGCCAGGCGCTTGAGCGCGTCCTTGCTGGCCTGCGGCAGGCGGTCGCCGTCGGCCAGCAGCAGCGGGGCGCGCACGGGCCGCGCGACGAGCACGGACGCGGCGATGATCGCCCGCCAGTCGCGCGCCTGCACGAGGGTCACCGCGGGCGGGCGGCTGGTGGGCCCGGTGGCGGGGAACACCGCCTGGGCCACGCCCGCCGCGTCCGCGGTCGGATCCGACCCGGCCACGCGGGTCGTGTTCTTGGTGGCGAAGGAGGGGAAGCCGAGCGCGCTGCCGGCGGCATCGTCGCCGCCCGCGTCTCCCACGGCCGGGGCGGGCGCCGCCGGCTCGCCGCCGCTGCTGCTGTCCTTGCCACAGCCGACCGCGGAGGCGGCCAGCGCGAGGAGCATCAGCAGAAGGATGCCGCGTGGGTTCAAGGTTCGACCCATCTCTGCCGATGACGGTACCGAGCGAGACCGCGCTCGGAGCCTGTACGCGCGGTACCCATAATCGTGGTGCAACAAACCGTGCGACCTGCTACGGTGCCGCGATCAACGCCGAATCTCCGGCACACAAGCCGGAGACCGGGGGACCCGAGTTGTTGGGGCGAATCTCCGTCAGGAGAGGCGCCGGCTCTTTCCGCGCCAGCCCGTCAGCTAACCCCGGAGGCCCACGAAAGAGGTAGCTGTGCGGGCATTCGCCCTGGTGACGTCGATCGTTGCTTCGCTGATGGCCTGCATGGTCGTGGCGCTCCCGGCGTCCGCGGCGAAGAAGTCCGGCAAGAAGTCGGCCATGACGGCCGGCGCGGCGGCCGCCCCGTCGACGACCGGCTCGGAGCCGACCACGACGACCGACCCGTCGACGATCGATCCCGCGACGCCGCCGACGAACACCGGCGGTGGCGCCACCTTCGGCGTCGATCCCAACCAGACGCCGGACATGCCGGACGCGACCGTCATCGACGGCAAGGCCTACCCGCCCGCCGATGCCCCGATCGAGATCAAGAAGGCCATCTGGGCCGCCAACGAGATCGTCGGCAAGCCGTACAAGTACGGCGGCGGCCACGCCCGCGTGAAGGACAGCGGCTACGACTGCTCGGGCACCGTCTCCTACGCGCTGCTGGGCGGCGGCCTGCTCGACGGCACGCCGTTGGACTCCTCCTCGTTCATGCGGTGGGGCGATGCGGGCCACGGCACCTGGGTGACCGTCTACACCAACCCGTCGCACGCCTTCGTCGTGATCGCCGGCCTGCGCCTGGACACCAGCGCCGCGGGCGACCCCTCCGGTAACAGCGGGCCGCAGTGGCGTCCGGTGCTGCGCAGCACCCGGGGCTTCAAGGCGCGCCACCCGGACGGCTTCTGATTCCGTTTCGCTCGCGCGCGTCGGTAGGCTGACGACTCAGCACCCCGACGCGCGGACAGGAGGCGAGTGATGGCCGGCACCAGTGGCCGCTTCACCACCATCATCAAGGCGAAGATCAGCAAGCTGCTCGACCGGGCCGAGGATCCGGGCGAGACGCTCGACTACAGCTACCAGAAGCAGCTGGAGCTGCTCCAGAACGTCAAGAAGGGCATCGCCGAGGTCGTCACCTCCAAGAAGCGCCTTCAGATGCAGGCCGGCAAGCTCCAGCAGTCGGTGGTCAAGCTCGACACGCAGGCCCGCCAGGCGCTTTCGGCCGGCAACGAGGACCTGGCCCGCGTCGCGCTGGAACGCAAGAACCTGGCCCAGACCGAGCTCCAGTCGCTCGACGGCCAGGTCACCGAGCTCGAGGCCGAGCAGCAGCGGCTGGTCGAGTCCGAGCAGAAGCTGCGCACGAAGATCGAGTCCTTCCGCACGAAGAAGGAGGTCGTCAAGGCGCAGTACTCGGCCGCCGAGGCGCGCGTGCAGATCTCCGAGGCGGCGACCGGCGTGGGCGAGGAGATGGCCGATGTCGGCCTGGCCATGCAGCGGGCGCTGGACAAGACCGAGGACATGAAGGCCCGCGCGGGCGCCGTCGAGGAGCTCGAGGCCGCCGGCACGTTCGAGGACCTGACCGAGCTGGGCTCCGGCCAGGACGACATCGACCGCCAGCTGGCCGAGCTGACCAACAGCTCGCAGGTCGATGACGAGCTGGCCAAGATGAAGGCGGAGCTCGGCAGCGGCGACTCGTCGAACCCGTCGCAGCTCGAGGAAGGCTCGGCGTGATCGTCCGGATTTCGACCGAGGGGCAGTACGAGCTTCCCGATGAGGTCCACGCCGAGCTCAACGAGATCGACAACCGGGTCGTCGCTGCCGTGGAGGCCGACGACGAGCCGGCCTACAGCCGGTCGTTCACCGCGCTGCTGGAGTTCATCCGCTCCCGTGGGACACCGCTTGGCGGGACCGAGCTGCGCGGCTCGGACGTGATCGTTCCCCCGCCGGACCTCACCCTCGTCGAGGCCGAGGCGGAGTTCAACGGCGACGGGCTGCTCCCCGACTGACCGCTGTCGACCGACCGAAAGGCACGGATGCGTCTGATCACCGCGGCCTGTGCCGCGCTGGCCTGCCTGATCGCGGCGCCGTCTGCGCTGGCGGCCGACACCGGCGCGCAGACCGAGACCGCCAGCTCCGGCGGCGTCACTGCGACACTGACCTACACGATGAAGGCGCCCTACGAGGCGTCCGACGTGCATTTGACCATCGCCCGCGACGGCGTCCCGGCGACCCTGCAGGGCGGCGGCGACCCGGCCGCGGGCTGCAAGGAGTGCGAGAACGCCATCCCGATCGGCGCCCTCGCCGGCCAGACGGCCGGCGTCAAGTCGCTGACGCTGACCGACCTCGACGGCGACGGCCAGGTCGAGGTGATCGTCGACACCTACACCGGCGGGGCCCACTGCTGCTCGGTGTCGGCCATCTACGGCTGGGATGGGGCGAGCGGCCAGTACCGCCACCTCGTCCAGTTCTGGGGCGACCCGGGGTACGTGCTCAAGCAGCTCGGCGGCGCGCCGGGCAAGGAGCTGGTCAGTGCCGACGACCGCTTCGCCTATGCCTTCTGCGCGTACGCCTGCTCGGCGCTGCCGGTGGTCGTCTACCGCTACGAGCGCTTCCAGCTCGTTGACGTGACCAAGGACTTCCCGCTGCAGATGCGCAAGCAGGACCGCTCGCTGCGCAAGACGATCCGGCGGCTCGCGCGCCACAAGGACCAGCGCTTCGCGCTGCGCGGCATGTACCCGGCGCTGTGCGCGAACCTCTACCGCCTGGGGGCCGGCGCCTCATGCCGGCACCAGCTGCACAGTGCGCTCAAGCACGGCTGGCTGGCCCAGGTTCCGGGCGATGCCGGCGTGTGGCCGGGCGGCCGGTCGTACATCCACGCCGTGCTCAAGCGGCTGTCCAGGTGGGGGTATCGCTAGATCGGCACGCCCCAGAGCGGAAACCAGCGTTCCAGCTCGGGCTCGATCGGCAGCTCGCCGTCGATCTGGGCCTTGAGCTGGAGCTCGCGCTCGACGTTGCGCTGCTGGTCGCCCGGGGCGGGAGCGAACGGGTACCAGCTGCCGCGCTTGACGTTGTAGATGAAGTACAGCGGCCGTCCCTGGCCGTCCTCGAAGGCGAACACGGAGGCCAGGACCCGGTCGCCGTAGCCGCCCAGCGCGATCGCCTCGTTGACGGCGTTGATGGCGACGACGAGATCCTCCACCTCGTCGTCGTGAACGATCATCCAGCGATAGCCGAAGCGGTCGTCGCTGGTCTGGATCGTCGTCCCGGTCTCCGCGCCGGTGGAGCGCACGACCTCCTCCATGTCACGCACGATCTGGTTGAAGTCGGCGGTGGCCAGCGGCTGGAAGACGATTGCCGCCACGCCCCGCGAGCGCACGTCGTGCCCGGTCGCCAGGGTGACGTAGGCGGTCGACATGGCGAACAGCCGGTCGCGGGCGGCGGGCGGCGCCGCCTTTCGCCGCCCCAGCAGTGCGTCGAGGAACCCCACGACGGGGAGACTACGCGGCCAGCGCGCCCGAGCCCGACGTGCCCTGCAGCTGCTGCTCCAGGCGCTGCAGGCGGGCGATGCGCTGCTCGACCGGCGGATGGGTCGAGAACAGGTTGGCCATCGAGTTCTTGGCCGCCGCCGGGATGATGAAGAACGCGTTCATCTCCTGGGCGGAGCGCAGATCCTGCGACGGGATGCGCTGCATCTGGCCGGAGATCTTCAGCAGCGCCGAGGCCAGCGCGCTGGGTCGGCCGGTGAGCACCGCGGCGCCGCGATCGGCGGCGAACTCGCGGTAGCGCGACAGCGCCTGCATGAGCAGGAACGAGACCGCGTAGACGACGAGCGACACGAGCAGGACGACGGCCCAGCTGGGCCCGTTGTCGTTGCTGTTGCTCGAGCGGCCGCCGCCGAACAGGAAGCCGAACTGCAGGATCATCGAGGCCACCGCGGCGCCGAAGGAGGCCAGCGTCATGACCATCACGTCGCGGTTGGCCACGTGCGACAGCTCGTGCGCCATGACGCCCTCGAGCTCGGCCGGCGACAGCAGGTTCATGATCCCCGTCGTGGCGGCCACGGTCGCGGCGCTCTTGCTGCGGCCCATCGCGAACGCGTTGGGCATCGCCGTGTCGATCACGACGATGCGCGGCTTGGGCAGGTCGGCCTGCACGCACAGGCGCTCGATCATCGCGTGCAGCTCGGGGGCCTGCTGCGGGGAGACCTCCTTGGCGCCCAGCGACGCGAGCGCGATCTTGTCCGACAGGAACACCTGCCCGATGAACAGCGCGATCGCGACGACCGCCATGAGGGCCACGCCGGCGCCGGCGGCGAACAGCACGCCCAGCAGCACGATGTAGACCGCACCCAGCAGGAAGAACGTCAGGAGGATTCGCGCCTGAAGACCGGTGTCCTTGCCGAACTGGGTGGGTCGAGCCATGCGCGGGATTCTGGCAACCCTCACTAAAGGGGCGGTGAACACGTCCCAAACGGGTGGGCGTGGGGTTGCAGTCCTTTGGGTCGTCTCGCGGTGTTGCTACACAGAGCCCCCCGGTGTTCCGCCGCTCCTTCACGCTGGGCGCGATCCTCTGCGCCACCATTCTCGCGCCCCTGCTGCTGTGGGCGCTGTCGCCGTTGGTGAGCACGGCCGCGGCCCCGCGCACGCTCAACGAGGTGCAGTCGCAGATCACCAAGAAGCAGGACGCGATCGACCGCAAGAAGGGCTCCGAGCGCGTCCTGACCAGCGACATCAGCCGCTACAGCGCGCACATCAGCGACCTGCAGGGACGCATCACCACGCTGCAGAGCCGCCAGGTGCAGATCCAGGCCGACCTCGATGCCAAGCGCGCCGAGCTGTCGCGCATCCAGGGCGACCTGCGCGACGAGCGCGCCCGGCTCACCCGCCTGCGCGCGCGTCTCAAGACGTCCCGCCGCGCGCTGTCGCAGCGCCTGGTCGAGCTGTACAAGTCCGACCGCCCGGACCTGATCACGGTCGTGCTCAGCTCGCAGGACTTCTCCGACCTGCTGGAGCGCGGCGAGTTCCTGCGCCGCATCTCCGACGCCGATCGCCGCATCGTGTCGCGCGTGCGCGACGCCAAGGCCGACGCGGTCGCCACCACCAAGCGCCTGTCGCGCCTGGAGGACCGCCAGCAGAAGGTCGCCGCCGTCGTGCTCGAGCGTCGCAACCAGGTGGCCGGCGTCAAGGCCGACCTGGTCGTCGCGCGCAACGGCTACGAGCAGTCCCGGGCGAGCAAGCGCAACGCCCTGGCCAGCGTGCGCGAGCAGCGCCACGCGCTCGAGGACGACCTGGGCCAGCTGCGCGAGGCGCAGGCCAAGATCCAGGCGCGGCTGGCCGCCGTGGCCTCCGGCTCGTCGGGCACGCTTCCCGCCGGTCCCGTCCAGCAGGGCGGCGGCGGGATGATCTGGCCGGTCAACGGGCCCATCACCTCGCCGTTCTGCGAGTCGCGCGCCTGGGAGTCCTGCCATCCGGGCGTCGACATCGGCGTCCCCTCAGGCACCCCGATCCGGGCCGCCATGGCCGGGCGGGTCGTGATCATGCAGTCCGAGGCGAGCTCCGGCGGCTACGGCAACTTCACCTGCGTCCAGCACACCGGCTCGCTGTCGACCTGCTACGCGCACCAGTCGCAGTTCGGCACGTCAATGGGCGCCCAGGTCTCCCAGGGGCAGGTGATCGGCTATGTCGGCTGCACCGGGCGCTGCTACGGCGACCACCTGCACTTCGAGGTGCGCATCAACGGCGCGGTCACCAACCCGCTGAACTACCTGTAGCCGCGGAGGAGACACGGGGCCCGCCTCCGGCTAGGGCGATTACCGCGTTGCGGCCCCGCAACCGATCCCACGCCGTCGGCACCCCTAGCGCGTCCCGTAGGCTGAGCGGCCGATGCAGCCCGAGATCGGCCCCATCAAGACCTTCGGCGTGATGTTCGCGCTGGCTTTCATCGCCTGCGGCGCGATGGCCTGGCGGCGCTTCCAGGAGCTGGGCAAGCCGACCGACTGGGCCTACGAGGTGGTCTTCAGCGCGTTGGTCGGTGGCCTGGTCGGCGCCAAGCTCTACTACGTCATCGAGCACCCGGGCGAGGTCAGCCTGTCGGGCTTCTTCAGCGGCTCGGGCCTGGTCTTCTACGGCGGCGCGATCGGCGGCATCGTCGGCGTGCTGATCTGGGCCTGGTACCGGGGGATGCTCAACGGCTACCTGTACGACATGGGCGGCATCGGGCTGGCCATCGGCTACGCGATCGGCCGCATCGGTTGCCAGCTGTCGGGTGACGGCGACTACGGCACGCCGACCTCGCTGCCGTGGGGGATGGCCTATCCGCACGGAACCGTGCCGACCACCGTCGACGTGCATCCGACGCCGATCTACGAGACGCTGAGCATGGGCCTGGTCGCCTGGCTGCTGTGGCGCTGGCGGGATCGCTTCGCCCCCGGGGCGCTGTTCGGCTTCTACCTGATCTTCGCGGGCATCGAGCGCTTCCTGGTCGAGTTCATCCGCCGCAACGCCAAGGAGGTCATCGGCCTCACCGAGGCCCAGCTGTGGTCGGTGGGCTTCTTCCTGGCCGGGTTCGTCGTGCTGATCCTGGCGGCCAGGCGCAACGGGGGCGATCTGCTGCGCACCAGCCCGCCGCCGGGCGTGACGCCCAAGGCCGCGGGGGCGACCGTCGGCACGCGCGCCTAGCTGGCCGCGAACCCCTCCAGGAAGCGCAGCGCCTCGGCCTGCAGCTCGGGGTCGTGCTGGACGGAGCGATGGTGGCCGCCGGCGACGATGATCAGGCGCCGCGGGTCGGCCGACACGGCGGCCGAGTCGAGCGCGACCGAGTGCGTGTAGGGCACCGACTCGTCGCCCTCGGCGTGCAGCAGCAGCAGGCCGCCCTCGAACGCGCTGACCGCCTCCAGGTCGTCGTGCTCGGACAGGAACGCCTCCAGGCCCACCGGGTCGGCACGGAAGTCGAAGCGGCGCGCCCGCAGCCCGCGAACCAGCCCGTCCATCGGCGCCGGGCAGATCGCCACCACCGCCGCGGCGCCCAGGTAGCCGGCCGACACGATCGCCAGGTAGCCGCCCATCGACGAGCCGCGCAGTGCCAGCGGCAGCCCGGCGGGCAGCTCGCGGGCCACCGCCTGCAGATCTGCGGCCACCCCGGCGCCGAGCGCGCCCTCGCTGTCGCCGTGGCCGCGCGCGTCGAAGCACAGCGCGCACCAGCCGGCCGCGCGGGCCAGGCGGGCGAAGTCGTAGTGGGACTCCTTGCGCGAGCCGGCCCCGTGGAGGATCAGCAGCGCGCCGCGCGGCGTACCCTGCGGGGCAAAGCGCGCCCAGGCCAGGCCGGCCGTCCGGCCCAGCTCCGGCGGCTCCACGGACACGACACGGCTGCGCTCAGACACGAACTGCGATCCTGCCACGACGCCCATGGCCGTGACCACCCCGACCCTCTCACCCGCCTTCCCGCAGCACAGCCGCCTCAACGAGCGCGGCGTGCTGGAGATCGGCGGCTGCGACGCGCTGGAGCTGGCGCGCGAGTTCGGCACGCCCGCCTACGTCGTCGCCGAGGACGACCTGCGCGCCCGGGCCCGCGAGATGGTCGCCGCCTACGCCGCAGCCGGCGCGCCCGACGCGCAGATCGTGTTCGCCTCCAAGGCGTTCCCCTGCACGGCGGTCTATCGGGTGCTGGCCCAGGAGGGGCTCGGTTGCGACGTGGCCTCCGGCGGCGAGCTGACGCTGGCGCTGGCCGGCGGATTCGACCCGGCGCGCATCGTCATGCACGGAAACGCGAAGTCGCGCACGGAGCTGCGCCTGGCGGTCGATGCGGGCGTCGGCCTGATCGTGCTCGACAACGCCGACGAGATCGAGCGACTCGAGCAGCTCGTGGCGCCGGGCTGGCGCCAGCCGGTGATGCTGCGCGTCACCCCCGACGTGCGCGGCGAGACCGACGACAAGATCTCCACCGGCCAGGCCGACTCGAAGTTCGGCTTCGCGCTCGACCAGGCGGCCGAGGCGATCGCTCGCGTGCAGGCCTCGCCGGCGCTGGAGCTGCGTGGGCTGCACGTCCACATCGGCTCGCAACTGCTGTCGGTCGTCCCGTTCGTGCGCGCCGCGCAGGCGATCGCCACGCTGGGCGACTTCCCCCTGGTCAACGTCGGCGGCGGCCTCGGCGCCGCCTACACCGACGAGCGCCCGCCGAGCTTCGAGGACTACGCGCGCGCCAAGGTCGATGCGGTCCGCGCGCACCTGGGGCCCGACGTGCGCATCATGGAGGAGCCCGGCCGCGTCCTGGTGGCCAACTCGACGGTCACGCTGTACTCGGTGGAGTCGGTCAAGACGAACGTGTCGACGTACGTGGCCGTCGACGGCGGCATGTCCGACAACCTGCGGCCGATGCTCTACGGCGCCCGCTACGAGGCGCACGTCGTCGACCGCTTCGGCGGGGGCACCCGCGTGCACCTGGCCGGCAAGCACTGCGAGTCGGGCGACCTGATCGCCCGCGACGTGCTGCTGGACGACCCGCGCCCGGGCGACGTCGTCGTCACGGCGGCCACCGGCGCCTACGGCCACGCGCTGGCCAACACCTACAACGGCGTGCCGCGGCCGCCGGTCATCTTCGCCAAGGACGGCGACGCCCGCGTGGTCGTGCGCCGCGAGACCTACGAGGACCTGCTTGCCCGAGACCTTTGAGGTCGGGCTGCTGGGCCACGGCACCGTCGGCTCGGCGTTCGCCGAGCTGCTGGATGCGCGCGCCCGGCAGATCGAGACCACCACCGGACTGCGCCCCCGCGTCAGCGGCGTGCTGACCCGTTCGCGCGGGGCCTTCGACGAGATCCTTGCCGCCAGCGACCTGATCGTCGAGGTGATGGGCGGCGTCGACCCGGCCCGCGACTACGTGCTGCGCGCGCTGCGCGCCGGCAGGCACGTCGTCACCGCCAACAAGCAGCTGCTGGCCCAGCACGGCGAGGAGCTGTGGGCGGCCGCGCGCGAGCACCAGGTGCAGCTGCGCTTCGAGGCCGCCGTCGGCGGCGTCGTGCCGGTGATCCGCGTGATGCAGGAGACGCTGGCCGCCGCCCACATCGATCGCGTGACCGGCATCGTCAACGGCACGACGAACTTCATCCTGTCGGAGATGGCCCGTACCGGCGGCTCCTACGAGGCGGCGCTGGCCGAGGCCCAGCGGCTCGGCTACGCGGAGGCCGACCCGACCGCCGACGTGTCGGGCGCCGACGCGGCGGCCAAGATGGCGATCCTCGCGCGGCTGGCCTTCGACACCCCCGTCCACCTCGACCAGGTCGTCTACGAGGGCATCGAGCAGATCACCCCCGACGACCTCGAGTATGCGCGCGAGTTCGGCCTGGGGCTGAAGCTGATCGGCACCGCGGAGCGGATGGGGCACCCGACGAAGGAGGGTCCGTCGGGCCTGTCGGTCCGGGTGCACCCGGCCTTCCTGTATGGCGGCCATCCGCTGGCCTCGGTCAACGGCCCGTTCAACGCGGTCACGATCGAGTCGCCGGCGATCACCGAGATCACGTTGTCGGGGCCGGGCGCGGGCGGCCCGCAGACGGCCAGCGCCGTGCTGGGCGACGTCATCAGCGCGATGATCCCGCCCGCCTCCACGCCGGAGACGTCGCAGTCGCTGAGCATCGTCACCGATGTCGAGTCGGCCTTCTACCTGCACCTGGAGGTCGACGACGAGCCGGGCGTGCTGGCCCAGGTGGCCGCGGCGCTCGGCCAGCAGGGCGTGTCGGTCAAGTCGGTCGTGCAGAAGGGGATGGGCACGCAGGCGCGGCTGGTGATGGTCCTGCACCGCGCGCCCGAGCAGCGCTTCCTGGCCGCGGTGGAGGCGATCGGCGCCCTGGAGTTCATGCGCTCCCGCCCACGCTTCATCCGCGTCGTCGAAGAGGAGTACGGGGTGTGAGCGACCGATGCCCGGCCTGATCCGCCGCTTCCTGGACGACCTGCCCTTCGCCGCCGGCGATCCGATCGTCGACATGGGGGAGGGCTCGACCCCGCTCGTGCACGCGGCGGCCGTCTCCCAGCGCGTCGGCGCCGACGTGTGGCTCAAGCTCGAGGGGCTGAACCCGACCGGCTCGTTCAAGGACCGAGGCGATGTGCTGCGCGGTGACCGCCGCGCGTCGCGAGGGCGCCGAGACGGTCATCTGCGCATCGACGGGCAACACCGCGGCCAGCGCCGCGGCCTACGCGGCGCGCGCCGGGATGCGCGGCGTGGTGATCGTCCCGGAGGGCAAGATCGCCACCGGCAAGCTCGCCCAGGCGCTCGTCTACGGCGCCCGCGTGATCGCCCTGCAGGGCAACTTCGACGAGGCGCTGGCGCTCGTGCGCGAGCTGGCCGACGCGCACCCCATCGCGCTGGTCAACTCGGTCAACGACTTCCGCCTGGAGGGCCAGAAGACCGCGGCCTTCGAGCTGCTGGAGGACCTGGGCGGCGATCTGGACGCGCTGTGCATCCCGGTCGGCAACGCCGGCAACGTGACCGCCTACTGGAAGGGCTTCGTCGAGCGCGGGGCCGCGCCGCGGCTGTTCGGCTTCCAGGCCGAGGGCGCGGCGCCGCTCGTGCTCGGCCATCCCGTCGAGCGCCCCGAGACCGTGGCCAGCGCGATCCGCATCGGCAACCCGGCGCGCTGGGAGGAGGCGATGGCGGCGATGACCACCTCGCGCGGCGCGGTGCGGGCGGTCAGCGACGCCGAGATCCTCGAGGCCTACGACTTCCTGGCCCGCCGCGAGGGCATCTTCTGCGAGCCGGCGTCGGCCGCCTCGGTCGCCGGGCTGATGAAGTACGGCGCCGACGGCTGCGCCCGGCTGGCCTGCGTGCTCACCGGTAACGGCCTCAAGGACCCGCAGACGGCGCTGGAGCGCGCCGGCGGCGTCGATCCCGTGCGTGGCCGAGCGCGCCGCGCTCGAGGCCGCCGTGCTCGCCTAGGCGCCGCTCAGCCGCCGCGACAGCTCCCGCAGGCGCCGGCGCGCGTCGGGGTCGTCGGCCTGCGGGTCGGGGTGGCCCGGGCGGTCGCGGTCGAAGTAGACGCCGCTGACGCCGTCCAGGGCGGGATCGACGGCCAGGCGGATCACGTTGTCGCGCCCGGTGGCGAGCGTGTCGACGGTGGGGTAGTCGACGATCTTCGTCGGCATGTAGGTGCCCGGGTGCAGGCAGGTGGCGGTCACGCCGCTGCCCTCCAGCTCGACCGCCAGGTCGCGCACGAACAGGATCTGGGCCAGCTTGGACTGGCAGTAGGCGCGCAGCGGCTCGTAGGAGCGCTCCAGCAGCGGATCGTCGAAGTCGATCGGCCGCTGCCCGCCGGAGGCGACGTGGACGATCCGCGCCGGGGCGCTGTCGCGCAGGCGGTCCAGCAGCAGCCGGGTGAGCACGTAGCCGGCCAGGTAGTTGACGGCGAAGCGCAGCTCGATGCCGTCCGCCGACACCTGCCGCGTCGGGCCGCCGGGGATGTCGGTGCCGATGCCCGCGTTGGAGATCAGCACGTCGATGCGCGACTCGCGGGCCAGCAGCTCGGCGGCCAGGGCGCGCACCTGGTCCAGCGAGGCGAGGTCGGCCCGGTAGACGCGCGCGGCGGGCGAGGCGGCCAGGCGCTCGGGGTCACGGCCGTGGGCCAGCACGGTGTGGCCCTGCTGCACGAGCCGCTCGGTCACCGCCCTGCCGAGCCCATCGGTGGCTCCGGTGACCAGCACGACGCTCATCGGCTCCCACATTAGGGTGGTGGCCGCCATGCACCGCCGCCGCCTCGTCCGCGTTCCCGCCTCCAGCGCCAACCTCGGTCCGGGCTTCGACGCCTTCGCCGCCGCGGTCGCCTTCCATCTGGAGCTGGAGGTGGAGGAGACGGGGACGTTCGCGGTCGCGACCGAGCTGGACGTCCCGCGCGACCGCTCCAACCTGCTCGTGCGCGCGTTCGAGCGGCTCGCCCCCGCAGACGCGTTCAGCTTCCGTGTGCGCTCGACGATCCCGATGTCGGGTGGCCTGGGCTCCAGCGCCGCGGCCGTCGTCGCGGGCCTGGCCGCCGCCGACCACCTGTTCGAGCTGGACGCCGACCTGCTCGCGCTGGCCGGCGAGATCGAGGGCCATCCCGACAATGTCGCCGCCGCGTTGCACGGCGGCTTCGTCGTCGTGGCCGACGGGGTGGCGACGCCCTTCGATCCCCCGGCGGCGCTGGAGGCGCTCGTCGTCGTTCCGGGCGAGCCGGTGCAGACCAGCGCCGCGCGCGCCGCGCTGCCCGAGGTCGTGCCGATGGCCGACGCGGTCTTCAACACCGCCCACGGCGCGCTGCTGATGCTCGGCCTGGCCCGCGGCGACCTCGAGCTCGTCGCGCGCGGCCTGGCCGACCGCCTGCACCAGCCCCACCGCGCGTCGCTGTACCCGCGCTCGGCGCAGCTCGTGGCCGACGCCGCGGGGCTGGGCGCGCTGGGCGCGACGATCTCCGGCGCCGGGCCCACCGTGCTGGTGTGGACCCACGTGGAGGCGACCGCGGCGGTCTACGAGCGCCTGCGCGAGCGCGCCGACGGCTGGGCCACCGTCCACCGCGCGGCCTTCGAGCCGTCGGGCGCCGACGTGCGCGAGCTGTGAGCGACGCCCGGGTCGTCCTGCTCCCCGGTCAGGCCCATGGCCCGCAGGCGCCGCTGCTGTGGTTCAGCCGCGAGATCGCCCTGTCGCTGGGCGCGAGCGTCCTGGACGTCGCCTACGGCGATCCGCCCGATCCACCGGCGGCGCTGCGCGCCGCGCTCGACCGCGAGCCGATGCGTGGTGGCAGCCGGACGCCGTGCCCCGGCGGTCGCAGCTGCAGGTGGCCGAGCTGCCCGGCCTGGACCACAGCCTGCAGGTGCCCGGCGACCCCGACGCGTCACTGCGCGCGCTGGTCGAGATCGTGGGGATCATCACCCGCTTCCTGAGAGGCGAGCTGTAACGCTGCGCCGATGGACGCCAAGGTCAACCTCGCCGACAAGCTCGCGCTGCTCGACGCGCCCTACCGGCCCGGCATCGTCGGCTACTACAACGACAACAAGCTGGCGGTGGTCAAGCTGCTGGGCGAGTTCACATGGCACAGTCACGCGGAGACCGACGACCTCTTCCTCGTCCTGGACGGACGCCTGACCATCCAGCTGCGCGACCGTCCCGACATCGAGCTGGGGCCCGGGGAGCTGTACGTCGTTCCGCGCGGCATCGAGCACTGTCCGAAGGCCGAGGTCGAGACGCACGTGCTGCTGATCGAGCCGCGGGGCACGGTCAACACCGGCGACGCGGGCGGCGGGCTGACCGCGCCCGAGCGGGAGCTGTGACGGCCGACCGGAGCTAGGAGCCGCCCGACGGCGCCGGACAGGAGGGGCCGGAGTTCGTGCCGCTGGACCGACGTCGTTGCTCGTCTCCTCGCTCTGGGGGTCGAACGGGTTGAAGACGCCCTCCGGAGCTGCATGTCGTTGGCCACCGCGCCGCCGCCGGGCTCGATCGCCGCCAGACCCATCAGGTTGGCGCGTCAAGGCTCGATGCGCACGACCGTGCCCAGCCCCGTGCTGCGCATGAGCCGGCGCACGTCGGCGTCGCTGGCCCGCAGGCAGCCCGAGCTGGCCGCCTGGCCGATGCTGGACGGGGCGTCGGTGCCGTGGACCGCCAGCCGGTCGCCGCCGGTCCAGCCCTGGGGCACATTGGGCTGGTGGCCCGATAGGGCCAGGATGCAGCAGCCGTACGGCGACCCGGCCGCGGCCCGCAGCCCGTCGGTCACCGCGAAGCGCCCCGTCGGCGTCGGCGTGGCCGGCGCACCGACCGCGACGGTCATGGTCATCAGCGCGCGGCCGCGGTCGTCGAGCAGGCGCAGCCGGCGCGCCGACAGATCGACGACGATGCTCGTGCGGGCGACCGCCGACCGGGTGGCGCCGGCGCGCAGCCAGCCCAGCCTCCCGTTGGGCCGCTCGGCGACGATCACCCCCAGCCAGTCGCCGCGGCGGCGGACCACCGGCAGATAGCGCGGCGTACCCCAGCGCGTGCGCGGCCCGATGGTGGCCACCACGCGACCGCCGGGGCGCGTGCGCAGCGCGGTGCGGCGCACGACGTGGGCAACCGGGTCGCCGCGGTCCAGCTCGGCCGTCGTGCGGGCCGGTGGCGTGGGCGCGACGGCGGTCGTGGTCAGCGGCCGCGGCCCCGTGCCGGTGGGCGGCGTGGACGCCACGCCGCACCCGGCGAGGGCGATCGCCAGCGCTGCCGCGACGACGGGCGCGGGCCGCACGACCTACCCCGCGCGCAGCCGCCTGAGCTTCCGGCGGGCGTCCGGAAACTGGCCGATGCGCTGGAGCAGCTCGTCGGCCAGCGCCAGGTAGTCGTCGCCGAGGTCGGGGCGGTAGTCGAGGATCGAGACGCCGCGCTCGGCCGACTCGGCGTAGGCGATCGACTGGCGGATCGTCGTCTCGAACACCCTGTCGCCGTACTCCTGCTTGAGCGTCGCGTAGGTCTCGCGCGAGTGCACGGTGCGCATGTCGGCGATGTTCAGCACCACGCCGACCCAGTCGAGGCGCTCGTTGTGCAGGTCGCGGGCCACCTCGAGCATGTCGAGCACCTGCACCACGCCCTGCAGCGCGAAGTGCTGGGCCTCGGCGCTGATCAGCGCTCGATCGGCGGCCACCAGCCCGTTGACGGTCAGCAGCCCCAGCGCCGGCGGGCAGTCGATCAGGATCACGTCGTAGTCGCCGCGCACGTCGCGCAGCGCCCGCTTGAGCGTCAGCTCGCGGCCCATCCTGCCGGCCAGCTGCAGCTCGGCCTCGGCCAGCGACAGCGCCGCGGGCACCACATCGTCGTGGATGGCCGCCTTGAGCTTGGCCTTGCCGGTCAGCACCTCCGCGATCGTCGGCTCGGCGTCGGGCGGCACGTCGAAGTAGTCCGACAGGTTGCCCTGGGGGTCCAGGTCGACCGCGAGCACCCGCAGGCCGCAGCGGCGCAGGGCGTCCGTCAGCGTGCGCACCGACGTCGTCTTGCCGGTGCCGCCCTTCTGCGAGAGAACCGCGATCGTCTCGGCCATCGGAGCGCGCGGAGATTACCGGCCGCGCGCCCCGGCGGTCGTCAGGTCGTCGCGTCGGCGGTCTCGGGCGGCACCAGCGGCACCGCCGCGACCTCCAGGAAGGTCAGCCGGTAGCGCCCGACGAGGATCTCGTCGCCATCGCGCACCATCCGCCAGTCGACGCGTTCGCCGTTGACGAACACGCCGTTGAGGCTGCGGTCGTCGAGCACCCGCACGCCATCGGCCTGGCGCACCAGCAGGGCGTGTCGGCGGCTGACCGTCGGGTCGTCGAAGCGCACGTCGGCGGCCAGCGACCGGCCGATGCGCGTCCACTCGCGCGTCACCGGCACGAGCCGCACGTCGCCCGCCTCCTCCAGCGCCAGGTAGTCGCCCGGGGCGCTCGCCATCGCCCGCGCGCGCCGCAGCCAGTCGTGCTGCTCGTCGGTGCTGCGCTGTGGCGGGCGCTCGCGCGCGAAGCGCCCCTGGGGCGCGGCGCCGAACAGCGACGCGCGCTGGAACTTCTGCCCACCGCAGGTGGGGCAGTCGGGCAGCGCGTCCTCGGCCGCGAGCGTCACCACGTAGCCGCACGCGTCGCACCGGAACGAGCCGGTGCCGGCCAGCGTGCCAGCCATCAGGGATTCCACCATGCTCCCGCCTCTCGATCGGGATCGTTGGGCAGGATCCTACCGCTCGCGCGGCCCCCGCCCAAGGGCGCGCGGCGCGGAAGGAGACGGACGTCCGGCGACGAACGATTCGGCAATGTTCCGCCGCCGGACCGACCTCGAGGCCCACCTGGTGCGCAAGAGCGTCGACATGCTCAGCGACGATCGCGAGGGCTGCCGGCGCTGCGGGCGCACGCCGCTCACCGGCGAGCATGTCCTGCGCGGGCGCGACGGGCGCATGCTGTGCGAGCTGTGCCGCCCCCTCACGCGGATCGAGGATGCCCGCGAGGAGGTCGTACGCCACAGCGAGCACGGCCACACCGTGCGGTCGGTCCAGCGCGTCGCCGCGTAAGCTTGTCGGCGTCATGGAAGCCCTGACGGTCCACACGACCATCAACCGCCCGCGCGAAGAGGTCTTCACCTACCTCGCCGACATCGCCAACCACCCGGAGTTCACCGACCACTACCTGGTCGACTGGCGCCTGACGCGCGAGGACTCCTTCGGGCAGGGAGCGGGGGCGCGCTTCAGCGTCGACGCGCCGCGGCCCCGCCAGCGCTACACCGGCGCGGACGTGACCCTCATCGACGTTCAGGCTCCGTGGCGCCTCGTCCTCGCCGGCCGGGGCGGGAAGTTCAATCGCGTCCGCCTGCGCGCGGTCTACGAGCTGCAGCCCAGCGGCGGCGGCACGCGCGTCGAGTACACGCTCGAGACGAAGCCCAAGACCCTGCCCGACAAGCTCGTCGAGGGGTTCGGCTTTCGCGGCTGGATGAAGCGCAAGTCCACCAAGGCCCTGCGGCGTCTGCGCTCGATCCTCGAGGACAACGAGGATCGCGGCCAGCGCGCGACGATCGCCGGGCGTTAGAAGTAGGATCCGCCCCCGCATGAAGCTCCGTCGCCTGTTCGCCGTCTCCGCTGCCTCCATCGCCGTGCTCGGTCTCGCCGCCTGCGGCAACAAGGAGCCCGAGACGACCTTCGCCAAGACCGAAGGCGCCTATCTCAACGTCGGCAACGTCGCCTACCAGGTGCAGATCTCGCGCCTGCTGAACCCCAACGACAACGAGGACAAGAGCTACCTCGTCGATCTTCCTGCCGACCAGCGCCGGCTGGGGCCCGACGAGGCCTGGTTCGCCGTCTTCATCACCGGGTTCAACGAGTCCAACGATCCGCAGCGCGCGATCACCGACTTCAAGATCACCGACACCCAGGGCAACGTCTACACGCCGATCGCCATCGGGCCCGCCAACGTGTTCGCCTACCGGCCGGGCGTGATCCAGCCCGGGCACACCAAGCCCGAGCAGGACACCGCGGCGCGCAACAACCCGTCGGTCAACGGCGCGATGCTGCTGTTCAAGGTGAAGAACTCGACGTTCGACAATCGGCCGCTGCAGCTCAAGCTGCACGCCACCACCGGCGAGCCGACCGACGCCACGGTCGACCTCGACGTCTAGGTCGCATCGCTCACAGCGCGGCCTCGAGCACAGAGCGCGCGGCCGGCGCAGCGTAGGTGCCGCCCGCGCCGACGCGCACGAGCATCACGCCGACGACCGCCCGCGGAGCCTTGCCCTTGGCGGGTGCGTAGCCGGTGAACCAGGCGTCGCTGGTCGGCGTCGGGTTGGGATCGGTCACCGGCAGCGTGGCGGCGTTGTCGGGCACCTTGGGCTTGTCCTCCAGCTCGGCCGTCCCGGTCTTGCCCGCCACCTGCACCCCCGGGATCGCCGCGGCCGTGCCGGTGCCGTAGTCGACCACCGCGCGCATCATCACCTGCACGTCGCGGGCGACCTTCGCGCTGGTGACCCGCACGCTGCCCAGCCGCGCGCCGTAGCTGAACGTCGGCCGCGGCCGCTTGCCGTGCTCGGCGATCGTGGCCGCCACCACGGCCATCGTCAGCGCCGTGGCCTGCACCTTGCCCTGCCCGATCGCGCTGGAGCCGACGGCGAGGTCGTCGCCGATGTCCGGTGCCGATGGGATCGTCGGGGTCGCCGCGCCGGGGATGCCGGGGTCCTGGTCGAACCCGAAGCGGCGCGCGGTCTGCACCAGGCGCTCGGCGCCCACGTCGGCGCCCAGCGGCGCGAAGACCGAGTTGCACGAGTGCGCGAAGGCCTGCACGAGCGTGCCGCCGCAGTACTCGCCGTTGTCGTTGTCCAGCTCGACGCCCTCCAGCGTCGCCGACGTCGTGACCGGATACTTCTTGTCGAGGCTGGTCGTGCCGTCCTCGAGCGCCGCCGTGGCGGTGATGATCTTGAACGTCGAGCCCGGCGGCTGCAGGCCGCTGAAGCCGATCCCCGCAGCCGCCAGCACCTCGCCGGTCCCGGGGCGCAGCGCGACGATCCCGCCCAGGCGGCCGGCCAGCGCGTCGACCGCCGCCTGCTGGACCTTCACCGACAGCGTGGTGCGCACGGCGCGGGCCGGCTCGGGCGGCTGGGTCCCCAGCAGGCGGTCGCCCGCCAGCAGCACCCCACCCGCGTGGCCGCGCAGCTGGTCCTCGAAGATCCGCTCCAGGCCGCTGACGCCGACCTGTGCGTCGGCGGGGACGCCCTCGGCGCGCAGCTGCTGCTTGCGATCGTCGGGGATCGGCCCCAGCTCGCCGACGATCGACGAGGCCACGGGGTCGACCGACTGGCCGTCGGGGGCGCGCGCCAGCGGCTTGCGATGGCGCGACAGCAGCGCGGCGCGCGGCGGCAGCTCGGTGCGGCGGTGCAGCTTCTCGCCCGGCCGCAGGCCGGGGAAGACGAGATCCGGCGTCCAGCTGATGCGCGGCTCGCCGTCGATCTCGGTGACCGGCAGGCGCAGCGTCTGGTGGACCGTGCCGAAGGCGACGGTGTCGATCGCCGCCGGCACGTCGACGACGCTGTCGCCGACGTCCTTGGCCCGGCCGAAGCGCACGCGCGTCGCGGTCGCGGTCGTCTCGGCGTTGCGGTAGGCGCGCGCGAATTGCCGCAGCGTGCGGCCGGTGGACTCCGAGTCGGTGAGGGCGTACATGCGCGCCAGGTCGCCGCTGTGCCAGGCGGCGACGAAGCGCTCGGCCACGTGCTGAGAGGCGGGCACGTGCTGGCCGCCGAGGACCGCGCCGATGGCGAATGCGAGCACGGCGACCACCGCGATCGGCGCGATCCGGCGCCACCGCGACCGTCCCTGCCGGTGTCCCGGGCCGCTCACCTGACAGAAACGGTATTTGATGAGACGAGGATCTCTCGTCAGTGACCCGTCTGGATTGGATCATCGTCGTGCTGACGCTCGCCGGGGCGGCGATCGGCTACTACCGCGGCTTCGTCGTCGGAGCCCTGTCGCTGATCGGCTTCGGCCTGGGAGCGTTTGCCGGAACGCGGCTGGCTCCGCTGCTGCTGTCGGACGGCAGCGCGTCGCCGTACGCTCCCCTGTTCGGGCTGGTCGGTGCGATCGCCATCGGCGCGATCCTGGCCGCGGCGTTCTCGGGCATCGCCTACCGGCTGCGCGGCGGCGCGCGCGCCATTCCCGGGTTCGCGACGGTCGATGGCGCGCTGGGTGCGTTGCTGAGCGCTGCGATCGCCCTGGGGATCGTGTGGCTGGCCGGGGCGGCGGCGCTGCAGACGCCTGACCTCGCGTCGCTGCGCCGGGACGTGCAGCGCTCGTCGGTCCTGCGCACGCTCAACGACGTGCTGCCGCCGTCGGGGCCGATCCTCAACGCGTTGGCCCGCTTCGACCCACTGCCGGCCTTCAGCGGCCCGCACGCCAACGTGCCCGCGCCGACCTCGCGCATCGCCCGGGCCACCGGCGTCCAGGCGGCGGCGCGATCGGTCGTCAAGGTGCTGGGCACGGCGTGCGGGCTGGGCGTCGAGGGCTCGGGCTGGGTCACCGGCCGCGGGCTGGTGGTCACCAACGCCCACGTGGTGGCCGGCCAGGACGACACCACGGTGCAGCTGCAGGGCCGCGGTGGGCGCCTGCCCGCGCGTGCCGTCGCCTTCGACGAGCGCAACGACGTCGCGGTGCTGGCCGTGGCCGGCCTGAACGCGCCTCGGCTGCGTCTGCGCGGGGACGTGCCGTCGGGCACCTCGGCGGCGCTGCTCGGCTTCCCGCTCAACGGCGGCTACGACGTGCGTCCAGCGCGGATGGGGCAGACGCGGAGCGCGCTGGCCGACGACGCCTACGGCCACGGCCCGGTGACGCGCTCGATCGCGCCGCTGCGGGGCCTCGTGCGCCACGGCAACTCCGGCGGTCCGCTCGTCGACGCGCGGGGCCGGGTGGTCGGGACCGTGTTCGCCTCGACGGTCGGCGGCGACCACCCGGGCGGCTACGCGGTGCCCAACGCGGTCGTGCAAGATGTGCTGGCGGGGATCGGCTCCGCGCGCGCCACCGTGTCGACCGGGCCGTGCGCACGCTGATCGGACGCCTCGCTACAGTCCGCCGAACCCATGGCCAAGACCCTCGTCATCGCCGAGAAGCCGTCCGTCGGGCGCGACGTCGCACGCGTCCTGCCCGGGCCGTTCAAGAAGCAGGAGGGCTTCCTCGAGGGGCCGGAGCACGTCATCACCTGGGCTGTGGGCCACCTCGTCCAGCTGGCCGAGCCCGACGAGTACGACCCCAAGTTCAAGAAGTGGAAGATGGGCGACCTGCCGATCGTCCCCGACCGCTTCAAGCTCGTGGTCCGCGACGAGCGCTCCAAGAAGCAGATGTCGGTCGTGTCCGCGCAGCTGCGCCGCGACGACGTCGATCTCGTCATCAACGCCTGCGACGCGGGGCGTGAGGGCGAGCTGATCTTCGCCTACCTGTACGAGAAGGCCAAGGCGGGCAAGCCGGTCAAGCGCCTGTGGCTGTCCTCGATGACGAAGGCGGCGATGGAGTCGGCCTTCGCCAACCTGCGCGACGCCGAGGAGCTGGACACGCTGGAGCAGGCGGCGCGGTCGCGCTCGGAGGCCGACTGGATCGTCGGCATGAACGCCACCCGCGCGGCGACGATCCGCCTGCGCTCGTCCTTCGACGGCGCCGTCTCGCTGGGCCGCGTGCAGACCCCGACGCTGGCCATCCTGGCCCGCCGCGAGGATGAGATCGCAGCCTTCAAGCCCGAGCCCTACTGGCTCGTCGACGCGGTGTTCGAGGCCGACGGCCGGCGCCGCTACGAGGGCCGCTTCCACGCCGGCGCCCAGCCGCGCGTCGCGACCGCCGCCGAGGCGGAGGCGATCGTCGCCGCCGTGCGCGACCGCCGCGGCGAGATCACCAAGCTCGACAAGACCAAGCGCACCGAGCGCGCGCCGCTGCTGTACGACCTCACGTCGCTGCAGCGCGACGCCAACACCCGCTTCGGCTTCAGCGCCCGGCGCACGCTGGCCGCCGCCCAGCGCCTGTACGAGGAGCACAAGGCGCTCACCTATCCGCGCACGAACTCGCGCTACCTGACCAGCGACATGGTGGCGGAGATCAAGCCGACCGCCGCCCAGGTCGGCGGTCATCGCGAGTACGCGGCCGCCGCCAGGTACGTGACCGGCCTGGACCTGCTGCCGCTCGGGCGCGTCGTGGCCGACGACAAGGTCGGCGACCACCACGCGATCATCCCCACCAACTCGTCGCACAACCTCGAGAAGATGAGCGACGACGACCGGCGCGTGTACGACATGGTCACGCGGCGCTTCCTGGCCGTCTTCCACCCCGAGGCCGTCTTCGAGAACACGCGGGTGGAGACGACGGTCGAGTCGCACGTGTTCCGCACGCGCGGCAAGGTCCTGATCGTGCCGGGCTGGCGCGGCGTCTACGGCGAGCTGAGCGAGGGCGAGCAGGCGGCCGCCGACGAGGACGAGGGCCGCGACCAGCAGCTGCCCAAGCTGGAGCGGGGCGAGGGCGTGGACACCGTCTCGGTCGAGTCGGCCGAGAAGGAGACCAAGCCGCCGCGGCGCTACAGCGACGCCTCGCTGCTGGGCGCGATGGAGACCGCCGGCAAGCTCGTCGACGACGACGAGCTGCGCGAGGCGATGAAGGACTCGGGGATCGGCACGCCGGCCACCCGCGCAGCGATCATCGAGCGCCTGATCGACGTCGGCTACGTCGAGCGCGACGGCCGCTCGCTGGTGTGCACGGAGAAGGGCGTCAACGTCATCCGCCTGCTCGACAACCACCCGCTGACGTCGCCGTCGCTGACCGGCGACTGGGAGTCGCGGCTGGCCAAGATCGAGAGCGGCGCCGACTCGCGGCCGAGGTTCATGTCCGACATCGCCGACTTCGCGCGCCAGACGGTGAACGTGCTCGACGAGAAGCTCAAGGACGTGCGCATCCCGCGCGCCAACCTCGGGCCCTGCCCGGTGTGCGGGCTGGACATCAACGAGAACCGCAAGGGCTACTCCTGCTGGTCGCGCGAGGACCCGGGCTGCGGCTTCGTCATCTGGAAGGCCAAGGCGGGCAAGACGCTGTCGCCGGCCGTCGTGCGCGAGCTGGTGCGCGTCGGCTACACCGCGCGCCCGGTGACCGGCTTCCGCGGCCGCTCGGGCCGCGCGTTCCGCGCGCGGCTGGCGCTCGAGCAGACCGACGAGGGGCGCTGGCGCGTGGAGTTCGACGAGCCGTGGGCCAAGGAGGGCGCGAAGCCGCCCGATCAGGAGACGATCGGCGAGTCCGGCAAGGCCGCCGCGTCCGGCCAGGCGGCCGCGGAGGCGGCGTAGCCCGACGCGCGCGCGTCCGGGCGCAGTGGCTGGCGCAGCGGCGCCGGCGCTCGCCCACGGACGTGGTCGGCCACCTGCTCGCCGTGCAGGCCCAGGACGAGCGCGCGGCCGCTCTGGCGCTGCGTGCGCGTGGCAGCGGCTTCGGGCTCTCCGACGTGGCGGGGTCCCGCGGGCTGGTCGTCGGCTGGCTGATGCGCGGGACGCTGCATCTGGTGCGCGTCGAGGACTGGTGGTGGCTGTGGTCGTTGACCGCTCGGTCGGTCGGCCCGGCGGATGCTCCTGCCCGCCTGGTGCGCGCCGTGCTCGACGCCGAGGGGCCGCTCGTGCGCGCCGCGCTGCTCGAACGGCTGGCGGCGAACGGGGTGGTGCTGGAGGGCCAGGCCTTTCCGCATCTGCTGGCCGACTGCTGCGCACGCGGCGAGGTCGTGCTGACGCCCGCGCGGGAGTTCGTGCTCGCCTCGGACTGGGTCGGCCCGCGCGAGGACATCGGTCGCGACGCCGCCCTGCGCGAGCTGGGCGCCCGCTACGGCGCGGCGCACCCGGGCGCCGGGCTCGAGGACCTGACCGCCTGGTCGGGCCTGGGCGTGCGCGCCGCGCGCGCCGCGCTGGCCGAGCTGCGGCCGCGGCGTCAGCGCGAGGGCGCGGCCCTGCGTCAGCCGCGGCTGCTGCCAGCCTTCGATCCGTATCTGCTGGGCTGGAAGGACCGCGCCTTCGCCGTCCCCGACGCGCTGCGCAGGCGCGCGTTCCCCGGCGGCGGGATGCTGCGCGCGGTCACGCTGGACGACGGCCTGGTCACCGGCACGTGGACCGTCCCCGGTGGCGTGCCGAAGATCGACGCGCCCGATCCGGACGCCTACGCCCGCGAGGCCGCCGACGTGCAGCGCTTCCTGGCCGCCTGACCCGCCGAGTGGCGATCTGATCCCTCTCGGCGGGACTACCTCGCCACTCGGCCGTCGAGGATGGCGTCGGCGGTGGCGCTGGCCAGGTCGGCGGCCGCGCGCAGCCTGTCCGTGTCGCGCTCCAGGCGGCCGGGGACGGGTGAGCCCTCGGGCAGGAAGACGCCGAGCACGTCGGGCTCGGAGCGGACGCGCTCGACGGCCCGGGCGTAGACGGCCGGACGCGCGCGGTAGGCGTCGACCAGCGCCGGGTTCAGGGCGCGCAGACGCCGGCTGACGATGCGATCGCCCAGGCCGCCGCCGACCGGGGGCACCACCGTCCCGGCCGGGCGCGTGAGCAGCACGAGCACGTGGGTGGCGCCGGCGGCCAGCGCGGCGTCCAGCGGGATCGGCTCGACCAGCCCGCCGTCCAGGTAGCGGCGGCCGTCGGCCGCGCGCACCGGCTCGCCGCCGATCCACGGCAGCCGCGAGGAGGCCAGCAGCGCCTCGCGCAGCGCATCGTGGTCGGCCATGCCGGTCAGGTCCACGGGCGCCGCGCGCTCCACGTCGCAGGCCACGCAGTGCAGCTCCACCGCTGAGGCCAGCACGCGCCGGTGGCGGTCGGCGTCCAGCGTGTCGGGGTGGGCGTAGTCGAGCACGAAGCCGACGTCGACGGCGGCCCGGCCGAGCAGCAGCCGCGCCGGGTTGATGAAGCGCCGGTCGGTGAACGCGCCGGCGTACTCGCGCGTGCAGCCATCGGCCACACCGGCCAGCAGCGCCGCCGCGTTGAGCGCTCCGGCCGACGCGCCCACCACCAGGTCGAAGGCGTCCAGCAGGCCGGCGCGCTCGATCGCCGCGCACATCGCCGACGACACGACGCCGCGCATGCCGCCGCCCTCGACGGCCAGCGCGATGCGCCGCCCGTCGGTGCGAGCCGCGGGCCTGGAACCCGCGGCACGGCGCTCGTGCAGCGCCTCGATCAGCGGATGCATGGCGCGCATCATGCCGCCGATCGGTGCGCCACGATGAAACGCTCGCCCATGCCGCTCACGCTCATCACCGGCCCGGCCAACTCGGCCAAGGCGCGCGCCGTCCTGGACGGCGTGCGCGCGGCCCTGAGCCGCGACCCGCTGCTGGTCGTGCCGACCGCCGGCGACGTCGATCGCTACCGGCGCGAGCTGGCCGAGGACGGGCTGGTGATGGGCCCGCAGGTGATGACCTTCGACGCGCTGCTGGACGTCGTGGCCCAGCGTGCGGGGCAGGTCCGGCGGCCGCTGGGCGAGGTCGCTCGCGAGCGCGTGATGGCCGCGGTGGTCGAGCGGGCCGAGCTGGCGGTGCTCGGCGACTCCGCGGCAACGCCGGGCTTCGCGCGCGCCGCGCTGGGGCTGGCCGATGAGCTGCAGGTCGCCCGGGTGGAGCCGGCGCGGCTGACCGCGGCGCTGCGGGCCTGGGCCGGCGACGACGAGCGACGCCAGACCTACGGGACCGACATCGCCGCGCTGTATCGCGGCTACCGCGGCGCGCTGGAGCGCCTCGGCCGTCCCGATCGCCCGCGCTGGGCGCTGGACGCGCTCGACGCGCTGCGCGAGACGCCGCGCGACTGGGGCACCACGCCGGTCTTCTTCTACGGCTTCGACGACCTCACGCCGCTGGAGCGCGAGGCCGTCGACGCGCTGGCCGAGGCGGTCGGCGCCGAGGTGTGGGTGTCGCTGACCTTCGAGCGCGGCCGGGCCGCCTTCGCCGGGCGCGCCCGGCTGGTCGCCGACCTCGAGCCGCTGGCCGCCCGGGGCCGCCGCCAGGAGATGGCCGCCGACGACGCCTTCTACGAGCCGGCCGCACGGGCGGCCCTGCACGCGCTCGAGCGCCGGCTGTTCGAGGACGACGAGCGCCCGCCGGTCGCCGCCGGTGACGCGGTCGCGCTGCTGCAGGCCGGCGGGGAGCGCGCCGAGGCCGAGCTGGTGGCGGCCGAGGCGCTGGCGCTGCTGCGCGACGGCGTCCCCGCCGAGCAGGTCGCCATCGTCACGCGCACGCTCGACGCGCAGGCGCCGCTGCTGGAGCGCGTCCTGACGGGCTTCGGCGTGCCCTTTGCGCTGCGCCGCGGCGTCCCGCTGGGCCGACTGCCGCTGGGCCGCGCCCTGCGCGCGCTGGTGCGCTGCGCGCTGCTGGACGGCAGCGCCGACGACCTGCTCACCTATCTGCGCGGGCCCGGCGTCCTGCGCGCCTCGGACGCCGTCGACGCGCTCGAGCGCGAGCTGCGCCGCAGCGGCGCCCAGACCGCCCAGGCAGCGCTCGACCTGTGGCCGCACGAGGCTCCGCACGCGCTCGTCAGGCTGCGCCGCGCCGCCGACGGCGGCGCCCGGGCCCTGTGCGAGGCGCTGGCCGCCGAGGGCGCGCGCATGGTCGCCCAGGCGCTCGCGCCGCCGGCCCACGCGGACGACGGTGCCGCGCCGCTGCTGGACGCGGCGGCGCGCGAGCTGGCGTCCGCCGGCCGGGCCGCGGCGGCGGCGCTGGGCGAGCTGGCCGAGCTGGGCGACGCTGCACCGGCGCTGGCTCCCGATCCGGCCGGGCTGGCCGACCAGCTTGCCGGCGTCGAGGTGCGGGTGGGCGAGGAGCCCGGCTCCGGCCGGGTGACCGTCTGCGACCCGCTGGCGCTGCGCGCACGGCGCGTGCGCGCCCTGATCGTGTGTGGGCTGCAGGAGGGCTCCTTCCCGCGCCCCGGGCGGCCGGAGCCGTTTCTGTCCGATCACGAGCGTCGCGAGCTCGCGCGCGCCTCGGGCATCGTGCTGCCCCACCGCGAGGACCCGCTGGCCGACGAGCGCTACCTGTTCTACGCCGCCGTGTCGCGGCCGCAGCGGCGCCTGGTGCTGTCCAGCCGCATCGCCGACGACGACGGTGACCCTGCCGTCGGCTCGTTCTTCCTCGACGACGTGCGGGCGATCGTCGACGCGCCGGTCGTCACGCGCCGGCCGCTGGGGGCGATCGCGTGGGAGGGCACGGCGCCCACGCCACGTGAGGCGGCACGCGCGGCGGTGGCCGCCGCTCCGCCGCAGCCCGCGCGTCCGATCGGCGCGCTGCGCGAGGAGCCGGTCCTGCGCGCGCTGCGCGAGCGCCCGCACTGGTCGCCGTCCGCGTTGGAGAGCTGGGCCGGATGCCCGGTCAAGTGGTTCGTCGAGCGCTACCTGGGGCTACAGGACCTGGAGCCGGCCCCCGAGCCGCTGGCGCGTGGCTCGATCGCTCACGAGGCGCTCGAGCGCACGCTGCGCGACCTGCGCGCCGAGACCGGCTCGGCCCGCGTCACCTCGGACACGCTCCCGGTCGCACGGCGGCTGCTGCGCGACGCGCTGCGGCTGGCCGCCGCGCGCACGCCGCTGTCGCCCAGCCCGGAGCGTCTGGCCGCCGGCGTACGCCGGCTGGAGGCCGACCTGGAGCGCTACCTGGACGCCTACGCGCGCGACGGCGGCGCCTACGAGCCGCGCCACCTGGAGGTCAGCTTCGGCTTCGAGCCCGGCGAGGGCCACGAGGACGAGATCGACGGCGACGGCGTCTTCCTGCCCGCGCTGCGCCTCGACGCGCCCGACGGGCCGATCGCGCTGCGCGGGCGCATCGACCGCGTCGACGTCGACCCGACCGGCACCCGCCTGCAGGTGATCGACTACAAGACCGGTCGCGTCGTGCCCGGCGGGCGCTGGACGCAGGACGACACCTACCAGGCGGCCATCTACCTCAGGGCGGCCGCCGACCACCTCGGGCTGGAGCCGGTCGGCGCCTTCTACCAGCCGCTGTCGGCCAACGACGCCCGCCGCCGCGGGCTGATCGTGCAGGACGCCGACCCGGGGCTGGACGTCGTGCCCACCGACCGGCGGCCGGCCGACGAGGTGCGCGCGACGCTGGATGCCGTGCTCGAACTGGCCGCCGCCGCCGGTGCCCAGGCGCGCAGCGGGGCGCTGGAGCCGCGCCCGCTGACATGCAGCGGCCGCGGCTGCGCGTACCCGGGGCTGTGCCGCTGCGAGGACACCGCATGAGCGACGCGCTGACCCTGTTCGATGCCGACGCGTTGACCGCCGGCCCCCGGACGCCCGCCCCCGAGCCGTCGCCCGAGGCCGCCGGCCGGCGCTTCACCGCCGATCAGGACGCGGCGATCGCCCAGCGCTCGCACTCGCTGCTGCTGTCGGCCGCCGCCGGCTCGGGCAAGACCTCAGTGCTGGTGGAGCGCTTCGTGCGGGCCGTCCTCGACGACGAGGTCGACCCGGGACGGATCCTGGCCATCACCTTCACCGACAAGGCGGCCGGCGAGCTGCGCGAGCGCGTCCGCCGTCGCTTCGAGGAGATCGGGACCGGCCAGGCACGCGCCGCCGCCCGCGCCACCGAGGGCGCGTGGGTATCGACGATCCACGGCTTCTGCTCGCGGCTGCTGCGCGCCCACCCGCTGGCCGCCGGACTCGATCCCGGCTTCACCGTCCTGGACGAGCCGCGCGCCGCGCGCCTGCGCGACGAGGCCTTCGCCGCTGCGTTGCGCGGCTTCCTGGCCGAGGGGGCGCGCCCCGCGCTGGATCTCGTCGCCGCCTACCGCGCCGACGCGCTGGCGAGCGCGATCCCCGCCGTCCACGACGAGCTGCGCAGCCGCGGCCAGGCACTGCCGCGCCTGCCGGCGGTGCCCCGCCGACCGGCGCCCGACGCCGAGCGCACCGCGCTGGCGGCCGCGCGGGCGGCGCTGGCCGCCGAGCTGGCCGACGCGCGCGACTCCAAGCTCGTCGACGAGGCGCGCGCGGCGCTGGAGCGCTGCGCGCGCTTCCTGGAGGACGTGGAGGGCGGGGTCGTGCCGTGGCCCGGTCGGATGCGCGCGCTCGACGTCGCCTGCGGTCGCGCGGCCGCGCTGGACAGCGAGCGCTGCCACGCCTACGTGGAGGCGCGCGACGCCTACGAGCGCGCCTGCGCCGACCATCACGCGGCCCGCCACGTCGTTCTGCTCGACGACCTGCTGGGCCGCTTCGCCCGCGCCTACGCCGAGGCCAAGGCGGCCCGTGGGGCGCTGGACTTCGACGACCTCGAGCTGCGCGCCCGCGACCTGCTCGCCGAGCATCCCACCGTGCGGGCCGGGTGGCGCGAGCGTTTCGCGCTGGTGATGGTCGACGAGTTCCAGGACACCAACCAGCGCCAGCTGGAGATCCTGCGCGCGCTGGAGGACGACCAGCTGTTCAGCGTGGGCGACGAGTTCCAGTCGATCTACGGCTTCCGCCACGCCGATGTGGAGATCTTCCGTGCGCGCCGCGGCGAGCTGGCCGAGCGCGACCTGGCGTTGCGCCTGGAGGAGAGCTTCCGCTGCGCGCCGGAGATCCTCGCCGCCGTCAACGCGATCTTCGCCCCGCGCTTCGGCGAGCACTTCGCGCCGCTGCGCAGCCCGCGCACGCCGGAGCCGCTGGACGAGCCGCGCGTGGAGCTGCTGCTCACCGCGGGCGACGGCTGGGACGACGAGGCGCTGGGCATCGACCTGGGCTCGACGCTGCCGCCGGTGACCGACGCGCGCAAGGCCGAGGCGCGGCTGCTGGCCCAGCGGCTGCGCGAGCTCGTCGACGCCGGCCACGCGACGCCGGGCGAGGTCGCCGTCCTGGTCCGCGCCTCGGCGTCCATGCCGGTGCTCGAGCAGGCGCTGACCGACGTGGGACTGCCGTCGCTGGCCACCGCCGGGCGCGGCTTCTGGACGCGCCAGGAGGTCGTGGACCTGATGGCCTACCTGGCGGCGCTGGCCAACCCGCTCGACGAGGTGTCGCTGCTGTCGGTGCTCGGCTCGCCGCTGTGCGGCGCCGGTCCCGACGCGCTGGCCCTGCTCGTGCAGGCCGCGCGCGGCCGCCGCGCCGACGTGTGGGCCACGCTGCGCGACGGCGCGCCGCCCGGCACGCCGCCGGCCGATGCGCAGCGCCTGGAGGCCTTCGCCGTCCGCTTCGCCGCCGAGCGCGACGCCGTCCCCCGCCGGCGCCTGGACGAGCTGCTGGAGCACGCGATCGACGCCTCCGGCTACGACCTGGCCATCCTCGGGCTGGCGGGCGGTGCCCGGCGCACCGCCAACGTCGACAAGCTGCTGCGGCTGGCGCGCGGCTTCGAGGCCGCCGAAGGCCGCGATCTGCGCGCGTTCGTGGCGCACGCCGTCGCGCTGGAGGAGGCCCAGAAGCGCGAGCCGGAGGCCGCCGTCGAGGATCCGGAGCTGGACGCCGTGCGGCTGATGACCGTCCACGCCGCCAAGGGCCTGGAGTTCGGCGTCGTCGCGGTCGCCGACCTCGGCCGGCTGCCCAACCGCAGCGCGCCGCTGCTGCAGGTCGACGGCGACCGCGTCGGCCTGCGCCTGTCGCTGCTGGACGGCGCCAAGGCCACCCCGGCGCTCGACCATCCGGCGCTGGAGGCGGCCCGTCGCGAGCGCGAGGCCGCCGAGGAGCAGCGGGTGCTGTACGTGGCGCTGACCCGTGCCCAGCGGCGCCTGCTGCTCAGCGGCGCACCCGCCAAGCTGGCCAGTGGCGGCCACCCGCTCACCTGGCTGGGCCCGGCGCTGGTGCCCGACCTCGCCGAGCGGCTGGCCGCCCCGCAGCCCGAGCCGCATGCCCGCGTGGACGGCGACGGCTTCGACGTCGCGCTCACGCTGTCGACCCCGGCGACGTTCGGCCGGGCGCTGCGCGCGCCGTTCGCGGCGCCCGACGGCGGCCAGGCGCCCGCCGTCGGTCCCGCTCCCGCCCCGGGGCCGCCCGTCACTGCGCCGACGCCGGGCCCACCCCCCGGGGCGAGCGCGACGCTCAGCTACAGCGCGCTGTCGACGTACCTGCGCTGCGGCTATCGCTTCTACGTCCAGCGCGTCGTCGGCCTGCCCGAGCAGCCCGTGCCGCCGGCGCTGCGCACCGGGGCGGGCGGCGGCCTGGAGGCGCGCGTGCGCGGCACCGTCGTCCACGCCCTGCTGGAGGAGCTCGACGTCGACGCGGCACCGGACCCGGCGCGCATCCGCGCCCTGGCCGAGCGCGAGGGCGCGACGGCCAGCGACGCGGACGTCGCCGACGTCGCCGGCCTGGTGGAGGCGTTCGCCGGCAGCGGCCCGGCGCGGCGCCTGCGCGCCGCTCGCCGGCTGCGCCGCGAGCACCCGTTCGCGTTCACGCTCGGCGAGCGGCTCCTGGTCGGCGTGCTCGACGCGCTGGCCGTCGAGGCCGACGGCACGTGGCTGATCGTCGACGTCAAGACCGACCGGCTCGAGGATCCGTCCGCCGATCCCGAGGCGCTCGTACGCCGCGACTACGCGCTCCAGCGTGAGCTGTACGCGCTGGCCGCTCTGCGGGCGGGCGCCGAGCGCGTCGAGGTCGCCCACCTGTACCTGCAACGCCCCGACCGGCCCGCCTCGGCGACGTACCAGACCACCGACGCCCCGGCGTTGGAGACGCGGCTGCGGGAGCACACTGCGGGCCTGGCGCGCGGCGAGTACCCGCTGACGGCGCACCCGCACGCGCAGCTGTGCGCCACCTGCCCGGCCCGCGGAGGGCTGTGCCCGTACCCGTCCGAGCGGACGCTGGCGCCGGGACCGGGCGCCTAGATGATTGATGCCACGGCGATGGCTGTGGCGCAGGGGACATAACGCAGCAGGTCGAAGTCGGCGGTGCTTAGTTGTCACCGTCGACCCGGAGGAGCCACGATGCTCGCCGACCTCGACCTGCTGCTCACTGCGGTGTTCTGCGCCGCAGACGATTTCCTGCCCAAGCGGCCAGGAAACGCACGCCGCAGGATCACCGACGCGGAGGTCATCACGCTGTGCGTTGCCCAGGCCGTGATGGGCATCGCGTCGGATCGTCAGTTCCTGCGCGCCGCCAGGCGGCAGCTGGGCGGCCTGTTTCCGTTGCTGCCGTCCAGGACGGCTATTGGAAGCGTCGCGCCCGGTTGGCCGAGCAGATCGAGCGGTTGATGGCCTGCTTCTCCCAGGACTGTCCGGGCTATTGGGACTCGATCGCCCTGTTGGACTCCACCCCGGTCGAGTGCGGCCGCTCGGTCGACACCGCCAGGCGTTCACAGCTGGCGCCCGCTTGCGCCCATCACTACAGCCGTAGCCACAGCCGCTGGTTTTGGGGGATGCGCCTGCACTTGTTGGGCGCGCCCGACGGCACCATCCGCGCCGTCATCCTCGCCTCGGCCGACGACAAAGAACGCGACGTCGCCCGCCGCCTGTTTGCGATCGGCCTGCGCGGCGGGGAAACCATCGTCGCCGACAAGGGCTACGCCGGCGCCGAGTTCGCCCACCACGCCGCCCACATCTACGGCGCCACCGTTCTGCGCCCAGCCCGAAAGACCGAGCCCGACAACGGACTGCACCTCTCCGGCATCCGCCAACGCATCGAATCGATCTTCTGGACCCTCAAAGACCGCCTCGGCCTGGAAGCCCACCGGGCACGCACCCTGCACGGACTACGCGCCCGCATCGCCGCCAAACTGCTGGCCTACAGCGCCGGCATCTGGATCAACTGGCTCACCGGCCGCCCCCCACGCGCGTTCGCCGACCTCAACGCCTAACGACCCGTGGCATCAATCATCTAGGCGCGCAGCAGCGCGTGGCCGTCGGTCACGGCCTGCGCGACGGCGACGACGGTGAGGCTCTGGGAGCGAGCGTGGGCGCGCAGCCGCTCGAACGCCTCGCGCTCGCCGACGCCGAAGCGCTCCATCAGGATGCCCTTGGCCCGCTCGATCACGGCCCGGCGCGCCAGCGCCGTCTCCAGCTGGCCGATCTGCTCGGCCAGCGCCTGACGCTCGGCGTTGCGATGCAGCGCCACCTCGATCGCCGCTGGATCGTCTCGGGGCGGGGCGGCGCAGCGACCGCGTCGATCCCGCGCTCTGCCGCCCTCTGGGCGAATGACGCATCGGCATGCGCCGCGACGGCGATCACCGGGCCGGTGGCGAACTCCGCGATCTCCTCGATCAGCTCCAGCGCGTGGTCGACGTCGTCGTGCAGCACGACCACCGCCAGGTCCGGGTCATCGGCGGCGATCTGCTCCGCCGCCTCGCGCACGCCGACGGCCAGCGCCGTCACCTCGTGCCCGAGCTGCTCCAGCAGCGCGACGGTCGCGGCCAGCGCGTCACGGTCCTCGTCGGCGGCCAGCACGCGCAGTGGGCCGCCGGAAATCCGTCCGGCAATGCTCATTCAGCGCGGTAGTCTCTCATGTGGGTCGGCCCAGACACCCGTCGATCTCGCGCATGCCGCACCCCAGCAACCGGTGCGGCCCCATCGAGATGCCGCGAGGTGCCGCCATCCCATCTAAGCCGTGCCCGACTCCGCTCGCCCGGACGACACGCTGTTCGCGCGTGCCCAGGCGGGCGACCGCGCGGCGCGCGAGGCCCTGGCCGAGCGCTTCCTCCCGCTGGCCCGCCAGCTCGCGCGCCGCTACCAGCGCGCCGACGAGCCGCTGGACGACCTGGTCCAGGTCGCGTCGCTGGGCATGCTCAAGGCGATCGACCGGTTCGACGCGTCGCGCGGCATCGCCTTCAGCTCCTACGCCGTGCCGACGATCCTCGGCGAGCTCAAGCGCCACTTCCGCGACCGCACTGGTCGGTGCGGGTTCCGCGCGACCTCCAGGAGCTGGCGCTGCGCGTCGACCGGGCGGTCGGCGAGCTGCGTCGCGACCTGCGCCGGGCGCCGTCGGTGAGCGAGATCGCCGAGGCCGTCGGCGCCAACGAGGAGCAGGTGCTGGAGGCGCTGGAGGCGGGCGCTGCCTACCGCGCCAGCTCGCTGCACGCGCCGCGCGCCGGCGACGATGAGGCGGGGGAGACGGTCGGCGACGCGATCGGCGGCGACGACGACGGCTTCGGCCTGGCCGAGGACCGCGCGACGCTGGCCCGGCTGCTGCGCACGATCGGCCCGCGCGAGCGCGAGGTGCTGCGCCTGCGCTTCGTCGAGGACCTCACGCAGGCCGAGATCGGCGAGCGCATCGGCGTGTCGCAGATGCAGATCAGCCGCATCATCCGCCAGTCGCTGTCGCGTCTGCGGTCGGTCGCCGAGCCGACGGGGTAGAAGCGGGGCGTCGTGTCCAAGGCGCCCGAACACCGCACCGAGGAGGAGCAGGAACGCCTCAACCGCCAGCTCGGCGAGCTGCTGCAGGAGGTGCGCATCGCGATGCCGGGCGTGCAGATCCTGTTCGCGTTCCTGCTGGCGGTGCCGTTCAACCAGCGTTTTGGCGAGACGACCGACTTCCAGCGCGACGTCTACCTCGTCTCGCTGACCTGCAGCGCTGTGGCCGCGGCGCTGTTCATCGCGCCGGTGGCCTACCACCGCATGCTGTTCGGGCAGGGCGACAAGCCCCGGATCATCCGGTGGTCGGCAGCGTTCCTGACCGTTGCGCTGCTGGCCCTGGCGCTGGCCATGAGCGGTGCGGTGCTGCTCGTGGTCGACTTCCTGTTCTCGCGCACGACGGCGATCGTCCTGACCGCCATCGTGTTCGCCCTGTTCCTGTGGCTGTGGTTCGGCCTGGCCACCGCCCGACGCCTGAAGGAGCACGTGTCCGAGTGACCAAGCCCGCCGCCATCCTCGACATCGACGGCACCCTCGTCGACACCAACTACCAGCACGCGATCGCCTGGTACAACGCCTTCCGCCAGCACGAGGTGCACCTGCCGGTGTGGCGCATCCACCGCCACATCGGCATGGGTGGCGATCAGCTTGTCGGCGCGCTGGCCGGCGATGACGGTCGAGGAGCGTCTGGGCGACGACATCCGGGCGGCCGAGACGGCGCTGTACCTGTCGACGATCCAGTCCACGCAGCCGCTGGAGGGCGCCCGCGAGCTGATCGTCGACCTCAAGGACCAGGGGCGCTCGGTCGTGCTGGCCTCCTCGGCCAAGGCGCAGGAGGTCGAGCACTACCTCGACGTGCTCGAGGCCCGCAGCGTCGTCGACGCGTGGACGACCTCCGACGACGTCGATGCGACCAAGCCGGCGCCCGACCTGGTGCGGGCGGCGCTGGAGAAGCTCGGGACCGATGATGCGGTGATGGTCGGCGACACCCCGTGGGACGTCGAGGCGGCCCGCCGGGCCGGTGTGCCCACGATCGCGGTGATGACCGGCGGATTCTCGGAGCAGGAGCTGCGCGACGCCGGCGCGGCCGCCGTGTTCGACTCGATCGTCGCGCTGCGCGACCGGGTTGGCGACACGCCGCTGGGGTAAGCCAGGCGCATGCAGCTGGAAGTCCCGCAGCCCGTCGCGCCGCCGGAGGTGCCCCAGCCGGTCGAGCCGGCCACGCCCGCCGTCCCGGACGCCCCCGTCCAGCCCGCGGTGCCCGACGCGCCGGTGCAGCCGATCGACCCGACGCCTCCCGGCGAGGAGCCGGGCCGCCCGTCGGAGCCGTCGCCGGTGCCGACCGAGCCCGACCCCGGCCCGGCGCCCGCGCCCGAGCCGGCTCCGGAGGGCGAGTAGAGCGCTCTCCGGGCCGTGAGCGCTCGGTCGCGCTGCGCGCTCCATTCATCTGACGAAGGCAGCGCCCGGCGCTGTCGATCACGTCCTCCAGCAGCGACTCCCCGGTCGGCCTCGTCGGGCGCATCAGCCGCCACGGCGCGATCCGGCCCGGCCGCACCGGCGAGGTGCTCCTCGCGATCCGCGGCGGCCTGGAGTCCTTCCTCGCGCGTGACGCCGACGGCGGCGCGATCGCCGCCGGCACCGAGGTCGTGGTCGTCGACTACCAGCCCCCGCGCGTCGTGGTCGTGACGCGCCTGAACGAGCACGGTCAACCGGAGGACCAACTGTTATGAGCTCCACGCTCCTCATCGTCATCGTCGTCGCCCCGTCGGCGTGCGCGGCGTGGCCATCTTCAAGGTCGGCGACGACGACCAGTCGATCACCAACGCGGCGACCCGCTTCCTGGACGACCAGCCGGGCCAGAACGGCCAGATGCACAACCTCGTCAAGGAGGTCTTCCACGGTCACCTGCGCTCGATCATCGGCGGGCTGTCGGTCGAGGACCTGATCGCCAACCGCAACGAGCTGGCCCAGGAGACGCGCGACGCGTCGGTGCAGGAGATGCAGAAGCTCGGCCTCGTCGTCGACTCGATGCAGATCCAGGAGATCATCGATCCGACCGGCTACATCAAGGCGCTGGGCGAGCCGCGCACCGCTGAGGTGATGAAGGCCGCGCGCATCGCTCAGGCCTCGGCCGATCGGGAGGCGACCGAGCGTGAGCAGGAGGCGGCCACGCTGCGCGCCGCGGCCGAGCGCGACACGGCGATCAAGCTGTCGGCGTTCAAGGCCGAGCGCGACCGCGCCGAGGCCGACGCCCTGCAGGCCGGCCCGCTGGCCGAGGCCAGCGCGCGCAAGCAGGTGGTCGTGCAGGAGACCGAGGTGGCCAACCTGGAGGCCGAGCGCGAGGAGAAGCGCCTGGACACGCAGGTGCGCAAGCCGGCGGACGCCGAGGCCTACCGCCAGCGCGTCGAGGCCGAGGGCCAGCGGGCGGCGCGGATCGCCCTGGCCGAGGCCTCCAAGCGCGAGATCGAGCTGAAGGCCGAGGCCGACGCGCGGCGCACGGAGCTGGTGGGCGAGGCGGAGGCCGCGGCGACGCGGGCCCGGGGCGAGGCCGACGGCGCCGCCGTGCGGGCCACCGGCCCGGCCGAGGCGGACGCGATCGCCAAGCGCGCAGAGGCGCTGGAGCAGGAGGCCGACGCGGTCATCGGCCAGCAGATCGCCAACCGGCTGCCGGAGATCGTCGCCGCCGCGGCGGGCGCGTTCTCCAAGGTCGACAACCTGACGATCCTCGACGGCGCGCAGGGCGTGGCCGAGGTCATGAACCAGGTGATCGCCCAGGCCGGGCCGGCGCTGACGCTGGCCCGCGAGACGCTCGGCGTCGACGGCAAGGGCAAGGGCACGGGCAACGGCAACGGCGCCTCGCCCAAGCCGCCGGACGCGGGGTGATCAGGCCCTGCCCTCGGCCTCGTACTCGCGCAGGAAGCCCTCGAACAGGCGCCGGTGGCCCTCCTCGTCGCGCGAGGATGGCGATCACCATGTCGTTGGTCACCGGGTCGGTGTCCTCGGTGAACTCGATGATCGCGTTGTAGAAGTCGATCGCGCCGCACTCGGCCTCGATCACGCCGCGGATGACGTGGACGATGTCGGTCTGCTCGGAGGGCGGCTGCAGGTAGCTCTGCTCGGCGCTGAAGTCCATGCTGCCGGGCACGACGCCGTACAGCTCCTTGATGCGCGAGGCGAACTGCTGCGCGTGGCCGAGCTCCTCCTGGATGTCCTCGCGCAGGGACTCGATGATCTCCTGGGCGCGCACGCCGTCGGGGTTGACGGAGTTGGCCATGTAGCTCATGACGGTCTCCATCTCCATCCAGTAGGCCTTCGTGAGCATCGCGATGATGCGCTTGCGGGCCTCGTCGCGATCGGGGGACAGGATGCCGTGCGTGGACGTTCCGGCGGCCATGGGGCTCCTTGTTTTCGTGGGTCGGGGGGGAGGTAGTCGCTCCCGGACACCGACTTCCCCGACGACAAGGAGCACGAACATCATGGCCGACGAACTCACGGGCAGGACCATCGCGATCCTCGTCGCCAACGAGGGCATCGAGCAGGTCGAGCTGGTGCGGCCGCGCGCGGCGCTCGAGCAGGCCGGCGCCACCGTGCACCTGCTCGCTCCCCAGGGCGGGAAGGCGCAGGCCTTCAACCATCTCGACAAGGCCGACAGCTTCTCGGTCGACAAGGCGGTCTCGGAGGCCAGCGCCGACGACTACGACGGGCTCATGCTGCCGGGCGGCGTGGCCAACCCCGACAGCCTGCGCATGCACGCCGACGCGGTCGACTTCGTCAGCGCGTTCGTCAACGCGGGCAAGCCGATCGCGGCGATCTGCCACGCGCCATGGACGCTCATCCAGGCGGGCGCGGTCCGGGGCCGCACGCTGACCTCGTGGCCGTCGCTGCAGACCGACATCCGCAACGCCGGAGCGACCTGGGTCGACGAGGAGTGCGTCGTCGACCAGGGCCTGGTCACCTCGCGCGGCCCCGACGACATCCCGGCGTTCAACGCGAAGATGATCGAGGAGTTCGCGGAGGGCGTCCACGAGGTCCACGAGCAGGCCGAGCCGGCCCGCTTCGAGAAGTCCGCGATCCTCAGCTGACAGAAGTCCTGCGCGCGCGGCGGGCGGAATCGGGTATCACTCGCCTGCCATGCCGCGCGCGATCTGGACCGGCGCCATCAGCTTCGGGCTCGTCACCGTGCCCGTGCGGCTGTACAGCGCCGTCAACCGCAAGACGGTCCGCTTCAACCAGCTGGACTCGACCGACAACGGGCGCATCGCCCAGCGGCGGGTCAACCCGCGCACCGGCGAGGAGGTGCCCTACGAGCGGCTGGTCAAGGGCTACGAGATCGCGCCCGACTCCTACGTGGTGATCAGCGACGAGGAGCTCGACTCGCTGGAGCCCGAGAAGACGCGCACGATCGAGATCGAGGACTTCGTCGAGGAGGCCGAGATCCCGCCGATCTTCTACGACCACCCCTACTACCTGGCGCCCGGGCCGGGCGGGGCAAAGCCCTACCGGCTGCTGCTGGAGGCGATGCGCGAGACCGGCAAGGTGGCGATCGCGCGGGTGGTGATCCGCTCCAAGGAGAGCCTGGTGGCCATCCGCCCCTCCGGTGACGCCCTGGAGATGTCGACGATGCTGTTCGCCGACGAGGTCAACGACCCGTCGCGCATCGATGAGCTGCCCGACCCCGACGACGTCAAGACGACCGCCAAGGAGCTGTCGATCGCCAAGCAGCTGGTCGACTCGCTGGCCGGGCCGTTCGAGCCGGGCAAGTACCACGACGAGTATCGCGAGCAGGTGCTGGCGCTGATCGAGCGCAAGGCGGCCGGCGAGGAGGTCGTCGTCCAGGAGGCGCCCGAGGCCGAGCCCGCCGAGGTGCCCGACCTGATGGCTGCGCTGCAGGCCAGCCTCGACGCCGTGCGCGGCACGCCCGCGCCAGCCTCGGGCAAGGGCAAGAAGGCCGCACCCGCCAAGTCGCGTCAGAAGACCGCGTCGAAGGGGTAACCGGCCACGGCCACGATGGCCGTGACCACGACCAAGCCCTCGCGGGCCCGCCTGCGCCGCTCCGACCTGACCGTGCCCGGCCTGACGCGCCGCCGCCGCGGCCGGGGGTTTCAGTACCTGGAGGCCGACGGCACGACGGTGCGCGACGACGAGGTGCTGGCCCGCATCGCCGAGCTGGCGATCCCGCCCGCGTGGCGCGACGTGTGGATCTGCCCCTATCCGGGCGGACACATCCAGGCGACCGGGATCGACGGCGCCGGGCGCAAGCAGTACCTGTACCACCCGGCATGGCGCGCGCGGCGCGACCAGCAGAAGTTCGACGAGATGCTGGTGTTCGCCCGCGCGCTGCCGCGCATGCGCGAGCGCGTCGAGGCCGACCTGGCGCGCGACGACCTCGGGGCCGAGCGCGTGCTCGCGTGCGCGGTGCGCCTGCTCGACCGGGGTTTCTTCCGCATCGGCTCCGAGGACTACGCGGTCACCAACGAGACCTACGGGCTGGCGACGATGCGCAAGGCCCACGTGCGCCTGGTCGGCGATGCGCTCCGCTTCGACTACCCGGCCAAGCACGGCAAGCGGCGCGTGCAGTCGGTGGTCGACCCGGAGGTGGCGGTCGTCGTCGACGCGCTCAAGCGCCGGCGCGGCGGTGGGCCGGAGCTGCTGGCCTACAAGCGCTCACGCCGCTGGGTGGACGTGCGCTCGGCCGACATCAACGCCTACCTCAAGCAGGCCACGGGTCAGGACTTCAGCGCCAAGGACTTCCGCACGTGGGGGGCGACCGTGCTGGCGGCGGTGGCCGTGGCCGTCGCCGCCCCGGCGACCTCCAAGACCGCGCGCCAGCGGGTGGTCACCCGTGCGGTCAAGGAGGTCGCCTTCTACCTGGGCAACACGCCCGCGGTCGCGCGGGCCGCCTACATCGACCCGCGCGTCTTCGACCGCTACCAGGACGGGCTGACGATCGGCGGCGCGCTCGAGCAGCTCGGCGGGGACGCCGACGACACGGCCATCCAGGGGCCGGTCGAGGTCGCGGTCATCGACCTCATCGAGGGGCACGAGAGCGAGGCCGTCGTGGCGGCCGACGCGCTCGCGCAGCTGTCGGGCTAGATGATCGATTCCACGACCCGCGCGCTCACGCGGGCCATGGAATCCATCGTCCGGTCCGGCGACGGACCGTGGCCGGGTCCGCTGACGGACCTAGGAGGAGGCCGGCTCGGCGTCCAGCGCGGCGATGGCCCCGTCGCGCTCGCCGACGATCGTGAAGATCTGGTCGAGGCCCGTGATCTCGAACGTCTTGGCGATGTTCTGATCCACGTTGACGATCACCAGGCCGCCGTCGCGCGTGCGCAGGCGCTTGACCGCGCCGATCAGCACACCAAGCGCGGTCGAGTCCAGGAACGTCGTCTGGGTAAGGTCCACCACGATCCGCGTCTTGCCATCCTCGATGGCGTCGGTCAGCTTCTGCTTGAGCTCGGGCGCGGTGAAGAGATCGATCTCGCCGCGAACGGCGACGACGTGACGCGAGGAGTCGATCGAGTCTTCGGTGAGTGCGAATTCCGGGGGCATCTGGGCGGTCATTGTGGCAGGTCGTCCGCGCGATCTGTCAAATCGCGGCGCCCGCCGTGGTCCGGCGCTCAGCCGAAGCTGAGGCGTACCACGAGCTCGTCCTGCTCGACGCTCACGTCGTCGGCGATGCGCTCGAGCACGTTGCCGACGCCGGGGAGCGCCGCGTCGGCGATCAGCCCGTCGCCGCCGCCGGGCGCGAGGTCGAGCACGCGCAGCTCCAGGCCACTCGCCGCCGGCGGTCATGTGGACCGTGACATGGCCGTTGGCCGAGCGGCGCGGGGCGTGGGCGGAGATCGCGTCGGCGACGAGCAGCGCGTCGTCGAGGCGGTCGACCGGGCACTGGGCGCGCGCGGCGAGCATGCCCACCACCCGGGAGAGGACGGGGGCGACCAGGGGCCCCTGGACGACCTTCACCCTCGCGGTGTTGGCGGCGGCCTCCTCGGTCACGACTCGACCGGGATCTGCTCGAGGCGGAAGACCATGGTGACCTCCGTGCGATCGTCGGGCGCCTTGCCCAGCTCCAGAGACTCGGTGAGCGTCGCGATCAGCGGCAGGCCGAGGCCAAGGCCGGGGGAGTCGGGGCGGGGCACGATGCCCAGCCCCTCGTCGCGCACGGTCACGCGCAGCGCCTCGCCGTCGACGCTGGCGGCGACCTCCATCGGCCCCTCGCGGTCGCCGTAGGCGTGCACGACGACGTTCGTGCAGGCCTCGGTCACCGCGAGCTTGACGTCGGAGAGGGTCTGCGGGTGCAGCGCAAGGGCCTCGCCGAGCCCGCCGAGGGCATGACGAACGACCGCGACGTTCTCGGCGCGGGCGGGCAGGGTGAGCTGGACGTCGGCCATGCTGCTGGGATCCTTGGTGCCCGCCGAAGCGAGGGTTCAACCCCCGATCGGCTATTTGGCGAAGCGCAAGGTACCGATTTACCCGGTCTTTGGGATGACGGGCGAATGCTCTAGGCTTCTCCGCTCCGCCTGAGCTGCTCGCCTGCCGCCGGAGCGCTTCCATATGACCGACCGACTCAAGCCGCCCACGGCCCACGGGCTGTACGACCCCACCTACGAACACGACGCGTGCGGTGTCGCGCTCGTCGCCCGTCTGGACAACGTCTCCAGCCACGACGTGGTCGAGAAGGCGCTGCTGGCGCTGGAGAACCTCGAGCATCGCGGAGCGGCGGGAGCCGACAAGCACACGGGCGACGGCGCGGGGATCCTGCTGCAGATGCCCGACGCGCTTCCTGCGCGGCTGTGGTCGACTTCGAGCTGCCGCCGGCCGGCCAGTACGGCGTGGCGATGTGCTTCCTGCCGACCGACCCCACGCGGCGCGAGAAGATCGAGCGGATGCTCGAGCTCAACACGCGCGTCGAGGGCCAGCGCGTGCTCGGCTGGCGCGACGTGCCCGTCGACGAGGAGCACGTCGGCACGACGGCCAACCGCTCCCGGCCGCACATCCGCCAGTTCTTCGTCGGCGCGGGCCCCGGCTTCGAGGACCGACCAGGACGCGTTCGAGCGCAAGCTGTACGTGATCCGCCGCGTGTGCGAGCTGGCCGCCGGCCCGGACTTCTACGTGGCGTCCTTCTCCTCGCGCACGCTCGTCTACAAGGGGATGCTGATCTCCTACCAGGTGGCGCAGTTCTTCGGCGACCTGCGCGACGAGCGGATGGAGAGCGCGATGGGCCTCGTGCACTCGCGCTTCTCGACGAACACCTTCCCGTAGTGGGAGCTGGCCCATCCGTACCGCGTGATCGCCCACAACGGCGAGATCAACACGCTGATGGGCAACGTGAACTGGATGCGCGCGCGCGAGTCGCAGCTGGCCTCCGAGCTGTTCGGCAAGGACCTGGCCAAGGTCATGCCGATCGTGCGTCCCGGCGGCTCGGACTCGGCGACGTTCGACAACGTGCTCGAGCTGCTGATGCTCGCCGGCCGCTCGCTGCCGCACGCGGTGATGATGATGATCCCCGAGGCCTTCGACGGCCGCGAGGACCTGACCGACGAGCTCAAGGGCTTCTACGAGTTCCACGCGTCGTCTCATGGAGCCGTGGGACGGCCCCGCCGCGGTCTGCTTCACCGACGGCCGCATCGATCGGCGCGACGCTGGACCGCAACGGCCTGCGCCCGGGCCGCTGGGTCGAGACCCACGACGGCTGGCTCGTGCTCGGCTCCGAGGCGGGCCTGCTGGGCATCACGCCCGACCGGGTCAAGCGCCTGGGCCGCCTGCAGCCCGGCAAGATCTTCCTCGTCGACCTCGAGCAGGGACGCATGGTCGAGGACTCCGAGGTCAAGCGCGAGGTCTCCACCCAGGCGCCCTACCGCGAGTGGATCGACGCCCACCAGGTCCACTTCGAGGACCTGCCCGACGCGCACTACACGCTGACCGGCCAGCTGCCCGTCTACAAGCGCCAGCTGGCCTTCGGCTACTCGCAGGAGGACCTGCGCGTGCTGATCACGCCGATGGCCTCCAGCGGCGCGGAGCCGATCGGCTCGATGGGCAACGACAACGCGCTGGCCGTGCTGTCCGAGCGCCGCCCGCCGCTGTTCTCCTACTTCAAGCAGCTGTTCGCCCAGGTGACCAACCCGCCGATCGACCCGATCCGCGAGGAGGTCGTGATGTCGCTGGGCAGCGCCATCGGGCCGGAGGGCAACCTGCTGGACGAGTCGCCCGACCACGCCCACCAGCTCGTGCTCAAGCAGCCGATCATGCGCAACATCGAGCTGGAGAAGCTCAAGGAGTCCGGGCACGAGATCTTCGAGACGCACACGCTCGACATGACCTGGCCGGTCGCCGACGGCGCCACGGGCATGGCCGCGCGGCTGGCCGAGGTCTGCGACGAGGCCTACAACGCGCTGCAGGCCGGGGCCAACATGCTGATCCTGTCCGATCGCCGGATGGGGCCCGAGCGTGCGCCGATCCCGTCGCTGCTGCAGGTCTCGGCCGTCCACCACCACCTGGTGCGCGCGGGCAACCGCCTGCAGTGCTCGCTGGTGCTGGAGTCCGGCGAGCCGCGCGAGGTCCACCACATGGCGACGCTGATCGGCTTCGGCTGCGGCGCGATCAACCCGTACCTGCTGTTCGACAGCGTCGACGAGCTGGTGCGCGAGGGCCGCGTCCCGGGCCTGGACGCCGGCGAGGAGACGAAGGCCGAGCTGAACGTCGTCAAGGCGATCGGCAAGGGCCTGCTCAAGACGATCTCCAAGATGGGGATCTCGACGATCCAGTCCTACTGCGGCGCGCAGATCTTCGAGGCCGTGGGCCTGGAGCGCGAGCTGATCGACCGCCACTTCACCGGCACCGCCTCGCGCATCGGCGGCGTCGGCATCGACGTGCTGGCCCAGGAGGCGCTGGACCGCCACGGTCGCGCGTTCCCGGCTCCCGAGGGCGACGTGCTGCCGGTCGGCGGCGTCTACGCCTGGCGCCGCGACGGCGAGCATCACATGTGGAACCCCGAGACGATCGCGCTGGTCCAGCACGCGGTGCGCTCCAGCGACGGGGACGCGCAGTCCAAGTACGACGAGTTCTCCGCCACGGTCAACGACGATGCCGCCCGCCGCGCGACGCTGCGCGGGCTGATGCGCTTCCGCACCGAGGGCATCCAGCCGATTCCGCTGGAGGAGGTCGAGCCGGCCCAGGAGATCGTCAAGCGCTTCGCCACCGGCGCCATGTCGCTGGGCTCGATCTCCCGCGACGCGCACGAGACGCTGGCCAAGGCGATGAACCACCTGGGCGGCAAGTCGAACACCGGCGAGGGCGGCGAGGACCCGGTGCGCTTCCCTCGACGACGCGCCGCTCGGCGATCAAGCAGGTCGCCTCCGGCCGCTTCGGCGTGACGATCCACTACCTGGTCAACGCCGACCAGCTGCAGATCAAGATGGCCCAGGGCGCCAAGCCCGGCGAGGGCGGCCAGCTGCCCGGCCACAAGGTCGACAAGTACATCGGCGGCATCCGCCACTCGACGCCGGGCGTCGGCCTGATCTCGCCCCCGCCGCACCACGACATCTACTCGATCGAGGACCTCAAGCAGCTGATCTACGACCTGCGCTGCGCCAACCCCGGCGCGTCGGTGTCGGTCAAGCTGGTCGCCGAGGTCGGCGTCGGCACGGTCGCCGCAGGCGTGGCCAAGGCCAACGCCGACCACGTTCTCATCGCCGGCCACGACGGCGGCACCGGCGCCTCGCCGCTGTCGTCGATCCAGTCGGCCGGCGTGCCGTGGGAGATCGGGCTGGCCGAGACGCAGCAGACGCTGCTGCTCAACGACCTGCGCTCGCGCATCACCGTGCAGACCGACGGCCAGCTCAAGACCGGCCGCGACGTGGCCATCGCCGCGATGCTCGGCGCCGACGAGTACGGCTTCTCGACCGCGCCGCTGATCGCGACGGGCTGCATCATGATGCGCGCCTGCCACCTGAACACCTGCCCGGTGGGCATCGCCACCCAGGACCCGGAGCTGATCAAGCGCTTCAAGGGCCAGCCCGAGCACGTCATCAACTACTTCTTCTTCGTGGCCGAGGAGCTGCGCGGCATCATGGCCTCGCTGGGCGTCCGCTCGATGGCTGAGCTGATCGGCCGCGCCGACCTGCTCGTGGCCGATCAGGCGATCGAGCACTGGAAGGCCCGCGGCATCGACCTGAGCGCGCTGCTGGCCGTGCCCGAGCTGCCCGAGGGCGCCCCGCGCCGGCGCGTGCGCGAGCAGGAGCCGGTGCTCGACGACGCGCTGGACTGGGAGCTGGTCGAGCAGGCCAAGCCGGCGCTGGAGTCCGGCGAGGCGGTCAGGCTCGAGCACGGCGTGCGCAACGTCCACCGCTGCGTCGGCGGGATCCTGTCCATCGCACATCGCTCGCGCGCGCGGCGCCGACGGCCTGCCCGAGGGGACGATCAGCGTGACCTTCCGCGGCTCGGCCGGGCAGTCGTTCGGCGGCTGGCTGGCCCCGGGCGTCGCGTTCACGCTGTTCGGCGACGCCAACGACTACACCGGCAAGGGCCTGTCCGGCGGCGTGCTCGCGGTCCGGCCCGCCGAGGGCGTGACCTACGCCGCCGAGGACAACGTGATCATCGGCAACACCGTGCTGTACGGCGCCACGAGCGGCCGCGCGTTCTTCCGCGGCCTGGCCGGCGAGCGCTTCGCCGTGCGCAACTCCGGTGCCAGCGCGGTGGTCGAGGGCGTCGGCGACCACGGCTGCGAGTACATGACCGGTGGCCGCGTCGTCGTGCTCGGGCCCACCGGGCGCAACTTCGCCGCCGGCATGAGCGGCGGCCTGGCCTTCGTGCTCGACGAGGACGGCAGCTTCCGCTCGCGCTGCAACCCGACGATCCTCGGCAACGATCAGCTGGTGGACCTCGACGAGGCGGACGCCATCGAGGTCCGCGACCTGATCGCCGAGCACGTGCAGCGGACCGGGTCGCCCGTCGGCCAGCGCGTGCTCGACGAGTTCGACACGCTGGTGAGCAGGTTCGTGAAGGTCTTCCCGGAGGACTACCGCCGCGTGCTCGAGCAGCTCGGGGCCGAGGAGGAGGCCGCGGCCCCGCCGCAGGCCGACGAGTTCGCCGGCCAGGTCGCCGACGTCGTCGGCGAGCCCAGCGTGCGACTGGACGAAGGGGAGTGATGTCCGCCTCCGCCCGACCCACGCACCCGTGGATGACGCGCCTGGCCGTCGCTGGATCTGCACCCGCGTCCTCATCCATCCAACCAGGATGCATTTCGTCCGCGTGCGCAGCCCAGCTTGACCAGACGCGCCCCCACGGGCACGTGCATCGACCGGAGACGGACTGATGGGCAAGCTCGGAGGGTTCCTGCAGATCTCGCGGCACGGGATCCAGGAGCGCGATGCCAAGGAACGCGCCCACGACTACAAGGAGTTCGTCCTCCAGCGCCCCGATCAGGAGCTCAGCGACCAGGGCGCGCGCTGCATGGAGTGCGGCGTGCCGTTCTGCCACAACGGCTGCCCGCTGGGCAACCTGATCCCCGACTGGAACGACCTCGTCTACCGCGACCGCTGGCAGGACGCGATCGTCCAGCTGCACGCGACGAACAACTTCCCGGAGTTCACCGGCCGCCTGTGCCCGGCGCCGTGCGAGGCCGCCTGCGTGCTGGAGATCCGCGAGGGCGACGCGGTGACCATCAAGCAGCTGGAGAACGCGATCATCAACCGCGCCTGGGACGAGGGCTGGGTGCAGCCGCGTCCGCCCAAGCCGGAGTTCGAGAGCGGCCGCTCGGTCGCCGTGGTCGGCTCGGGCCCCGCGGGCATGGCCGCCGCCCAGCAGCTGCGCCGCTGCGGCCACCGCGTCGTGCTGTTCGAGCGCGACGAGGCGATGGGCGGCCTGGTGCGCTTCGGCGTGCCCGACTTCAAGATCGAGAAGTGGGTCGTCGAGCGGCGCGTGCAGCAGCTGGCCGCCGAGGGCGTGGAGATGCGCCCCGGCACGGAGGTCGGCGTCGACCTGTCCGTCGAGGAGCTTCAGCAGGACTACGACGCGGTGGTGCTGGCCACCGGCTCGCGCGTTCCGCGTGACCTGCCCGTCGAGGGCCGCGAGCTGGACGGCGTGCACTTCGCGATGGAGTACCTGTACGGCCGCAACCGCTGGGTGGCCAGCGAGGTCGGACCCGAGCCGCTGGACGAGGTCGACCCGGCGTTGATCGCGCCGATCAGCGCCGAGGGCAAGCACGTCGTCGTCATCGGCGGCGGCGACACCGGCGCCGACTGCGTGGGCAACTCGATCCGCGAGGGCGCGCTGTCGGTCACGCAGATCGAGATCCTCGACCGCCCGCCCGACCACCGGCCCGACGACAGGACGCCGTGGCCGCTGTGGCCGATCAAGTACCGCAAGTCCTATGCCGCCCAGGAGGGCGAGCAGCTGCGCGAGGTCGGTGAGCTGGCCTTCGAGCAGGACTACGCGGTGGCCACGCTGCGCTTCGAGGGCGACGAGGCCGGCCACGTGCGCACCATGCACGTCGCCGACGCCGAGCGCTTCCAGCCCGTCGAGGGCACCGAGCGCACGCTGCCGGCCGACCTCGTGCTGCTGGCCATGGGCTTCCTGCATCCCGAGCAGGGGCTGCTCGACCAGCTCGGCGTGGCCAAGGACCAGCGCGGCAACGTCAAGGCCGGCACCTACGCCACCAGCGAGCCGGGCGTGTTCGCCGCCGGCGACGCGCGTCGCGGCCAGTCGCTGATCGTGTGGGCCATCAACGAGGGGCGCCAGTGCGCGCGCGTCGTCGATCGCTTCCTGCGCGAGAGCCTGCCGGAACGCGAGCCGATCCTGTCGGGCAACGTCTCGCCCCAGGACGAGGGGCCCGAGGGACCGCCGAAGCACGCGCAGGGCGGCCTGCTCGGCTCCGAGTAGCCGTAGGGCGCCCTACGTTCGCGTCGCGGGCGACGGCCCGGTACCGTCGCGCCATGCTTGACGATCACACGCTTTCGCGCCGCCAGCTGATCGGGGCCGGCGCGGCTGTCGGCGCCGGCGCCCTCGCCGCCTCTCCGCTGCTGTCCCGGGTCTCCGACGGCGTGGCCGCGGCCGCCAGCCGCCGCTGCTACGGCAAGCTCAGCGACATCGAGCACATCGTGATCCTCATGCAGGAGAACCGCTCGTTCGACCAGTACTTCGGCACCTTCCCCGGCGTGCGCGGGTTCAGCGACAGGCACAACCGGGTCGCCTTCCGCCAGCTCGGCTACCACGGCCGCGGCGCGGTCCGCGGCAAGCTGCTGCCGTTCCACCTCGACGGCCGACAGCCGGTCGGCCAGTGCGTCGCCGACCCGACGCACAACTGGGGACCGCAGCACGTCAGCCGCAACGGCGGGCGCAACAACAAGTTCTACCTGGCCCACAAGCCGGCCAAGTACGACGGCGCCGCCGCTCCGACGGTGATGGGCTACTTCGAGCGCGACGACATCCCGTTCTACTGGCGCCTGGCCCAGGAGTACACGCTGTGCGACGCCTACCACTGCTCGGTGCTCGGCCCGACGCAGCCCAACCGCTCGTATGCGATCTCCGCCTGGCTGGGTCAGGACGGCGAGAACGGCGGCCCGACGCTGGCCACGAAGTTCGACATCAACGGGTTCATCGGCGACTTCACCTGGACGACGATGCCCGAGCTGCTGTCGGCCAAGGGCGTCACGTGGAAGAGCTACACGCAGGTCGGCGGGCAGTTCGACAACGCCTTCACCTGCTTTGAGAAGTTCAAGACCGACCCGGCGCTCAAGGCGCTGGGCATCGACCCCGTCTACCCGCAGGACTTCATGCGCGACCTGGCCAGCGGAGAGCTGCCGCAGGTGTCGTTCATCCAGGTCGCCTTCAACGAGTCCGAGCATGCCGCCTTCCCGCCGGCACTGGGCGAGTACGCGGCCAGCCAGGTGCTGCACGCGATCTGGGACCACCCGGCGATCTGGCGCAAGACCGCGGTGATCATCAACTACGACGAGAACGGCGGCTTCTTCGACCACGTCGCGCCGCCCGTGCCCGAGCCGGGCACGAAGGGCGAGTACCTGACGATGGCCAAGCTGCCGCCTGAGGCGTCGGGCATTCGCGGCCCGATCGGCCTGGGCTACCGCGTCCCGTGCATCGTCGTGTCCCCGTGGTCGCGGGGCGGCCTGGTGTGCTCGGAGACGTTCGACCACACCTCCGTGCTGCGGCTGATCGAGCGGCGCTTCGGCGTCGAGGTGCCCAACCTCAGCGCGTGGCGGCGCAAGGTCACCGGGGACCTGACCGGGGCGTTCGACTTCGCCTCCAAGCCCGACTACTCGGTGCCGCGCATGCCGCACACCAGCAACACGTCGTCGCTGGTCACCACCGAGCAGTGCACGCAGGTCGATCCGCCGCCCTACCCGGTGCCGTCGCACATCACGATGCCGCGCCAGCAGAAGGCCCGCCGCCGGCCGCGTCGTCCCAGCGGCCTGTGCGGCTGACGGCAGGCGCGTCACGCAGCGTGGCCGCGACCCAGTCGGCGGCCGTAGGCGTCGACGCCGCGGTGCATGCGCACGAGGCGTCCGTCGGCCACCCGCCGGTCGACCGCGGACGCCGACAGGCCGCAGCGAAGCAGCTGGAGACGAGCGACGACGCCCCACTGGCCGGCGGCAAGTGCGGCGACCGGATCCAGGTCGGCGGGCTTGCCCTGTTGGGCGGGGAGTTCTCGCCAATCTGGCGACGGGGCGGGGCGGGCGGCGGGCATGCGCCCACCGTCCCGCGCGCCGTGTGACAGAACAAGACGCGCCCGGTTACGACTTGTCGCGAGGCGGCGGCGCGGGCGGCGTGGCTGGCGGGGCCGGTGGCGCCGGGGGCTGCTGGCTGCCCCAGCCGGCGAACATCGCCGCGACGTTGCCCAGGGCCCAGAAGCCGATCGGGAAGATCGGCCAGAAGAACGTCAGCCTGCCGCTGGCGATGCTGGTGATCGCCCAGATGCCGATGAGCAGCACCGACGTGCCCGCCCACGAGCCCCAGCGCAGCCGCCAGTTGCCGCTCCCGGCCGGCGTGTCGGCCGGCGTGGCGGAGGTGGCCGGGGCGATGGGCGGCGGCGCGGCCGGCGGCGCCGGACCCAGGTCGGCGGTCAGCGGCGCGAGGTCGCCGAAGGTCTTGGCCGCGTAGGCCCGACCGAGGCGCTCCTCGAGCTCATCGGTGTCCAGGCGCCCGTCCGCGCGCGCGGCGCGCAGCTGTGTCGCCACCCTCTCACGGTCGGCATCGGACGCCCGCAGACTCGGGTCGGGTGCGGTCACGAGCAAGCGACGGTACCAGCCCGCGCGGCCGCTACGGTGCAACGGCGATGCTGTTTGCCGCCACATCCGCTCGACAGCTGACCGACGCCTGCGGGGCCGATCCCAGCTGGTTGTGCCGGACGACACTCGACGCGACCGGCAGCGAGACCGCCGCGCGGATCGTCGACGCCGTCCTCGGCAAGCCGCTGGCCATCGCGGCGATCGTCATCGGCGCGCTGATCATCAACCGCATCGCTCGCCGGGCGATCAAGCGCACGCTGCGCACGCTCAACTCGGGGGCGGTCAAGGAGCGGTTGGGTGCCGTGCGCCGCGCCACACCCGACGCGCTGTTGGAGACGCGCGAGACGAGCCTGCGCGCCGAGCAGCGCATCGAGGCGCTCAGCTCGGTGCTCAGCAGCGTGGCCAGCTTCGTGATCCTGATCGTCGCCGGGCTGATGGTGCTGGGCGAGCTGGGCATCAACCTCGCGCCGCTGCTGGCGGGCGCGGGGATCGTCGGCATCGCGCTCGGCTTCGGCTCTCAGACCCTGGTCAAGGACTTCCTGTCGGGCATCTTCATCCTCGTCGAGGACCAGTTCGGCGTGGGCGACATCGTCGACCTCGACCAGACGACGACCGGCACGATCGAGGCGGTCAGCCTGCGCACGACCCGCCTGCGCTCGGTGGACGGCACCGTCTGGCACGTGCCCAACGGCGACATCCGTCGCGTCGGCAACCAGAGTCAGCACTGGTCTCGAGCGCTGCTGGACATCGAGGTCGCCTACGGCACGGAGATCGACCACGCCAAGGCGGTCATCAACCGCGTCGCCGCCGAGCTCGACCGCGACGAGAAGGACATCCTCGAGCCGCCCGACCTGTGGGGCGTCGAGCAGCTCGGCGCCAGCGGCGTGATCCTGCGGCTGGTGATCAAGACCACCCCGTCGGCGCAGTGGCGCATCAGCCGCGCGCTGCGCGAGCGGATCAAGAACGCGTTCGACGCCGAGGGCATCGAGATCCCCTTCCCGCAGCAGACCGTCTGGTTCCGCCCCGACGCGGGCGGGCACCGGGAGCCGGCTCAGTCCAACGGCAACTGAGCCGGCCCGGCGGTTGGAGTCAGCGCCGCGTCTTGCGGTGCCCGTTGAACGAGATCACCTGCTGGATCCCGCTCGGGCGGTTCGTGTAGCGGATCTTGATCGGCAGCAGGCCGGGCGCGAACGTGATCTTCTCGGCGTCCGCGTCCGAGGTCCAGGCCGCCGGATCGGGGGTGCCCTGCGCCGCGGTCAGCGCGACGCGGGCGTCGTCGAAGGCCTGCCACAGCGAGGCCCGGCAGGCGTTCAGGTCGCCGCCGCCGCAGAAGTGCGTGGCGAACGGTGACTTGAACTGCGTGCCCAGCAGCGTGCGCAGGTCCTTGTCGACGTAGTTGATGCGCCCGCCGGTGAACCCGCTGCGGGTGGAGTTCGTCACGCCCTCCAGATCCGACAGCTGGCCCAGCTGCGGGCCGAGCACCGGCGCCAGCACCGCGTCGGCGATCCGCGGGTAGACGTTGTCCATGATCGTGGCGGCCGCCCCGGCGTCGATCTTGCCGTCGCCGTTGGCATCCACGCGCGAGCCGCCCTGCGCCCGCCAGGCGAGCAGCAGGTTGAGCATCTCCTGGTCGCGCGCGTCGGGTGCCGGCCCGGTGGCCAGCACGCCGGCGATGCCGTCCATCACGCTGCCGACGACGCGCAGGTCCTGGGTCGCGGCGCCGTTCATGGCCGACACGACCGAGGCCAGGTCATGCGTCGGCCGGGTGGCCAGCCCCGCGTTGAGCATCTGCACGCGCTGGATCGAGCCGTAGCTCCACTCGGAGTCCGACGAGCCGAAGCCCGGCGCGGGCTTGTTGTTCCAGTTGACCAGCGTGCCCGAGGCCGGGTTGGCCTCGTGCGGGTGGGCCATCGGCTTGAGGAAGCCCTTCCACTCGTACTGGCCGGTGCCGATCGTGGGCAGGCGCGGGTCGACGCGCGGATCGCGCATCGGCAGGCGCCCGGCCGAGTAGGTGGCGATGTTCTTGTCGTCGGCGTAGCCCACGTTGAACGTGAACGGGGACGTCGCCGCGGCCGCGTAGAACGACTTGAGGCCGGTGACCTTGCCGTCGGTCATGCGGCGGAACATCAGCTCCCAGAGGATGTCCTGGCCGTGGCTGGAGCGCTTGAACGAGATCGCCACGCGCTTGCCGGCGCTGGTCGCGTAGCCGAGCACGGGCCCGTGGACGGTCGTGTCATAGGCGACCCGCCCGACGCCGGCGATCGCGCCCGCGTCGACGTGGCCCATCCGGCGGCACTTGCCCTTGTAGAGGTACTTGTGGTCCGAGCCGCCGCACAGCGTCTCCACGAACTGGTCGTTGGTGTCCGACCCGGCCGAGGTCAGCGACCAGGCGTAGTCGGGGCCGCGGCCGATGAGGATCTGGCCCGCGCCGCCCGGGAAGGCCGCGCCACGCGCCTCGATGCCCGGCGCCTTGAGGTCCATCTCCAGCGTCAGGCCCGGGTAGTAGTAGCCGATCTGGGGGCCGGCCACGAACAGCGGATGGCCGGTCGCCGAGCGGCTGCCGGAGACCATCAGGAAGTTCGACGCGTACTTGTGCGTCTTGGCCGCGTTGGCCACCGCGCGCGTGCCCGCCGTGTTCAGCGAGCCGTTGTCGATGATCGCGTTGCCGGTCGGGTTGGCCGGGACGCCCTCGTAGGGGAAGCGCGTCGTGGCCGTCGTCGGCGTGTCCTCGTCGAGATGCTCGGTGAGGTCGTTCCAGACGGTCATGCCCGGGCCGGCGCCCATGCGCGCCTGCAGCGCGTTGAGCAGCTCGGAGCGGCGCGTCTCGTCCCCGCCGCCCTGGCCGAAGATCTGGCCGGCCAGCGCGTTGGCCGCGTAGACGTCGACGCGGGTGAACGGCTTCTCCTTGGAGCCCTCGGCCTTCAGGCGCGCGTTGAGCCCCTTGACGTAGAGCTTCACGTCGCGCAGCAGCGCGCGACCCTCCTTGCCGCGCCGCTTGAGGGCCCGCGTCTGCTGGCGATCGATGATGCGGTCGGCCTGCTTGGTGATGGTCACCGCCTTGAGCGAGGTGACGAGGCTGAAGGCGTCGATGCCGGGTGCGTCGAGCGCGGCGAAGCGCGCCGGGTAGCGCGCCTGCGCGAGCAGCAGCCCGCGGTCCTCCTGGGCGACCCAGCCCGCGGCCCAGTCGAGGTCGAGCTTGTTGCGACCGGTGATGTGAGGCACGTTGAAGCGGTCGCGCACGATCTTCACGCCCTTGCGCGGGACGCGCTCGGTGCGGCACGGGCACTGGTCGGCGGCCCCGAAGTGCTCGGACTTGAAGTCCTTGGTCAGGTCCTCGGGCGTCACGTGGTTGAACAGCGGCGTGAGGGCGTCGTACATCTTCGCCTGCTCGTCGGCGCCGGCGGGCACCGGCACGCTCCCGTACTGTCCGGAGGGGATGATGTTCAGCGCGGTGCCGGCGTAGTCCTTGGCCGGTGCGCTCGCGGGGAGGGCCAAGGTAGCCGCGACGGCGGCGAGACCCAGGCCCACGGTGAAGCGGGACATGTGCGCAACCTACTCCTGAACGTTGACGTACGTCGAACCATCCCCTAACGTGACGCCTGCGTCAACTTTGTCCGAGCGAGGAGATCCCGTGTCGAACACCCTGCCGCGCACCGCCATCATCGGCGCTGGCTCGTCCGGCATCACGGCGGCCAAGGGGCTGCACGAGAAGGGCATCGAGGTCGACCGTCTTCGAGGCCTCCGACCGCGTCGGCGGCAACTGGGTGTTCGGCAACGTCAACGGGATGTCGGCCGCCTACCGCGGGCTGCACATCAACACCTCCCGCGAGCGCATGGAGTACGCGGACTACCCGATGCCGAAGTCCTATCCGGACTTTCCGCACCACACGCACATCGCCGAGTACTTCGAGCACTACGTCGACCACTTCGGCCTGCGCCCGCTGATCCGCTTCCAGACGCCGGTGCGCCATGCCGACCATCAGCCCGGCGGCGGCTGGGCGCTGACGCTCGGCGACGGCAGCGTCGAGCGCTTCGACGCGCTGCTGGTCGCCAACGGCCACCACTGGGATCCGCGCTGGCCCGAGCCCGCGTTCCCCGGCTGCCGACACCTTCGTGGGCGTGCAGATGCACGCCCACGACTACACCGATGAGGAGGTGCTGCGCGACAAGGACGTGGTCGTGCTGGGGATGGGCAACATCGCGATGGACATCGCCGTCGAGTCCAGCTACGTGGCCCGGTCGACCTACCTGGCCGCGCGCCGCGGGGCCTGGATCCTGCCCAAGTACGTCTTCGGGCGGCCGATGGACCAGGTGCTGCGAGAACGACCGCGCGTCCCGTGGGGGATCCGCCGGCGGGTCATGGAGCGCATCGTCATCGCCCAGGCGGGACGACGCGAGACGTACGGGCTGCCCAAGCCCGACCACCAGCTTCGGCTCGGCTCATCCGACCGTGTCGCGGGCGCATCCTCGACCGCATCGGCCACGGCACGATCACACCCAAGCCGAACATCGACCGCGCTCGAGGGCGACCGCGTCGTGTTCACCGACGGCAGCTCGGTGCACGCCGACGTCGTCGTCTATTGCACGGGCTACAAGATCACCTTCCCGTTCTTCGACGAGGACTTCCTGTCAGCCCCCGACAACCACATCGAGCTGTTCCAGCGCGTCTTCCACCCCGACCATCCCGACCTGGCGTTCATCGGGCTGCTGCAGCCGCTGGGGGCGACCATGCCGCTGGCCGAGGCGCAGAGCGCGTGGGTCGGCCGACTACCTGTCGGGTCGCTACGCGCTGCCCGACCGCGCCGAGATGCAGCGGGCGATCGGCCAGGACATGGCCGCGATGAGCAAGCGCTACGTGACCTCCAAGCGCCACACGATCCAGGTCGACTTCGAGGACTACCTGGCCGCGCTGGAGCGTGAGCGCCGCGACGGCGGGCAGCGCGCGGCCGACCGCGGCTTCGCGCTGCCGGTGTCCCGCCACGAGCCGGCGGTGGCCGCTTGATCGCCGGCAAGCGCGAGCGCACCAAGCAGGCCAACCGCGAGGCGATCCTGCGCGCCGCGCGGGAGGTCTTCTCGGAGGTCGGCTACGGCGCGGCCAGCGTGCGCGACATCGTGCGGCGCACCGACCTGGCCAGCGGCACCTTCTACAACTACTTCCCCGACAAGGAGTCGGTGTTCCGCGCGCTCATCGACGAGACCGCCCGCGAGGCCGGCGTCCGCACGCACGCCGCGCGCCTGCGCGGAAAGACGCTGGAGGGGTTCGTGGCCGACGGCTTCCGCGCCTACTTCGAGCTGCTCGTCGAGGATCGCGAGACGTTCGAGCTGATGCGCCGCAACGCGGGGACGATCCGCGCGATGTTCGACGTCCCGGGTATCGCCGCCGTGATCGACCAGCTGGCCGGCGACCTGCGTGACGGGATCGCCGCCGGCCTGGTGCCCGACCACGATCCGGCGATGATGGCGGCGGCGATGAGCGGGACCGCCTTCGAGGTCGGCGTGCGGATGCTCGACGCCGATCCACCCGATGTCGATGCTGCCGCCGGCTTCTGCGCGCAGCTGTTCCTGGGCGGGCTCGATCGGCTGGCGAGATAGCCGCCGCTGGCTCGGGGTGGCGCCCGGCATGCCAGGTCCCCCGTTCGTCCAGGGGCGGCGGCCCTCGGATCAGGTCGCGCGCGTGCGCGCCGATGAAACCGCCGAATGCGCTTCTTCCGTCGACTGCCGCACGTTGTCTTCCTCGTCGTCGGGTTGGTGGCCGGACTGCTGCTCGCCCTGCCGGTCGACGCGTCGACCGGCAGCTGCCCCGCTCCCGGGGAGGGGCGCAACATGTGCCTGGTGCAGGAGGTCTGGGCCCCGGCCCTGACGACCGTCGCGCTGTGCCTGCTGCTGGCCTGGCTGCTGGCCGACCTGCTGTTCGTGCGCCTGCCCGATCTGCGCGCCGGCAACCGCACGCGGCGCCGCCCGCGCCCCGGTCACGGCCGCGAGGCGCTCGAGCGTGACGCCACGCTGCGCGCCGCAAGCTGGGGCGTCCTCCCCGCGCCGCGCCGGGCCGCGCCGCGGCCCGAGATCACCGTCGCCGCCATCACCGGCGGAGCGCCGCCCATGCGGCCGGTGGACCCGCTCGACCTCCCCGGGCTCCCGCCCGGGCGCTCCATCCGCATCGTCCCCGGTCCGGCCGCGGCTGCCGATCGGATGCTGCTGGCCGCCTGCTGGGAGACGGCCACACGCCGCAGCGCCGAGCTGATCGACCAGGTTGCGCTCGAGCTGGGGCTGGCCCGTGAGCGGCTGCGCCCGGAGCCGGTGGCCGAGCCCGATCCACTGCTGGCCGCGGCGACCTGGTCGCGGCTCGCCGCCTGAGCCGGGCGCCCTACCCTGACTGGCGGTGCCGACCTTCTGCCGCCACAACCGCTTCGTGCAGAACTGTCCCATCTGCCGTGAGCCCGAGCCGCCGCGGGCCAAGGCGCGCTCGACCGCTGAGCGCCCCCGCGCCGCCGGCGCCTCCCGCGCGGCCACGCGCCGCGCGACCGGATCGACGGGAGCGGGGGCGGTCCGCGTCCGGCGCCTGAGCCGCGCCACTGACGACGGCTACGCATCGCCGCTGGTGCCCGGGCTACGCGCCACCGCCGACGCCGAGCAGCTGGCCGAGGAGATCGGCTTCGCCACCGGGCGCCTGGCCGAGCTGGCCAGCGCACCGCCCGGGCTGTACGCACAGGCCGCGTCGGCCGCCGACCGCGACGCCGGCATCTGGCTGGCCGCGCTGATCGTCCTGCTCGGCCCGCTCGACGAGGCCGAGGACCCGTTCGCCGCGCTGCGCGCGCTCGACGGCGCCACCCAGCCCGACCTCGAAGGCTTCCCGCTCGGATCGCGCTCGCCCTACCGCGACGCGGCCGAGGCCACCCGCTCGCTGGCCGCGCTGCGGGCATGGGCCGACCGGCTCGGCGGCTTCGCCACCGCGCTGGCCGGCGATCCCGCCTGGACGCCGCAGCGGCGCTTCGAGCGCGTGCACGAACGGCTGGGCACGGTCGCCGGGCTCGGCCGCGCGCGCTACGACCTGCTCGTCGTGGCCGGCCGCCTCGGCCTGGCCGAGCTCGACGCTCCGTCGCTGCTGGCCGGCAGCAACGACGACGCGACCGTCACCGCCAAGCGCGTGTTCGGCATCGGCGACCGCCTGCTGCTCGACCGCCGCGCCGGCGAGCTGGCGGCCGAGGCGGAGATCCCCGTCGCGGCGCTGGACCTCGCGCTGGCCAACCTCGACCGGCCCGCCGGCCGCCCACGGATGACGATCGGCGTCGGCGCGGACGCCGCCGACCCCGACGCCTGGGCGCGCGCCGCCGGCGCGCTCGGCGTCGCCTAGGTCCTCGGCCTAGAGGTCGGCCAGATCGGGGCGCAGCCGCTGCGGCGGCGGCACCACGACGACCGGCACCGGGCTGTGGCTGACCAGGTGCTCGGTGACGCTGCCCAGCAGCAGCGAGGCCATCGCGCCGCGGCCGCGGGTGCCGACGACGACGAGATCGCAGCCGTGCTCCTCGATGGCGCCGACGAGCGCGGGCCCGGCATGGCCGTGGCCGAGCAGCTTGGTGACCGGCAGATCGTCGGGAACCTGGGCGACGCCCTCCTCCAGCGTGGCGCCGACCTGCGCGGTCATCTCCTGCTCCAGGGCCTGCGGGCTGCCGCCGGCCAGCCAGGTCGCCTGCACGGTGGCGGCGACGTCGGGCACCACGCTCATCACCGTCAGGCGCGCCTGTGCCGACTGGGCGATCGCGATCGCCTGGCGGAGGGCGAGCCTGGCGTTGTCGGAGCCGTCGTAGCCGATCAGCACATCGCGTGGCATCGGCGGAACGCTATCGCCCCGGGGTGGGACGATCCCCGGACGCTAGGTTGGCGCCATGTCACTGAGGACTCCGCTGGCGGCGCTGACCGCCGTCGCTGCCGTCGCCGGGGTCGCCGCCGTGCCGGCGTCGGCCTCCAAGGCCCCGACCCGCGCCCAGAAGGCCGCGATCGCCCACGCCGTGCACACCACGCGCGTCGGCGGCGTCAACCGGACCCCCAAGCGCTGGTACAGCGTCAATCGCGTCCGCATCTCGTCGAAGTCCACGAGCTGGGCGGTCGCCTGGCAGCGCGCGACGAAGAAGGGCGAGGGCAGGTTCCAGCCGGCCTACCTCATCCTCGTCAACCCGGCGGGGACCAAGGGCTGGACGGTGGTCGACGTGGGCACGTCCATGGTCGGCTGCGGCATCGCGCCCAACGCGGTGGTCAAGGACCTGGTGGGCGCCTGCCCGCCCGGCGAGGGCATCCGCTAGCAGCCGGGCGCGACCACGCCTTCGAGGTGCGGCTGGCCGTCGCGCGCGCGCACGGCGAAGCCGGCCTCATCGCCGGCGAACACGACGGTGGACGGCACGAACAGCGGCGCCTTGAAGCGAACGTCGGCCGTGAAGGCGTCGGGCAGCGCGTCCTCCAGCGTGGCCAGGCAGCGAGCCTTGACCCACATGCCGTGCGCGATCGGGCCGCGCAGCCCGAAGGCCTTGGCCGTCAGCGGATGCAGGTGGATCGGGTTGCGGTCGCCCGACACGGCGGCGTAGCGCCGGCCGACGTCGCCGGGCACCGGCCAGCGCGCCCGCTCGGGCAGCTCGCCGGGCACCACGGGCCCGTCGTCGCCCGCCGCGGCCTGGTCGCCGCTGCGGCCCTTGGCCAGATAGGTCGAGACGTCCTCCCACACCAGCTCGCCGCCCACGAGGGCGCGGCCGACGACGTCGACCGTGCGCCCGCGCGGGTGATCGGCCAGGCGCTCGGCGTGAACGGTGAGGTCGACCGTCTCGGCCAGCGTCACCGGGCGGTGGTGCAGGATGCGGTTGCGCACGTGCACGAGGCCGAGCGCCGGGAGGGGGAAGGCGCGGTCGACCAGCAGCCGCAGAGCCAGCGGGAAGGCCAGCACGTGCAGGTAGGTGGCCGGCAGCCGGTCGCGCAGGCGAAAGCCGCACACCCGGTCGTAGGCGGCCAGCCGCGACGGATCGGCGCGCACGCCGTCGGCCGACGGGGCCAGCTCGGGCAGCGTCGCGCCCGTCCTGCCGCCCACGACGGGCAGCGAGCCCAGCAGCGCACGTGCGTAGAGGTCGAGCATCAGGCGCCCAGCAGCGACTGCCCGCACACGCGCACGACGTTGGCGTTGACGCCGCCCGACGCCGGGCTCGCCAGCCAGGCGATCGTCTCGGCCACGTCGACGGGCCGGCCGCCCTGGGACAGGCTGTTCATGCGGCGCCCGGCCTCGCGCGTGAGGAACGGCATCGCGGCGGTCATGTCGGTCTCGATGAAGCCGGGGGCGACGGCGTTGATCGTGCGCGCGGGCGCCAGCTGCGGCGCCAGCGCGAGGGTCAGGCCGATCAGGCCGGCCTTGGCCGTGGCGTAGTTGACCTGCCCGCGATTGCCGGCGACGGCGCTGACCGAGGAGACGACCACGACCCGTCCGGCGGCGTTCAGCGTGCCGGCGTCGATCAGCGCCTGCGTGATGCGTTGCGGGGCGGCCAGGTTGACGGCCATCAGCCCGTCCCACTCGGCATCGCTCATACGCGCCAGGGTGCGGTCGCGGGTGATGCCGGCGTTGTGGATGACGGCATCGACGCCGCCGTGGCGCTCGGTCAGGTGGTCGATCAGCCGCGCGGGCGCGTCCTCGGCGGTCACGTCGAGCTGCAGTGCCGTGGCGCCGAGCCGGTTGGCCACCTGGCTGAGGGCCTCGCCCTGGGCGGGCACGTCGACGCACACGACGGTCGCGCCGTCGCGGGCGAGCACGTCGGCGATCGCCTCCCCGATGCCCCGCGAGGCGCCGGTGACCACGGCGACGCGCCCGGCATGGGGGCGGTCCCAGTCGTCGGGCTGCACGCTGTCGCCCGGGCCGACGCGGATCACCTGGCCGTCGACGTAGGCCGAGCGGGCCGAGGCCAGGAAGCGCAGCGGCGAGGCGAGGTTGGCCTCGCCGCCGGGGGCGACCTCCACCAGCTGGGCGGTGGCGCCGGCGCGCAGCTCCTTGGCCAGCGCGCGCACGAAGCCCTCCAGCGCGCGCTGGGCGACCGCGGCAGCGCCCTGTGCAGGGCGGCCGAGGACGAGCACGCGTCCCGATGGCGCCAGGCGGCGGACGGCCGGGTGGAAGAACGCGTACAGCGCACGCAGGTCGTCGGGGGTGGCCAGCGCGGAGGCGTCGAAGACGAGCGCGCCGAGCGCGGTGTCGCCATCGGGCGCCCCGGGTACGGGAGGAGCGCCGGCCGCGGTCAGCTCGCGCTCGGCGTATGCGCGCAGCGGCCCGTCGCCGCCGAGCACGGCCGGGCCGTCGAGCAGCGGCTGGCCGGGCTCGTAGCGGCGCAGCGGGGACGGCTCGGGCACGCCGAGCTGCTTGGCCACCGCCCGGGCCGGCGGCGACTCGATCAGGTTCGTCAGCAGATCAGGCATAGTTGCATCAGATGATGGGACATGGAGAGATGATGAACGTCGCGATCCTCGGGGGCAACCGGATTCCCTTTGCCCGATCCAACGGCCCGTATGCGGAGGCCTCCAACCAGGACATGCTGACCGCCGCGCTCGACGGGCTGGCCGCCCGCTACGGCCTCGGCGGCGAGCGCGTGGGCGAGGTCGTCGCCGGTGCCGTCCTCAAGCATGCGCGCGACTTCAACCTCGTGCGCGAGTGCGTGCTGGGCAGCGCGCTGAGCAGCGAGACGCCGGCCTACGATCTTCAGCAGGCCTGCGACACCGGCATCCAGGCGGCGATCGCCGTGGCCAACAAGGTCGCGCTGGGCCAGATCGACGTCGGCATCGCCGGTGGCGCCGACACCACCTCAGACGCGCCGGTGGGCCTCAACGAGGACCTGCGCCGGCTGCTGATGCGCGCCCGGCGCACGTCCTCGGCGGTGGACCGGGCGAAGCTGCTGGGCGAGCTGCGCCCGGGTCAGATCGTCCCCGAGGTCCCGCGCAACGCCGAGCCCCGCACCGGCCTGTCGATGGGCGAGCACGCCGCCATCACGGCCAAGCGGTGGGGCATCACGCGCGAGGCCCAGGACGCGCTGGCGGCCACCAGCCACCAACGCGCGGCCGCCGCCTACGAGCGCGGCTTCTTCGCCGACCTGGTGACGCCCTACCTGGGCCTGGAGCGCGACCAGAACCTGCGCCCCGACTCCAGCGTCGACCAGCTGGCCAAGCTGCGGCCGGTCTTCGGCGAGGGCGAGGACGCGACGATGACCGCCGGCAACTCGACCCCGCTGAGCGACGGGGCCTCGGCGCTGCTGCTGGCCTCCGAGGCCTGGGCGCAGGAGCGCTCGCTGCCCGTGCTGGCCCGCCTGCGCGACGCGCACACCGCCGCGGTCGACTACGTGCGCGGCGACGAGGGGCTGCTGATGGCCCCCGTGCACGCGGTGCCGCGCCTGCTGGCCCGCCACGACCTGACGCTCCAGGACTTCGACCTCTACGAGATCCACGAGGCGTTCGCCTCGCAGGTGCTGGCCACGCTGGCCGCCTGGGAGGACGGTGGGCTGGGGACGATCGACCGCGACCGGCTGAACGTGGCCGGCTCGTCGCTGGCGCTGGGGCACCCGTTCGCGGCCACCGGCGGGCGCATCCTGGCCACCGCGGCCAAGCTGCTGGCCGAGCGCGGCGGTGGCCGCGCGCTGGTCTCCATCTGCGCCGCCGGCGGCCAGGGCGTCGTAGCGATCATGGAGCGCTGAGGCTCGTCGACCGGCCGTGTCGCTTCCCTTGCTGAGCGCCGATTGCCGCAAAGAGCGGACAATTGCTCTCGAACGGCTGTCCAATCAGCCGGTGTGTGGGGGCGAATCGCCGCCACGTTGGCCTCGTGCAGGGCATGGACCACGGTCACGACCTCGTCGTGCGCACCATTCGCGAGCACGCGCCCGCGCTGCTGCGCACGGCCCGCCGCCATTCGCTGTGCGGCGATGACGCGCACGACGCCTACCAGCGGGCGCTCGAGATCTTCCTGCGCCGGGCGCCCTCGCTGGAGCCGGCCACGGTGGAGCGCTGGCTGCACGTGGTCGTCAAGCACGAGGCGATGGCCGTGCGCCGGGCCCGCCTGGAGCTGGTGGGTGCCGAGGAGGCCGCCCTGGACGCGGTCAGCGCGGACGGCGGCGACGCCGCCGAGGACCGTGCCCTGCGCTGGGATCGGCTGTCGCGTTCGGCCGAGGCGCTCCAACGGCTCAAGCCCCAGGAGCTGACCGCGCTGTGGCTGAAGGCATCGGGCCTGTCCTACGCCGAGATCGCCGAGCGGCAGGGGTGGACCTACACGAAGGTCAATCGCTGCGTGACCGAGGGCCGGCGGGCCTTCCTGGAGCGCTACGCCGGGATCGAGGCGGGCGCCGAGTGCGCGCGCTGGGCGCCGGTCGTCGCGGCCCTGGTCGACGGCGAGGCCACGGCCGAGCAGCTCGCCGCCGCCCGGCCGCATCTGCGTCGCTGCTCGGCCTGCCGGGCGACGGTGCGCGAGCTGCGGCTCGCCGGCCCGAACCTGGCCGGCGTGCTGCCCGCGGCGCCGCTGGTGGCGGCGGCGGGATCGGCCGCCGGCGGTCGGCTGGAGGGCGCGCTGCGCGCGCTGGAGGGCCTGTGGGGTGCGGTGGCCGAGCGCAGCGGCCTGTTGGCGGTCAAGCTGCAGGGTGGCGTGGAGGCTGCGACCGGAGCGAAGCTGGCGGCGGTCGCCTCCGCGGCGGCGGTGGTGGCCGGTGGGAGCGGTGCGGTGGCCGTCCATCACGCCCGCCACGCGTCGGATGCCGGCGCGAGGCCCACGCGCGGCGCGGCTGCGGCCGCGCCCGCCCGGGCAGGTGCGACCCGGGTGGCGCTGCGCACCGGGCCACCCGTCGCGGTCACGCCATCGGCGAGCGAGGCTGTCCCGGGCACGGCGCCGGCGCCGGCGCGGGCGAGGGCCGCCCGCTCGCAGCGGGGTGAGTTCGTGCCGGCGGCGGCGTCCCCCGAGTTCGATGCGGCGGCGCCCGCGACCACACGCGAGTTCGCGACGCCCCTGCCGCCGGCGGCGACCGCGGCCGCCGTCGGGCACGAGTTCCGCGCGCCGCCGGCGGTCGTCGCCGCCGCGCCGTCGCGGGCTCCTGTGCGGTCGTCGAGCCCGACGGTGGTCGAGCCCGCCGGCGGCGGCGAGTTCGGCGGCGGCTGACGCGCAGCTTTGCCGTCTGATCCGCCGCCTACAGTCCCGCCCGAAACGTCATTCGCCCCTCCGGGAGCTGCGATGCCCCTCTGCTTCATCGAGCCGCAAGATGCCATCCGAGTCGTCGCCGAGTCCATCGGTCGAGAGGCGCGTCGGCAGCTCGTCGGCGAGGTGGTGCGCGCCTGGGTCGACGAGATCCCCGAGCACGAGCTCGAACGGCACTACGTCCAGGCCGTCGCCGACCTCGACGAGCACGACCTGTCGATGCTGGCCGCCTGGCACGCCTCGCTGGAGGTGGGCACGCCGATCGCCAACCGCGAGTTCCTCGTGGGCGCGTTCGCCGGGCTGGGCGAGAACCGGCGCGAGGCGCTCAAGATCGCCGCGGGCTTCCGCGGCGAGGAAGCGTTCGACGCCGGGGTGGCGGAGGAGCAGGCACTCGAGACCGTGCTGCCGAGCCTGTCGCGCGACCGCGCGATGGAGCTCGCGTCCGAGTGCCTGGACCTCTACATGTGGGACCGGCTGGGCTGCGACAACTAGGTCGCGCGGTCGACCGCGCGTAGCTGCCAGCCGGCGGCGATCAGCAGGATCCCGCGCACGATCAGCACGATCCCGAGGATCACGGCGAACGTCGACAGGCCGAGATCGGGCCAGACCAGGATGACGACGCCGGCGACGATGTCCAGCGCCGCGACCGCCAGGTTGCCGGCTCGGCCCTCGGGCTCGGAGGCCCCGGCGACCAGGCGGGCGATCCCGGCGATGACGAACCAGATGCCGACGATCAGCGCGAAGACGACGAGCGTGTCGAAGGGTCGCTTGATCAGGATCAGCCCGGCGAGCACGCTGACCAGGCCGATGATGGCCAGCAGACCGCGGCCCTCGCCGCGGCCGACGAGCGCGCCGATCAGCGACAGGACGCCGTCGACGAGCAGGAAGATGCCCGCGATCACGGTGAACGTGCTCAGCGTCTCGTGCGGGTCGGCGACGAAGAAGATGCCGACTGCGGTGACGGCGACGCCGAACAGCGCGACCAGCCACCACAGGCGGGTGACGTCGTTCAGGGTGGGGACCGGCGATGTGGACATGACCCTCCGTCCGTGGGGTGGTGACGCGCCAACTCTATGGCGCGCCACCACGTCCGTGCGTGCGGCGGGTCAGTCCTCGTCGGGGGTCCGCTGGGTCTCGTCGTCGTCGGCGAGGATCCGGTACAGCGAGCGGCGCGCCTCCGCCAGGACCTCGCGGGCCCTGGCGATCTGCTCCTGGGAGCCGGCGTGGACCACCTGCATCGAGGCGGCGGCGAGCTGCCCGATCAGGTCGCGCATCTCGAAGGCGCCCTCGCGGACGCCGCCGCTGGCCTGGTCCCACGGGGAGCCCAGCTCCTCGCGGCGCTCCTCGACGTGGGCGCGGCCCTCGTCGGTGAGCTCGAACAGCTTGCGGCCCTCGCGCTCGATCGAGCGGACCAGGCCCTCGTCCTCGAGCTGGGACAGCGCGGGGTAGACCGAGCCCGGGCTGGGGCGCCACGCGCCCTGGCTGCGCTGCTCGATCTCCTGCATCAGGCCGTAGCCGTTGCGCGGCTCCTCGTCGAGCAGGACGAGGATCGCCGCGCGGACGTCGCCGCGGCCCATTCGCCGGCGCCGGCCGAAGCCGCGGCCGCCCGGCATCCCGGGCATGCCGAACGGCGGACCTTCCGGACCACGGCCCGGGCCGTGGCGATGGCCGCCATGGCGTCCACGACCGGACATCGCCAGCCAGCGTCCCGCCCGCGGATCCATCTGTCGCATGGCGTGAGCATGCATGTCGTTCTCCAATCTGTCGGTGACTATCGACGATGCATAACGATATATCGCAAACATTCGCCTGTCAAGACGCCGCGCCGGGTCGCTCCGCCGGGGTGGACGGTGGGCGCGGAAGGAGGCGCTAGGCGCGGCGCAGAACGTCGTAGCGCCCGATGCCCTCGCGCCCCTCCATGCGGAAGCGGAAGAACGCGCAGTCCAGGCGCAGGCGCCCGAGGTCCAGCGAGGTGCCGCAGACGACCTCGCCGGCGCCGCGGCGGGCGTAGCCGCCCTCCTCCTCGGGCCACAGCTCCCAGCCGGCGCGGCACTGATGGCCGTCGGCGTCATAGGCGGTTGACAGCAGCGGGTCGGCGATCGCCACCGGCGCGGGCGGCGCGCCCTCGAGGACGACGGCGGCGACCTCGTCGCGGGCGTGGTCCTTGGCCTTGGCGGGGCGGAAGGCGCCGATCATCACCGCCAGCTGGGGCGACAGCCAGGCGCCGACCGTGCGCGCCACCGAGAGGCGGTCCCAGTCGGGCGTGCCCCACGCGTGGCCGCGCTGGCCGAGGCAGTCGACGTCCAGCCGGCGCCCGCCCACGGTCGCGGTCCCACGGACGCGGCACAGCTGCTCGTAGCCCTCCATGCCGCCACCGGTCGAGCCAGGCCGGGGCGCCGACGGCCTCGAAGGTCAGCGCGAAGCCGCCCTCGACGATCCCGAAGGCGACCGTCCAGCGCTCCAAAGGCACGTCGGTCGTCGTCGACACGCCGGCGGCGCGCACCGCCTCGAAGGCCCACGGCTCGACGGCGACGCCGCCCTCGGCGCGTGCGGCGACCGTCTCGCGGCCCGCGAACAGGAGCGCCAGGCCGCTGCCCGTCCCCTCGGCCAGGCCGACGCGGGCCATGCCGAACACGCCGACGCGCTCGTCGCCGAAGGAGAAGGTGACCGCGTCGGAGAAGCCGGCGCCACTGGCCGGGCGGGGCGCCTCCAGCTCGGCGCTCACCGCAGCTGCCCTCTCGGTCGCTCGCTGGCGGTGCCGTCGACGTCGTAGCGCTGGCGGGCGCCGCCGCTGTCGCCGCCACCGAAGCGGCCGACGCTCCAGCTCGCGCCGCTCACCGCCATGCGCGCCGCCACGCGGCGCAGGGCGAAGCGGCGGAACGCGGCGCGCGTGGGGGGCAGCAGGAACAGCAGGCCGAGGACGTCGGTCAGGAACCCGGGGGTCAGCAGCGCGAAGCCTCCGGCGATCACCAGCACGCCGTCGAGCACCTCGCGCGTGGGGATGCGCCCCTCGCCGATCGCGGCGTTGAAGCGCCGCCAGGCCGAGCGGCCCTGTGCGCGCAGAAGTATTGCCCCGAGCACCGAGTCGGCGATCAGGATGGCGATCGTCGGCAGCACGCCGATCGCCTGGCCGACCTGGATGATCACGTACAGCTCCGCGATCGGGACGAGCACGAAGAGGATCAGCAGCAACGGGAGCATGGTCAGAACCTAAGCGTAGGGATGTGAGATCCGAAGCGGGGTGGGGCTGCCTCTACAATCGGTTCATGCCCTCCGTCGAGGATGTCGAAGAGGCCCTCTCCAACGTCATCGACCCCGAGCTGGGGCTCGACTTCGTGGAGCTGGGGCTGATCTACGGGATCGAGGTCGAAGGCGGCGACGTGCACGTCACGTTCACGCTGACCACGCCCGGCTGCCCGATCGGGCCGCAGGTCACCGAGCAGATCGACGAGTTCGTCAGCGAGCTGCCCGACGTGACCTCCGTGCAGTCGACGATGACGTTCACGCCGCCGTGGTCCCCGGACCGCATGTCCGAGGACGCGAAGTTCGCGCTCGGCTTCTGAGCGCTCGCTGACTACGGCCGCCGCGATCGCTCGCGCGCCCGCTCGCGATCGAGATCGATCGCGCGGATGTCGTGCTCGCCCGGCATCTTGGCCAGAACCTCGCCGATGATCGCGCGAACGTCGTGCTCGTCGTGGCCGAGGCCATCGAAGTACGTCTTGAGCGCCGACCAGGTGACCTTCAGCTGGGCGGGCGTCAGCTCCAGGCGAAACGCCGTCTCGTCGGGGCCGATCAGACCCGGTTCGTCCGCTGCCATGCGCGAACGATACACGCGGGCAGACGCCGTGTCGCTCACTATCCTGCGGGCTCGATGCGGCGGGTGGTGCTCGTGTTCTGCGCCGTGGGGCTGGCGTTCCCGGCAACGGCGCTCGGCCGGCCCACCGGCCGGCTGCTCGTGTCGCTGCGGGCCGGAACGGGCGCGGCGGTGCTGGCCGGCGAGCCGGTCTCCGGTCGCGACGTGCCCGAGGTGGGGCTGCGCGTCGTGCGCCCGCCGCCGGGGGACAGCCTGCGGGCCGCCGCGCGGCGTCTGCGTCGCGATCCGCACGTGCGCGCCGTCGACATCGAACGGCGCGCCGCCCAGCGGCTGATCCCCGACGACCCGGCGCTGCGCCTGGCCGACCCGGCGCCGGAGGCCCGCGGCGAGACGCTGGAGTGGTGGGCGGTGCGCGAGCGCTTTCCGCAGGCGTGGTCGCTGGCCGACGGCGACAGCGTCACCGTGGCGGTCATCGACCAGGGCGTCGACACCGGCCACCCCGACCTGGCGCCGAAGATCCGCCGCACGCTGGACGTCGAGCGCGACCCGTCGCACGGGCCCGTCTCCCTGGACGAGAGCGGCCACGGCACCCACGTCGCCTCGCTGGTCTGCGGGCAGCCCGACAACGGGGTCGGGATCGCCGGGGCCGGCTACGACTGCGGCCTGATCGCCGTGAAGTCCGACCTGTCCGACAGCAGCGTCGTGCGGGGCATCGTCGCCGCCACCGAGGCGGGGGCCAGCGTCATCACGATGTCGCTGGGAACCGACGACCGGCGCGACCCGCCGCAGGCGATCCGTGACGCGGTCGACTACGCGTTCGACCGCGGCGTCGTCCTCGTCGCCGCCGCCGCGGACCGCCCGACGACCGAGCAGGGCGACCCAGCCAACCTGCTCCAGCCCACCGGCACCGGGCGCTTCCTGCGCGTCGGCAAGGGGCTGAGCGTGACCGCCGCCGACTTCTCCGGGCACAAGGCCCGCTTCGCCGGCGAGGGGTCGCAGATCTCCGTCGCCGCCTACGGCGCCTTCGAGCGGCGCGGCCCCGACGGCGTGATCGGCGCCTTCCCGGCCGTCGCAGCGCGTCCGCGGATCGAGATCGGCAGCCCGGCCGTCCGCCCGTGCGCCTGTCGCTCGCAGCTGCTGGGCGACGATCGCTACGCGTTTCTGGCGGGCACCTCGATGGCCACGCCGATCGTCGCCGGTGCCGCGGCCCTTGTGCGCGACATGAACCCCGATCTGGGGCCGGCCGACGTGATCCGCACGATCAAGTCCAGCGCCCAGCGCCACAAGGGCCGCGGATGGAGCCAGCAGCTCGGCTGGGGCGTCGTCGACGCGCAGGCCGCGGTGCGCCAGGCCGCGCGCCTGGACCGCCGGCCGCCCGCCTCGCAGCTGGCCGTGCCGTCCGCGGTCGCCGACGGAGCGGTCGTGGTCGACGTGCTCGCCGGCGACGTGCCCGGCCCGCCGGGCGTGCGCGTCTCGGGCCTGCGCACCGTGCGCGTCTACGCCGCCCGCGACGGCGGGGCGCCCAAGAAGGTGGGCACGCTGTCGGGGGCGGGCCAGCGGCGCATCCAGCTGGCGCCGGGGCACAGCTATGCGCTGTGGAGCCGGGCGATCGACCGGGCCGGCAACGAGGAGAGCCCCCCGGCCGAGCCCGACGCCACGGTCGTCTCCTAGACGGGCGCCGGCTCCTCGGCGGCGCTGGCCAGCCGCTCGCCGGCCAGCTCGACCAGCGTGGCCAGCTGCGCGGCGATGCCCTCGGCCAGCGCGTCGATGTCGGGCAGGGCGTCCAGGTCGCCCAGCAGCCCGAAGTTGATCGCGCCGTTGTAGGACATGATCGCCACCGCCAGCGCGTGGCGCTCAGGCAGGAAGGCGACCGGGAAGACGTCGAGCAGCTCGCGCCCGCACACGTACAGCGGCAGCTGGGGACCGGGCACGTTGGTGACGATCAGGTTGAACAGCCGGGTGGAGAACTGGATTCGCGACGCCTGCGCGAGGATCGTCGGCGGCGCGAACTCCTGCACGCCGGCGATCGCCTCGGCCCCGATCGCCTGCTTGGACTCCTTGAGACCGTCCATCCCCTCCTTGACCGCATGCAGCCGCGCGACCGGGTCGGAGACGTAGACGGGCAGCGGTCCGCGCACGACCGCGAGCCGGTTGCCCAGCTGACCGTGCTGGTCGGCGGCGCGGGTCGACACCGGCACGAGCGCGCGCAGCTCCAGCCCCTCGCTGCGCACTCCGCGCGACCACAGCCACGAGCGCAGCGCGCCGGCGACCACGCTGAGCACGACGTCGTTGACCGTCGTGCCGAACGCCGACTTCACCAGCTTGAAGTCGGCCAGCCGGTTGCGCACGCCGACGAAGCGCCGGTGCGGGCCGATCTCGACGTTGAGCGGGGTCGGCGGCGCCGGGTTCAGACCCGCCCAGGCGATCTCGCCGATGCCCTCCAGTGCCTCCAGTCCCGCCGACACCGCGCGCTCGGGGCGGGAGGCCGCGCGCACGGCGCGCTCGGACAGCTGGAGGCTCGTGCGCACGACCCCGCGCGCGCCGCGCAGCAGCAGCTCGGTGCCCGACGGCTCGCGGCGCGGCTCCCACGGGGCGTCGCCGCCGTCGACGACGCGCGGCACCGGCTCGAGGTCGAACAGCACCGTGGCCAGGTCGACGCCGCTGATGCCGTCGATCAGGCAGTGGTGGGTCTTGGAGATCATCGCCCAGCGGCCGCCCTCCAGACCTTCGACGGCGTACATCTCCCACAGCGGCTTGGAGCGGTCCAGCTGCTGGGAGAAGACGCGCCCGACGAGGTTGAGCAGCTGCTCCTCGGAGCCCGGGGAGGGCAGCGCGGTCTGGCGCAGGTGGTACTCGAGGTCGAAGCTCGGGTCGTCGACCCACAGCGGACGCCCGGTGCCCAGCGGCGGCGTGGCCAGCTTGTGGCGGTAGCGGGGCACCAGGTGCAGGCGCGACCGCAACAGGTCCAGCAGGTCGCAGAACGCCGGCGGCGGGCCCTCGAGGACCGTGACACCACCGATGTGCATGTGCGAGGACGCGCCCTCCTGGGCCAGGAAGGACACGTCGACCGCGCTCAGACGATCCCCGTGCCGTTGCATCTCCTCGTCGCGAGCCTACCGGCTCGCGCCGCAGATGCCAGTCAGGGGTTGCGCGCGCCCACGCCGCTGCGCAGCAGCTCGTCCAGCCGCGAGCCGACGTCGTCGTCGGGCGCCAGGGGCGCCGTCGGCAGGCCGGCGCCCGCACGCAGGCCGTCCAGCAGGTCGCTCAGCGCCTGCTCAGCCGTGCGGCGCGGCTGCCAGCCCAGCACCTCGCGCGCCCGCGTGACGTCCATGATCGGAACGCCCAGCCCCATGTCGACCCAGCCGGGCGAGCTGGGCTGCAGGCGCGCCCGCCACGTCACGTCCGCGGCGCCGCGCAGGAGCCACGCGGGCAGCGGCACCCGCCGGGCACGCAGCAGGCGCGCCAGCCCGCGCCCGTCGATGACCGGCTCGGCGGCGATGTTGAACGCGCCCCGGGCGCGCTCGTCGACGACCGCGAGGCGGTAGGCCTCGGCGACGTCGTCGCTGTGGACCGCCTGGACGCGCAGCCGCGGATGGTCGGGCACGAGCGGGATCAGCGAGCGGCGCACGAGCGCGTTGGGCAGCAGCGGGCCGGCGAACAGGCGCCGGATCTCCGCGCCGGCTTCCCGCTGGAAGATCAGCCCGGGACGCAGGCGCACGACGCGCGTGTCGGGGTGGGCGGCCTCGAAGGCGTCCAACAGACGCTCGGCCTGCGCCTTGTGGCGCGAGTAGAAGGAGCGCTCGATGCCGCCGGTGGGCCACGACTCGTCCACCGCGCGGTCCTTGGGACCGGCGGAGTAGGCGCCAACCGATGAGGCGTGCACCAGCGTCCGCACGCCCGCGCGGGCGGCGGCGTCGAACACACGGCGCGAGCCGTCGACGTTGACGGCATGGGTGGCGCGCTCGTCGCGCGAGGGCTGAATCAGCCAGGCCAGGTGGACGACCGCGTCCGCGCCGCGCAGCACGTCGTCGAGGTCGTCGCGGGCGACGTCGCGCTGCTCCCAGCGCGTGCGTGGCGGCGTGAGCTCGGGGCGGCGGCGGGCGATGCCGACGATCTGCTGCACGCGCGCGTCGCCGCCCAGCGCGCGCAGCACCGCGCTGCCCACGTTGCCGCTCGCTCCGGTGACCACGATCCGCATGGCCACCGGCTCCCCGGCCATCCCTAGGCTCAACCCCCGTGGCCGACGATCAGCCGAACCTGACGCCGAAGCTGCTGTTCTGGGCGCTGGGGATCCAGCTGCTGCTCGGCGGGCTGCTGATCTGGCAGGCCTCGACCGGCTTCGCCCTGCTGGGCGGGGGAGACGACACGACGGTGACCACGCCGCCGTCGCGCCCGGCGTCCGCGGCCGCCGCCGCGGCCGTCCCCAGGGCGACGGTCGACCGCTTCGATGCGCCCGCCGCGATGGCCTGGGCGCGCCGCCAGGTGGCGTTGGGCCCGCGCCCGGCCGGCTCGGCGGCCCAGCGCCGGGCCGCCGACATGCTGGTCAAGGCGCTGCCCGGCGGCCACTTCACCGCGGTCGGCTCCACCGCCCTTCGCAACATCGAGGGCGCGCTGCCCGGGACCGGCAAGCCGATCCTGCTCGTGGCCCACTACGACACCACGCCGGTCGAGGGCTATGTCGGCGCCAACAACTCGGCCGCCGGCGTGGGGGCGGTCATCGAGTTGGCCCGGGCGCTGCGCCGCGACCAGCGCCGCAGCGACCGCCCCGTCCACTTCCTGCTCACCGATGGCGAGGAGGCGCCCACCTATCCCGTGAGGGGCGACTTCTACGAGCACGGGCTGCGCGGGTCGCGCGCGGCCGCCGCCACGAGCGACGCGGGCGACGTGATCGTGCTCGACTTCATCGCCCAGAAGGGCCTGCGCATCCCGCGCGAGGCCGGCTCGGACGCCGCGCTGTGGGCCCGGCTGCGCGCTGCGGCGCGCAGCGTCGGCGTGGGTCGCGTGTTCCCCGCCGAGGTGCGCTCGGAGGTCTACGACGACCACACGCCGTTCGCACGCGCGGGCATCCCGGCGATCGACCTGATCGACTTCGACTACCCCTGCTGGCAGAAGCCGTGCGACACGATGGACAAGCTGTCGATGCGCAGCCTGGACGCGTCGGGCGAGGCGGTGCTGGCGCTCGTGCGCCGGCTGCGACGTCCTGGCTAGTCTGGGTCTCATGGTCCAGCGCCTCCTGCTCGCCTCGCCGCGCGGCTACTGCGCCGGCGTCGACCGCGCCGTGCAGACCGTCGAGCGTGCGCTCGAGCTGCACGGGGCCCCGGTCTACGTGCGCAAGGAGATCGTGCACAACAAGCACGTCGTGCAGACGCTGCGTCAGAAGGGCGCGATCTTCGTCGAGGACGAGGGCGAGGTCCCCGAGGGCGCGACCGTCGTCTTCTCCGCCCACGGCGTCTCGCCGGCCGTGCACGCCAACGCTGCCGCCCGTCGCTGGAGACGATCGACGCGACCTGCCCGCTGGTCACCAAGGTCCACCGCGAGGCGGTCAAGTTCGCCTCCGAGGGATACACGATCGTCCTCATCGGCCATGGCGGCCACGAGGAGGTCGAGGGGACGATGGGCGAGGCGCCCGAGCACATCGTGCTCGTCGAGACCGAGGAGGACGTCGACCGCCTCGAGGTCGCCGATCCGCAGCGCATCGCCTACATCTCCCAGACCACGCTGTCGGTCGACGAGACCGCCTCGATCATCGTGCGGCTGCGCGAGAAGTTCCCCGACATCACCGGTCCGCGCACCGACGACATCTGCTACGCGACCACCAACCGCCAGGCGGCGGTCAAGCAGATGGCGGGCGAGTGCGACCTGGTCCTGGTGATCGGCTCGCAGAACTCGTCCAACAGCGTGCGCCTGGTCGAGGTCGCCCGCGACTACGGCGCCGAGTCGCACCTGATCGACAACGAGACGCAGGTGCGCGAGGAGTGGCTGGAGGGCAAGTCGGTCGTCGGGATCTCGTCGGGCGCGAGCGCTCCCGAGGAGCTCGTACAGCGCCTGGTCGCCTTCTTCCGCGAGCGCGGCGTGGAGGACGTCTCGGAGTTCGAGGTCGTCCAGGAGGACGTGCGCTTCATGCTGCCCAAGGTGATCCGCCAGGCACTCGCCGCGCAGTCGGCCTGAGCGCCCTCCTCAAGTTCCCGGCCACCCGGCCGACGATCGGAGCACTATGAAGATCGTCAGCCCCGGGGCGGCGGTGCGGGAGACGCCGTCCGACCTTCGACGCAGCCGGCTGGGCCGGCTCGTGTGCGCCGTCATCGTCGCCGGCTGGGCGATCACGGCGCTGCTGGCCTCCGTGCTGGGCACCCTGGCCGACCGCAACGCCTACCTGCTGGCCGCCGTCGGCGCCGCGACCGGCCTGACCTGGGCGACCAAGCGCTTCGGCGACCAGCCCGCCCGCTCGCTGCAGGTGCTGCTGCTGGCCGCATCGCTGCAGGCCTGCGCGGCGGCGATCGCCTTCGACCGCGGCGTGATCGCCGCGTGGCCGTTCGCGATCCTGCTCGCGGTCGTGGCCGGCGAGGTCGGGCGCACCCGCGCCGAGGTCGCCTGGCAGGCCGGGGTGCTGGCCGCCGGTCAGCTGCTGGCCGGGGTGGTCGGTCCCGACCGCGCCGCCGGCGCGGGCACCGCGGCACTGGCCAGCGCCGCGGCGATCATGGTCCTCGCCCTCGGCGGCCGTCTGCTGCGCGAGCACCGCGCGAGCGCCGGCGACGAGCGCGCGCTGGCCGTCGACACCCACCGGCTGCACGAGCGCCTGGCGGCCAGCGTCGCCGGCGATCCGCAGCGCTTCGCGGTGCTGACGATGGACGTCCACGGCCTGGACACCCCGGCGATCGCCGCCTTCGGCGACGCGCTGGCCGGCCAGCTGCGCGGCGGCGACCTGGTCGCCCGCTCGGCCGGAGACCAGGTCTCGGTCGTGGCCGACACCGACGCCGCGGGCGCATCCGCCCTGGCGCGGCGCATCGAGCAGGCGATGGCCCAGTACGTCCGCGACGAGGTCGGCCAGATGAACGCCGCCATCGGGATCGCCATGTACCCGGCCGACGGGCGCACGCCCGACGAGCTGCTGGCCAGTGCCGACGCGGCCCTGGCCGAGGTCCGCGCCGCCGCCGCCGAGGCGATGCGCAGCGCCAACGCGGTGTCCTTCGAGGCGCCGGCGCAGCTGCCGGCCCGCTGATTGGGACAATGCGATGGGGCGGCCCGGGGCCGCCCTGTCCCATGTCCGACACCCTCGTCATCAGCGACCTGCACCTGGGCGGCCGCGACGGCTCCGACGTCCTGCGCCACGATCCAGCCGCGCTCGACGCGCTGCTGGCCGTCCTGGACGGCGTGCAGCGCCTCGTGCTGCTGGGCGACGTGCTGGAGCTGCGTCACGCGCCCGGGCGCGAGGTGCTGGCCGAGGCACGCCCGGTCCTGCAGCGCCTGGGGGCGGCCGTGGGGGAGGTCGTGGTGGTGGCCGGCAACCACGACCACGCGCTCGTCGACGGCTGGCTGCAGGCCCTGGCGCGCGACGCCCCGCCGCAGCTGACCCTGGAGCACCGTCTCGACCCGGCGCAGGCCTCCTGGCTGGCCGGCGAGCTGGCCGAGGCGCTGGCCGTGCCGACGACCGTCGCCTACCCCGGCGTGTGGCTGCGCGAGGACGTCTACGCGCTGCACGGGCACTACCTCGACCTGCACACCTGGATGCCGACGTTCGAGCGACTGGCCGCGGGCGTGAGCATGCGCCAGCTCGGACCGGTGCCCGAGCCCGCCGATCCGGCCGACTACGAGGCACGCCTGGCGCCGATCTACGGCTGGCTGGACGCGGCCGGGGCGTGGGCGCCGCCGGAGGCCGGCAGCGGCTCGTCGGGCGCGGCCGCCGACGCCTACCGCATGCTCACAGCCGGTCGGCGCGGCGGGGCGCGCAGCCTGCTGGCGGCGGGCGGCTTCCCGCTCGCCGTGGCCGCGGTCAACCGGGCCGGCCTGGGGCCCGTGAAGGCGGATCTGACCGGGCCGGGCCTGCGGCGGGCGTCGCTGGAGGCGATGCACGAGGTCGTCCGTCGCCTGGGGATCGGCGCCGCCCACGTGCTGTTCGGCCACTCGCACCGCATCGGGCCCCTGCCCGGCGACGAGCGCAGCGAGTGGGGCCGCCTGATCAACGTCGGCTCGTGGGTGGTGGGGACGGCCACCAGCGAGGCGCATCCCGACAGCCCCTACCGGGCCGGCGGAGCGGTGCGGGTGGGGGCCGCCGGGCCCCCGGTCCTAGAGCGCGTCGTCTGGGGGTGAGGGCACGGCGCCCTCGGGCGCCAGCCCCGGGGTGAAGCAGACCGCGTGGCATCGCACGCCCGGGCCGACCTCGAGGTCGAGCACGCCCTCGCTGTGGCGCTCGTGCTCGATCAGCGGGTACGCGCCCGCGTGGTCGACCGCGATCGTGCGCCCGTTGACGGTGACGGTGCCCGTCCCGTCCAGCACGGCCCATACGCCGCCGGCCTCGTAGGGCCCCGACCACGGCCCGGGCTGATCGGGCGTGGGTACGACGACCAGCGCCTCCGGCTCGTCCTCGGGGCAGACCGGCGCGAGCGGCTCCACGCTGCGTCCCAGCAGCTCGCCGATGGCCTGCTCGGTCTCGGCGTAGGCGCCCTCGCCGAAGTGGACGTCGAACAGCATGCCGTGCTGGTCGAACAGGTAGCGCGCCGGCCAGCCCTCGTTGCCGTACAGCGACCACAGCTCGAACTCGGTGTCGATCAGCACCGGGTGCTCGATCCCCAGACGCTCGACCGCCTCGCGCACCGCGTCGGGGTCACGCGAGGGGGCGAAGCCGGGACAGTGCACGGAGATCACGCACAGGCCGTCGTCGGCGTAGCGCTCGTGCCATGCCTTGAGGTAGGGCAGCGTGCGCAGCGAGTTGACTCGGCAGAAGTCCCAGAACTCCACCAGGAACGGCTTGCCGCGCAGGCGCTCCATGCGCAGCATCGGGACGTTGACCCACGGCAGCTTGGCCGGGAACGGGGGAGCAGCGATGTCAGCTACGGGCGGGCGCACGCAGGCGGTGCACGGTAGCGGCGCCCCGCTGGCACCGCCTGCTTGCACCGGACGGTCCGGTCAGGAACACTGGCGCCTTTCATCACCCGTCTCTTGGAGGAGAGAGGATGCGCAAGCTCACTGCGTTGGCGGTCACCGCCATCGCGGCGTTGGTCGTGGCCGCGGTCGCCTATGGCGCTCAGGTCAACACCTACACGGTCACGGGCAAGACCTCGCCGGCGCGGCCCGGCAGCAAGAAGAAGCCGCTGCCGATCTCGCTGGACTTCGACTACACGGTGGGCGAGGCGTCCGGTCAGCGCCCCAGCCCGGTGAAGCGCTACACGATCGGGTTCTACGGCGTGCGGTCCAACGGCGGGCTGTTCCCGAAGTGCACCGCGGCGAAGATCAACGCGGCGCAGAGCACCGCCGACTGCCCGAAGGGCTCGATCGTGGGCAAGGGCTTCGTGATCAACGCGGCGGGCGCCTCGTCGGATCCCGCCGACACGTCGATCGCCTGCAACCTCAACCTGACGATCGTCAACGGCGGCCGGGGCCGCGCGGCGCTGTTCCTCCAGGGCGGCCCGTCCACGATCGTGCAGGGCAAGCCCTGCGTGATCGGCATCAGCCAGGCCATCGACGCCAGGTACGTGCG
>CAVRPY010000012.1:0-66971 GCA_963723265.1 uncultured Solirubrobacteraceae bacterium
GATCCCCCCGCAGCTGGGCACCGAAGGGCAGGCCCTCCAACGCATCGACGCGGCGCGCGAGCAGCTGGGCGACGAGCAGCGCGCGCGCTACGTCACCCGCCTGGATGGCTCGCCCGCCGAGGGCCTGCACGCGGAGGTCGCGGCCCGCGGCAGCGAGCTGCTCGTCGTCGGCTCCTCCCACCGTGGGACGATCGGTCGGATCCTGCCGGGGAGCGTCACGCGCCAGGCGCTGCAGGCCGCACCCTGCGCGGTCGCCGTCGCCCCCCGCGGCCTTCACGACCGGACGGCGCGCCCCCCGCGGCGCATCGGCGTGGCCTACGACGGCGGCGAGCAGGCGGCCAGGGCGCTGCACGTCGCCGCGGGGCTGGTCCGCGAGGCGGACGCCGAGCTGATCGTGCTGGCGGTCGTCGACGTCGTGTCCGAGATGGGCGGCTGGGCGGCCGCGTGGAGCTACGGCGACGTGCTCGAGGCCGAGCGGGCGGCGGCGCGCGCCTGGGTCGACGATGCGGTCGCCGCCGTGCCCGGACTGCGGGCCAGCGGCCGTGTGCTGGAGGGCGGCGCGGCCGAGCAGCTGGCCGGCGCCAGCACGGAGCTGGACCTGCTCGTGCTCGGCTCGCGCAACTACGGGCCGGTCCGGCGGGCGCTGCTCGGCTCTGTCTCCGGCCGCGTCGCCGAGCACGCCCACTGCCCGGTCGTGGTCATCCCGCGCGCGTCGACGAACGCGGCCGCTGACGCCGCCTAGGCCGTCGCCCCGGGCCGCGCGATCGCCTCGGCGATCGCGCGGGCCCACGCGCGGATCTCCTCCCAGTCGCGCAGGTCGGCGAACTCCTCAGGCGTGTTGCGCGTCATCGCGCGCTCGACGAAGTTGCCGGGATCCGCGGGGACGCGCCCGCCGAAGACGACGTGGTCGCGGGCCCCCAGCTGCTCGGCGGCGTCGATGACCAGGTGGGGCTCGATCCAGGCCGGATCGGGCTCCTGCTCGCCGACCGGGCCCGACGAGAACAGCCACAGCGGGCGCTGGGCGAGGCTGTCGCGGTGGTGGTGCAGGAAGTGGCGCGCCTCGTGGCGCCAGCGCTTCATGTACGTCGCGCTGCCCACGACGACGGCGTCGTAGCCGTCGGGTCGCGCGGCGTCGTGCGCTTCGCGGCAGTCGACGATGCAGCCGGCGTCGCGCAGCTCGGCGGCGATCGCCTCGGCGATCTCGCGCGTCGCGCCGTGCTTGGAGGCGTAGGCGACCAGGACGCGCGGATGGGACGTCGATGAGGTGGTCATGGACCGAGCCTCGCCGATGCGGCACGCGCCGCCATCCGTGCGCGCGCGCACAGCCGCTGCGGAGGACTACGCAGCCGGTCCGGGCGCGTCGGTGGGCTGCTGCGGGTCGTCGCGGAACCGGAACGGCGGGTACTCGTCGCGCATCAGCGCCGCGTAGGCGATCACCCGCAACGTCCAGCGGTGGATGCCCACGACCAGCGCGAACAGGTCGCGCGAGTAGCGGCCGGTGACGGCCAGCACGACGACCGCGATCACCACGAGGACGGCCAGCAGGCCCGGCGCGTCCCAGGCGTCGCGCGACAGCCATAGCGGCCAGCCGCCCCACAGCACGGCGAGGACCGCGTAGTGGGGCAGCGCCAGCAGCCACGCTTCACCAGGCGAGGCCGCGCGAGAGCTGCTGCGGGTAGGGGATGTCCAGCCGCGCCGGGTGGCTGGGGTCGTCTGCAGGCTGAACGGCGGATAGCGGTCGGTGGCGAAGGCGCCCTACGCGTAGAGCGACACGCGCCACGTCCAGCGCAGCACCCCGACGTTGAAGTCGAAGACGCCGCGCGGGTAGCGGCCGGTGGCGACGATCGCGAACCACGCCACGATGGTCAGTCCCGCGAACGCCACCCACAGGAAGACCAGACACACCAGGTGCGGCACGATCAGCAGCCACTTGACCAGCCACAGCCAGCGGCTGAGCGGCTCCTCGAGCGCCGCATCGACGGTCACCGGGTGGCGCGCGTGCGCCCCGGACGCCGTCGCCTCGGTCGTCGGCGTGGCGGCCGCTGCGGGAGCCGGCGTCGCCGCCGCAGGCCGCGGTCGCAGGCCGACGACCATCAGCAGCCCGCCGAGGACCAGCAGCAGCAGCCCGACGGCGCCCAGGCCGCCGGTGATCCACGGCAGCGCGCCGACGCGGGCGCCGACGCGCACGTCGACGTCGAGGCCGGGGGAGCCGTCCGGGTGCATGACGACCGCCGACCAGCTGCCCCCGCGCGCCTTCCAGGTCAGCTGCTGGCGGCCCGCGCCCTGGGTCGAGGCGGCCCAGAAGCGCTGCTGGCCGGGCGGCGCCAGCTGCGAGCGGCCGGGCCGCTCGCGCAGGATGACGTCGCCGTGGCGCACGTCGTCGACCTGCGCGTGCGCCGCGCCCGACAGGTAGCGCTCGACGGCCGCGGCCGGCCCGATCCCGATGAACAGGTCGCGCCCGTCGCGCGCGGTCGCGGTGATGCGGGCCCGTACGGCCAGTGCGTCGACCGCGTCGGCGCCGGTCCCGCCGTCGACGTCGCCCAGCGACAGGTCCTCGCCGCTGATCGCCGGTGCGGCGGTGACCAGGCGCTCGGTCGGCGACGTGTAGTAGCCGTCCTCGTCGGGCAGGGTCAGCTGCGCCACCCCGAGGCCGATGGCGGCCAGCGCGGCGAGCGCACCGGCGAGCGCGAGCAGCGCCCCGACGATCGTCGCGACGATCGCGCCCGCTCCCGGGGACGCTGCTGATGGCGCGGGACTGGCGACCGACATGGACGCAGCCTCGCGGGGCCGGCTCCCAGGTGCCTCCGCAGTGGCCCGCATCGACGCTCGGGACAACTACGGACGCCGCAGTCCCATGGTCGCCATAGCGTCGTCACCATGGAACCGGAGACCTCCATGGCCAAGACCGTCCTCGTCGGCGTGGACGACCATGCGACGGCCCATGATGCGGTCGTGCTCGGCTCCGCGCTGGCCGGGGCGACGCACGACGTGCTGGCCGTCGCGCACATCTTCCCCGTCGATCCGCTGGCCAGCAGCGTCGCGCTGGGTGCCCCCGGGGCCGACCCGCTGCGCGACGAGTCCGAGGCGATCGTCGAGCATGCCGTCGCCGGAGTGTCCGGCGACGTGCGGCGGATCGTGGCGCCGGCCGGCTCGGTGGCCGCCGGGCTGCACCTTCAGGCCGAGAGCGAGCGCGCCGAGCTGATCGTCGTCGGCTCCAGCCATCGCGGCCGGGTCGGCCGCGCCGCCCTGGGCACGCACGCCACGCGCGTGCTGCACGGCGCCCCGTGCGCCGTCGCCGTCGCGCCCCGCGGCCTGGCCGAGCGGGGCCTGCAGCTGCGCCGCATCGGCGTGGCGCTGGATGGCTCCGGCGAGGCCGCCGACGCGCTCGAGCTGGCCCGTCGGATCGGGCGCGCCACCGGCGCGCAGGTCCACCTGATCACCGTGCTGCCGCCGCAGGTCGCTCCGTGGGGTCGCTATCGCTACGTGCCCGACGCGGCCGGCTACAGCGAGCGCGCCCGCGCCGAGGCCGAGCGCGTGCAGGCCGTCCGCCATCCGGAGGAGACGGCCGAGATCCGCGCCGGCGCGGTGGTCGACGAGCTGCTGGAGGCCGCGCGCGAGCTCGACCTGCTGGTCGTCGGCTCGCGCTCCTACGGACCGCTGCGCCGCGTGCTGCTGGGCGGTGTCTCCGACGCGGTCGTTCGCGCCGCCGTCTGCCCCGTCGTCGTCGTGCCGCGCAGCACGCGCGCAACGCAGTCCGTCCCGTCCCCGTCGACCGTCCCGGTCGTCGCCATCTGAGTTTCCGTCTCGTCCACGAAGGAGCCCTCCATGAGCCTGCATCCCAAGACCCCCAAGGACCTCGCCCTCGCCCCCGTCGCCGCCGGGATCGACACGAACCTCCAGCGGCTGCGCGAGTGCCGTGGCGACTCCGCGATCGAGTACGAGCTGGCGCTGGAGCTCAACGAGCCGGCCGCCGCCGGCGATCGGGCCGAGCGCGCCATGCGCGTCCTGGCCATCGCGCTGCGCGACGTCGACCCGCACGGATGGGACGCGTCGGTGACCGACGACGGCTCCGCAGTGCGCCTCAGCGGCGGGTCGGTGTCGATCGACATCGCGGTCGGCGCGTCGGTCCAGCGCTACATCGGCGAGGTCACCGTCCCCGCCTGAGGACCCGGCGATCGTCGCGCTCGAGGCGCCGGCGCTCAGCGACGCAGCGTTCGCAGCCACGCGTTGATGGCCGCCACCTCGCGGTCGCTGACGATCTGCGGCGGGAACAGCCCATGGCCGTGCACGTGGCGGAAGTGGTCCAGCTCGATGCCGCCGGCCAGGCGCGGGCCACGCGCCCCCTGCGCCTGGTCGCCGTGGCAGGTCGCGCACCCCAGCCCCTCGCTGGAGAAGGCGGTGCGGCCGGCCTGCACGTCGGGCACGCCGCGCACGAGCATCGTCCGCAGGCGCGCCGCGCCGGCGGACGACTGCGCCAGCTGGCCGCCGTCGAAGATCCCGACCGCCTGCTGGTAGGTCATGCGCCCGCCCAGGTAGCCCTGCGCGAACACGAGCACGAGCGCGACGCCGGCCCCCGCCAGCAGCGGCCACGTCGGGATGCTGCGGGGCGCCAGCCGCGTCGTCCGCCAGCGCCAGCCGACGACGCCCAGCACGAGCAGCGCGAGCAGGATCCCCAGCCAGAAGTGCCAGCTGCCGACCGACAGGTCGCTCCCGCGCAGCTCGGTCTGCGACTCGCCGCGGACGGCCAGCCCGGTCACACCCGCGAGCAGGATCCCCGCGACGGCACCGCCGGCGACCCACGGCTCGGCGGCGGCCAGCCACGGGGCCAGCCCGCGCCGCCGCAGCAGCAGCACGATCGCGTACAGAGGGATGGCGACGACGGCCAGGTGCGTCGCGGCGCCGTGGATCTCGGACAGGTGCAGCATGGGCGCGCATGCTGTCGGGCATCCGGCAAAGGAACGGCAAAGGGTGATCAGGGCCGCGGGGCGGGCAGCAGCGCCTCGAACCGGTTGCGCCCGGCCAGCAGCAGCTCGCCACCGCTGCGGCGGACGAGGTCCCGGGCCAGCGCCAGGCCGACGCCGCTGCCGCCCGCGCGCGAGTGACCGCGGGCGAAGATCCGCTCGCGGTCGTCATCCTCGACGCCGGCGCCGTCGTCCTCGACCTCCAGCCGGCACCAGCCGTCCGCGGCGTTGACGGTCACGGTCGTGTGCCCGGCGCCGTGGGCGAGCGCGTTGTCGAGCAGCACGTCGAGCACCTGGCGAGCCGCCTCGGCCGGCAGGGTCACGGGCGCGCGTCCGTCGGCGGACCGATGCCGGGCGCACGCGGGGACAGCTGCTCCAGCGAGCGCGACGGCGACGGCCAGCGCGACCGCGGACAGCACGCCCACCGCCAGCCACACAGCGGCGCGGTGCTCGGTGCGCTCGTCGGCCGGCGCGACGGCGACGACGGAGCGAAAGCCGGCCGCGCCGTCGGCGGCGACGCGGAACGTCGGGACGTCGGGCCGCTCCCCGCCGGCGATCAGGCGGCCGTTGGCCAGGCGCACCTCCAGCAGGTGGCCCGGCGCGGCGACCTCGGCGAGGGCGGCGGTGGTGATCGGCTGGTCGCTGCGCCGCAGGGTGGCCGGGCGCGTGGCGGCGCGGTCGGCCTCGCGCTCCAGCCGCGAGGTTGCGCCGGCGGCGATCAGCCGGCCGCCCACGACGCCGAGCGGAACGCCGAGCGACAGCACGGCGACGACGACGGTCAGGGTGGTCGACGCCAGCAGCCGGTGGCGCACCGCTATGGCGCCTCGAAGCGGAAGCCGACGCGTCGTCCTCGACCACGAGCACCCGGGCCATGAGGCGATGCTGGAGCGCGATCGGCGGGCTGCCACCATGGGAGCGTGCCGGCCGACCCGCACCGCCTGTCGCTCGACGCGCTCGCCCGAGCGCGCGTCGACTTCCTCGTCACCGCCCACGGCCTCACGCTGGTCGAGCGCGTCAACCGGCTGCTGGACGGCTCGCGCTCGGAGACCAGCGCCGAGCACTCGTGGCATCTGGCGCTGACCGCGGTCGTGCTGGCACCCGACCATGCGCCCGAGATCGATCTCGAGCAGGTGCTGACGATGCTGCTCGTGCATGACGTCGTCGAGGTCGACGCCGGCGACGTGCCGATCTACGACACCGCGGCCCGGGCCGCGATCGAGGCGGTCGAGCGCGCCGCGGCCGAGCGCCTGTTCGGGCTGCTGCCCGCCGAGCAGGGGGCGCGTCTGCGCGCGGCGTGGGACGCCTTCGAGACGGTGGCCACGCCGGAGGCGCGCTTCGCGCGGGCGATCGATCGCATGCAGCCGATGCTCGTCCACTGGGCGGGCGACGGCGCGGCCTGGGCTCAGCGCGGGGTGACCGTCGCCCAGGAGCGCGCGTTCGTGGAGGCGATCACCGGCTGGTGGCCGTCGCTGGGACCGGTGGCCGAGGCGATCGTCGATGACGCGATCGCCCGCGGCATGCTCCGGCAGTCGTAGGCGCATGTCACTTCGTGGACCCTCCACGATGCAGAGTGACGGCACCTGCGCGAGGGTGGGGGGAGCACCCAACCAGGAGGAACCATGAGCATCACGTGGCGGGCGCCATTTCTGGTCGTCTCGTTGATCGCCGCCATCGCCCTCGGTGGCTGTGGAGGCAGCAGCGGCGACTCCAGCACAAGCGCGGCCGCATCGACGCCGGCCTCGACGGCGGCGGACTCCGGTGGCGGCACGGCCGCCGACACGACCGCCGACAGCGGCGGCGGCTCCGGCGACGACTTCTGCCAGAAGCTCGAGAACGTCGGCCGCAACCTCCAGGATCAAGGTGCCAGCATCGCGGATCCGCAGAAGATGGGCGAGTTCTTCGCGCAGGTCGAGGACGCGCTCAAGGCCGCCGACCCGCCGAGCGAGCTCCAGAACGAGTGGAACACGCTCCAGGACCTGTTCGGCACGTTCGCCAAGGCCTTCAAGGACGCCGACTTCACCGATCCTCAGTCGCTGTCCAAGCTCCAGGACGACCTGCAGCAGTTCCAGGACAAGCAGGACGAGCTGGCCTCGGCGACCACCGCGCTGTCGCGGTACGCCGCCGAGCATTGCGGCGGAGCGTTCTAGGCGTCCGTCCGGCCGTCGCGCGACGACGCGCGGCGGCCGGATCCGCCAGCATCCGCGGTGTGCCGCGCTGCTACGTCGCCAGCCCGCTCGGCTTCACCGACGCCGGGCGCCACTACTACACCACCGTCTACCTGCCCGCCCTGCGCGAGGTGGTCGAGGTGCTCGACCCGTGGTCGATGACCGAGCCCCAGCAGTGGACCGACGCCGAGCGCGACGGGACGATCGGCGAGCTCGTCGCCGAGGTCGGCGCCCGCAACGTCGAGGCGATCCGCTGCGCGGACCTGCTGGCCGCCAACCTGGACGGTCAGGAGGTGGACTCCGGCACCGCGGCGGAGGTCGGCTTCGCGGCGGGCGTCGGCGTGCGCTGCTTCGGCCTGCGCACCGACCTGCGCCAGTCCGGCGAGGCGGGCGCCGCCGTCAACCTCCAGGTCGAGGCCTTCATCGACGCCAGCGGCGGCCGCATCGTCGGGTCGCTGGAGGAGCTTGTCGCGGCCCTGCGCGCGGCCTCGATCTGAGCCTCGGAGGCCGAGCCCGGCCGGCGCTATCCTCGACTGAAGTCCTCCGGCAACCGAGGAGCCTTTGACGTGCAGGAGATGGTCATCTACGGCGTGAGCTTCGACATGGTCGGCAAGCAGCCGATCGTGCTCGCTGAAGGCCGTCGACTCGCAACAAGTTCCTGCCGATCTGGATCGGCCACCCCGAGGCCGCCGCGATCCTGATGAAGCTGCAGGGCGCCTCCACGCCCCGGCCGATGACGCACGACCTGCTGTGCGACATGCTCGGCGAGCTCGAGGTCAAGTGCACCCAGGTGTCGGTCACCGAGCTGCGCGAGAACACGTTCTTCGCCTCGATCACCCTCAGCGTCAACGGCCGCGAGCTCGAGATCGACTCGCGCCCGTCCGACGCGCTCGCCCTGGCGGTGCGCTCCGGCGCGCCGATCTTCGCCGCCGAGGAGGTCATCGCCGAGTCGGCGATCGAGTTCGAGCACGACGTCGAGGACACCGAGGAGGTCGTCGAGAAGTTCAAGGACTTCCTCGACCAGGTGACCCCCGAGGACTTCGCCGCCGGCGAGCAGTAGCCGTCCGCAGCTCCTCGGCGCCCAGCACCAGCGGGGGCCAGGCGGCGAGCAGCAGCCAGTTCCACGGGCCCAGCCCGCCGGCGTGGAACACCTCCTGCAGCCCGGGCGTGCAGGACAGCAGCGCGATCAGCGCGACCTCGATCGCGACGCCCACGAGCAGCAGCCGGTTGGTCAGCAGGCTCACGCTGCGGATCGACAGCCGGTTCGTCCGCCAGGCCACCGCGGCGCCCTCCTGGTCTGCGTGATGACGTTGGGGCCGGTCTCGGCCAGCAGCCGCGCGGCCTGCTGCGCGGTCAGCCCCGCGGCCTCCTGCGCGATCCGGGGCGTCGTGGCTGTCATCGGTCCGTCAGGTTCGCCGACCGCGCTCCCGACACCATCCGCGCTGGCCCGCGATCCCCGCGGGCACAGTACGGACCGCGCAGCTAGGCCGTGACCGACGGCAGCGCCAGCTCGACCAGACGCGCGACCAGCGCGTCGAAGCCGATGCCGGCCTCGTCGGCCGCCTGCGGCAGCAGCGAGGTGTCGGTCAGGCCGGGGACGCGTTGACCTCCAGCACCGACAGCGCGCCTGTGCGCTGTCGCGCATCAGGTCGACGCGCGCGAAGCCGCGGCAGCCGAACAGCGACCACGCCTCCAGCGCCAGCCCCTGGGCGCGCGCGGTCTCCTCATCGCTGAGCGCGGCGGGGCACACGAACGTCGTGCGGCCGATCTCGTAGCGCGCCTCGAAGTCGTAGAAGTCCCTCGTCGTTGGGCACCGCCTCGACGACCGGCAGCGCCTGGCCGTCGACGATCGACACGGCCAGGTCGTGGCCCGGCGACGTGCTCTCCAGCAGGACCTTGCGGTCGTAGGAGAAGGCGGCCACGAGCGCGCCGGGCACCTGCCGTGGCCGAGGAGGCGAACTTGATGCCCAGCGCCGAGCCGCCGCGCGGCCGGCTTGACGACGATCGGGAAGGCCGAGGCGCTCCTCGATCGCCGGCAGCGCCTCGGCCGCGCCGAGGTCGCGGAAGGCGGCGGCGCTGAACGCGTAGAAGTCCGGAGTCGGGATGCCGCCGTCGCGCATCAGGTGCTTGGCCAGCACCTTGTCCCAGCAGCGCGCGCAGGCCGACGGCCCCGAGCCGGTGTAGGGGATCCCCAGCACCTCCAGCAGCTCCTGGACCGTGCCGTCCTCGCCGCTCGCGGACCGTGCAGCGCGATGAACGCCACGTCGGGCGCCAGCGCGCGCAGCTGGCGCGACGAGGTCGCCGCGCACGTCGATGCCGGATCACCTCGTGGCCGAGGCGCTGCAAGCGCGTCCTCGACGCGCGCGCCGGAGCGCAGCGACACCTGCGCGCTCCAGCGAGCGGCCGCCCTTGAGCACCGCGACGCGGCTCATTGCGAGGAGCCTCGCGCGGGCGGGCGCTGGTCGTCGTCGCGTCGTGGCAGCTCGACCACGTCGGCCAGCGGCTCGCTGGTCACGACCTCCGGGTCGACGGACGCCGCGGGCCGCGCTGGCGAGGGCACGCCGGTGAGGGTGCCGTACAGCGCGATCTGCTCGCCGACCACCTTGGCGATGCGCCGCACGCCCTCGCGGATGTCGTCCTCGCTGACGCCGGAGAAGTTCAGCCGCATCGACGAGCCGCCGCGTCCGTCGAGGTAGGCGCCGCGCCCGGGCACGAAGGCCACGTCCTCCTCGAGCGCGCGCACGAGCAGGTCGGTCGTGTCGATGTAGTCGGGCAGCGTCGCCCACAGGAACAGGCCGCCCTCGGGATGCGTCCACTGCGCCTCGGGGCCGAAGAACTCGGCCAGCGCGTCGAGCATCACGTCGCGCCGGCGGCGATAGATCTCCTTGTAGCGTCTCCAGCTGCTCGCGCCACGGCCGGTGCGGAAGTAGTGGGAGACGAACATCTGCGACAGCGAGGACGAGCACAGGTCGGCGGCCTGCTTGCCGATGTTCAGCTTCTGGAAGACGGGTCCGGGCGCGACCGCCCAGCCCACGCGCAGCCCGGCGGCGAGGATCTTGGAGAACGTCCCCAGGTAGATGACGAAGTCGCCGCCGTCCAGCTCGTACAGCGTCGGCAGCGGCTCGCCCTCGTAGCGCAGCAGCCCGTAGGGGTTGTCCTCGACGACGAGCAGCTCGTGCTCGCGCGCGACCTCCACCAGCCGCTTGCGCCGCGGCAGCGACATCGTCACCCCGCCCGGGTTGTGGAAGGTCGGCACCGTGTAGATGAACTTCGGCCGCCGCCCCTCGCCGCGCAGCGCGCTCGAGCACGTCCTCCAGCTCGTCGATGCGCATGCCGTCGGCATCCATCGCGATCTGCACGACGTCGGCCTCGAAGGAGCCGAAGCAGGGCACCGCGCCGGGGTAGGTCGGCGCCTCGGCGATGACCACGTCGCCGGGGTCGACCAGCGTGCGGCAGACGAGGTCGATCGCCTGCTGGCCGCCGGTGGTCACGAGGATGTCGTCGACCTCGAGGTTGCGGATGTTCTCAGCCGCCATCACCTCGACGATCGCCGCGCGCACGTCGTCGATGCCCTCGGTCGGGCCGTACTGCAGCGCGCGCACCGACGCCTCGGCGGCCGACCTCCGCGGTGATCTTGGCCAGCAGCTCCGGCGGGAAGGCCGACACGTCGGGCAGGCCGCCGGCCAGCGAGATCACCTGGGGCTGCGGCGGTCAGGGCCATCAGGTCACGCATCGCCGAGCTGCGCGTGCTCGTGGCACGCGAAGAGAAGAGCCCTGCATACCGCTCGAGATCACGGGCGGAGCGGGAGCCTGTCGGAGGACGTGAAGACATGCGCGGTGGCCGGCCGGGTAGCTTGACGGTACCGAACCCGATGCGTCTCTTCCTCGACATCTGCACCGGCCTCGGGCTTTCAGCTTCGGCCGGCATCCGGCCGTTCCTGCCCGCGCTGGTCACCGGCGCCCTGGCCGCGGGCAACGTCACGATCGACTTCAACGGCACCGATTTCGCCTTCATCGAGAGCTTCCCGTTCATGCTCGCGGTGCTCGTGGCGATGTTCGCGCTGCTGTTCATCCAGCGCCGCTACGGCGCCGAGGCGGTCGAGGGCGGCCCGGTTGGCGCCGCGGTCGGCGGCATCGCCATCGGCATGGGCGCGCTGCTCTTCTCGGCTGCGCTGGCCGACCACACCGACACGTGGTGGCCGGGCATTCCGGCCGGCGCGGCGTTCGCGCTGCTGGGCCAGCTGGCCTCGCGCTCCCTGTTTCACCGGGTGCGCGCCCGCGCCGAGCGGACGGTCAAGGAGGCGCTGGTCGTCTACCAGGACCTCGCCTCGCTGGTCGGCGCCGCGCTGGCCATCCTGCTGCCGCCGGTGTCGATCCTGCTCGTCGGCTTCCTGGGCTGGTTGCTGATCGGCGGGCGCCGCCGCTCCGGCGAGAAGTACGCCGGCCTGCGCATCCTGAGGTAGATGGCCAAGAAGCTCGTCCTCGCGGTGATCGACGGCTGCAAGCCGTCGATGATGGAACGTGCCATCACCACCGGCCGCGCCCCGGCACTGGCGGCGATCCTGCAGCGCGGCGTGTACGTCGACGACTCGGTGGCCGCGTTTCCGTCGGTCACGCCGGTGTGCGCCGCCTCGATCGCCACCGGCACCGGCCCCGAGGCCCACCGCATCCCGTCGATGAACTGGTACTCGCGCGAGGAGCGCCGCTACGTCGAGTACGGATCGAGCTTCAGCGCGTCGCGGCGCTTCGGCATCACCCGCCAGCTGACCGACACCGTCTACAACATGAACGGGCACCACCTGTCGCCCGACACGCCCACGGTGTTCGAGCGCCTCGACGACGCCGACGTGCGCACCGCCGGCACGACGTACCTGATGTACCGCGGGCGCCACCGCCACGAGGTGGCCAGGGACAACCTGCTGTCGCGGGCCGCCGGTGCCCTGTTCCGCCATCCGGTGCTCGGGCCGCGCGAGCTGTTCTACGCCGACATCTTCGCCAGCCGCCGCACCGGCTGTCGCTCGCAGCTGGGCATGCCCGGCGTGCGCGACCAGCACACCGGCTGCGTGGCCGAGTATCTCGTGCGAGAGGACCTGTTCGACTTCCTGCTGCTGTCGCTGCCCGACAACGACGCCTACTCGCACAAGCACGGTCCGCACGCCCAGGTCGAGTCGATCGCCGCCGCCGACCGCCAGATGGTGCGGATGATGGAGGCCGCCGGCGGGATCGAGGCGTTCCTTGAGGACCACGCGGTGATCGTCGCCGCCGACCACTCGCACGCCGGCGTGGAGCGCGTCGTCCACCTGCACGAGGCCTTCGCCGACCTCGCGATCCTGCAGCCGTCGACGGACAACGCCGGCGACGCCGAGGTCGCCGTCTGCCCGGCGCAGCGCTCGGCCGAGGGTGTACGCGCTGGTGGAGGAGGGCCGCGGCGCGCTGCTGCCGCGGATCGTGCGCACCGCCCGCCAGCTGCAGGGCGTCGACCTGACGATGTGGCGCACCTCCAGCGGCGAGGGGGCGATCGCGGCCGCGGTCGGCGAGCTGCGCTTCGCGCCCGGCAGCGACGTGGTCGACCGCCGCGGCGGTCGCTGGTCGATCGAGGGCGACCTGGAGGTGCTGGGCGCGCGCGTGGAGGACGGGCGGCTGGTCAGCGCCGCCTACCCGGACGCGCTGGCCCGCGCCTGGTCGGCGCTGACCGCGCCAACGTCGGGCGATGTGCTGCTCAGCGCCGCCCCCGGCTACGAGTTCGCCGACTGGGGCGGCCAGGCCCACGTCGGCGGCGGCAGCCACGGCTCGCTGCACGCGTCGGACTCGCTGGGCGTGCTCGCCTGGTGCGGCACCGGCCCCGACACCCGCGACGCGCGCGAGGAGTGGACGCTGCGCGACATCGCGCCGATGGTGCTGTCGCACTTCGGCCTCTCCTGACGGATGCTGCGCTGAGCCGCCCTGGCTGCTCTACGCTGGCGCCGATGGCGCTCCGCTGGACGTGGCTGCTCGCGACCGTCGTCGCGCTCGCGCTGGCGGCTCCTGCCGCCGGGGCGACCACGGCCGCCTCCACGACGACGCCCGGCGTGGCCACCGGGCTGCCGACGGTCTCCACCGCGCAGGATCCCAACGCGCTGACGCGGCCCGACTCGCTGGACGAGAAGCCGCCGCTGCACCAGCTGACGGGCCGCCAGGCGCAGCGCATCGCCGAGGCGGTGCCCAAGGTGATCAAGGAGCGCGCCAAGCACAAGACCACGACCGTCGACGTCTTTGAGAAGGGCCAGACGCGCTGGCAGGTGTCGTTCTACGACAGCGAGCACCACGAGATCGCCCAGGTGACGATCGACGACGCCACCGGCACGGTCAGCGAGGCGTGGACCGGGCCGCAGGTGGCCTGGACGATGGCCCGCGGCTATCCGGGGGCGTTCGGGCGCAAGGCGGCCGCCGCCTACGTGTGGATCCCGCTGCTGATCCTGTTCGTGCTGCCGTTCGTCGACTGGCGCCACCCGCTGCGCATGCGCCACCTCGACCTGCTCGCGCTGTGCTCGCTGTCGGTCTCGCTGGCCTTCTTCAGCCACGGCAACCTGGCCTGGTCGGTCCCGACCACCTACCCGCCGCTGCTGTACCTGCTGGGGCGCATGCTGTGGATCGGCCTGCGCCGGCGCGACCTGACGCCCACCCGCGGGTACCTGCTGGTGCCCGCCTCGTGGCTGGTGATCGCGATCGTCTTCCTGATGGGCTTTCGCATCGGCCTCAACGTGACCGACTCCAACGTCATCGACGTCGGCTACTCGGGCGTGATCGGGGCCGACAAGATCAGCCAGGGCCACGATCTCTACGGCGGCTGGCCAAAGGACAACGAGCACGGCGACACCTACGGGCCGGTCAACTACCTGGTGTACGTGCCCTTCGAGCAGATCTGGCCCTGGCACGGCGCGTGGGACGACCTGCCCGCCGCGCACGGCGCGGCCATCTTCTTCGACCTGCTGTGTCTGGGCGGCCTCTTCCTGCTCGGGCGCCGGGTGCGCGGCCCCACGCTCGGCGTGGTGCTCGCCTACGCCTGGGCGGCCTTCCCGTTCACGCTCTTCGCGCTGGCCACCAACTCCAACGACGGCCTTGTCGCCGCGTTCTTGATCGGCGTCCTGCTGGTGGCCACCAGCGCGCCCGCCCGCGGCGTGCTGGCCGCGCTGGCCGGGTTGACGAAGTTCGCCCCGCTGATCCTGGCGCCGCTGCTGGCCACCCACGGCACGGCCGGCCAGCCGCTGGGTCGCCGCGTGCGCTCGGTGGCCGCCTTCTGCCTGGCCTTCGGCATCACTGCGGGGATCGTCATGCTGCCGATCTGGCTGCAGGGGGACTTCCGCACGGTGTGGGACAGCACGCTCGGGTTCCAGCTGGATCGCGGCGCGCCCTTCTCGGTGTGGGGCTTCTACGGCGGACTGGGCGGCCTGCAGCGCGCCGTGCAGATCGCCACCGTCGTCTTCGCGGTCGCCGCGGCGTTCATCCCGCGTCGGCCCGACGTGATCGGCCTGGCCGCCATCGCGGGCGCCATCCTGCTGTGCCTGCAGCTGGGGATGACGTACTGGTTCTACCTGTACATCGTGTGGATCATCCCGTTCGCGTTCGTGGCGATCTTCGCCCGCGACGCCGATCCGGCGGCGCCCGAGCCGGACCCGTCCCGGCCGGGCGCGCCAGAGCCGGTCCCGCTCGCCGCCGCATGATCGCCCGCGCGGCGCGGGCGCTGACGCTGGTCGCGGTCTTCGCGCTGGCCACGACGGTCGGGCCGACGAGCGACACGACGGTCAACGACCTCTACGTCTACTCCGTCTACCACGACCTGCTCCAGCAGGGGCTGGCGCCCTACTCCGGCTTCGGCTTCGAATATCCCCCGCTGGCGCTGTATCCGATCGCGCTGGCCGGCGGCAGCGCCTGGAAGCTGGCCGTCGGCATGCTCGCCTGCCTGCTGATCACCCAGTGGTGCTGCGAGCGCCTGGCCGGCCCGACGGCGGGCTGGCTGATGGCCCTCAGCCCGCTGCTGCTGGGGGCGATGGTGCGCACCCACTTCGACGCGCTGCCCACCGCACTGGCCATGGGCGCGCTGCTGGCGTTCGCCCGCGAGCGGCCGCGCATCGGCTTCGCGCTGCTGGCGCTGGGCACGATGGTCAAGGTGTGGCCGCTGGTGCTCGTGCCGGTGGCGATCGTGTGGCTGGTGGCCCGCGGCCAGCGGCGTCCGGCGCTGGAGGGCGCGGCGCTCGTCGCGGCGATCTGCGTGCTCGTGCTGCTGCCGTTCCCGTGGCACGGCCTGCGCGACGCGGTGCGCTTCCACGAGCAGCGCCCCGTGCAGATCGAGTCCACCCCCGCGAGCGTCCTCTGGCTGGCCGGCGACTCCTACGTGACCGGCGACCCGGTGCGCCCGGACCGCTTCAAGTCCAACGGCCTGGACGGCGGACCGGCGGCGGCGGTGTCGCTGGCCTTCGAGATCCTCGAGGTGCTGGCCATCGCGGGCGCCGCCGCCCTGGCCGCACGCGGGCGCGACGCTCGCCACCTGGTGCTGTGCTGCTTCCTGGCGGTGATCGCCTTCGTGGCGCTGGGCAAGGTGCTGTCGCCGCAGTACCTGGTGTGGCTGACGCCGCTGGCCGCCGTGGCCTGGGCCGGTTCCGGCCCAACCGCGCGCCTGCCGGCGGCGCTGGTGGCCGCCGCCTGCGTCTTCACGCAGCTGGAGTTCCCGCGCCGCTACTTCGACCTCGTCGCCGGCGACGACACCACCTTCGCCATCGTTGCCGCGCGCAACGCGCTGCTGCTGGCGGCCGGGATCAGCCTGGCCGCAGCACTGGCTCGATCGTCGTCGCCCGGTAGCCGTCGGCGCCCGGCGCGGCCGTCACCAGTACGCCCATGAGCCACGGGTCCTCCTCGGAGGTGTCGAAGCGCACCGGCAGCTGCGTCTTCATCGACTCGATCGCCTGCTCCCTGCGCACGCCGATCACCCCTCCGCGGGGGCCGGTCATCCCCACGTCGGTGATGTAGGCGGTCCCGCCGGGCAGCACGCGCGCGTCGTTGGTGGGCACGTGGGTGTGGGTGCCGACGACCGCCGTCACGCGCCCGTCCAGGTACCAGCCCAGGCCGACCTTCTCGCTGGTGGCCTCGGCGTGGACGTCGACGAGGATCGCGTCAGCCCGGCCGCGCAGCTCGCTCACCGCGGCGTCGGCCTCCTGGAACATCGGCCGGCCGGCCTGCAGGAACAGGTTGCCCGACAGGTTCACCACGCCCAGGCGCGCCCCGTCGCGCTCGACGACCGTCACGCCGCGGCCGGGATGCGAGCGCAGGTAGTTGGCCGGGCGCACGATCCGCGGCTCGCGGTCCAGGTAGGGGAGGATCTCGCGCCGCTTGTAGGCGTGGTTGCCCAGCGTGATCGCGTCGACGTCGTGGTCGAGCAGCTCGTCGGCGATCTTCGGCGTGATCCCCAGGCCGCCCGCGCTGTTCTCGCCGTTGACCACGACGAACGTCGTGCGCAGCTCGTCGCGCAGGCCGGGCAGCAGCCCCAGCAGGGTGCGCCGGCCCAGGCCGCCGACCACGTCGCCGACGAACAGGATGCGGATCTCGTCGCTCATCGGAACGGATCATCGCAGCGCGTCGCTAGGGTCCCGCGCGTGGCCACCGTGGCACGAGGGGTGAGCAAGCGCTTCGGCGAGCGCGTCGCGCTGCGCGAGGTCAGCGTCGAGGTCGAGCCGGGCCAGCTGCTGGCCATCATCGGCCCCAACGGCGCCGGCAAGACGACGCTGCTGTCGATCCTCGCCGGCATCCTCGCCCCCGACGGGGGCGAGCTGGCGCGCCCGGCGCGGGAGGTCGGCTGGGTGCCCCAGCAGGCGGCCGTCTACGGCAAGCTGTCGGTGCGCGAGAACCTGCGCCTGTTCGCGCGGCTGGAGAAGGTGGCCGACCCCGAGGCCGCGGTCGGCGCGATGCTCGCGCAGACCGGGCTGGCCGACCGCGCCGACGACGAGCTGGGCACGTTGTCAGGCGGCAACCGCCAGCGCGTGAACATCGCCGTCGGCCTGCTCGCCGATCCGCCCGTGCTGCTGCTCGACGAGCCGTCCAGCTCGCTGGACCCGCGCCAGCGCGAGCGGCTGTGGGACTTCGTCGCCGCCCGCGCCCGCGCGCACGGCACCGCGGTCATCTTCACCACCCACAACGTGACCGAGGCCGAGCGGTGGGCCGACCGGGTGCTGGTGCTGGCCGACGGAGAGGTGCTGTTCGCCGGCACGCCCGCCGCCCTGCGCGCCGCCGAGCGCGACGGCGTCCACGACTTCGAGGGGGCCTTCGTCCGCTTCCTGGAGGACCACGGCCACTAGTGGGTCGCCGATGCGCTGGCTGCTGATCAAGGACCTCCAGATCCTGAGGCGCTCCAAGCTGCTGGTCGCGCTGCTGGTCGTCTACCCGATCGCCATCGCGCTGCTGATCGGCGTGGCGCTGTCGCGTGGCCCCGAGAAGCCGAAGGTGGCGTTCCTCAACGAGGTCGCGCCGGGCCAGACGGTGACGAACATCGGCGGCGAGGACGTCGACTTCGCCCGCTACGCCAACCAGTTCTTCGAGGCGATCGACCCGGTCCGCGTGAAGACGCGCCAGCAGGCGATAGAGAAGGTCACCGACGGCGACGCACTGGCCGCGCTGATCATCCCCGCCGACACCGTCGATCGGCTCAACGGGGGCCTGGGCCAGGCGCAGATCGAGGTGCTCTACAACGGCGACGCGATCAAGCAGTCGTTCGTGCAGTCGACGATCGACGCCGAGCTGGCCAAGGCCAACGCCGCGCTGTCGGCGAAGATCCGCGACGTCGCGGTGACCGACCTCAAGACGCTGACCGAGGGCGGCAGGATCACCACGCCCCTGGGCGACCAGGACCTGCTCGGGCTGCAGCAGGCCAAGACGCTGCTGACTCAGACGCTGGCCCAGCTGCCGGCCGACTCGCCCGCCCGCTCCGGCCTGGACCAGGTCGAGAGCTTCGCCAACCAGGCGCTCATCGGGCTGCGCTTCGCCACCCCGGCCCTCAACGCGGTCAGCCAGCCCATCAGCGTCAAGGAGACGGTCATCAACGGGCAGCGCACCGCCCTGGACGACTTCGCCGTCGTGCTCGCTGTCGCCGTCTCGCTGCTGTTCATCGCCGTGCTGCTGGCCAGCGGCGTGCTGGCGCTCGAGCGCGAGGAGCAGGCCTACGGGCGACTGGTGCGCGGCCTCGTCTCCCCGTCGGGGCTGCTGACCGAGAAGGTCCTGCTGGCCGCCGCCTGCTCGGCCGTGGTGGCGCTGGCCATGCTGTGCGGCATCGGCGCGCTGACCGGCGTGGACTGGGCGCGCTTCGGTCAGTGGCTGGTCGCGCTGGCCGCGGGCGCGCTCGGCTGCAGCGCGTTGGGCGTGGCGATCGGCGCGCTGGCCCGCGAGGTGCGCGCCGCGTCGCTGCTGGGCCTGCTGCTGGCCCTGCCGCTGGCCTTCCTGGCCCTCGTCCCGTCGGGCGCGGTGTCGACCGGCCTGTACGACGTGATCCGCGTGGTCAGCGCGGCGTTCCCCTTCAAGCCGACGCTCCAGGCGCTGGACGCCGCGGTCAACGGCTCACAGCCCGGGCTGGCGGTCTCGGCCCTGCACCTGCTCGGCCTGACGCTCGCGTTCGGCGCGATCGCCCGCCTCGCCCTGCGGAGGTTCTAGGGGTGGCGGAGGCGGCAGGATCGGTGACGGCTCGACATGGGCGTGATCTCGCCGCCGCAGCCGGGCCCCCGAGGGTTCTAGGGGTGGCGGAGGCGGCAGGATCGGTGACGGCTCGACATGGGCGTGATCTCGCCGCCGCAGCCGGGCCCCCGAGGGTTCTAGGGGTGGCGGAGGCGGCAGGATCGGTGACGGCTCGCCAGCGGCGTGATCTTGCCGCCGGAGTCCTCTGATGCGCCTGCCCGAGCGCCTCGACGGCGACCAGGTGGCGATCCGCGCGTTCACGCTGCGCGACGTCGACGAGCTCGTGGAGCTGCGTCGCCGCAACCGCGTCTTCAACACGCCGTTCGAGCCGCGCCGCTCCGACGGCTTCTTCACCGCCGCCGGGCAGCGCGCCGAGGTGATCCGCGATCGCGACGAGTGGGCCGCCGACCGCATGTACGCCTTCGCCATCGTCGAGCGCGTCAGCGAGCGCATCCGCGGGCGCGTCGGGCTGGCCAACATCGTGCGCGGCGCGTGGGACAACGCCACGCTGGGCTACTTCGTCGACGAGGCGGCCAACGGGCGCGGCTACGCCACCGAGGCGGTCGGCCTCGCGCTCGCCTTCGCCTTCGGGCCCGGCCGCCTGCATCGCGTCCAGGCCGCGGTGATGCCCCACAACCGCCGCTCGGCCCGCGTGCTGGCCAAGAACGGCTTCCGTCACGAGGGCTTCGCGCCGCGCTACCTGCGCCTGGCCGGTGGCTGGCGCGACCACGACCTCTACGCGATCACCGCGGAGGAGTTCGAGCTCACCAGCGTCTGAAGCCCGACCGCGTGCCCAGCGCGAAGCCGTGGCGGTCACGGTTGCGGCAGTGGATCGTCGTTTCGCGCACGCGGCAGCGGACGCCGGCGATCTTCCACACGTCGCCATCGCGCAGGCCCACGTTGCGGCCCGGGTACCCGGGGTAGTCGCCGCGCTGCCCGAGCCGCGCGCGCCCGTGGCGGTGCAGCGCGACATATGGGTCCAGCTCGCCGGTGTCGGGCAGCGCGGCCGACGAGCACTCGATGCCGCCGCCGGCGATCGGCATCACCAGATAGCACGACGTGCGCCCACCGATCGAGACGCGCTTGGCGGTCGAGGTCTTGGCGTGCGCCGGGGCGGCGAGGACGAACGCGAGCGCCAGCGCGGCAGCGAGGGGACGGAGCACCATGGACCAATACTCTCATTGGATGGCCTTTCCGCAGACCCGTCTGCGTCGGCTGCGCCGCACCGCCGTCCTGCGCGATCTCGTCCGCGAGACCGTCGTCCTGCCCAGCCAGCTGCTGCTGCCGATCTTCGTGGAGGCCGGTCTCAGCGACGCCAGGGCGATCGGCGCGATGCCCGGCGTCAGCCGCCACGGCATCGAGTCGGCGGTGGCCGAGGCCGGCGAGGTCCAGGCGCTCGGGGTCGGTGGCGTCGTGCTGTTCGGCGTCCCCGCCCACAAGGACGAGCAGGGCACCGAGGCGTGGGATGACGAGGGCGCGGTGCAGCTGGCGGCGCAGGCCATCAAGGCCGCGCACCCGGACGTGATCGTCGTCACGGACGTGTGCCTGTGCGAGTACACCAGCCACGGGCACTGCGGCCTGCTGCGCGACGACGGCTCGGTCGACAACGACGCCTCGCTGGAGCTGCTGGCCCGCACCGCCGCCTCGCACGCCCGCGCGGGCGCCGACATCGTCGCGCCCAGCGACATGATGGACGGTCGCGTGGCCGCCATCCGCGCCGAGCTGGACGCGGAGGGCTTCGCCGACACGCCGATCATGGCCTACAGCGCCAAGCACGCCTCGGCCTTCTACGGCCCGTTCCGCGACGCCGCCGACTCCACCCCGGCGTTCGGCGACCGCCGCGGCTACCAGATGGACCCCGCCAACGGCGACGAGGCGGTGCGCGAGACGCTGCAGGACGTCGCCGAGGGCGCTGACATCGTCATGGTCAAGCCGGCGCTGAGCGCGCTGGACCTGATCTGGCGCGTCAAGCAGGAGACCCGCATGCCCGTCGCCGCCTACCAGGTCAGCGGCGAGTACGCGATGATCAAGACCTCGTCGATGGATGATCGGGCTCTGGCACTGGAGACGCTGACCGCGATCCGCCGCGCCGGCGCCGACATCGTCATCACCTACTTTGCGAAGGACGCTGCACGATGGCTGGCAACCTGAAGATCCGCACCCGCAAGGATGGCGCCGCCGTGCCGCTGTCGGAGCTCGACAAGCGCCTGCTCAACGCGATGCAGGGCCGCTTCCCGCTCGACCGGCACCCGTACGCCGCGCGTCGCCGCGGAGCTGGGCGAGCACGAGGACTGGGTGCTGCGCGCGCGTCCAGCGAGCTGATCGACGACCGCATCATCCGCCAGGTCACCCCGATCTACGACACGCGCGCCTTCGGCTACGGCTCGATGCTCGTCGCCGCCAAGGTCGACGCCGAGCACCCGTGGCGGCGCCGGCGAAGATCATCAACAGCCACCCTGGCGTGTCGCACAACTACCTGCGCAACCACGAGTTCAACATGTGGTTCACGATCGCCGTCGAGGAGGACTCGAAGCTCGGCCTGCAGGGCACGCTGGACGTGCTGCAGGAGCTGACCGGCGCCGAGTCGATCCGCCAGCTGCCGACGCTGAGCTGTTCAAGATCCGCATGGACCTCGAGATGAGCGGCGACACGAAGGCGCTGGCCACCGCAGGGCGAGGTCGCCGCAGCCCGCGCCGGCCGCGCAGGTGGCCTACGACGAGCTCGACGTCGCGGTGGTGCGGGCCACGCAGGGCGACCTGCCGGTGGTGTCCGAGCCCTACGCGCCGGCGGCCGCGCAGCTGGGCTCGGCGCAGGAGGCGCTGCTGGAGCACCTGGCGCGGGATGCAGGAGCGCGCCTGCTGCGCCGCGTCGCGGCGATCCTGTTCCACCGCCGGGCCGGCTTCAGCGCCAACGGCATGGGCGTCTGGCAGGTGCCCCGAGGAGCGCATCGCCGAGGTCGGTCCGCGCATGGCCGCCTTCCGCGGCATCCGCCACTGCTACCAGCGCCCGACCTATCCCGACTGGCCCTACGCCTCTTCACGATGGCGCACGGGCGCTCCAAGGAGGAGTGCGACGCGATCCTCGACGCGATCGCCGACGAGATCGACGGCATCGAGGACCGCGCGACCCTCTACGCTCGACGGAGTTCAAGAAGATCCGGCTGCTCTACTTCACCGACGACTTCAAGCGGTGGGAGCAGGAGCACGCCGGAGTCTGATGCCCGCCTCCATCCGCGACACCCGCTCGGCTGAGCTGTACGCGCGGGCGGTGCAGGTCCTGCCGGGCGGCGTCAACTCGCCCGTGCGCGCGATGCGCGCCATCGGCCGCGACCCGCTGTTCGTCGTCCGCGGCGAGGGCGCCGAGCTCGTCGACGCCGACGGCAACCGCTACGTCGACTGGGTCTGCTCCTGGGGCCCGCTGATCCACGGCCACGCCCACCCGCGGATCCTCGAGGCGGTGCGCTCGGCGGCCGCCTGCGGCACGACGTTCGGCGCGCCCGACCGCCGGCGAGGTCGAGCTGGCCGAGGAGGTCGCGCGGCGCATGCCCGCGGTGGAGATGCTGCGCATGACCTCGTCGGGCACCGAGGCGGCGATGAGCGCGATCCGCCTGGCCCGCGCCGCCACCGGCCGCGAGAAGCTGCTCAAGTTCGCCGGCGCCTACCACGGCCACTCCGACGGGCTGCTGGCCGAGGCCGGATCGGGCCTGGCCACGCAGGCGCTGCCGGCCAGTCCCGGCGTGCCGGCGGCGGCCGACCGCCAACACGATCGTCGTGCCGTGGAACGACCCTGAGGCGGTACGCGCCGCCTGCGACGCACACGAGTTCGCGGCGATCGTCTGCGAGCCGCTGCCGGCCAACATGGGTCTCGTCCCGCCCGACAACGGCTTCCTGGACCTGCTGCGCGACCAGGCCGATGCCAACGGCGCGCTGCTGCTGTTCGACGAGGTCATCAGCGGCTTCCGGGTCGCATCCGGGGGCGCGCAGGAGACGCATGGCGTGATCCCGGACCTGGTGGTGATGGGCAAGGTCATCGGCGGCGGGCTGCCGGCCGCCGCCTACGGCGGACCGCGGGCGCTGATGGAGCGCATCGCTCCGGCCGGCGACGTCTACCAGGCCGGCACGCTGTCGGGCAACCCGCTGGCGGTGGCCGCCGGGCTGGCCACCCTGGAGCTGCTCGACGAGGCCGCCTACCGGCGGCTGGAGGCCACGACCGAGGCGCTGGCCCAGGGGCTGCGCGACGCCGCCGGCGAGCGTCCGGTGCAGGTGCAGTCGGTCTGCGGGCTGGTCACCACGTTCTTCAGCGAGCCGAGCCGGTGCGCGACTACGAGGCGCGCAGGAGCTGCGACCTCGAGGCCTACGGCGCGCTGGTGCCGCGCGCTGCTGGCCCGCGGCGTCTATCCGCCCGCCTCCCAGTTCGAGGCCTGGTTCCCGTCGCTGGCCCACACCGACGCCCACGTCGAGCGCACGCTGACGGCGGCGGCGGCGGCGTTCGAGGAGGCGTGGTGAGCGAGGCGCTGGCCTCGGCGCTGCGCGCCGAGGGCGGCCTGCTCGGGGCGCGGCGCTGCGCCCCGACGTCCCGGTCGAGCCCGCGGCCCCCGCGGCGCGGGCCGCCGCGGGCCCGCGCAGCGCCGGTCGCCGCGACGAGGTCGCGCTGCTGGTGGAGGCGATCCACGAGGGGCACCTGCTGCACTACGGACGCGGGCGGACCGTGTCCCAGGACGACGGCGATCTGGCGCTCCTGGCCGGCGACCGGCTCTATGCTCTCGGCCTCGACCGGCTGGCGCGCCTCGGCGATCTGGTCTCGGTCGGAGCCCTCGCCGGGGTGATCGCGACGTGCGCGCAGGCGCATGCCGCCGGTGACCCGAAGGGTGCGGACGCGGCCTGGCAGGTTGGCGCCGACACGCGTCGGATGGGGGCATGGACGAAGGCGGCCTGACGCCGTAGCAACCACCCTGAGGAAGTACGATCCGCAATCGCCGTGGCCAGAGACCGTAGAAAGACCAAGAGCAAGTACACCGCCGACCGCAACATCCCGGGGGCGTTCGAGGGTGAGACCGTCACCCGCCGCCGCTTCATGACGGGCACCGTGCACGCCGGCGGCATCGTCGCCACCGCGGCGTTCGTCCTGCCGGCCCTCGGGTTCGCGCTCGGACCGGTGTTCGAGAAGACCGAGCATCGCTGGGAGGCCGTCGGCCCGACCGACGACTTCACCCGTGACACCTACATCCCGAAGGTCATCACGGAGACCTCCGGCATCGGCGACGTCGGCAAGACGACCGTCTACGTGCGCCAGCACGACGACGCCGATCGACGGGCCTCAGCGCGACGAGTACGACTCCTACGTCGCGATCTCGACCCGCTGCACGCACGTCGGCTGCCCGGTGCGCTACGTGTCGGCGGCCGAGCGCTTCATCTGCCCGTGTCACGGCAGCGTGTTCGACTTCCAGGGCAAGCGCTCCGACGGCCCGCGGTGCGCCCGCTGGACCGCTTCTACACGCGCGTCCGCGACGGCCAGGTCGAGATCGGCCCGCGCTACTCGGTCAACTCCGAGCTGCGCCGCTTCTCGCCGCGCGACCCGGGCGAGCCGCTGGACGGCATCGGCCAGTACCTGTACCCGTCGCGGCCCACGATCCGCAAGATCCCGGGGACGTCATGAAGCTCAAGCTCCCCGCACCGCCGCTTCCGCCCTCCTTCAAGCCGGCGCCCAAGCGGCCCGGCGAGAAGCCGCTGGGCCCCGCCGGCACCGCCAAGGAAGCGGGCATCTCCGCCGTCGACTGGGTCGACGAGCGCACGTCGCTGTCTGGCGCCGCGCGCTGGATGATGTTCCGCAAGGTCCCCAAGGGGACCAACTGGTTCTACACGCTGGGCTCGGCGACGATGTTCGCCTTCCTCAACCAGGCGATCACCGGCGTCTTCCTGGCCATGTACTACGACCCGTCGGCCACGCAACGCCTACGAGTCGGCGCGCTACATCACCAACGAGGCGTTCCTCGGCGAGTTCGTGCGCGGCATGCACAAGTGGGGATCGTCGGTGATGGTGATCCTCGTCTTCCTGCACATGGCGCGGACGTTCTTCTTCGGCGCCTACAAGTACCCGCGCGAGCTGAACTGGGTCGTCGGCGTCGGTGCTGCTGATCCTGACGATGGTGATGTCGTTCACCGGCTACCTGCTGCCGTTCGACCAGCGCTCCTACTGGGCGACGATCGTCGGCGTGAACATCAACGGCACCGGCCCGCTCGTCGGGCCCTACCTGAACGACTTCCTGCGGGCCGGGCCGGAGTTCGGCGCCACGACGCTGTCGCGCTTCTACGCGATCCACATGATGCTCGTGCCCGGGCTGATCGCGGCGCTGATCGGCGCCCACCTGTACCTCGTCGCCAAGCTCGGCACGACGGCACCGCCGTGGATGAAGCCGGAGAAGGAACCTGAGTTGCGCAAGGAGTCCGCGTGAATCGCCAGGAGAAGGAGGAGTACCTCCGCGAATACGCGATGCTCAAGGCGCAGGGGAAGCCCTTCTTCCCCTACGCCGTCGCCAAGGACTCGATCATGGCGGTCGATCGTCATCGGCGTCATCATCACGATGTCGATCGTGCTCGGCGCCGAGCTCGGGCCCGAAGGCGGACCCGACGACGACCACCTACGTGCCGCGGCCGGAGTGGTACTTCTTCTTCCTCTTCGAGCTGCTGCGGATCATCACGCGCCAACTGGCTCACGCCGCTGGCGACGATCGGCGATCCCGACGATCTGCATGATCCTGCTGTTCCTGCTGCCGTTCTCGACCGGCGCGCCGGAGCGGCGCCCGGAGCGCCGGCCGCTGGCGACCGGCGCGGGCATCTTCGTGATCGCCGCGATGGCCTACCTGACCTACATGGGCGCCTCGGCCGGGCCGCCGACGGAGATCGACCTGCCGACGCCCCAGGCGGTGATCCAGCAGGGGCCGCAGTTCACGGCGGAGTTCAACGCCGGGCGCGCCGTGGCCGCCCAGTCGGGCTGCCTGGCCTGCCACAAGATCGGCGACCAACGGCAACGACGGCCCCGGGCCGGAGCTGACCGAGATCGGCGACCGCCTCAAGTCGCAGGCCATCGCCCGAACGCTCATCAACCCGACCGCGCCGATGCCGTCGTTCAAGAACCTGCCGCCCGACAAGTTCAACGCGCTCGTCACCTTCATCTCGAACCTGAAGTACGCGCCATGAGCTCCGGGACCCTGCCCGAGGGCCAGGTCCGTGCGATGTTCGACCGCATCGCGGGGGTCTACGACCTCATGAACTCGGTCATGACCGCGGGCCTGCACCATCGCTGGCGCGGGCGCGCGGTCGACCTGGCCCGGATCGGCGCGGGCGCACGCGTGCTCGACGTCGCCACCGGCACCGGCGACCTGGCCATCGAGGCCGCGCTCACGCGGCGCCGAGGTGATCGGCAGCGACTTCTCGGAGGGCATGCTCGAGCGCGCCCGGGTGAAGGCGCCCGCGATCACCTTCGAGCAGGGCGACGCGCTCGCCCTGGCCTACCCCGACGACGCCTTCGACGCCGCCACCGTCGGCTTCGGGGCGCGCAACTTCGCCGATCTCGAGCAGGGCCTGCGCGAGATGACCCGCGTCGTGCGGCCCGGCGGGCGGGTCGTCGTGCTGGAGATCACGCACGCCGCAGCGGCCTCCGCTGTCGACCTTCTTCTCGCTGTGGTTCGACCGCATCGTCCCGCTCGTCGGGCGCGCGGCCGGCGACCCCGACGCCTACGCGTACCTGCCCGACTCGGTCAAGCGCTTCCCCGCCCCGGAGGGGCTCGGCGGCCGCGATGGCGCGCGCGGGGCTGTCGGACATCCGCTGGATCCTCACCGCCGGCGGCATCATCGCCATCCACGTCGGCACCGCCTGACCATGGCCACCGACGTCGACGCCCTGGTCGCGACGCGGGGCGACGGCCTGCGCGAGCGGCTTGTGCGGGTCGAGGAGCGCCTGCGCGCGATCGCCGACGAGGCGGCCGCGCGCCCTGGACGCGCTGGCCGGCGAGACGATCGCCGCGGGGGGCAAGCGGCTGCGTCCGCTGCTGGTGCTGCTGGCCGCGGGCGACCCGCCGCGGGCGATGACGCCGGCCTGATCCGCGCCGCCGCCGCCGTCGAGCTCGTCCACTCGGCGACGCTCGTCCACGACGACGTGCTCGACCGCTCTGCGCTGCGCCGGGGCCGGGCGACGGTGTGGGCCACGGCCGGGCGCGACGCAGCGATCGCCACCGGCGACTACCTGTTCGCGCGCGCCTTCTCCGAGCTGGTGGCCAACGGCCGGGTCGATGAGGTGGCGGTGCTGTCGCGGGCCAGCTCCGCGCTGGCCGAGGGCGAGCTGCTGCAGCGCGAGGACGCCTACGACGCCGACCGTCACGCTGGAGCGCTACCTGCTGCGCTGCGAGCTCAAGACCGCGCGGCTGTTCGAGGCGGCCTGCCGGCTGGGCGCGCTGGAGGTCGGCGCCGACGGCGACGCGCTGGGGCGCTTCGGCCGCGCGCATCGGGCTCGCCTTCCAGCTGCTGGACGACGTCCTCGACGTGTCGGGGCCGGTCGGAGCGCACCGGCAAGCCGCGCGGGACCGACCTGCTCGACGGCACCGTCACCCTGCCGTTCATCCTCGCGCGCGAGCGCGACCCGTCGCTGCGCGAGGCCGCGCGCGTGCGCACGCCGGCCGAGGCCGAGGCGCTCTGCGACCGCATCGCCGCCACCGGCGCGCTGGAGGCCGCGCGCGAGCGGGCGCTGGCCATCGTCGCGCAGGCCAAGGCGGGCCTGCCGGTCCGCGACGCGGCGCTCGACCTCGTCGCCGACGGGGTCGTCGCCCGCTACGCCTAGCCGGCGCGGCGGCGCCTAGAAGTCCTCGGGCAGGATCAGCCCGGCGCGGAGCGCGTCGACGAAGCGGTCGATCTCGCTCCTCCATGTTGGCCTGGATCAGCCGCTTGAGGTCGCGCACGAGCGCCTCGGTGCCGCGGTCCAGGTGCTCGTCGAAGCGCTCGACGACGTACTGCTCGAACACGCCGGTGCCGCTCCACTCGCAGTTGGGGCAGCGCAGCGTGACCTGCCAGTGCGTGGAGCCGGCCTCCTCCCAATCGACGGGATAGACGAGCTCGCTGGAGCAGCTGCCGCAGACGTGCAGGTCGGCGGGCTGTCGCGGTCGAGGGCCGCGTGGTCGGTGTGGGGCTGCTCGAAGTAGACGACCTCGATCGTCTTCCCCGAGGGCAGCACGACGCGCCGGACGAACTGCTGGCGGTTGTCCGGCTGGGCACTCACGGGCGCATCCCCTTCATGCCCCGTACATCGGCGCGCGCGAAAGCGTCCTTGAGGGGCATTTCCCGGGGCCGGCTGCGTGTCCACGACGGGCGCATCGGTAGTCTGGTCCATGTTCAACCAGATCGGTCCGCTGGAGATCGTGGTCGTCTTGGTGATCGTGCTGTTGATCTTCGGCCCCAAGCGCCTTCCGGGCCTTGGCAAGTCGCTGGGAACCGGCATGCGCGAGTTCAAGGATTCGATCTCCGGCAAGGACACCGATGGCGACGACGACGCCAAGTCGGAGCCGGCGACCCTGGCCAAGGCCGAGGAGCCGACCCGCGAGAGCGAGCCCGCCGCCACCGCCGAGCAGCGCCAGTAACGGAGCGCGATGGCCGCCTCGACGGCTCTTCGACGCCCGGTCGCCCACGAAGACCGCCTCAGCCTCGTCGAGCATCTCGACGAGCTGCGCTCGCGGCTGGTCATCTGCGTTGTCGCGCTCGTCGTCCTGTTCGGGCTGTGCCTGTGGCAGAACGATCGCCTGCTGTCGATCGTCAACCACCCGCTGACGACGCAGACCCAGAAGCAGATCAACAGCGGTCGCGGCACGCTGGGCGGCATCGCCAAGACACAGCAGTCGCTGATGGCGGTCGCCGCGTCGGACCGCGCAGCGCTGAGCGACCTGGCCAGGGCCGGGTCGGGCCTGTCGGACTCGGCCCGCGAGGCGCTCAAGGTCCGCCTCGCCGCGCTGGACGCCGCGATCGCCAACATGCCGCCGCAGATCACCGGCAACAAACCGGTGACGCTGGGCATCGGCGAGCCGTTCACGATGACCCTGGCCGTGGCGGCCATGTTCGCGTTCCTGCTGGCGATGCCGGTGATCCTCTACCAGGCCTACGCGTTCATCGTCCCGGCGTTCACCAAGGAGGAGCGGCGCACGGCGGTCCCGCTGCTGTCGCTGATCCCGTTCCTGTTCTGTGCGGGCGTGGCCTTCGGCTACTTCCTCGTGCTGCCACCTGCGGTGCGGTTCCTGCAGAACTTCAACACCGACGAGTTCAACGTCCTGGTGCAGGCGCGCGACTACTACAAGTTCGTGGCGCTGACGCTGCTGTCCACCGGCGTCGTCTTCCAGGTGCCGGTCGGCATCCTGGCCCTCACGCGCCTGGGCGTGCTCAACGTGCAGATGCTGCGCAAGAACCGCCGCTACGCGATCGTCATCTGCGCGGTGGTGGCGATGTTGCTGCCCGGCACAGACCCGGTGACGACCCTGATCCTGATGGCTCCGCTCGTGCTCCTCTACGAGCTGAGTATCCTGCTCGCCGTCGTCTTCGTGCCCAAGGCCGAGCCCTGGGCTGCTGATGCCGACGACGACCTCGACGACGACCCCGACCTCGACGACTGATGCTCTTCGACCTTCGCGCCCGCGGCCGCCGGCGCACGATCCAGGTGGTCTACCTCTTCCTCGCCGTCATCATGGCGGTCGGCCTGATCGGCTTCGGGATCGGCGGCGCCACCAACGGTGGCTGGATCGACTCCCTGTTCGGCGGCGGCGGTGGCTCCAGCAGCTCCAGCAACGACGTCTTCCAGAAGCGCGTCGACCAGTACCGCACGCAGCTGCAGGCCAACCCCAACGACCAGGCGGCGCTCGCGGCGATGGTGACCGCGCGCTACCAGCTGGCGCAGGAGCTCGCCGCGGACCCCTCCAAGACCAGGGAGTCCAACGCCCAGCTGCAGCTGGCCGCCCGGAACTGGAACCGCTACCTCGCCCTCAACCCCGATCCGGTCAACGACTCGGCGGCCCGCACCGCCGTCAATGTCTTCGCCGTGCTCAACCAGCCCGGCGATGCCGCCGACGCCCAGGAGTACGTCATCGACGCCTCCGGCAAGGACGCGACCTACACCCAGTACGAGGCGCTGTTCAACTACGCCTTCGCGGCCGGTCGCACGCGGATCGCCGACCTCGCCTACGACAAGACCCTCGAGCTGGCGCCCTCCAAGACCACCCGTGCGCAGGCCAAGTTGCGCATGGATCAGGTCAAGGCGTCGGCCAACAGCCCGTCGACGTCGACCGGCGGCGCGGCCACCGGCCAGTAGGCCGGGGCCGCGAAACAGGGCGGCTAGACTGTCCCGGGTCCCGGGCCGTTAGCTCAATTGGCAGAGCAGGGGACTCTTAATCCCAAGGTTGTAGGTTCGATTCCTACACGGCCCATCTTCCACTGATCGGCGACCCGCCTGTGCGGGGCGCCGGCGGGCCGGCAGCGCCCGCCGGTGATCGGGGCGGCTGATGGACCGGCGCGGGCTGACGCGTCGATCAGCTCCGGCCCGCCGGGCGCTCAGTGCGACGGGTCGCGGGGCGCCTGGCTTGCCCGCGCCTCGTCGGGGGGCGGCGGGTCGGGCAGGCTGGGCGCGCCGCCGATGGCGTTCAGGAACGCGTTGCCGAAGCGGGCGCCCGGGCGGTCGGGGCGGAAGCGATGCTGGGCGCGTTGCCGCTTGTGGTCGTTGTAGCGCTTGCCGATCGGAGAGCTGGGCTTGGCCAGGCGCACCGCTCCCCAGATCCCGAACAGGGGGATGAACAGGCCGACCACGCCGACGAGGATGCGGCCCTTGAGGAAGCAGAGCCCGGCCAGGCCGACGTCGATGATGGTGAACAGCCCGGTGCCCAGGATCGAGCCGGTGTCGTCGAAGCCCCAGGGCTGGACGCCGACGACGACCAGGCCGGCGAACACCGCGGCCATCACGACCGCGTCCAGCGACGCGCGGCCCTCGTCGGACCAGTACACGTCCTGGAGGCGCACCCACAGCGCGAACTCGTCCAGCGTGAAGCCGGCGCCGACGCCGAACCCGACCGCCGTCAGCTGCCACCACGGGCTGCTCAGCTCGGTGGCGAAGGCGACGAAGCCGCACACCAGCAGCAGCACGATGCCCCACACCAGGTGGTGCAGGTGCACGCCGCCCTCGGTCTCCACGCCGCCGGGCCACCAGGAGACCGAGCGCGTCAGCCGGGCGCTGGTGCGGATGAAGCCGAACGAGCACAGGAACGCGAGCAGCACGAGGAAGGCCGCCTCGCGCCCGGGCTCGGGCACGTCCTTGACCAGGTCGATGGTGATGATCTCGGCGATCACTGCGACGGAATTCGGTTCAAAGCGTCGACCACCTGCATCACGTCGCCGGTCTTGTAGAAGTCGACGGCGATGATGTTGGGCATCTGGCCGCGCTCGCGCTCGCACTCGCGCGCCCGGCCCATGAGCACGTCGTAGGTGTTGACCTTGGCCGCGTTGGACGGCCGCGGCGCGGGGCTCGTGTCGATCCAGTGGTTGAGCAGGAACAGCGGCGCGTCCTTGGGCCCGCGGTTGTCGGCGCACGAGAACTGCGACGGGTTGGTGAAGTGGAAGGGCGTCTCCTGCGTGACGTCGTAGGCGTTGTGGATCCAGGGCACCGCCGGGTCGGTCGGGTGCTTCTCGACCATCACCACCACGCGCTTGCCCTCGTCGATCAGCTGGCCGAGCGTGGGCCAGCCCGAGCGGGTCCTGGGCAGCTCGCCGCGGTAGACGTAGGGCGTCAGGCCGGCGTCGTCGAAGGCGCTCGCCAGGTCCCGCGGCGTGGGGCCCTCGTCCTGGATGACGATGAGCACCACCTGGCGGGGATGTTTGACGACGAAGTCGGTGACCTCCTGCAGGCCCTGCGTCAGGGGGATCGCCCCCACCTCGCAGAAGCCGTGGCACAGCCACATCTTCCGTGGCCCGCGCGGCGCGTTGCCGCCCAGCAGGCTGTCGCGGACGCTCAGCGCCGCCTCGAACCCGCGCGGGCCCAGCGACTCCTCGGCGGCCTGCTTCTCGTCGCGGCCGTTGAGGTCGGTGAGGACGTGGCTGCCGACCCGGTTGCCGAAGTGCGCGTCGATCAGCAGCGCGCGGATGCCGTCGTCGAGCTGGCCCTCCAGGCCCTTCTCCTGCTGGGCGAACAGCCAGTCGGGGTAGGTCGGCGACGACATCGCGTTGTGGGTGCCCGCGAAGGCGACCTCGTCGAGCGGGCGGTCGCACAGCTCGACATGGCCGTTGCAGGTGGTCGCGTCCGACGCGGTGGCCTCGGTGGCGCCGGAGCCGATCAGCGCCACGACGAGCAGCCCGAGCAGCCCGGCGGCGACGCCGCCGGCGATCCACGGGGCGGCGCGGCGGCGGCCGCGCTCGGCGGGCGCGACGCCCGGGTGGGCGGCGTCCTCGCGTGCGCGCGTCTCGGTCAGCAGCCGCAGCAGCTCCGCGACCCCCTGGTAGAGGACGTAGACGCCCACGAGCACGAGCGCGATGTCCAGCAGGGCCTGGCGCCAGGCGATGAACAGCGCGCCGGCGAGGATCAGCGCCAGCCCGCGCAGCGCGCGCCGCCACGACGTCTGCGGCGTGGTCGAGACCACCTCCCAGGCGCGGCGCAGCGGCAGCCGCACGTCGACCGGGCGCAGGACGGACGCCGCCGCGGCGGCGACCACGGTGCCGGCGGCGAGCGCGACCAGCGACCAGGCGCGCAGGTCCTGCAGGAACGCGTCCCAGACCGCGCCGGCGGCGGCCCGGTCCTCGGGCGCGCTGAAGCGGCCGAGCACCGCCGATCGGCCGAGCTGGTAGGCGATGACCAGGACCGCGCCGGCGATCGCGACGGCGATCCCGGCGTGGACGATGGCCCGGGTGCGCCGCGGTGCCAGGACGATCCCGGCGGCCAGCAGCGCGACGGCCAGGATGCCGAAGATCCAGGCCAGCCGCTCGACCTGCTCGGCGGCGTTGGCCGCTCTGATCGAGTTCAGCGCCGTCTCGCCGGCGTCGAGCTTGGCCGAGAAGTCCGCCGGGAGGTCCTTGGCCGCGTCGGGCGCCAGGTTCTCCAGCGCGCTGGACAGCAGCACGCCGACGTCGAGCAGCGTCAGCGTCGCCGTCGAGCGGTCGCGCGTGAACACCGTCCGGTGCAGGTCGCGCGCGGCCGAGCGGAACAGGTCCCTGAACGCCCCGCTGGACACGATCGCGCCGGCCGCCGTCTCGACCACGGGGCGCACGGCGATCAGGTCGCGGTTGGCGCGCAGCACGGCCTGCTCGGTGATCTGGCGGGCGACCAGGTCGCGCACGGGCTCCTGGCTGAGCGCGCTGGTGGCCCGGTCGGCGAACTGGTCGGAGTCCAGCACGGTGGTGCGCAGGTATCCCGTGACGAGCGCCACCACCAGGCACAGCGAGGCCAGCGCCAGGCAGATGTTGGAGCCGATGCGTCGACCTCTCACCGGCGGGCAGGCTAACCCACCCCGATGCCGGAGCGTCCCACTAGTGTGGCGGGCTGCATGGCCCGTCCCCGCCGTCTCCCGGGCGCGATCGAACTGCCGTGGGCGCGTCGCCGGCGGTTGCGCGCCGAACGCCCCACCGTCGTTCTTGCGGCGGTCGCGCTCGGCGCGACCGCCCTGGTGGCCGCCGACGAGGTGCGCCGCGTGGTGCGCCGCTCGCCCGAGCCGCTGCCGCCGGGCGAGGCCGTCAGCCAGGCGGTCGGGGTCGCGGTCGAGGGCTACCGGGTCGCCACCCCGCTGGAGGTGCGGCTGATCAACCTGCTGGGCGCGTTCTCGGCGACGTTCTTCTTCGTGCGGACCTCGACGTGGGCGATCCGCCGCCGCGGCCGCTTCGGCCCGTTTCGCAACCTGGTGGTGGGCCGCAGCCACGTCCACCACTTCGTGCCGGGCATCGCCCTGGCGCTGCTGGCCGGCGGCGCGTCGGTCCTGACCGACGACGAGGACATCGAGGCGTGGCTGGCGGTTCCGTTCGGCGTCGGCGCCGCGCTGACGCTGGACGAGTCGGCGCTGCTGCTGACCCTCGACGACGTCTACTGGAGCGAGGAGGGCATCGTCTCGCTGCAGGTCAGCCTGACCGCGCTGCTGCTGCTGGCGCTGGCGGCCATCGGCCTGCGCCAGCTGCGCCGGGGCGAGCAGAACCTGCTCGTCGAGTCCGGCGACGCAGCGCCGCGGCGCTGAGCGGCGCTACGCGGCGGCGGCGGGTGCGGTGACCGACTCGGCGCCGGCCTGCAGCCAGATGATCTGCTCGCGACCCGGGCCGACGCCGACGACCGCCACCGGGACGCCGACGAAGTCCGACACGAACTGCAGGTAGTCGCGGGCGTTCTGGGGCAGCTCGTCCTCGCTGCGCGCGAGGCTGATGTCCTCGCTCCAGCCGGGCAGCGCCTCGTACTCGGCGGTGGCGTGGTGCAGGACCGACTGGTGGTAGGGGAAGCGATCGAACCGGGCGCCCTCGTGCCCGCGGTAGCGCGTGCACACCTGCAGCTCGTCGAAGCCCGACAGCACGTCGAGCTTGGTGATGGCCAGGTGCGTGAGCGTGTTGATGCGCGCGGCGTAGCGCAGCGCCACGAGGTCCAGCCAGCCGGTGCGCCGCGCGCGCCCGGTGGTGGTGCCGAACTCGCCGCCGCGCTGGCGGATCTGCTCGCCCAGCTCGTCCTCGAGCTCGGTCGGGAACGGGCCGGCGCCGACGCGCGTCACGTAGGCCTTGGCGATGCCCCAGATCTCGTCGATGTCGCGCGGGCCGACGCCGGCGCCGGTGGTGGCCGCTCCGGCGACCGGGTTGGAGCTGGTCACGAACGGATAGGTGCCGTGGTCGATGTCCAGCAGCACGCCCTGGGCGCCCTCGAAGATCACGTTGCGATCGCGGTCCGAGCAGATCCCACACGAGGCTGGATGTGTCGGCGATGTACTGCTCGATGCGGTGGCCGTAGGTGAGGTACTCCTCGGTCATCGCGTGCAGGTCGAGCGCCGGGTCCTTGGCGAACGGGCGCAGCGACAGGCGCTTGGGATCCATCGCCGCGGTGATCTTCTTCTTGAGGATCTTCTCGTCCAGGAGGTCCTGCACGCGGATGCCCAGTCGGGCCGCCTTGTCGGCGTAGCAGGGGCCGATGCCGCGCCGCGTGGTGCCGATCTGGAGCTTGCCCAGCCGCGCCTCGCCGGCGTGGTCGAGGAGCATGTGGTAGGGCATGATCAGGTGCGCGTTGGCCGACACGCGCAGGCCCGACGGGTCGATTCCGCGCGCCTTGAGGCCGTCCAGCTCGTCGGTCAGCACCTTGGGGTCGATGACCACCCCGTTGCCGATCACGCACTTCTTGCCCCGGTAGAGGATGCCCGACGGGATCAGGTGGAACTTGAACGTCTCGCCGTCGCGGATGATCGTGTGGCCGGCGTTGTTGCCGCCCTGGAAGCGCACGACCGCGTCGGCCTGCTCGGCCAGCAGGTCGACGACCTTGCCCTTGCCCTCATCGCCCCACTGGGCGCCCACGATCACGATGCCGGGCATCTCGGCGTCAAAGTGTAGGGTCGAGCGCCCCGCGGCGGTCGTGGCCGAACAGCGCAAGCGGCGGGCCGCAGATCTCCACCAGGCGCGAGACCGTCCGCGCGCCGAGCTGCTCGGCCAGCTCCTGCTCGGTGGCGTTGGTGGTCAGGATGATCGAGCGCTGCTCCTCGTAGCGCGTGTTGACGATCGAGTACAGCTGCTCGAGCACCCAGTCGGTGCGGTGCTCGGCGCCGAGGTCGTCGAGGTGCAGTAGGTCGACGGTGGCGAGGCGGTCGAGCAGCCCCAGCAGCCCCTCCTCGGAGTCGATCGACTCACGCAGCACGCCCATCAGCCGCGGCAGGCTGTAGATCGCCGTCGTGCGCTTGGCCTCGATCGCCGCCTTGGAGACGAGCATGGCCAGGGTCGTCTTGCCCGTGCCCGGGTCGCCCTCCAGCCACAGGCCGCGGCCGGCGTCGAGGTTGGCCTCGATGTCGTGGCAGAAGCGCCGCACCTGGTCGACCACGACGCCTTCGATGTCCGTCACCGGGTAGCGGTCGAAGGCCACGTCGCGGTAGCGCTTGGGAATGCGCGCCTCCAGCGCGCGCGCCCGCGCGCCGGCGACCCGCGCGGCTCGGCAACGGCAGTCGCGTGCGGTGTTGGTCTCCGGGTCCTCGACGAAGCCCGATCCGTCGCAGATCCCGTACGGGCAGGTGGCCAGATCCGCGCTCACTCGTAGCGATCCCCGGCGTAGTTGAGGAACTTCGGGTACTCCTTGCGGAAGGTCAGCGTCACGTCGCCGAGGCCGCCGTTGCGGTGCTTGGCGATGAGGATCTCGGCCAGGCCCTGCGCCTCGGACTCGTCCTTCTCGTAGTACTCGTCGCGGTAGATGAACATGACGACGTCGGCGTCCTGCTCGATCTGGCCCGACTCGCGCAGGTCGGACAGGATCGGCTTCTTGTCGTGGCGCTGCTCGACGGCGCGGCTCAGCTGCGACAGTGCGATGACCGGGACCTTGAGCTCCTGGGCGAGGATCTTGAGCCCGCGCGACATCTGGCCGACCTGCTCGACCCGGTTGTCGGTGCCCGAGTCGGGCCGCATCAGCTGCAGGTAGTCGACGATGATCAACCCCAGGCCGTTGGCCGCCTGCTGGTGCAGCCGGCGGGCCTTGGCGCGGATGTCGAGGATGCCGATGTCGGAGGAGTCGTCGACGTACAGCGGCGCGGAGCTGAGCTTCTTGGTGGCGTCGATGATCTTCGGCCACTCGTTGCCCGAGACCCGGCCCTTGCGCAGCTTGTCGCCGAAGATGCGCCCCTGGGAGGCCACGAAGCGCTGGGCCAGCTCGGTTTCCGACATCTCCAGGCTGAACAGCGCGACGGCCTTGCCGTGGTCGATCGCCGCGTTCTCGGCGATGTTGGTGACCAGCGCGCTCTTTCCCATCGAGGGTCGGGCGGCCAGGATGATCAGGTTGCCGGGCTGGAAGCCTCCGGTGATCTCGTCGAGGTCCTTGAAGCCCGACGGCGTGCCGGTCAGGGAGGTGCCCTCGCGCGAGAGCTTCTCCATCTTGTCCAGCTCGTCGTGCAGGATCGCCTCGATCGAGCGGAAGTCCTGCTGGCGGTCGTCGTGGGCGACCTCCAGGATCGCCTTCTCGGCCTGCTCGACGAGGTTGCGGGGCACGTCGGCGTGCTCGGCGACCGAGGCCTGGATGCGGTAGGTCGTGTTCAGGAGACGGCGCAGCAGCGCGTTCTCCTTGACGATCTGGGCGTAGCGGCGGGCGTTGCCGACCAGCGGCACCGAGCCGGTCAGCTCGTCGATCGCCTCCGCCCCGCCCGCGGCCTCCAGCTCGCCCGCCTGGCGCAGCTCCTCGGCGACGGTCAGCGGGTCGATCGGCGTGTTGGCGGCGTACAGCCGCAGCATCGCCGCATAGGTGACGCTGTGGCGCTCGCGATAGAAGTCCTGGGGCTGGAGCCCCTCCTCGATGATCAGCGCGTACAGCGAACGCTCCGACAGCAGGATCGCGCCCAGGACCGACTGCTCGGCCTCGATGTTGTGCGGCGGTCCGCCGCCGTTGAACGGGCCGGCGGAGGAGGAGTAGGCGGTGTCGGACGTGAACGTCATCGGGGCCGATCGAAGCTAGCGCGGCTCGAGGCGGATCGCAGGCGCCGTTGCAAAATCAAAAGACGCACGTAGCGGAGACGTTGCCGGCGTCAGCCGATCACGCGCCCGGCGAGGTCGCGCAGCGTCGCTCGCTCGCCGGGCCACAACGGCGCCAGGACCTGGTCCTCCGCGGAGCGGCAGGCGCGCAGCGCGGCGTCGAGCGCCGCGTCTCCCGCGGGCGTCAGCGAGACGATGAGGCGCCGACGGTCACGCGCGTCGCGGTCGCGGCGCACCCATCCGCGGCCCTCGAGGGCGTCGAGCAGGCGGACGACGTCGCTGGGGTCCAGCGCCAGGCGCGCGGCCAGCGCGCGCTGGGGCGCCGGCCCGTCGTCGCGGACGGAGGCCAGTAGCGCGACGTCGCCCAGGCGCAGGCCGTCCTCGGCCAGCCTGGCGGCGACGGCGGTGCGGGCGGCGCGGCCCGCCAGCGACAGGCGGTAGACGGTCAGGTCGAGGAGGCTGGCCGGTCGCGACATTTCATGGGACGATACCAATCGTTGGTACGTTCCCAGTATGCATGCGGAACGACTCGCCGCGCTGATCGGCGATTGGGAGGGCGAGGAGGCGCTGGCCGCCTCGCCGTGGGCGCCGGCGGGGACGGCGCTCGGCCGGCTGTCGGTTCGGCCGGCCCTGGACCGCGCCGCGCTCGTGCTCGACTACGGGCACACGCGCGACGACGCGGTCGCCCTCGCCGGCCACGGCGTGCTTGCGACGGCCGACCTCGCCTGGTGGTGGTTCGACAGCCTCGGGGCGCGGCCGGACGTGCCCGGGCGCGGGACGTGGAGCGCGGACGCGCTGGTGCTCGAGCGCGTGACCCAGCGGGGCACGAACCGCACGACGCTGCGGCTCGACGGGCCCGTGCTCGAGCAGCGCATCGCGGTGCGGTTGGCGGGCGAGGAGACCTTCGCGGAGATCGTCGCCGGCCGCTACCGGCCGGCCTGAACGACGACCGCCGGCCTGGCGGCCGGCGGCGTCAGTACAGCGGTATGGGTGGTGCGAGGCGCTACTTGGCCTCGACGACCATCGTCTTGACCGAGGCGGTCGCGCCCTCGGCGATCTCGACGTCGACCATGTAGGTGCCGACGTGCTTGATCGGCTCCTCGAGGTTGATCTTGCGCCGATCGACCTTCAGGTTGCGCGCCTCCTTGATGGCGTCGGCGATGTCCTGGGAGGTGACCGAGCCGAACAGGCGGCCGTCGTCGCCGGCCTGCTGGGCGATCGTCAGCACCGTGCGCGAGAGCGTCGCGGCGTTCTCCTTGGCGCGCTCCATCGCCTCGGCCTTGGCCTTCTCGAGCTGGGCCATGCGCACCTGCGCCTGCTCGATGGCTCCCTTGGTCGCCGGCTGGGCCAGCTTGCGCGGGATCAGGAAGTTGCGCAGGTAGCCCTTGGAGACGTCGACGACGGTGCCGCGCTGGCCGACCCCCTCGACGTCCTTGAGCAGAATCGCCTCGGGCATGTCAGCGGTCCTCTCGGTCGCGGCGTCCGCCGCCGCGGCCGCCGCGCTCGTCCTCACGACCGCCGGTGGGGTCGACGTAGGGCAGCAGCGCCAGCTCGCGCGCGTTCTTGACGGCGGTCGCGATCTGGTTCTGGTGGCGGCGGCAGGCGCCGGTGATGCGCCGCGAGCGGATCTTGCCCTTCTCGGACACGAACTTGCGCAGCGTCGCGACGTCCTTGTAGTCGACCTGCTCCTGCTTGTCGCGGCAGAACGGGCAGGGCTTGCGCCGTCCGCCGCCGGATCCGCCCTTCTTGTCACGCCGCCGGGTGGGCTTCCCGCGGCCTCGCGCCTTCGCCAAAGTTCTCCTGGCCCTTCTGGAATCGAAAGATGTCTGTGGCCGCGCAGCACGACGAACGGCGCGTGGCCCCGACCGCCCATTGTAAAACAACCGCCCGCCTAGCACGGCGGGCGGCGGAAACGCGGGCGGAACGACCCGGACGCTGATGGTAGCCGGGCGCCTCGCATGCACGCCGGACCCGAGCCACGCGCGCCGACATCTGCGGCGGCGGGAGCCATCGTCGTCAGCTGGCGGTCGCATGTCGACCGTCAGACGACAACGACCACGAGGCCACGGGGGTTGGCGGCGCACATGCCTGACCGGCGCCCGACGGGTCACGGCACCCCCGCAACGACCGAGCGCCCCGGTGTCCGGGGCGCTCGCCATGACAGGTGTCGGCCAGAGGCCTAGAACGGGATGTCGTCGTCGGCCGCGGTGCTCCCGCCGCCCCCGCCGCCGCCGCTGGGCGCGCCCACCGGAGCGAAGTCGTCGGTCGACACGGGCACGTCGCTGCGCGGAGTGAACCCGCCGCCGCTGCCGCCGCCGTCGGGTCCGCTGAGGAACTGGACGTTCTCGGCGATGATCTCGACCGCCTCGCGCTTGTTGCCGTCCTTGTCGGTGTACTCACGCCACGACAGGCGCCCGTCGACCGCCACCCCGCGGCCCTTGGACAGGTACTGGGCGGCGTTTTCGCCCTGGCGGCCGAAGACGGTCACCGTGAAGTAGTTGGGCTGGTCCATCCACTCGCCCGACGCGTTGTCCTTGCGGCGCGTGTTGGTGGCGATGCGCAGCGAGCAGACGGCCATGCCGCTGCCGGTCGAGCGCAGCTCGGGGTCCTTCGTGAGGTTGCCGGTGAGGATCACCCGGTTGATGTTCGTGGCCGCCATGTCAGGCGCTCCTTTCGGGGCAGAACGATCTTGCGGCGAGCCTAGCGCCGGGGCCCGACGCCACCGCGAAACGGCACGGAAACTCCGGGCATTTGTTGCGAAGCCGGTGCAGTCGGCGCCGCGCGGCGCGGCGCCAGCGACTACAGGGCGGGCTCGTAGTCCGCGTCGACGGCCGGCGTGGCGCCGGGGTCGGGCGGCTCGGGCGTGCCCGGAGCGAGCTTGATGATGCGGTGGCGCAGCAGGCCGTCGGCGATCGACAGCGTGCGGTCAAGCTCGGCCAGCAGCGAGGTGTCGCCGGCCTGGAACTGGAACAGGCGGTAGTCGGCGCTGTCCTGATGGGCGATCTCGTAGGCGAGCTCGCGGACGCCCCAGTCATAGGTGCCGAGCAGCTCGCCACCCTCGGTGATCAGGCGCTCGGCGTCGGCGACCACCTTGTCGCGCAGCTCCTGCTCGGACTCGACGTCGAGCAGCAGCATCAGGTCGTACGTGGGCTGGGGCTGAGACATGCGGCAGATGAAGATAGCAGCGACCGCGCGTGCCGGCCGGGGGCGAGGTTCGCGGCGGCCGGCCCTAGAGCGGGCATGGAGTCGCTCGTGCACCGAATCCGCTGGCCGAACGTGGCCGCCGCCACGGCGGTGGCGGTGATGGTGGGCCTGCTGGTCGCCTGGCCGCACGGCGACGGGCGCGTGGCGCTCCCCGCCGACCCGGTCGGGCCGGCGCTCGCGCCGCGGACCACCCGTGCGACTGAGCCGGCGGCGCCCGTCCCCCGCGTCGCGCCCCGGCCGCGCCCGCGGGCACGCGCGCAGCGTCCGCGCCGCCGCCGCCACGTGCCACGGCGCCCGGCTCGACCGCGCCCGCGTGCCGTGCCGCCGCTCGCCCGTGCCGCCGCCGTCGTCCGTGCCGCCGGTGCGCGCGGCTCCGCCACCCGCGCCGGCCGTGCGCGCGGCCCGCCGCGCCCGGCGCGCGCTCCGGCACCCGCGCCGGCCGTGCGCGCGGCTCCGGCACCCGCGCCGGCCGTGCGCGCGGCTCCGGCGGTCCCGCCCCCGGCTGCGCCGCCCCCGGCGGCCCAGGCCCGCCCGGGCCCGAGCGAGTTCGTCTTCGGATGAGCCGGGGCGCGGCCGGGCGGCCTACGAGCGCGCGGTCCGCGCGGCCTTGCGCTTGCGCCGGATGTCCTCCAGCTGGTCGTCGATCCAGTCGCCCGGATCGCGCGCCGTGATGATCTCGCGCAGGCCGTCCAGCCGCCGGGCGCGCTCGCTGCCCTGCATCGTCAGCGCGGCGTGGATCGAGTCGGCCAGCTCCTGGATGTCGAACGGGTTGACCGACAGCGCGAACTCGCCCAGCTCCTCATGGGCGCCGGTGTTCTCCGACAGGATCGACACGCCCGCGCGCTCGTTGACCACCGGTCCCTCCTTGGCGACCAGGTTCATGCCGTCGAACATCGCGTTGACCAGCAGCACGTCGTAGTGCTTGTAGGCGGCGACCGCCTCCTCCAGGTCGTCGCGCAGCTTGAGCTGGATCGGCATCCAGTCGGGCGTGCCGTGGCGGTGGTTGACCACGGCCACCAGCGCCTCGATGCGCTCCAGGTACTCGGCGTACTCGGGCACGTCGGTTCGTGACGGCATCAGCTGGGCGACGAACGTCACCCGCTCGCGGAACTCCGGATGCTGCTCGAGGAACAGGTCGTAGCCGGTGAAGCCGCGCAGGACGTTCTTGGACAGGTCGGCGCGGTCGACGCGCAGGATCAGGTGGTCGCGCCGGCGGCGCAGCAGCTCCGCCTCGAAGGCGGCGGTGCGGTCGGACTCCGCCACCCGGCGCGTGGCCGCCGTGTCGATCGGCAGCGGGTAGGCGCGCACCCACACCTCATGGCCGTCGTTGTCGACCACGCCCGCGTCGAAGTCGACGTCCAGGCCCATCAGGTCGCGGCAGCACTGCAGGAAGTTGCGCTTGTAGGCCTGGGTGTGGAACCCGATGATGTCGTTGGCCAGCAGCCCCTCGTACAGCTCGCGGCGGATGCGCGACGGCAGCACGCGCCAGGCGTCGGGCTGCGTCCAGGGGATGTGCACGAAGTGGTGCAGGAAGACGTCGGGCCGGGCACGCCGCACGAGCCCCGGCAGCGTGTACAGGTGGTAGTCGTGGACCATCACGACCGGGTCCTGCTCGCCGTCGATCTGGTCGATCACCGCATGGGCGAGGTCCTCGTTGACGACGTTGTAGCCGTACTCGAAGGCCTCCACCTCGTTGCGGCGGATGTCCGGCGCGTTGCTGAGGTCCCACAGGTAGTGCTGGATGAACCACAGCATCGGGTTGGCGAAGATGTTGTAGAAGCGGTCGAAGGCGTCCTGGTCGCTCTCGACGAAGCGCACCAGGTACTCCCCGCCGGCCGGGGTCTGCACCGGGAACGGCTTGCCGTCGTGGTGGCGTGCCCGCTCGGCGTCGCCCTGCGTCATCGACGAGGCGATCCACACCGCCGAGCGATGCGAGGCCAGGCCGGTCAGCGCCGTCACCAGGCCGCCGCCGCCGCGCCTGAACGACCCATCGTCGGAGAAGGTGACCGGGCCGCGGTTGGAGACGAGGATCAGGGGTGCACGGTCCATCAGGCGGCCTCCGCCATGTCGGTGAAGATGCGCAGGTAGTCGCGCAGGTACCGCGGCGTCAGGAAGTGCTTGCGCACGTGCTCCTTGCCGCGGCGCCCGAGCGCCTTGCCCAGCGCCGGGTCCTGGAGGATGTCGATGCTGCGGCTGGCACAGGTCTCCACGTCGTCGACCAGATACCCGGAGACGCCGTTGTCGACCTGCAGCGGGATCCCGCCGACCGCGCCGCCGATGAACGGCCGGCCCTTCCACAGCGCCTCGCTGACGGTCAGGCCGAAGCCCTCGCGGATCGACTTCTGGATCACCACGTCGGCGTGCGACTGGAACGCGTTGACCTCGATCGCCCCGACGTTGTTGAAGTTGTTGAGGATGTGGATGTCCTCGTCGCCGTCGGCATGGGCGATCGTCGCGTTGAAGAAGTCCCAGCCCTCCGGGTCGTCGGAGGCCATCGAGCCCACCAGCGCCAGCTGCACGGCCGGGACCCGCTCCTTGACGGCGCGATAGGCGTCGATCACGCCCAGCGGGTCCTTCCAGGGATCGAAGCGCGACACCTGGCAGATCAGCGGCCGGTCGACGTCGAGACCGAACTGCCGGCAGACGTAGGAGGCGTCCTCGGGCGCCAACGCCATGTTCTTGGGGGCCAGCGGGTCGATCGCCGGCGGGACGATGTGCACCGCGCCGCGCATTCCCTGCGGAACGTACTGGGGCGTGTGGAACAGCGCCTGCGGATAGTCGCGCACGAACGGCAGCAGCCGCTCCATCGTCGCCGGGTTGGGCGTCGACAGGTCGATGTGGCAGCGCCAGATCCACCCGGCCGCCTTCTCGGGCGCCAGCGAGAACAGCGCCGCGGGCTGCGGGTCGTGAACGATGCACACGTCCCAGCCGTCCGCCATCTCGCGCGCGTTCATGTCGTTGTAGGACTCCCACGTCTCCCACTGCTCGGCCGTGAGGTCCTGCGGGTTGCCCTGCAGCGCGTTGTGCATGAGCTTGGTCGCGTTGAAGAACTCCTCGCGGCCGTAGATCACCTGCCACTCGCAGTCCAGGCCGATGTCCTTCATCAGCGGCACCAGCGTGTAGAGGATCTCCGACACGCCGCCCCCGAACGCGGTGGCCGACAGGTGCAGCACGCGCAGGCCCCGTAGCGGCTCGGCGAGCGCGCGGACCTCCTCGGCGAGGTCGCGCCCGACGATGTGCGTGTAGTCGGCAAGCGGCTTGGTTCCGACGTTCACCGTTTGCAGCACGAGCGGGACGCTACCCGTTGGCTGCACCGGAATACCCCGCGGGCGCCGTCGGGACGTCGAAGGAGAAGGTCGTGCGGCCCGGCGTGGACTCCACGGTCAGCCGCCCGGCCATGCGCTCGGCCAGCTCGTGGGCGATCGCCAGCCCCAGGCCGGAGCCGGCGGCATCGTCAGAGGTGAAGAAGGGCTCGAAGATGCGCTCGACGTCGCTGTGGCGGATGCCTGGCCCGCTGTCGCGCACCGCCAGCGACACGTGGCCGTCGACCCGCGAGGCGGCCACGACGACGTCGGTCCCGGGCGGCGTGTGCACCAGCGCGTTGTCGATGAGGATGCGCAGGACCTGCGCGACGCGCTCGGGGTCGCAGGTCGCCTCCAGCGTGGAGGGCGGCAGGCGCAGCTCCAGCCGCGAGCCATGCGTCGACAGCGCGGGCAGGAACTCCGAGGCGACCGCGCGGGCCAGCAGGCCGACGTCGGTCGGCTCCGGGCGCAGCTCCAGCGACCCGGCCTCCAGGCGCGACAGATCCAGCAGCTCGGTGGTCAGCGTGCGCAGCCGCGCCACCTGGTCTCGCACCTGGACGAGGAAGGTGGTGCGCGTCTCCTCGTCGAGCTCCTCGTCCAGCAGCAGCTCGACGAAGCCCGACAGCGAGAAGATCGGCGTGCGCAGCTCGTGCGAGGCGGTGGCGATGAAGCGCTTGCGGGCGCTGTCGAGCTGCCCCAGCTGGCGCTGCATCTCGTCCAGCGTGCGCGCCAGCTGGCCCAGCTCGTCGCGTGCGTCGACGGGGAAGGTCGCGCTGAAGTCGCCCTCGGAGACCCGACGCGCCCCGCGCTGCAGGCGCCGGATGCGCCGGGTCATCGGCAGGGAGACGACCAGGCCGACCAGCAGCGCGACGACGACGGCCAGGCCGCCGGCGACGAAGATCCGCCGCTGGATCAGGGCGACGGTCTCGGCCACGTCGCTCAGCGGCGAGGAGAACACCACGACCCGCGCGACGCGGCGGTTGTAGCGCAGAGGCCGCGCCGCCTCGCCCAGGCGCCCGTCGTTGGAGGCCTCGGTGGCCGTCTGCGGCTGGCCCGTGCTGGCCGCCTCGAGCGCGACGTCCAGCGACAGGTCGGAGATGTCGACCTCCTCGGTGGAGTCGGAGATCACGTAGGTGGCCAGCCCCTCGGTGCCGCGCGAGACGCCCAGCAGCGTCACGCGGGCGTTGGCGCGGTCGGCCGCGGCGCGCACCTCGGCGTCGACGGCCTTCTCGTCGAGGTTGGAGCCGATCGCCTGGCGCAGCGGGCGCGAGTACACGCGGGCCGTCACCTCCAGGGAGCTGAGCTTCTGCTGGACCAGCCGCTCCTCCAGCGAGGGCAGCACGTACAGCGTGAAGACGCCGACCGCCACGAGGGCGACGGCGAGGAAGCCCAGGGCCAGGCGCGCGGTGATCGACCGCAGGATCACTCGCGTCCGCCGGCGCGCTCCTTGTCACGGAAGCGGTAGCCGACGCCCCGCACGGTGAACAGGTACTCGGGGTCCTTGGCGTCGACCTCGAGCTTCTCGCGCAGGTGGCGGATGTGCACGTCGATGGTGCGCGGGTCGCGGAAGGCCGAGTCGCCCCAGATGCGCGTGAGCAGCATGTCGCGGGTGAACACCCGCCCCGGGTTGCGGGCCAGCGCGGTGAGGATCTCGAACTCGACGAACGTGAGCTCGACGTTCTCGTCGCGCACGGTCACCGAGCGCCGGGCGAAGTCGATGTGCAGGTCGACGACCGACAGCGGCGACTCGTCGCCCAACTCCTCCGAGCGCGTCAGCGCGCCGCGGCGCAGGGCGGCGCGCACGCGCGAGCGGAACTCGCGCACCGAGAACGGCTTGGTGATGTAGTCGTCGGCCCCGAGCTCGAGGCCGACGACCTTGTCGACCTCCTCGGCCTTGGCCGTGAGCATGATGATCGGCACCGTCGAGCGGGCGCGCATGCGCCGGCAGACCTCCAGGCCGTCGACGTGCGGGAGCATCACGTCGAGCACCACGAGATCGAAGGGGCCCTCGTCGAAGCGGGCCAGCGCCTGGCGCCCGTCGGTGGCGTTGACGACCTCGTAGCCGTCCTTCTGCAGGGGATAGGACAGCAGGGTCTGGATCGCCTGCTCATCGTCGACGAGAAGGATGCGGGGTGAGCGTTCCATTGCGCGGTGTGGTCAATATGCCAAGTGCATGCTGGACCTGCGCATCTATCGCGCCGCGTTCGCGCCGATCCTGCTCGTTCTCGTGGTGGCGGCATTCTCGCTGCAGGCGCGGCCGGGCCCGATCTCGACCGACCTGCCGCCCGACGCCTTCGACGGCGCGCGGGCCTTTCGGCTGCTCGACGACCTGGCGCAGCGCTACCCCGATCGGGCGCCCGGTTCGGCTGGCGACCGGGGTCTGGCGGACGCCGTCGAGCGCGCCTTCCGGGCCACGGACTTCGAGACCACCACCACCGACACGTCGGCCGAGACGATCGACGGGGAGCGGACCCTGCGCACGGTGATCGCCGCCCGTCCCGGCAGCCTCAACCGGGCGATCGTCGTGCTCGCCAGCCGCGATGCGCGCGGCGTGCCGGCCAAGGCCGACCTGTCGGCCACCGCGACGCTGATGGAGCTGGCGCGGCTGCTCAACGGCCGCAACACGCGGCGCACGATCGTGCTCGTGTCCACCAGCGGCGGCAGCGGCGGCGCCGCGGGGGCCGCCGAGTGGGCCAAGGGGGTGTCCGCCCCGGTCGACGCGGTGCTCGTGCTCGGTGACATGGCCGGCGTGCGGCAGCGGCGCCCGCAGGTGGTCGGCTGGTCGAACGCCAGCGGCATCGCACCTCAGCGCCTGCTGCGCACCGTCGCCCACGCGGTCACCCAGGAGGCCGGTCCGCCGGGAGACACGCGCACGACGATGCAGGCGCTGCGCCTGGCCTTCCCGTTCACCGTCTCCCAGCAGGGCGCGATCGACGCGCAGGGCCTGCCCGCCGTGCTGATCAGCGCCTCGGGCGAGCTGGGGCCGGCGTCCGACGCGCCCGTCAGCGAGCAGCGCCTGGAGAGCATGGGCCGCGCGACGCTGCGCTCCCTGACCGCGCTGGACCAGGGCCCCGACGTGCAGCCCCCCAGCCCGCAGTCCGTCGTGCAGGTGCGCAACCGGCTGCTGCCGCTGTGGGCGGTGCGGCTGCTGGGCGCGGCCTGCCTGCTGCCGGCGCTGCTGGCCGCGATCGACGGGCTCGCCCGCGTGCGCCGGCGCCACGAGCCGGTGCTGTCCTGGGTGGCGTGGGTGGTGGCGATCGGCTCGCCGCTGCTGGCCGCCGCGCTCGTGCTCGTGCTGCTGCGCGTCGTCGGCCTGGTCACCGCGCCGCCCAACCCCGTGCCGCCGGGGGCGGTCGGCGTCTCGATCGGCGTGCTGGTGGTCGCCGTCGCGGTCGTCGCGCTCGGCTACCTGATGGTGTGGCCGCTGCTGCGGCGCCTGGCGCCGGGCGCCGGCGGGGGCGGTGCCGGCATCGCGCTGGCCATCGTCACGCAGGCGCTGACCTGGACCGTGTGGCTGACCAACCCCTACGCGGCGCTGTTCCTCGTCCCGGCGGTGCACCTGTGGCTGCTGGCCTGTGCCCCGGAGCTGCGCGGGGGGCGCGGCTGGCGGCTGGCGCTGATCGTCGTCCCCGCGCTGCCCTTCGCGCTGGCCGCGCTGGCCTACGCGGTCGCGCTGGACGCCGGACCGCTGCAGCTGGGCTGGATCGGCCTGCTGGCCGTCGCGGGCGGCCACGTGACGCCGCTGTCGCTGGTGGTGTGGTCGCTGCTGATCGGCTGCGGCCTGTCGGCGCTGGTGATCGCGCAGGCCACCCAGCCGACGCGCTCGGCGCGGCCGGGGGCGGGTGGCGGCGGGCCGGTGCTGTCGCGTGGCCCGCTGACCTACGCCGGTCCCGGGTCCCTCGGCGGCACGGACTCGGCGAGGCGGCGATGAGGGGCGCGCTGCGCTTCCTGTCCACGGTCCTGATCCTGGCCGGCATCCTGCTGATCGCCGACGCGGCCCTGACCCTCGTCTGGCAGGAGCCGGTGTCCGCGCTGCTGGCCAAGCGCAGCCAGGACCACCTGTCGGGCCAGCTGCGCGACCGCGAGCGGCAGCTGCTGCGCCCGGCCGAGCTGCACGCGCTGCAGACGCTGCCCGACACGCAGCGGCGCCTAGCCTTCGCGGCCCGCCGCCTGCAGGAGCAGACGGCTGAGGGCGACGCCCTGGGGCGCATCGAGATGCCGACGATCCATCGCTCCTACGTGGTGGTCGCCGGCGACGACCCCGAGGACCTGCGCAAGGGGCCGGGCGCCTACCCCGGCAACCCGCTGCCCGGGCGGGGCGGGACGACGGCGATCGCCGGCCACCGCACGACCTACCTGGCCCCGTTTCGCCACATCGACGAGCTGCACCGAGGCGACGAGGTGGAGCTGAGGATGCCCTACGGCCGCTTCACCTACCGCGTCCAGGGCCAGCGGATCGTCCAGCCCAGCGATGTGTCGGTGGTGCGCCCGGTCGGCTACGAGCAACTGGTGCTGACCGCCTGCCACCCGCTGTACAGCGCCGCGGAGCGCATCGTCGTGTCGGCGCGGCTCATCCGGGTGGCGCCGGCTCAACGGATTGCCGATGTGGAGACCGCCTCCAGCGGCCGATGAGCTTCGCGGGCATGGGGAACAGCCATCAGGACATGAAGGGGAGGGTCGCGGGAGCGACGTACCTGGTCGACGCGGAGGCGGTGGCGGAGGCGATGCTCCGCCGCCCCGGCGTCCGGCGACTGCTGGGCGCGGACCGCGACGACCGGTTCAGTCGTCTCGACGGTGCTCGAAACCCCGAGCCGGGGTCGTCTCGACCCCGTCGCGGGTGAGCGCGAGCGCCGCCGGGCCTTCGACCACCTGACCGACCCAGGCGATCACGCCGGCCGCCTCGGCCGCCGGGCGATCCGACGGGTCCACGCAACACAACAGCTCGTAGTCCTCGCCGCCGGTCGCGGCCAGCTGCGCGGCGTCGGCGCCGATCGCTGCGGCGACGCGTCCAGGTCGTCGGGGCGCGGCAGCGCCCCGAGGTCGACGACGATCCGGGCGCCCGACGCACGCGCCACGTGGCCGGCGTCAGAGGCCAGCCCGTCGGACAGGTCGATCATCGCGTGGACGCCGTCGAGGCGGCAGCGCGACCCCGGCCTCCAGGCGCGGCCATGGACGCAGGTAGGCCGGCGTGAGCGCGCGGCGGCGGCGGCTCGCGCGGCCCTCGAGCATCGCGAGGCCGGCGGCGGAGCCGCCCAGCGGGCCGGTGCACGCCGACCAGGTCGCCGGGCCGCGCGCCGTCGCGACCGACGAGGGCGCCGGCGTGCTCGGCCCAGCCCACGACGGTGACGGCGATGGCCAGCACGGGCCCGCGAGTGATGTCGCCGCCGACACCGTCGTGCCGCGGCGCGCGCGAGGGCGTCCATGCCGCGCCGAGCGCCAGCACGGCGTCGTCGTCCGAGCTCGGCGGGCAGCCCGAGCGACGACGTAGGCCTCGCCCGCGGTCGCGCCCATGGCGGCGAGATCGGAGAGCGCGGCGGCGAGCGCCCGCAGCCGGCGTCATACGGGCTGGCCCGCCCGAGGCGGAAGTGGACGCCGTCGACCATCGCGTCGACGGACGTGACGGCGTAGGGCCGCGCGCGGACGACGGCGGCGTCGTCGCCGGAGCCGCGCAGGATGCGGGCGTCGCCCGCCCGTCCCGTCCAGCTCTCGCGGAGCCGCGGCGATCAGCGCGAACTCGCCACGCGAGGGCACGCGGCCGGCCCTAGCGGTGGCGGTAGACATGCGCGCGCGGTCGAGGTCGTAGGGCGACAGCTCGACGCGGACGCGGTCGCCGGGCAGGATGCGGATGCGGTAGCGGCGCATCTTGCCGGCGACGTGGCCGAGGACCATGTGGCCGTTGTCGAGCTTCACGCGGAACATCGCGTTCGGGAGGGCCTCGACGACCTCGCCCTCGAACTCGACCTTCTCTTCCTTGCTCAAGCGGGAGAGAGTAGCGGTGCGCGCGCGCCGGATCCGCGCCGGGGCGACGTACTGCGCCGGGTCCGGCGCTCCACCGGCCGCGGGAGCCTGCGGCTGGGCGGGTTGCGCCGGCTGCGCAGGCTGCGCCGGCTGGGCCGGTGTCTGGGGCGCCGCGCCGCCCTGCGGTGCTGCGCCGCCGTTGGGCGCCGGCGTGGCGCCGGTGTTGCCGCTGCCTGTCTGCTTGTCCTTCTTGTTCTTCCGGCCGTCTCGAAGTCGGTGGCGCCGGTCGGATGGTCCCGACCTCGTGCCGGGGGCCCCGGTGGTCGCGTACTTGCCCGAAGAACGGCGTGGCCTCGAACGCCTCCTCGGGCGTCGGGAAGTCGCCGCAGCCGGCTCTTGGCCTGCTTCATGTACGTTCTGCCAGATCTGTGCCGGGAACGTGCCGCCCGCGACGGCGATCCGGGTCGACCGGGGTCATCGAGGTCTGCTGGCTGGGGTAGCCGACCCAGACCGCGGTGGCCAGCTTGGGGGTGAAGCCGACGAACCACGCGTCGCGTGAAGTCGTCGGTGGTGCCGGTCTTGCCGGCGGCCGGGCAGCCGATGTTGCGCGGCGGTGCCGGTCCCGGACTGGATGTTCTGCTGGAGGATGTCGGTCGCCTTGGCGGTGACCCCGTCGCTGAACACCTTCTTGCGCTTGGCGTCGCCGAGTTCGTCGACGCTGGCCGTCGCGGAAGACGACCTTGGTGATCGCCGTCGGCGTGTTGCGGGAGCCGCCGTTGGCGATCGTCGCGTAGGCGTTGGCCATCTCCAGCGGCGACACCCCGTACTCCAGGCCGCCCAGCCCCTCGGCCGGGTAGCGCGTTGAGCTTGCAGGTGATGCCCATCTCCTGGGCGGTCTCCTTGACCTTGTCGGGGCCGAGGTCGAGGTCGAGCTGCTCGTAGACGGAGTTGTCGGAGGTGAGCGTGGCCTGCACGAGGTTGGCCGGCCGATGTAGGAGTTCGAGTACGTCTGCACGTCGATCGGGCCCGCACACCGGGTCGACGAAGTTCAGCGGCTCGGACATGTACGACGTCTTGTCGGGATCGACGCCGGCGCAGCGCGGTCATCAGGACCATCGCCTTGAAGGTCGAGCCGGGCTGGCGGCGGCCCTGCGCGGCGAGGTTGAACTTCGAGCTTGCCGTAGCGCCCGAGGAGGCCATGGCGCAGGATGTGGCCGTTGGCCGGGTCGATCGTGACGATCGCCGACGAGGCGGGTCGCCGGACTGGTTGAGGGTCGACGACATCGCGCCGCGCGCTGGCCTGCTGGAGGTCGAGGTCGATCGTCGTGTAGATCCGCAGCCCGCCCCGGCGCACCTCCTCGACGCCGTACTGTCTCGATGAGCTCTGAGCGCACGAAGTCGAAGAAGTAGTTCTCGCGACGCCGGGTGTAGTAGCCGGACGGCTCGACGCCGAGCGGCGCGTCGAGCGCCTGCTGCAGCTCAGTGGGGGTGATCATCCGCTGGCTGGCCATCGCGCGCAGCACCTCGTTGCGGCGCTCCTTGGCCCCGCGCGGGTTCAGCAGCGGGTTGTAGGCGGTGGGCGCCTGCGGCAGGCCGGCCAGCAGCGCCGCCTCGGGCACGGTCAGGCGCTTGGCCGGCTTGCCGAAGAAGACGCGCGCCGCGGCCTGCACGCCGACCGCCTCCTGGCCGCCGACCGTCCCGTAGGGGACGTTGTTGAGGTAGCGGTCGAGGATCCAGTTCTTGGTGTGGATGTCCTCCAGCTCCTCGGCCAGCTTGGCCTCGCGGATCTTGCGCTTGTAGCCCTCGATGCCGTGGCGGACGGTGTCGCCGGTGTACATGTTGCGCACCAGCTGCATGGTCAGCGTGGAGCCGCCCTGGATCGTCTTGCCCTCGCTGGTGGCGTTCTTGACCGCGGCGCGGACCAGGCCCCAGCCGTCGACGCCCGTGTGCTCGTAGAAGCGCTTGTCCTCGATCGCCACGGTCGCATCGCGCATCACGTCGGGGATCAGCGTCGAGCGCACGGGCGTGCGCAGGATGTCGGCCTGGATGAAGCCCAGACGGGATCCGTCGGCGGCGTAGACGACCGACGACGAGCCCGGGTCGACGGGCTTGAGCTCCTCGATCGTCGGGCCGGAGGTGGCCACGCTGACCACCCAGCCGACCGCCGCCAGCGCGGCCAGCGTCACCCCTGTGACGACGACGCCCAGGCCCAGCAGCAGAATGTGCACGCCGCCGTGCCGGTGGCCGCGGCGCCGCTTCTTTCGGTCGCGGCGAGACATCGCGAACACGGCATCTTAGGTCACCTGCGACCATCGTCCGCCGGATGCACCGTGACCTGCGCGACGCCTGGACGGCGCTGTGGACCTCCAGGCTGCTGGTGTGGATCTCGGGGATGGGTGCGGTCTGGATCTGGGGGCTCAGCGCCCGGGCCCCGGGCTTCGACCCGGCCAACCTGGGCGCCGCGACGTGGACGGCGCCCGCGGTGCGCTGGGACGCGATCTGGTTTCTTGGCATCGCCAAGGGCGGCTACGACGACGGTCCGACGGCGGCGTTCTTCCCGCTCTACCCGCTGACGCTGCGCGTGCTGGGGGGCTCGGCGCTGGCGGGGATCCTGCTGTCGCTGGCCTGCTGCCTGGCCGCCTTCGTCGCGCTCCAGCGGCTGACCGAGCTGGAGCTGGGCGCCGAGGCGGGGCGCTGGACGGTGTGGGCGCTGGCGTTCTCGCCGATGGCCTTCTTCCTGTCGGCGGTCTACAGCGAGTCGCTGTTCCTGGCGCTGACCGTCGGCAGCGTGCTTGCTGCGCGGCGCGACCACTGGGCGTGGGCGGGGATCCTCGGCGCGCTGGCCGCCGCGACGCGCTCGACCGGCGTGGCGATCGCCTTCGCGCTCGTGCTGCTGGCCTTCGCCGACGGGCGCCGCGACGTGCGCGCGCGCGCCACGCGGCTGGCCTGGGTGCTGCTCGTGCCGCTGGGGCTGGCCGCCTTCCCGATCGGTCTGGCCATCGCCCATCACAGCTGGCACGCGCCGTTCGATGCACAGGACGTCTGGTACCGCGAGTGGGCCGGCCCGCTGGGCGGGGTGTGGGAGGGCGCCAAGGCGGCCTGGGCCGGCGTGCGCCAGATCGTCGCCGGCGCGAGCCCGGGCACGCGGCTGTACTTCCCGATCGCCGGCGGCGACCCGCTGGCCATCGCGCGCATCAACATCGGCCTGTTCCTGTGGGTGCCGCTGGTCGCGGCGGCGTTCGTCGGCGTGTTGCGCCGGCTGCCGCTGGCCTACGCGGCCTACGTGGTGGCGTCGCTGGCCGTCCCGCTGTCCTATCCGGTGCTGCCCCAGCCGCTGATGTCGTTCCCGCGCTTCGTGCTCGTCTGCTTCCCGCTGTGGATGTGGCTGGGCTGGCTGCTGGCGCGCCATCGGCGCTGGCGCATCCCGGTGCTGGCCGTCAGTGCGATCCTGCTGGCCGTGTCGACCGCCCAGTTCGCCACCTGGCACTTCGTCGCATGAGCGGCGCGGTGCTGCTCGACGCGCTCGGCACGCTGGTGTCGTTCGCCCCGCCGGCCCCGCGGCTGCGCGCGCTGCTGGCGGCGCGCCACCGCCTGGCGGTCAGCGAGGACGAGGCGGACGCGGCCATGCGGGCCGAGATCCGCCACTACCGCGCCGAGCACGACCGGGCCGTCGATGCGGCGTCGCTGGCCGCGCTGCGCCGCGACTGCGCGGCGGTGCTGCGCGATGCGCTGCCCGACCGGGTGCACGGCGCGCTCGACGTCGACGCGCTCGTGCCGACGCTGGTGGAGGCGATCGCCTTCGCGCCCTTCCCCGAGACGGTCGAGGTGCTCACGGTGCTGCGCGAGCGCGGCCACCCGCTGGCCGTCGTGTCCAACTGGGACGTGTCGCTGCGCGAGGTGCTCGAGCGCACCGGTCTGGCGCCGCTGGTCGACGCGGTGGCGATCTCCTCGGAGCTGGGCGCGGCCAAGCCCAGCCCGCGGCCGTTTCAGGCGGCGCTGGCCGCCCTGGGCGCGGATGCCGCGGGCGCGCTCCATGTCGGCGATACCTACGAGGAGGACGTGGCGGGCGCCCGTGCGGCCGGCGTGCGCCCGGTGCTGGTGGTGCGCGACGGGGGCACGATGCCCACCGACCCCGAGCTCGACGTCATCGCCGATCTGCACGGGCTGCTGGCGCTGGCCGCCTGACGCCGCGTCTCTAAGCTGACGCGACCGTGCCCGGCCCGCTCACCGACCCGTTCGGCCACCCGCCCGAGCTGCCCGACGACCCGGACGAGCTCGACGCGCCCCCGCCGGCGCCGTCCGCGCCGGTCGACGAGCTGCCGTGGCCGATGTGGACCGCGTTCGTGGCCGTCATCAGCGCGCTGGTGGTCGGCAACGTGCTGGGCGCCATCGTGATCGCCATCGCCGTCGGCGGCGGCGCCGACAGCAACGACCTCCCGGTGGCCTGGACGATGGTCGCCAACGCGGTCTTCCAGCTGTCGCTGCTGGGCACGGCCTGGTTCTTCGCGCGCACCTACGGCGGCGCGACCGCCCGGCGCTTCGGCCTGCGCACCGTCCGTCTGTGGCCGGCGGCCGGCTGGGCGGTGCTGGCCATCGTCGGCTACTACGTCTTCCAGGCGGTCTGGATCTCGGCGCTGAACCTCCAGAACGAGACCGACGAGATCACCAACAAGCTGCAGAACGACCCGACCACGGCCACCGTCGCCCTGATCGCGGTGTTCGCGGTGGTCGTCGCGCCGATCGTCGAGGAGCTGTTCTTTCGCGGCTACGTGTTCACCGCGCTGCGCTCGTCGCTGCCGACCGGCTGGGCCGCCGTCATCACCGGGGTGATCTTCGGTGCCGTCCATGGGTTCGGCTCGCCGATCGGCTTTCTCGTGCCGCTGGCCGTCCTGGGCATCGTCCTGTGCCTGGTCTACTGGAAGACCGGATCGCTGCTGTGGTGCATCGCGCTGCACCTGACCAACAACGCGATCGCGCTCAGCGTCGCGCTGCACTGGACGTGGCAGGGGCCCGTGCTGTGGGCCGGCGCGATGCTGTGCGCCGCCGGCCTGGTGCTGCCGTTCGTCTCGGTGACGCGGCGCGTCGCCGCGCCCGCATGACGGAGACGGGGACCAGGACGTCTAGGATTTCGGGCTCCATGCGCACGGCCATCCTCGCCTCCATCGCCACGCTGCTGCTCGTGCCCGCCGCCGCCGCGGCGCAGGACCCCGCGGCGCCCGCGCCCACGCCCACGCCCAGCCCCCGCGCCCGCTCCGGCTCCCGCGCCGACCCCGGCCCCCGCGCCCGCTCCGACCCCCGCGCCGACACCGCCGCCGCCCGAGCCCAAGCCCAAGCCCAAGCCGTCCAAGGCGAAGCTGTCGCTCAAGGTGGCCGACAAGGTGGTGCTGTCGGGGACGCGGATCCGCGTCGAGGGCACGCTGAAGCCGGCCACGCGCGGCGCGCACGTGACGATCACCTTCAAGCGTCACGGCCACACCCTGCGCAAGGTCACCACCGGTGCGGGTGACGGCGACTTCGTCGTCGGGCTGAACACCAAGCGCGAGGGGCGGGTCACGGTCCGCGCCACCCACGAGGCGACCGACAAGCTGACGGCGGCCTCGTCCAAGACGCATCACATCACCGTGATCAAGCCGTCCGTCCACGCCGGCGAGCACAGCAGCTCGGTGCGGTGGCTGCAGCGCAAGCTGGCCGCCAAGCACTATCTCGTCTCGCGCAACGGCACCTACGACGCCGCCACGCAGCGCGCGGTGCTCGCCTTCCGCAAGGTCACCAACATGGCCCGCACCTACGACGCCGACCGGGCCGTCTTCCGACGCCTGGACGCCGGGATGGGCGACTTCAAGGTCCGCTACGCGTCGCACGGCCGCCACGTGGAGGGCGACATCACCCACCAGGTGATCGCGCTGATCAACCCGGGCGGCAAGGTCTACCGGATCCTTCCCACCTCGTCGGGCAAGCCGTCGACGCCGACGGTCCTCGGCCACTTCCGGGTGTACCTCAAGACGCCGGGCACGAACGCGAAGGGCATGGTCGACTCCAGCTACTTCATCCGCGGCTACGCCGTCCACGGCTACTACGACGTGCCCACCTACAGCGCCAGCCACGGCTGCCTGCGGATCCCGATCCCCAACGCGTCGTTCGTCTACCGCTGGATGACCGTCGGCACGCCGGTCGACGTCTACTCCCGGTGAACGCGGACGCCCGGGAGCGCCTGGTCGCCGCTCTGCGCGAGCACGCGCTGGTGATCGGCGAGGTGGTGCTGACCAGCGGCGCCATCGCCCAGTACTACGTCGACGCCAAGCGGGCGATCCTGCGGCGCGACGGGTTCCGCGCGCTCGGCGAGCTCGTCGCCGAGCAGGCGGCGGCATGGGGCGCGACCGCGGTGGGCGGCATGACGATGGGCGCCGACCCGGTCGCCTGCGCGGCCCTGGCCGGCGGGGCCGACGTGAAGGCGTTCTTCGTGCGCAAGGAGGCCAAGGGCCATGGCCTGCATCGGCGCGTCGAGGGGCCCCCGCTGGAGGACGGCGACCGCTGCGCCGTCGTCGAGGACGTCGTCACCACCGGCGGCTCGACGCTGGCGGCGATCGAGGCGCTGCAGGCCGAGGGCCGCACGATCGTTGGCGTCATCAGCGTGCTCGACCGCCTGGCCGGCGGCGGGGCGCGCATCGAGCAGGCCGCCGGCGCCCCCTACGTGGCGCTGACCACGATCGACGACGTCTATCCGCAGCGCCCCGATCGCCGCTGACTGACGGTGGAGGCCGGCGGGGGCATCTCGCGCCGCAGCCCGGTGCTCGTGGCGATGATCCTCGCCCTGGGCATGCTGACCATCGACGTCACCGTCGTGCGGGTCGCGCTGCCGTCGATCCAGCGCGAGCTGGGCATCTCCGCCGTCGAGCAGGCGTGGATCGTCAACGCCTACCTGCTGGCGCTGGGCGTGCTGGTGATCGCCGGCGGACGCGCCGGTGACCTGTTCGGCCGCCGCCGCGTCTTCCTGTTCGGCCTGGTGCTGTTCACCGCCTGCTCCGCGCTGTCGGGGCTGGCCGGCGACGGCGGCCTGCTGATCGCCGCGCGGGCCGGGCAGGGGGCCGGCGCCGCGATCATGACGCCTGGCGTCTACTCGATCGTCACCGATGCGTTCGCCGGCCCGGGCCTGTCGGCGGCCATGGGAGCGCTGACCGGCACGGCGGCGATCGGGCTGTCGCTGGGGCCGCTGCTCGGCGGCCTGCTGATCGACCTGGGCGGCTGGCGCTGGATCTTCTTCATCAACGTCCCGATCGGCATCGCCGCCGCGATCGCGGTGCTGCGCACGGTCCCCGAGCGGCGCGTGGAGGATGCGCCGCGGCTGGACCTGCGCGGCCTCGCGCTGCTGGCCGTCGCCCTCACCGCCCTGAACGTCGGCCTCATGCAGGCCGAGACGTGGGGCTGGCTGGCCGCCGCGACGCTCGCGCTGGTCGCGGTCGGCATCGCCGGCCTGGCCGTCTTCGCGGCCGTCGAGCGCCGCACGAGCGCGCCGCTGGTCGACCTCGCCGTGCTGCGCGGCCGCGCCAGCGCCACCGCCAACGGCGTCGGCTTCGCCGCGCAGTTCGTCTCCACCGCGCTGACCGTGCTCGTCGCCATCTACCTGCAGGACGGCCTGGGCGAGTCGCCGCTGGCCACCGGGGCGCTGCTGCTGCCGATGACGCTGCCGCTGCTGATCGGCGCGCCGCTGGCCGGGCGGCTGGTGCCGCGCTTCGGCACGCGGGCGCTGGTGGCCGTCGGCATGGGCCTGGTCGCCGTCGGCACGATCGCCGTCGGCCTGGCCGCGCTGGGCAGCGGCTACCCGCCGCTGATCCCCGGGCTGGTCGCCTTCGGCGCCGGCTTCGCCGTCGTGCTCACCGTCCTCACCTCGGCGGTGATGGGCGCGGCGGGCAGCCACGACCGCGGGATGGTCTCCGGCGTCTACAACACGGCGCGCAACGTCGGCGCGTCGCTGGGCGTGGCGGTCACCAGCTCGCTGCTGGCCACGCTCCAGCGCCACCATCCGCTCGACGACGCGTTCGCGGTGACGATGGTCGTCACCGGCCTGGTCGCGGCGGCCGCGGCCGCGGCCGCCGCCGCGTTCCTCAGCGCGCGGGCGAACCCGGCGCCGGTGCCACCAGCTCACGGGGCACATCCGCCACACGTCTGACGCCGGCCAGCTGCATCGTGTTGGCCAGCGTCTCGCGCAGCAGATCGAGCATCTTGTGGACGCCGTCCTGGCCGCCGGCGGCCAGGCCCCAGTAGGTCGGCCGGCCGACCAGCACGCAGCGGGCGCCCAGCGCCAGCGCCTTGAGCACGTGCGCCCCCTGGCGGATGCCGCCGTCGAGCAGGATCTCCACCTCGCCGCCGACCTCGTCGACGACCTCGGCGAGCACGTCCATCGTGGCCGGCTCGCCCTCGATCTGGCGCCCGCCCTGGTTGGAGACGACGATCGAGCGTGCGCCCGCCGACACCGCGTTGCGCGCCTCGGCCGCCGTCATCACGCCCTTGACGATGACCGGCAGCCCGGCCGTCTCGATCAGCCACGCGGCGTCGTCCCAGGTGACGTCCTGGGCCATCTCCTTCCACATGTAGGCCATCAGGTCCTCGCCCGTGGTGTGCTGGGGTAGATCGAGGCGGTCGGCCAGGTTGGCGATCTTGATCTCCGACGGCAGGCGCAGGTGGCTGCGGCGATCGGCCGGGCGGATGCCGTAGTTGGGCGCGTCGACGGTCAGGCACAGGCCGCGAAAGCCTGCGTCGCGGGCGCGCTGGGCCAGCGAGGTGGTCAGCCCGCGGTCCTTGTGGATCTGCAGCTGCATCCAGCACGGCAGCCCGACGGCGGCGACGTCCTCCAGCGCGGTGCTCGACAGCGTCGAGAGCACCATTCCGGTGCCGTGGGCGTGCGCCGCGGCCGCCGAGGCCAGCTCACCGTCGGGGTGGACGAGCTTGTGGAAGGCCGAGGGCGCGAGCATGATCGGCATCGACAGCTCGGCGTCGCAGACGCTCGTGGTCAGGTCCAGCTCGGCCACGTCGACCATCAGCTGCTTGCGGATCAGCCAGCGGTCGTAGGCGCGGCGGTTCTCGTCGCGCGTCCAGTTGCGCCCGGCCCCGGCGTTGAGGTGGTCGAAGACCGCCGGCGGAAGCGTCCGCTGGGCGTGCTCCAGGAAGTCCTCGTACTCGGCGAGGCGGTCGAGATCGGCGTTCACGCGTCGGCTCCTGTGGGTCGGATCTGGTCGAGCAGGCCGCGCAGCCCGGAGCCGGGCGGCTGCTCGGAGTGGTAGGTGGTGATGCGCCCGCGGCGCAGCTCGAAGGTGTCGACGTGGGGCACGGTGCGCAGCACGCGGCCGGTCGGCTCGGGCAGGTCGACGCCCAGCTCGGGCAGCACCACCGGGCGGTCGTTGGTGGCCACGATGCGCATCTCGATGCGCACCCGCCCGCCGCCCTCGTCGCGTGCGTCGAGCACCTCGCGGTGCAGGTCGGGGAAGGCGGCGTCCAGCGGGCCGTGGCTGGCGACGTAGGCGTCGCGGTCGACCGTGCGCCCGCCCACGTGGGTGGTCAGCGTGAAGTCCTCGCTGAGCAGCGCGCGGATCGCCCCGGCGTCGTGTGCGTTGAGCGCGTCGACCAGCGCGCGCACGGTGGCCACGTCGGCGGCGCTCACGCCGGCCCCAGCACGAACGCGGGCGTCATCGAGCCACCGGCGGTCACGTTGGTCACCCCGCCGGCGCCCAGCCGCACCAGGATCCCGCCCATCCGCCCGCGGAACACGTACGGGTCGGTGTCGACGACGAAGTGCTCCAGCGGGAAGCCGGGCGCGTCACGCGGGAAGCGCTCGTGGTGCTCGACGATGCGCCGCTGCACGAGGTGGTCGCCGGCGCTGAGCGCCTCCTCGATGGCGGCCGCCCACGTGGCGTCGTCGCACTCCCAGCCCAGCGTGACGCCGCGGCCGCCGTAGTCGTGCGACGGCTTGAGCGCGACGGTCGAGCGGTGTTCCAGCGCCCATCGGCTGGCGATCGTGTCGCGTTGCACCGGCGCGTCGTCGCCCACCAGCCGCCGCGTCCACGGCACGTGGTTGGTGACGGCGGCGCGCTCGGCGCGCGTGAGGCCGAGGTCGACGTCTGGGTCGCCGAGCAGGTCGAAGACCGACTTGTGGGTCAGCACGTCGGAGGCGAACGGGTTGACCAGGCACACGGCGCCGGCGCGCGCGGCGTCGACCAGCGCCCGCGTCTCCTGCGGGCGGGCGAGCACGTCGATGGTCACCAGCCGGCGGTAGACCAGGTCGATCGGCCCGCCGGCGTGGCGCAGCCGCCCGCCCTCGAAGCGCAGGTCGCGCGGGTCGACGATCACCGCCTCCAGGCCGGCGGCGAGCAGCTCGTCGCGGATCAGCTCGAACTCGCCCATGAGGGGCGCGTCCGACCAGTCGACGATGGCGATCGCGGGGTCGCCCTCGCCGCCCCAGTCGCGCCAGGCGTCGAGCATCGCTGCGCGCAGGTGGGGGACCGCGTACAGCGGCTCCAGCTCGAACTCCGCGGCCATCGCCTCGTAGGCGGCCGTGCGCATCATCCCGCGCGCGGCCGCGTCGACCAGGCCCATCCCGCCCGGCGAGGCGCCCTGCACCTCGACGAACCCCAGCCGCTTGCTGAGGAACGCGTCGAAGCGGTCGTTGACGTCGATGTTCTGAAAGCCCGGGTCGATCGACACCAGCTCGCGTTCGGCGTCCGGCAGGTTCAGCGCGTCGATCAGCTGCGGCTGGCGATGCACGGCGGCCAGCGTCTTGGCCAGGGCCGAGCCGACCAGCGAGACGGCCAGGCGCTCGGCCTCGTAGCGCGGCCGCGTCAGCAGCGCGGGGCGCACGACGGTCATTGCCCGGCGCCCCCCGTAGCCGATCGTGCGCAGCTCGGCCAGGCCGGGGTCGTCGTCGCGCAGCTCGCGCGCGAGCTCGTGCCAGCGGGCGATTGCCTCCTCGGTCAGCACCGCATCGTCGCTGGCCATCTCAGCGCTCCTCTCCGAGCTCGTTCAACAGTCGGGCGACGGCGTCGAAGCGCTCCTGGGCCTCGGCGAGCGTCGCGGCGATCGCGGTCGCACCGATGCGTCCGTCCGGTGCGAGCGCGTGCAGCATGTGCAGCACCACGCCGCACTGGGCCGCGGGGTCCCAGTCCAGTTCGGCGCCGCGCAGCGCGTCCAGCAACGCCGGCACCGCCAGCCCGGCGGCGCCCGGCGCGACGATCGCGTCGCTGGCCACGTAACAGCGCTCCTGACCGTCGGCGGTCGCGAACGTCGCGCCGTCGTCGCTGCAGTGGCCGCCGGTGAGCAGGTGCAGCGCGCCGAACGGGTGCGACGTGCCGCCCTCGCGCAGGTTGATCTCCACCGCGTGGGCGCTCCATGGCTCGCCGTCGCGCCGTGCGACGACGAAGTCGACGCCGAAGCGCCCGACGACGCCCTCGGCGGCCAGCCGGGAGCGCACCTTGGCGCACTCCCGCACGATCGCCGGCGCGTAGCCGGCGTCGGCCGGGAACGTGCAGCCGACGAACTGCTGGCCGTTGGCGCCGCCCAGCAGCTGGTCGTGGGTGGAGACCAGCCCGGGCGTGCCGCCGGCGAGGATGCGCATCTGCACGCTGGGCGAGCGCACCACGTCGGCGTCGATCATCTGCTCGACGATGCCCGGGTCGGCGGCCAGGCGCGTCAGGTAGCCTCGTCGAGGCGCTCGCGCAGGCGCGCCTGCAGCGCCGCGTGGTCGCCGGCGGGCAGGTCCCCGATGGCGACGACGACGTTGCCCTCGCCGTAGACGGAGTCGTTGAGCTTGACCACGACGCGCCGCAGCTGCGGGTCGGCGGCGCGCATCGCGGCGATCGCCTCGGCCACCTGCTCGAGCGTGGCGAGGTCCTCCGCGCCGGCCGGGTGGGAGACGGCCTCGTCGGCGAACAGCTGGCGGCCGCCGCTCTTGGTCCCATAGCGGTAGAAGCGCGCGTCGGGGCCGTAGACGGGGACGCCGAGCGCGACGGCCAGCTCCCGCTCGGGATCGGCGACGTTGAAGGGGACGATGAACGCCTGGGCGGGGTCGCCGATGACCGCGCGCACGCGCTCCACCAGCTCCGGGCGCTCGAGGAGCTTGGTCGCCAGCGGGCGCGGGCCGCCGTCGCCGACGCTCACGCACGCCAGCCGCTCGCGCAGGACGGCCGGGTCGCCGATCAGCCCGAGCTGGTAGTCGAGCACGTCGTCGGGGACCGCCTCGGAGGTGACGAGCACCATGCGCAGGTCCGCCCGGCGCAGCGCCAGCAGCAGGTACAGGGTGCGCTCCTCGTAGGCGGCGCGCGCGGCCCCGAGCTCCTCCAGCACCTCGGTCGCGACGTTCAGCGAGGGGATCAGCACGATCGTGCGCGGCGGCCCGGCGTCCTCGAGCGGGCGCAGCGAGGCCTGGAGGTTGGCGAGGACGGCGTCGGTCAGCGGGCTCATGGGCGGATCGGCTCGGGGGCGGTCGGGTCGGCCTGGCGGCGACCGTAGGACAGATACACGACGAGCCCGATGAGGAACCAGGCCACCAGCCGGATCCAGCTGGACACCGGGATCATCGCGGCCAGCGCGAGGTCGACCACGATGGCCAGCGCGGGGACCAGCGGCCCCCCGGGCACGCGGAAGCCGCGCGGCAGGTCGGGCTCGGTGCGGCGTAGCACGATCACCGTGGTCGACACCAGCACGAAGGCCAGCAGCGTGCCGATGGAGACGAGGTTGCCCAGCGTCTCCAGCGGCACCAGCGCGGCCAGCATCGCGCAGCTCGCGCCGCAGGCCAGCGTCGGCATGATGGGCGTGCCCGTGCGCGGGTCGACGACGTTGAAGCTCGGGGGCAGCAGGCGGTCCTCGCCCATGCGCAGCAGGATGCGCGACTGGGCGTAGATGACCGCCAGCACGGTCGCCGCCAGGGCGACGACGGCGCTGACGTCCATCAGCGAGCGCAGCCAGCTCAGCTGCGGGACCGCGCCCAGCGCGATCGACAGCGCGTCGGGCGAGATCAGCTGCTGGTAGGGCACCATGCCGGTCATGACGATCGCCACCGCGATGTACAGCGCGGTGGCCAGCGCCAGCGAGCCGAGCACGCCGGCGGGCACCGTCCGCCGCGGCCGGCGCGCCTCCTGGGCCGCCGTGCAGACGGCGTCGAAGCCGATGTAGGCGAAGAAGACCAGCCCGGCGGCGCGCACCACGCCGCTCCAGCCGAAGTGGCCGAAGCCGCCGGTGTTCTCGGGGACGAACGGCGTCAGGTTGGCGCGGGTGACGTGGAAGGCGCCGACGGCCACGAACAGCACCAGCGCGGCGACCTTCAGCGCGACGAGCGCGTTGGTGGCGCGGGCCGACTCGCGCATGCCGAGCACCAGCAGGCCCGTGACCAGCGCGACGATGACCAGCGCGGGCAGGTTGATGACGCCGCCGTCGAACGGCCCGTTGAGCAGGTCGTGCGGCAGCCCGGGGATGACGTTGTCGACGTAGCCGGCCCAGCCCGCGGCGACGGCGGCTCCGCCGAGCAGGTACTCGAGCATCAGGTCCCAGCCGATGACCCAGCCCCAGAAGCGCCCGAGCGCGGCGTAGGTGTAGGTGTAGGTCGAGCCGGCCACCGGCAGCATCGAGGCCATCTCGGCGTAGCACAGCGCGCTGAGGCCGGCGGCCAGGCCGGCCAGCACGAACGAGACGGCGACGGCCGGCCCGGCGTACTCGCCGGCCGCGTCCCCGGCCAGCACGAAGATCCCGGCGCCGACGATCGTGGCCACGCCGATGGCACCGAGGCTCACCGGGCCCAGCGATCGGCGCAGCCGCGTGTCCCCCTCCGCACGACCCACCATCGCGGCCATCCGGGCCGCGCGGCTGTCCGTCAGCCCCGCCATCGCCTGGGGCGCCAGCCTATCCGTCGCCGGTAGGCTAGGCGGCCAGGCCCTCGTAGCTCAGTGGATAGAGCGCCGCTCTCCTAAAGCGGGTGCGCAGGTTCGACTCCTGCCGGGGGCGCTGGCCCGGAAAGGCCCTGCTAGCTGTGGGGTTTCTCCGCCCTCGGGATGGACCGCCGGGGCTGCCGCGGAGGGCGCGGACCCCGAGGCGGACCCCGAGCTTCCGCGCGCTTTCGGGGTCCGCGCTACCCGGCGCGGCGGATCGGCACGACGTTCGCGGCGGCGTTGAACGCCGAATCGAGCCCCGCGAGCAGCGCGGAATCGTGGCCCTCGAACAGGTGCCCGTACAGGTTGAAGGTCGTCGTGATGCTGGAGTGGCCCATGCGCTCCATGACCGTCTTCGGGTCCGCGCCGGTCGCGATGAACAGGCTCGCCGCCGTGTGGCGGAGGTCGTGGAAGCGGAGCGCGGCCTTGTCGGGCGAGAGCGCCGCCGGGACCGCCGGGCGAGCCGGAATCGCGCGGTAGACCGGCTGGCCGTTCTGATCCGGCTTCCCGCGCCGCACCTTCCGCGCCGGAGTCGCCGGGACGCCCCGGACGGCGGGCTTGAACACGCGGCGGTAGAAGATGCTCTGACGTACGAGCGTGCCGCTCGGCGTCGTGAACAGCAGGTCCCCAGCCCGCTTCCCGGCTGCCTGCTCGATCAACATGCCGGTCAGACTCGGCGGGAGGCTGACGACGCGGGTCTTGCCGTTCTTGGGCGCGCCGAACAACGGGCCGCTCTGGGTGTCTTGGGGCGGGCTCGGGCTTCGCGGCGGGCTTCGGGCGCTCGTTGGCGGGGATGTGCTCGATGCCCTCGCGGGTCCAGTGCTTGAACCAGGCGGAGGAGCCCAGCTTGGAGCTGGTCGCCTCGCGGATCGCGTGCCAGGTCGCGCCCTCGCCGCGCATCTTGGCGGCCTGCTCCAGCTGCTCGCGCGTGACGCTCGCCTTGCCGGGCTTCGCGGTGGCGGGCTTGTCCGCCGGGACCGGCGCGGCGGGCTTGGCCGCGTAGGCGGCGGTGAACAGCGCTTCGGCCTGCTCACGGCTGATCGAGTCGTACGTCTGGAAACACTGCCAGGCGACCTCCTGGAACTCGCCGCGGCCGGCGGAGCCCTGGAACTCGCCGTTGACGTCGTACGAGCAGATCAGGCCGTGCTTCTCCAGGTCCTTCAGGAGCTTGGCCGCCTTGCGCTTGGACCCGACGTTGGCGTTGCCGTAGACGACGAACGCGACCGAGCTGCGGTCCGTAGAGAAGTCATCAAACGCCAGGAGGTAGGTCTGGCGGAGCTGGGCGAGGCGGTCGGCGGTCATCGTGATCCCTTCGGGTAGTTGAACGACAGCGTTCAAAGAAGGTAATGACTCGTTCAGCCGATTCCAACCATCTCGGCCAGGGAGGTGCCAGGGCCCGCCAGGCTGGGGGCGGGCTCCGCTGGTGGCGCAGGTGTGTCGAGGCGCTGGAGCTTGTCTCCAGGCTGTTCAGGACGGCGGCCGGTGCGGCTGATTAGCCTGACACGAAGGTGTAGGCAGCCGCGTCGACTTGCGGGCTCGTGCCGTAATGATTGATGACGGTGATGTCATATCCGCCAGCGGCGTGCGCCGGGGTGACGACCCGCAAGGTCGTGTAGTTGACGACCTCCACCGAACTGGCGGGCGTCTTTCCGAACAGGACGCCGCTGCCGTCGGAGAAGTTCTCGCCGCGCACCGTGATCGTCTCCCCGCCCTTGGTCGAGCCGCTATTTGGTGTGACGCGATCGACGAACGGCGTGAGATCCCGCGTGACCAGATCGGCGTTGAACAGGACGAAGCCTCCGGGCGACGAGTCAAGAGTCACCTGTGAACCCGCCGGTCCGTCGCTCATACCAAGCACGCCCGCGGCGTCGAAGCGGGCCGCCACCGACCCGTTGTCGCCCTCGACGCCGATCCGATCGCCCTCCCGCACCGGCAGCGAGGTGGGGAACACGCTGATGCCGGGCGCCTGCACGCGGAACGGAGACGCGGCGACGACATCGAACGTGCCGCCCGCCACGGCGCGCAGGACGAGCATCCTGATACTGCCCGACGGCGACGGACCGGCGTTGAAGCGCACCGTCGTGATCGTTCCATCTGCGGGCACCATCGTCGCGGCGCCAGGGACGTCGAGGTTGGTGATCACCCCGGTCCCAGGGCCGAAGATGGTGTCGTACGCCGCCAGGTCCAGAGGCCCGAGCGTCGTGGTTGCCGCACCAGCAGTCCCGGCGCCCAGAAACATCAGCGCAACCGTCAATGCGACTGCGCCCATACGAAGCTTCACGGAATCCTCGTCCCAGTCGGATGATCAGGTCCGGGGCAGCCTATACCCGAGCGCGGCGGGGGCCCGCCTGACTGGAGCCGTCCTTGGGCCGCCGATGCAATGTGGTACTTCACATCGCGCATCGAGCAGACCGCCCGGCTTCGAGGCACTTGCCGGCCCCGCCCGCGGCGACCTTCAAGGTCGTACCGGGGCGGGTGATCGCGGACTGATCTGGCCAGTAGCGTCCGCCGTGCGGTCTTAGCCCTCGGCCTCATACTTGAACGAGATGTTCAGGCGAACGCGGTACTGACGGATGCGGCCGTCTTCGATTGTCACGTCCTCCCGAACGACCTCGGCGATCCGCAGATCGCGCACCGTCTGCGCCGCGGTCTCGACCGCGGTGCGGGCCGCCGCCTCCCACGACTCGCTGCTCGCTCCGATGACCTCAGTCACTCGGTAGACACTGTCGTCCATGTATCCCCCTCGGATCTGTTGACGCCCATCCCCGCGCCTGGCACCCGCGGCGTGGGTGCCCCGGACACGGCGTGGCCTGATCATGAGCCTGCCCGATGGGCGCCCCGCGGTCAAGGGGGTCGACGCGCAGGGTGCAGGCCAGCGGCCGCGTGACAATGCGCTGATCGTGGCCGTGCGTCACGGCTGGGTCCGTGCGCTGGGCGATGGCGTACTCTACGAGGTCGTGTGGACCCCCGGCGGACCCCCGCCCGGACCCCGGGGTAGGGGACCGGAGCGGATTCCGGCGGGTCGTAGCGGGCGCCTACGGTTTCCTCATATCCCCTGCTAATGTACGGGTTTCTGGGCAGGAGCGGGGAGAATCCCACGAACCAC
>CAVRPY010000013.1:0-150927 GCA_963723265.1 uncultured Solirubrobacteraceae bacterium
TCGCCACCGACACGCTTCAGGATCTGTTCGACGTGGGCGCGCTGCTGGCCCATCAGACCGCGCCGCGGACCGGCGCATGAGCATCGTCACCAACGGCGGCGGCCTGGGCATCCTGTTCGCCGACGCATGCGCCTCCGCCGGCCTGGACGTGGTCGCGCTGTCGCAGGCGGAGGTCGAGGGGCTGCGCGACCGGCTGCCGCCGGAGCCACGCTGGGCGACCCGATCGACGTACCTCGCGGCTGACCACCGGCCTTCACCGAGGCGATGGAGGCTCTTCGGCGCCAGCGGCGAGGTCGACACGATCATCGCCGTCTACGTTCCGCAATGGTCGAGCGGCCGACCGAGGTGGCGCAGCGATGCCGCGCCGGCGCGCAGGCCGTCGACGTACGGTCGCCTCGGTGCTGTTCGTGATTCGACCAACCCCCGCGCGAGACGCTGACCGACGGGACGAGCGAGCCGCGCTGGCCGTGTTCCGCTTTCCCGAGCAGGCCGCGCACGCGCTCGGCCGCGCCGCCCGCTACGGGGCGTGACACCGCCGCGGAGCCGTCCCGCGCCGCGCCTGGAGGCCGACCGGCGCTCGCCGCCGCGGCGATCGCCGAGGCACTTGCCCGCGGTGGCAGGCTGGCTCGCCGCCGACGAGGTCGCCGCCGTGCTGGACGCCTACGACATCGCCCGGCCACCGCGCGCGTGGTCGCCAGCGCGCGCGCCGCCGGGCGCCGGCCCTCGCCCTCAGCAGGGCGGTCGCGCTCAAGGCCGTCGCGCCCGGCCTGATCGCGCAGCGACCGTCGGCGCGGTGGTCGCCGGCCTGCACGGCGCGAGCGCGACGGTCCGCGCCGCCACGCAGATGCGCGAGCGCCTGCGGCGCTGCCGGCATCGAGGTGACCGGCTTTGTGGTTCAGGCGATGGCCGAGGGCGTCGAGCTGCTGACCGGCGTGGTCAGTCGACCCGGTGTTCGGGCCCGTCGTGGTCTGCGCGGCCGGCGGCACCGCCAGCGAGATCCTCGGGATCGCAGCGTGCGCCTGACGCCGCTGGGACCGCGCGCCGCGCGCGAGATGGTCCGCGAGCTGCGCAGCTTCCCGCTGCTGGATGGCTTCCGCGGCGCGGAGCGCTGCGACGTCGATGCGGTCGAGGGCGTCCTGATGCGCCTGGCGGCGCTGGCCGAGGCGCATCCGCAGGTGGCCGAGATCGAATGCAACCCGCTGCTCGTCTCCCCCGCCGGTGCCGTGGCGGTGGACGCGCGCGTGCGCGTGGGAAAGGCGCCGCCGCGCGCGCCCGAGCCGTCGCTGCGCTGAGCGGTCAGCTGGCGTTCGGCTCGTGTCCAAGGCGCGAGCAGCTGACCGGAGGCCGCGTGAACGCGGCGCTGGCCAACGCCGTCGTCCAGATCCACAACCAGTACCTGGGCCGCGGACCGTCCCGGGGGCAGGCCTTCTTCCGCGACAACCTCGTCGTGGTCGTCATGCGCGAGACGCTGACCAGGGCGGAGCGCAGCCTCGTGGAGACGGGCCGCAAGGCGCACGTGCTGGCCATGCGCCACGAGTTCCAGGAGACGATGGAGGACGACCTGATCGCGGCGGTCAAGCGGCTGACCGGCTGCGGCGTGATCGCGTTCATGAGCGACAGCCACGTCGATCCCGACATGGCGGCCGAGCCGTTCGTCCTCGACCGGCCCGTCCCGGGCCAGAGCGACGGCTGACGGCGGCCCGATCCGGTAGCGTGTATGGCGGCTCCGCCACCTTCGACCCAGGGTGCGGATCCGCCGTCTTGAGCGACTCCGTGGGACGACGCACGCACGCCGTCGCACTGGACCGGCTTCCCGTCGAATCCCTTTGAGAGGAAGGCCGCCTCGTGGATCTCACCGGCTCCGACGTCACGCCCCCGCTGCTCGCCTCCGGCCCGCGCGTCAACCGCGCCATCGCGTTCCTGCGCCAGATGCGCGACGACGACCCGACCGCCGACCGCGACGCGCCCGCGGGCAAGCCCAGGTCGGACGAGCGTCACGAGGCCGCGGTACAGCGCACGCTCCGCCTGGCCGAGGAGGCCGCGGAGCGCGGCGATCACGGCGACGGCGCTGGAGTGGCTCGACGTGCTGCCGGCCATCGGCGAGGAGCTGTCGCCCGAGTGGGCCGAGCGCCGCCGTGCGTGGGAGCGCGCCTCGTAGCGCCGGCGCCGCAGGACCTTCTCGGCCTCGACGACCAGCCAGCCGAGCAGCGCCGCCGCGCCGATCTTCGCCCAGGCGACCGCCGGGATCGGCGCCGTGCGAAACAGGTCGTTCATCGGCGCCCAGTAGGTGAGCAGCAACTGCAGCCCGACCATCGCCGCCGTGCCGGCGACCAGCCAGCGGTTGGACAGCAGGCCGAGGTCGCGCGCCCGACCGGTCAGCGACCGGCAGCTGAACAGGTAGCAGCACCTCGATGGCCACGAACGCGTTGACGGCCACCGTCCGCGCCTCGGCCGGATGCAGGCCGTTGCCCAGCTCGTAGTCGAACAGCCAGAAGCGGTCGCCAGCATCACGATCGACAGCAGCACGATGCGCAGGACCACGTCCGGCATCCAGCAGCGGCTGGTCGGGTCGCCGGGGCGGGCGGGCCATGGTCCCGGGCTCCGTGCGGCTCGAAGGCGAGCATCAGGCCGAGCGCACCGCGGTGGTCATGTTGATCCACAGGATCTGCACCGGGAGGATCGGCAGCGTCGCCCCGGCCACGACGGCGGCCAGGATCACCAGCCCCTCGCCGAGGTTCGTCGGCAGCGTCCAGGCGATGAACTTGGTGAGGTTGTCGAAGACGCCGCGGCCCTCCTCGACGGCGGCCTCGATCGAGGCGAAGTCGTCGTCGGTGAGGACGATGTCGGCCGCCTCCTTGGCCACCTCCGTGCCGCCACGCCCCATCGCGACGCCGATGTCGGCCTGCCGCAGCGCGGGCGCGTCGTTGACGCCGTCGCCGGTCATGGCGACGACCTCGCCCGTGCGCCTGGAGCGCTCGCACGAGGCGCAGCTTCTGCTCGGGCGAGACGCGCGCGAAGACGTCGGTCGCCGCGGCCAGCGCTCCGGCAGCCGCTCGTCCGGGCACGCGCTCCAGCTCGTCGCCGGTGAGCCACCAGCCGGGCGCTCCGCTCGCCGGTCAGCCCGACCCGCGTCGCGATCGCCCGCGCCGTCGCGGCGTGGTCGCCGGTGATCATCTTCACCGCGATGCCCGGCGCGCTGGCAGGCGCCGACCGCGCCGACCGCTTCGGGCCGCGGCGGGTCGGCCATCGCCTGCAGCCCGGTGAAGCGCAGGCCGCGGCGGAGCTCGAGGTCGCCGGCCTCAGCCGGCGGGCAGCGGCCGCCCTGCGAAGGCCAGCACGCCGGCAGGCCTCGCGCGGCGAGCTCGCTCGGCCGCTTCGCAGCACGGCGTGCCCGATCCAGATGCGCGCTGGTCGCCCGTCGCGCATCGAGCTCCCGGTCGCAGGCATCGAGCACCTGTTCCACGGCACCCTTGACGTAGCACGCACGCGGCCGCCCTCCGGTGACCGGTGCGCCGTGGCCATGAAGCGCCGCTCCGACGTCGAAGGGGAGCACCGCGATGCGCGGCCAGCCGCCCAGCAGCGGCCTCGACGCTGCACGCCCGCCTTGGCGCGCGACCGCCAGCAGCGCCGCCTCCGTCGGATCGCCGACGGCGCCCAGCCGCCGTCGCGGCGGCGACGTCGCGCGTCGTTGCACAGCGCGCCGGCCAGCAGGCAGGCCGCGCAGCGCCGCATGATCGGCCAGGGCCGGGGCCCTCGTCGACCGGTGACCACGCCGTCGGGCGCGTAGCCGTCCCCGGAGACGGCGAACCGGCGGCGACCCGCGACGATCTCCTGCACGGTCATCCGGTTCTGCGGTGAGCGTGCCGGTCTTGTCCGTGCAGATGACCGTCGTGCCGCCGAGCGTCTCCACGGCCGGCAGGCGGCGCACGATCGCGTTGCGGCCGCGCCATCCGGCGCCACGCCGATGGCCAGCGTGATCGTCACCGCCGCCGGGAGTCCCTCGGGGATCGCGCCGACGGCCAGCGCCACCGCGGCGATGAACATCTCGACGCGGCCTCGCCCGCGCCAGCGCCCAGGCGAACGTGAGCCGCGGCGAGCACCAGGATCACGACGGTGAGCACGCGCTGAAGCGCGCCAGCTTGCGGGTCAGCGGCGTGACGAGGTCGTCCGCGGTCTCCCACCAGGCGGTGGATCTGGCCCAGCTCGGTGTCCGCGCCGGTGGCCGACGACGATCCCGGGCCGTGACCGGCGGTGACCAGCGTCCGGAGTAGGCCATGTTGGCCGGTCGGCCAGGACGGTCTCCGGTGCGAGGACGTCTGCGTCCTTGTCCACCGGCACCGACTCGCCGGTCAGCGCCGACTCGTCGACGCGCAGCTCGCGCACGTGCGCGAGGCGCAGGTCGGCGCGGACCTTGTCGCCGGCCTCGAGCACCACGAGGTCTCCAGGCACCAGCTCGCGCGCGGGCACGACCAGCTCGCGCCCGTCGCGGACGACGCGCGCCGCGATCGTGCACCATCGCCGTCAGCGCGTCCAGGGCCCGCTCGGCCTGGGACTCCTGCACGTAGCCGACCAGCGCGTTGACGACCACGACGCCGAGGATCACCGACGCGTCGACGGTGGTCGCCGAGCGCGTAGGTGACCGCGGCCGCGCCGAGCAGCACGTAGATCAGCGGGTTGCGCAGCTGCTGGGCGAGCCGCCATAGGTGGCCGCGCCGCACGCCCCGGGGCAGGACGTTGGGACCATGGCGGTCGAGCCGGCGCGCCGCCTCCGCCGCATCCAGGCCCCGGTCGCTGTCGCTGTCCAGCAGCGCGAGCGCCTCGTGGACCGGCAGGTGGTGCATTCCGCCTAGGCGTCGGGCGACGCGGCGCCCGGCGCGCGCGCCGGCCGGGCCGGGATGCCCGCCGCCGCGTGCGCGGCCTCCTCGTCCAGCGTCTCGTGCTCCAGCAGCGCCGCGGCGAGCGCGTCCAGCTCGGGCCGGCGCGCGGTCAGCAGGTCGCGCACGTCGTCCAGAGCGTCCTCGACGATGCGGTGGACCTCCTCGTCGACGATCCGCGCCGTCTCCTCCGATCCGTCGCCGTGCAGCCCCGCGGCCTCACGGTCGGGGTCGATGACGAACAGCGGCCCGATCCGGTCGCTCATGCCCCACTGGCCGACCATGTGACGGGCCAGCTCGGTGACCTGGCGGATGTCGCTCTCAGCGCCGGTGGTCACCGCGTCGAACACCAGCTCCTCGGCGACGCGGCCACCGAGCGCGACCCGCAGCCGGGCGTCCAGGTACGGCCGGTCGTAGCTGAAGCGGTCGGCCTCGGGCGCGGACAGCGTCACCCCGAGCGCCTGGCCGTGGGGGATGATCGACACCTTGCGCACCGGGTCGGCGCTGGGCAGCAGCATCCCGACGATCGCGTGCCCGGCCTCGTGGTAGGCGCTGCGGCGGCGCTCCTCGTCGCTGAGCAGGATCCGCCGCTCGGTTCCCAGCACGAGCTTCTCCAGCGCGTCCTCCAGGTCGCCCATCGTAACGGCCTCGTGCTCACGCTGGGCGGCCAGCAGCGCGCCCTCGTTGACGACGTTGGCCAGGTCGGCGCCGACCATGCCGGCCGTCTGGGCGGCGAGCCGGTCGAGGTTGACGTCGGGCCCAGCGGGACGGAGCGTGCGTGCACGTCGAGGATCTGCCGGCGTCCGGCCGTGTCGGGCGACTGGATGGCCACGCGCCGGTCGAAGCGACCGGGCCGCAGCAGCGCCGCGTCGAGGATCTCCGGGCGGTTGGTGGCAGCCAGCACGATCACGCCGATGGTCGGGTCGAACCCGTCCATCTCGGTCAGCAGCTGGTTGAGCGTCTGCTCGCGCTCGTCGTGGCCACCGGGCATCGGACCCGCCGTGCGCGAGCGCCCGATCGCGTCCAGCTCGTCGACGAAGACGATCGCCGGTGCCGCGGCCTTGGCGTCGGCGAACAGGCTGCGCACCCGCGACGCGCCGACCCCCACGTACAGCTCGACGAACTCCGACGCGGAGATCGAGAAGAACGGGACCTGCGCCTCGCCGGCCAGGGCGCGTGCCAGCAGCGTCTTGCCCGTGCCCGGCGGTCCGGTCAGCAGGATGCCGTGTGGGATGCGGGCGCCCAGGCGCAGGTAGCGGCTCGGGTCGCGCAGGAACTCGACGATCTGGGCCAGCTCCTCCTTGGCCTCGTCGATGCCCGCGACGTCGCGGAAGGTGATCTGCTGCTCGTCGGGCGACGTGCGGCGGGCGGTGGAGCGCCCGAACCCGAGCATCGCCCCTCCGCCGCCGCCGGCCCGGCGCAGGACGAACAGCAGCAGGGCGACGATCAGCAGCGCCGGTCCCAGGCTGAGGATCAACGTCTCCAGGAACGGCCGGTCCTGTCCGGGCGGCTGGGCATTGACCTGCACGTGCTTGGCCTCCAGCAGGGCGGCCAGCTCGTCGGCGTTGGCGAACGTCGGAACCTCGGTCGAGAACAGCGTCGTCTTGACCGTCTCGTCGCCGTCGGGCAGCGGCACGGTGTGCGTGAACGTGCCCTGCACCGTCTCGCCCTTGGCGTTGATCGTGTCGACGTTCCCGGCGCGCAGCTGCGCCAGGAACACCGGGCTGTACGGGATGCGCACGCGCTGCTCGCGCTCCCCGCTGTCGGGCACCAGCGCCACCACCGCGATGTTGAGGGCGACCAGCAGCCCGACGATCAGCGCGACCGGCGCCAGCTCGCGCAGCATCGAGCGCGGCCCCTTGGGCGGCGGCGCGGTCGGCGGGTCAGCCACGGGCGATCAGCACCGAGCAGGGCGCCTGGTGGGCGACGCGCTCGCTGACGCTGCCCAGCGCGCGCAGGCCGCTCACGCCGCGCGCGCCGACGACCACCAGCGAGGCGCGCGTCTGCAGCGCCGCCTCGCAGATGCTCTCCGCCGGTCGCGACGCCGGCTCGATCCACACCGGCTCGACGTCCAGGGTCTCGGTGACGAGCGCGGCCTGCTCGGCCATCCGCCGTCGCTCCAACGGGCTGCTGTCGCCGGCGTGCACCATGGTGATGCGCGCATCATGGGCGACGGCGAGCGCCAGCGCCAGCTGCGTGGCATGGTGGGAGCCGCCGGATCCGTCGGTGGCCAGCAGGATGCGCTGCGGGAACGGCGTCGCGTCGCCGGGCCGGCGGGCGATCAGCACCGGCATCGCCGCGCGGTGGACGACCCGCGCCGACGTCGCGCCCTCGGCGATCCCGCCGACGCGCCCATGCAGCGGCGCGCCGATGACCAGCAGGTCCGCGCCCGTCGCCCGCTTCATGAGCGCCTCTGCGGCGTGCGGTCCGTGCACGAGTTGGGTGTCGGCGTCGATTCCGGCGTCGCGCGCCAGGCGGCGGGCACGGTCGAGCGCCTGCTCGGCGCGCTCGGCGCTGAGCGCCGCCTGCTCGTTGGGGCCACTGCCGACGACGTGGGCGACCGCGACGAAGGTCAGACGGGCCCCTGCGGCGAGGCGGATCGCCTGCTCGGCGGCCACGCCGGCGCGGCGACCGCCGTCGACGCCGGCGACGACGTGGCGCAGGACCACGGGCGGAGTGGTTCGGGCGGGCTGTGCTGCGGCCGGTTCCATGACTGGTGCTCTCCTCGGCGACAGCGCCTACAGGGCGGTCGGGTACGTCTCCGGTGGCTCGGCGAGATCCCAGGCCGCGTCGCGCTCCAGCGGCTCGACCGCGCGCGTGCGGTCGATGTGCACGAGCGCGTCGAACTGGCTGGCCAGGCGGGCGGCGAAGTAGTGGCTGGCGCGCTCGGTCTGCGGCCGGTACACGACGCCGATCGCGCGCTCCAGCCGCGGCTCGGCCAGGACGCGTCCGCTGGCGCCCGCTGGCAGCGGGCACAGCAGGAACGCCGGCAGCCGGCTGCCGTGCAACAGGGCCTCGTAGCTGTCGTCGAGCGCGCGGCGGACGTGCTTGCGCTCGGCCGGCGCCCCCCAGTCGGCGGCCGCGGTCACGGTGCCGCTGTGGGTGGTGAAGCCGACGCTGACGACGTCGCTGCCATGGCGCTCGCGCAGCAGCTGGCCGATGGTCAGCTCGCCGCGCGCCGCCATGTCGGTGGCGCGGGCATCGCCGACGTGGGAGTTGTGGGCCCAGACGACCACCCGGGCCCGGCCTCCATGGCGGTCCAGGTGGGCCAGCAGCGTGTCCAACGTGTCGGCCATGTGGCGGTCACGCAGGTTCCACGTGCCGGCGCGATCGCCGAACACGCCGCGGTAGTACTCCTCGGCGTCGACGACGATCTCGGCGTTGCGCTCGGCGAAGAACGACTCGTCCTCGGCCCCCATGCCGTCGGCCAGCAGGTACTCTCCGACCCGCCGACGCAGCTCGACGAGCTGCTCGATCACCGCACGTCGGCACGGCTCGCCCACCCCCGACAGCAGCGCGCGGCCGTAGTCGGCGCTGTCGGCGGCGTAGGGCTGCAGGCAGGCGTAGCGCTCGCGCGCTCGCGCCGCCGCCTGCGGGTCGCGCTCGCGCAGGTAGGCGACGACCGCCTCCATCGAGGAACCCAGGCTGTAGAGGTCCAGCCCGTAGAAGCCGACCTTGCGCGCCGTGGCATGGCGAGCCTCGTTGTGCGTGCGAAGCCACCCGACCAGGTCGACGACGTCCGCGTTGCGCCACATCCACGTCGGGAAGCGGCGGAAGCCGCGCAGCGCCTCCTCGGCGGTGTGGTCGGCGCTGGCGCCGCGCAGGTAGCGGTGGACCCGGTAGGCGTCGGGCCAGTCGCCCTCGATCGCCACCGCCGTGAAGCCGTGCTCGCGGACCAGTCGCTTCGTGATGCGCGCCCGCTCGCGGTAGAACTCATGCGTGCCGTGGCTGGCCTCGCCCAGCAGGACGATGCGCGCGTCGCCCACCTGCGCCATCAGCGCGTCGTAGTCGTGGCGCGAGCCGGTCAGGGGGATCGCCTCGCGGCGCAGCGCCTCGACGGCGGCGGAGTGGCCGAGCGGCAGAGCCATCGTGGGCGCCGTCATCGGTCCGCCCCCGTCAGGGTGGCGGTGCGATCGCCGACGGCCAGGTGCTCGCTGAACCAGGTGGCGGCCAGCCGGGCCGCAGCGTCGAGCGTCCCCGGCTCCTCGAACAGGTGCCCGGCACCCTGCACCACCGCGATCCGGTGCGGTCCGCCGAGCCGCGCGGCGGCTCGTCGGTTGAGCTCCAGGACGTCGCGGTCGAGGCTGCCCACGATCAGCAGCGTCGGGGCGGTCACCGCATCAGCCGGTCGGCGGCCAGGTCGACGCGACCGCCGCGCGAGACGATCGCCTTGACCGCACCGCCCGCGACCGCCGCCGCGCGCAGTGCTGCGGCGGCGCCGGTCGACCCGCCGAAGTAGCCGATCGGCAGGCCAGCGGTGTGCGGCTCGGCCAGCGCCCAGCGCGTGACGTGCTCCATCCGGCGCGTGAGCAGCGGGATGTCGAAGGCCGCCTCGCGCCTGCGGGTCTCCTGCTCGGTGAGCAGGTCCACCAGCACCGTTGCGAACCCGGCGCTCTGCAACGCCGAGGCCACGGTGGCGTTGCGCGGGCTGTTGCGGCCCGACCCGCTCCCATGGGCGAAGATCACGACGCCGCGCGGGTCCGCCGGACACGAGAGCTGACCCTGCAGCGTGGTCGATCCGGCGGGGATCTCGACCGCCTCGGGCACGGAATGGCCGGTGGGATGGCGGGCGTCGGCGCGCAGCAGGTCGATCACCTCCCCATCGGAGACCTGGCGGAAGTCGCGGTACCACTCGCCGACCGAGCGCAGACGCGGGGGCACGGTGTGGCAGACGACCTCGTCGGCGGCGCCGCGCAGCAGCGCGACCGCCTCGCCGGAGGCCACCGGAACGGCGACGATGACGCGCGCCGCACCACGCTGGTCCAGCGCGCGGACGGCGGCCATCACGGTGAGGCCGGTGGCCATCCCGTCGTCGACGACGATGGCCGTCCTGCCGCGCACGTCCAGCGCGGTCGCGCCCGAGCGGTAGGCGACCGCTCGGCGCTCCAGCTCGGCCTGCTCGCGCTCGACGATCTCCTGCAGCTGCTCCTGGCCGACGCCGACCGCGGTGGCCAGGCGCCGGTCGAGGACCGACCCGCCCCCCTCCGCGATCGCGCCGAGCGCCATCTCCGGGGCGTCCGGCGCGGCCAGCTTGCGGACGACGAGCAGCTGCAGCGGGGCGTGCAGCGCGGCCGCGACCTGGGCGGCCACCGGGACGCCGCCGCGCGGGAGCGCGACGACGACGGGGTGGCTCGAGGCCAGGGGCTCGACCAGTGGGGCCAGCTGCCGACCCGCGTCGACGCGATCCAGGAAGGGCGGTGACGACCGGAGCGGCATCGTCCGGGCAGCCTCCCGAGCGAGGCGCCGGCGGACATCCGCAGGAGCCCCGCGGGCGCCTCCGTAGTTCCTACGATCGTCCTGCGATCGCCGGCGCGACAGGTCGCCGAGGAGGTGGCGAGCCGCGGCGTTCACCTGCGCTGCGCCGACGTCGAGGGTGGTCGCCATGGCGCGGCGCGTCGTCGGCCCTGCACCCGGGCGCGTCGCGTCCTCCCGCGGATGCGACGGGGCGGACTACGGATCTGCGACCGGGTCAACCGCGGATGGCGGGGACGGTCGCCGCGCGTAGCGTCGCGCTTCCCGTGACCACGCCGACGCCCATGACCGCCGCCCGATGACGCTGCTGTGGCTGGCCATCTGGTTCATCTGCAACATCAGCGGCGGCCATGAGCCGCTGACGTTCGATCCCGTCAACGGCTGGACGGGCACGCTGATCCTGGCCATCGCGCTCGATCTCGGCCGGGCGCACGCCGGCTCGCGTCAGGGCCGCAAGCGCGACTGATCGGGCTCCGGCGGCTGCTCGTCGAGCACGGCGAGCTCGCCTCCGCACGCGCCGCACGCCTTTGGGGGCGGCAGCGGCGATCCGGGAGCGACGAACCACTTGGTCCGGCAGGACTGGCAGATGTAGCGCAGCACGATTGGTTCACAAGCATCGCCGGGCCGTAGGCGCGCCTGCTCCGTAGTCCGCCGCACAGATCCGGCGGCGCGCTGCTGATGGCGGCCCGCCAGATCGCTCGTAGCGTGCCCGGCGCCATGACGACCCTCGATCTCGCGCGTCTGCAGTTCTCCAGCACGACGCTCTTTCACTTCCTGTTCGTGCCGGTCTCGATCGGCCTGTCGCTCTTCCTGGCCATCCTCCAGACGCTCGCGTATCGCTCCGGCAAGCCCGTCTACGAGCGCCTGCTGGCGCTGTGGGGGCGGATCTTCCTGATCGTCTTCGCCGTCGGCGTCGTGACCGGCATCGTCCAGGAGTTCCAGTTCGGCATGAACTGGTCGGCCTACTCCCGCTACGTCGGCGACGTCTTCGGCGCGCCGCTGGCCATCGAGGGGCTGGCCGCGTTCTTCGTCGAGTCGACCTTCCTGGGCCTGTGGATGTTCGGGCGCGACCGCCTGTCGCCGCGCATCCACACCGCCTGCATCTGGATGGTCGCCTTCGGCACGATGGCCTCCGCCTACTTCATCCTGGCCGCCAACTCGTGGATGCAGCACCCGGTCGGCTACGAGCTCGACCCGGTCACCGGGCAGGCGCGCATGACCAACGTCTTCGAGGTGCTGACCCAGCGCACCGTCCTGTTCGCCTTCAGCCACACGATCCTCGCCGCCTGGGTCACCGCCGGCATGGTCGTCATCGGCATCTCGGCCTGGTACCTGCGCAAGGGCCGCGAGACCGAGCTGGCCAAGCGCGCGCTGGCGCTGGCCCTGCCGATCACCTGCGCGGCGGCGATCGCCACGACGCTGGTCGGCCACTTCAACGGCCAGCTGATGACCGACCAGCAGCCGATGAAGATGGCCGCCGCCGAGGCGCTGTGGGAGACCGAGCAGCCCGCCGGACTGTCGGTGTTCGCCACCGGCGACTTCACCCGCAACCCCGGCGGGACGAACCACAACCTGGTGATCCCGCACGCCCTGTCGATGATCGCCACGAACAACTGGAACGGGAAGGTCGAGGGCATCGACGAGATCCAGGCGCAGTACGTCAAGCGCTACGGCGAGGGCGACTACGTGCCGGTCGTCGGCGTCACCTACTGGACGTGGCGGGCGATGATGGGCATGGGCTTCGCGATGATCCTGCTGACGCTCGTCGGCCTGCTGCTGGCCCGCCGGGGCAAGCTCGAGGTGTCGCGCCGCTGGCAGTGGCTGGCCGTCGCCGGCATCGCGCTGCCCTTCATCGGGAACTCGGCCGGCTGGCTGTTCACCGAGATGGGTCGTCAGCCGTGGGTCGTGTTCGGCCTGCTGCGCACCGAGGACGCCGTCTCGCCCAACGTCTCCAGCGCCGAGATCGCCATCACGCTGATCGGCTTCAGCGCCATCTACGCCCTGCTGGCCGGCGTGGCCGTCTGGCTCATCAGCCGCGCCGTGAAGGCCGGCCCGGGCGAGCCGCCCGGCGGCGGCACGCACGAACCCGGATCGACCACCGACGACATCGCCCTGGCCTACTGACATGACCCACACAACGCTTGAGACCATCTGGTTCGTCCTGATCGGCGTCCTGTGGACCGGCTACCTGGTCCTCGAGGGCTTCGACTTCGGCGTCGGCGCGCTGCTGCGCACCGTCGGCCGCACCCAGCAGGAGCGCGGCATGGTGCTGCGCTCGATCGGCCCGCTGTGGGATGGCAACGAGGTGTGGCTGCTCGTCGCGGGCGGGGCCACCTTCGCCGCCTTCCCCGGCTGGTACGCGACGCTGTTCAGCGGCGCCTATCTGGCCCTGTTCCTCGTGCTGCTGTCGCTGATCGTCCGCAACGTCGCGTTCGAGTTCTGGGGCAAGCACGACGATCCGCGCTGGCGCACCGCCTGGGAGTGGGCGGCGATCGTCGGCTCCGCGCTGCCGGCGCTGCTGTGGGGCGTGGCCTGGGCCAACATCATCCACGGCATCCCGATCGACGCCCAGGGCGAGCCGACCGGCGAGCTGTGGAACCTGCTCGGGCCCTACGCCCTGCTCGGCGGCGTGGCCACGCTGCTGCTGTTCCTGGCCCACGGCGCGACGTTCCTGTGCCTCAAGACCTCGGGCGAGGTGCACAGGCGGGCCGTGGATGCGCGGCGCGTGCTGGCGCCCGCCGCGGTGGTCGCGCTGGCCGCCTGGGTCCTGTGGACCGCGCTCGACGGCGCCGACGCGGCGACCATCGTCCTGGCCGGCGGCGCGGTCGTGCTGCTGGCGGCCGCGGCCGCGGCGCGGGTGCCCGGCTGGTCGTTCGGCGCGACCGCCGGCGCGATCGCGCTGCTCGTCGCCTCCTGGTTCGTCCAGCTGTTCCCGCACGTGCTGATCTCGTCCACCAACCCGGACTACTCGATCACCCTGCACGCCGCGGCCTCGGGCGACTACACGCTGAAGGTGATGACCGGCGTGGCGATCCTGCTCGTGCCGCTCGTGCTGCTCTACCAGGGCTGGACCTACTGGGTCTTTCGCAAGCGCCTGACGGTCGACGACTGATGGATCCCGTCGCCCGCCGACTGCTGCGCGAGACGCGCGCGGCCCGCCGTCCGCTGGCCATCGCCGGCGTGATCGGCGCGGCCGGCGCGGCCCTCGTGGTCGCCCAGGCCGTGCTGCTGGCCCGCGTCGTCGACCGGGTCTTCCTGCACCAGGGCACGCTGGCCGGCGTCGGCGCGACGCTCGTCGTGCTGGCTGCGGTCGTCGCCGCGCGCGGCGTCGTGGCCGGCGCGTTCGACGCGGCCGGGCGCTTCGCCGCGCTGGCGGTCATGAGCGAGCTGCGCGAGCGGCTCGCTCAGCGGCTGGTCGAGGCGCGCCCGCGCGGGCTGCCCGGCGAGCGCGCCGGCGAGCTGGCCACCGCGGTGGTCCAGGGCGTCGAGGCGCTCGAGGCGTTCTTCGCCCGCTACCTGCCCCAGGTCGTGCTGTCCGCGCTCGTGCCGATCGCGGTGCTGGCCTGGGTCGTCCCGCACGACCTCGCCGCCGGGCTGATCCTCGCCGTGACCGTCCCGCTGCTGATCGTGTTCATGGTCCTCGTGGGCCTCAAGGCGCGCGACGACGTCCGCCGGCGCGAGCGCACGCTGGCGCTGCTGGGCAGCCACTTCGTCGACGTCGTGCGCGGCCTGCGCACGCTGCGGGCGTTCGGCCGCGAGCAGGCCCAGGAGGCGACGCTGGCCACGATCGGCGATCGCTACCGACGCGAGACCATGCGCACGCTCCGGGTGGCCTTCCTGTCGGCCTTCGTGCTGGAGGCGCTGGCCATGCTGGGCACCGCCCTGGTCGCCGCGACGGTCGGGATCCAGCTGGCGGGCGGGCACCTGACCCTGGCCGTCGGCCTGGCGGTCCTGCTGCTGGCCCCGGAGCTGTACGCGCCGCTGCGGGCGATGGGCCAGCAGCACCACGCCAGCGCCGACGGGCTGGCGGCCGCCGAACGGATCTTCGCCGTGCTCGACGCGCCCAGCCCGGTGACGCGGCCGGCGGCGCCCGCCGACACGCCCGACCCGGCGCTGGCCCCGCTGGTCGTCGATGACGTGCGCTTCACCCACGCGGGCGCCGAGACGGCCGCGCTCGACGGGCTCTCGCTCGTGCTGGCGCCGGGCGAGCTCGTTGCCGTCGTCGGGGCCAGCGGCGTCGGCAAGAGCACGCTGGCCAGCCTGCTGCTGCGCATGGCCGATCCGGACGCGGGCGCCATCAGCTGCGCCGGGACGGATCTGCGCGACGTGGATCCCGACGCGTGGCGCGCCCGGATCGCGTGGGCGCCGCAGCGCGGCCGCCTGTTCCGCGGCACGGTGGCCGAGAACCTGCGCCTCGGCCGCGAGGAAAGGCTGACGAGGCCACGCTGTGGCGCGCGCTGGAGGCCGTCGACGCCGACGGCTTCGTGCGCGCCCTGCCCGACGGCCTGGCCACGCGGGTCGGCGATGGCGGGCGCGCGCTCTCGGCCGGGCAGGCGCAGCGGCTGGTGGTGGCGCGGGCGCTGGTGCGTGAGGCCCCGCTGCTGATTCCTCGACGAGCCGACCGCCTCGCTGGACGCCGCCACCGCGGCGCGCGTGGCCGACGGGCTGGTCGCCGCGGCCGCCGGTCGGACGACGCTCCTGATCACCCATGATCCGGATCTGGCGCGGCGCGCCGACCGGATCCTCGAGCTGCGCGGCGGGCGGTGGGTCCCCGGCCGCGCCGCGCCGCGCCTGGCGGTGGCGGCCTGATGAGCGGCGTGCGTGCCGTCCTGAGGGTCGCCCCGCCGGCGCGCGGGCGCTTTGCCACCTCCGTAGCGCTGTCGGCCGGTGCCGTGCTGGCCGCGATCGCCCTGCTGGCCGTGTCGGGCGCGCTGATCTCGCACGCAGCGCTGCGCCCGCCGGTCCTGGCCCTGAGCGTGGCGATCGTGTGCGTGCGTGCGCTGGCGCTGTCGCGCGCCGTGCTGCGCTACCTGGAGCGCCTGGCCTTCCACGATGTCGCCTTCCGCGCGCTGGCCCAGCTGCGGGTGCGCTTCTTCCGGGCCGTCGCGCCGCTTGTGCCCGGCACGCCGATCGCCCGCGGAGATCTCCTCAGCCGCTTCGTGGCCGATGTCGACACGCTGCAGGACCTGTACCTGCGCGCGCTCGCGCCGCCGATCGTCGCCGCCGTGTGCGGGGCGGCCGCCGTGCTGGCGGCCGGCGTCATCCTTCCTGCCGCCGGGCTCGTGGTGGCCGCCTTCCTCGTCGCCGGTGGCGTCGGTCTGCCGCTGCTGACCGGTGCGCTCGCCCGTTCGGCGGGCCGGCGCCAGTCGGCCGCGCGCGCCGACCTGGCCGTGGACGTGGTCGAGCTGGCCGAGGGCGGCGCGGAGCTGATCGCCTTCGGGCGTGGCGGCGAGCGCGTCCAGCGCCTGCACGACGCCGACCGAGCACTGCGACGCCTGGCCCGCCGCGACGCGCTGGCCGGTGCGGTCGCGACGGCGCTGGGAGCCATGCTGGCCGGCGGCGCCGCGGTCGCCGTGCTCGCCGTGGCGACGCCGCGGTCCATGGCGGCGCGCTCGACGGCGTGCTGCTGGCCGCGGTCGCGCTGCTGGCCATGGCCGCCTTCGAGGCCGTCGCCCCGCTGCCCGCCGCGGCGCAGCGACTGTCGGCCTGCGCCGCCGCTGCCACGCGGCTGCAGGAGGTCGAGCAGCAGGCGCCGCCCGTGGACTGCGAGCGCGTCCCCCGCCCGCTGCCGGCCAACGGCGCACTGGTCGTCGAGGACGCCTGGGTGCGCTTCGGCGACGACGGCCCGTGGGTCCTCGAGGGCGCCGACGTGCGGGTGGCGCCGGGCGAGCGCGTCGCGCTTGTCGAGACCAGCGGCGTCGGCAAGACCACGCTTGCGGACCTGCTGGTCCGTTTCCGTGATCCGGATGTCGGCCGCGTGACGATCGGCGGGGTCGACCTGCGCGACCTCGATCCCGACGACGTGCGCCGGACGGTCGGGCTCGTCGACGAGGACCCCCACGTGTTCGGCCACCACCCTGCGCGAGAACCTGCGCCTGGCCGCGCCGCAGGCCGACGACGCGACGCTGCTGGCCGCGCTTGAGCAGGTCGGGCGCGGTGACTGGGTGGCCGCGCTGCCCGATGGGCTCGACACCCCTGGGCGAGGGCGGCGCCACACGTGTCCGGCGGTGAGCGGCCCGCGATCGGCTGGCCCGAGCGCTGCTGGCCGGCGGGCGCGTCCTGGTCCTCGACGAGCCGACCGCGCACCTCGACGCCGCGAGGGTGCCGAGGCGTTCCTCGCCGACCTGGACGCACTGGCGGGCGATCGCGGCGTGCTCGTCGTCACGCACGAGCGCTCGCTGCCCCCGGTCTTCGACCGCGTGGTCGCCCTCGCCTGAGCCGTACTCGCCCGGAACGCGACTGCGGGCCGGGCCGGGCGAGGCAGCGATCCAGCACGTCGTCGTGGCGACGATCCTCTCGTCGCCCCGGCTCGGCGGCCGTCCACGCCCAGATGGTCGCGCCACGCGAGATGCTCAGCTCGCTGCGAGGCGCAGCCGCCCGGCGAGCGCGTCGCGCAGATGTGCGCGCTGATCGTGCTGGCGGAGCCGGCCGGCGGTGGGCGCCTTCTCGGTGCTGTCCGCGCTCGTCTCCCAGCTGCTGAGGACCGACACCCGGCGGACGATCTGCGGGCTTCTACGGACCGCGTCGCGGGGCATCGCGGATGCGGTTTCGCCTCGCCCGCCGTAGCGTCTCGTCCGTCCTTCCTGGACCGTGGCGCTGACCGCGGCAGCGGTCGCCACGCCGGAGCGGGGGCCGTCGCCATCGCGCTGGCTCTCTCCGGCTCTCCCCCAAGTCCGCGCCCCGGCCGCCGACCCGGCCGGGGCGCGTGGCGTCTGCGCGGCGGTCCGACGCCAGACAGCCCAGGGATCGCGGGCCTTCAGCCGGGCAGTCGGTGGGTATGAAACGCATCGCGCTCTCCGCCCTCCTCATCGCGGTCATCGGTGGGCTGACCGCATGCGGAACCTCCGACGTGCCCACCAGCACGCAGCAGGCGCGCGACGCGGCTGGCAGCATCGCCTCCGACACGGCCGACGTGCGCGACCAGATCGCCCAGACCGCCGACCAGGTCGCCAGCGACCCGGGCGCGGCATCCGACGACGTGCGCGCGCAGCTCCAGGACCTACAGCAACGGGCCGACCGGCTCGCCCAGCAGGCCTCCGACCAGCTGCCCGCCTCCGCCGGCGACCCGCTCGCCACGGCCGACCAGCGGCTGTCCGACGCGGCAGCGGCGCTGCGCAAGGCGGTCGACAACAACGACCAGCAGGCCGTCGACCAGGCGCGCTCGGCGCTTGACAGCGCCGACCAGCGGGTGCGCGACGCGCTCACGTCGCTGTCGGACCTGGTGCCCGACAACGCCAATGACGCGCTCGCGCGGCTGCGCGAGGCGGTCGGCTCCAACGGCGGCTGAGCCACGCGAGCGCTCTGCTCGCACCCGGTCTCACAACGACAACGCCCCGGCCAGGCCGGGGCGGGAGAGTGGGCGATCCAGGATTCGAACCTGGGACCTCTTCCTTATCAGAGAAGCGCTCTAACCGACTGAGCTAATCGCCCGCGGCGGGGAATGATAGCGACCGCCGTTGGCTCGCCCGGTGGGCGCTCAGGTGCCGATCGTGCGCGCCAGCGCCAGCGCCGCGTCGAGCGAGTCCAGGCGCAGCTCCGCGCGGTAGCCGTCGCCGTGCGGGTGCACGTAGACGTCGTGGCCCAGCGCGGTGCTGAGCGCATCGGCGATCTCGCGAGCGGCTGCGGCCTGGTCGGGATGCACGCGCGGGCCGGACGGGCGGCGCGGGGCGGCGGCCGTCTCCGGACGGCGCTGACCGGCCTCGCGTGCCCTGGCCTCCAGCACCCGCACCGACCAGCCTTCGGTGGCCGCGCTGCGGGCCAGCGAGCGGCGATCGGCGTGATCCTCGGCCAGCAGCAGGGCGCGCCCATGCCCCTCGCTGAGGTCTCCGGCCTCCAGCAGCTCGAGCGCCTCGTCGGGCAGGTCGAGCAGGCGCAGGAGGTTCGACACGGCCACCCGCGAGCGGCCCACGCGGCGGCCGACCTCCTCGCGCGTCAGACCCAGCTCCTCGACCAGGGCCGCGCATGCGCGCGCCTCCTCCACCGGGTTGAGGTCCTCGCGGGCCATGTTCTCGATCAGGGCGGCCTCGAGCGTCTCGGCGTCGTCGCGCGGGCGGATCAGGGCGGGAATCTGCTCCAGCTCGGCCAGCTGCGCCGCCCGCCAACGCCGCTCGCCGGCCACCAGCTCGTAGCGGTCGCCCTCGACGGGGCGCACCAGCACCGGCTGCAGGACGCCGCGCTCGCGCATCGAGTCCGCCAGAGCCTGCAGCGGCTCCTGCTCGAAGCGCCGCCGCGGCTGCCTGGGGTTCGGCGCGATCAGCGCGACGGGCAGCTCGCGCAGCTCGTCAGCCAGGGCGCCGGACGCATCGCCCGTGGGAGCGGGCGCCGTGGCGTCGTCAGGCTCCTGCGGGGGGCTGACCGACAGGATCGCCGACAGTCCCCGGCCCATGCCGCGCCCCGAGCCACTGCGGCTGCGACTGCGGATGTCGCGCGCCAGCGCGTCGCGCACGGGCTCCTCAGGCACGCGCCGCGACCTCCTTGGCGAGCTCGAAGTAGGCATCCGAGCCGACGCAGTGCGGGTCGTGGTGGATCACCGGGCGCCCGTAGCTGGGCGCCTCGCCGATGCGCACGTTGCGCGGGATGACCGTGTCGAAGACCAGCGACGGGAAGTGCTCGCGCACCTCGGCCTCGACGTCGCGGGCCAGGCGCGTGCGCCCGTCGTGCATGGTCAGCAGCATGCCGCCGATCGTCAGGCGCGGGTTGAGCTCGCGCTGGATCAGCGTGAGCGTGTCGAGCAGGCCGGCGAGACCCTCCAGGGCGAAGTACTCCGTCTGCACCGGGATCAGCACGCGATCGGCTGCGACGAGCGCGTTGACGGTCAGCGGGCCCAGCGACGGCGGGCAGTCGATGAGGATCAGCCCGAACCGGTCGCGCACCTCGGCCAGCGCATCGCGCAGCCGCGTCTCGGAGCCCTCCAGGCGGGGCAGCTCCATGTTGGCCCCGGCCAGGTCGCCGCTGGCGGGCAGGACCATGAGGCCGGGGATGTCGGTCGGGCGCAGGGCGTCGCCGACACCGGCGCTGCCGGCCAGGACGTCGTAGATGCTGGGCTGCAGGTCCTTGGCCAGGCCCAGCCCCACGGTGGCGTTGGCCTGCGGGTCGATGTCGACCAGCAGCGCGGGATAGCCGGCCTCGGCCATGCAGGCGGCGAGGTTCACCGCGGTCGTCGTCTTGCCGACGCCGCCCTTCTGGTTGGCCACCGCGTAGATCTCACCCATTGCCCGCCCCACGGTACCGGGCGCCCCGGTCGGCGCTGGGTCCTCTGCGACCCGATTCGTTCGCGAACGAACGCTCGACCTCAGGCTGAGAGCGGCCGCTTGCGGGCGATTCCCGGTCGCCGCGGGAAGCGCGACGGCGTCGGTCGCACCTTCGAGTAGAGGTAGAGCACCCGGTGCTCGGCGCCCGGACGCCCCGGTAGGACGATGGGCTCCTCCATCTCGAGGCCAACGGTACCCGCCGCGGCGGCGGCATCGGCCTCCTCACCCTCGCTCGGCCGTCCCTTCCAGGCAACCAGCGTCCCGCCGGAGCGCAGCAGCGGCGCGGCGTACTCGACGAGCACGTTCAACGGCGCGACGGCACGAGCCACGACGACGTCCAGATCGCGCTGGTCCCACGACTCCGCCCGCGCGCAGGCCACGTGGGCGTTCGCGGCCGCGGCCGCGGCGATCGCGCGCTCGAGGAACGCGCATTTGCGCGACAGGCTCTCGACCAGGTCGACGCGCGCCTGCGGGAGCGCGACGGCGAGCGGGAGGCCCGGGAACCCCGCGCCCGCACCGAGGTCGGCGATCCGCTGCGCGGCGCGCACGGCCGGCACGGCCAGCCCGTCGAGCGAGTCGGTGATGTGGGCGGCGACCGCGGCGGCGGGGTCGGTGACGCTGGTGGGCGCCGTCGGGTCGTCGCGCAGCAGCTCCAGCAGCGCGGCCAGGCGCGGGACCACCGCCGTCTCGAGTCCATGTGCGGCCAGCGTCTCGGCCAGCGCCGCGTGCCAGTCAGGTTCGCTCATCGGCGCGCATCGTGGCAGGCTCGGGCCATGACCCCCTCGCTCCGGCTCCGCGTCCTCCCAGGCGCGCTCAGCGTCGTCCGGCTCCCCGCCGGCGCTCCACCGCCCGCCTGGGTCTTCTCCGGCGAGTGCCTCGCCGTGGCCATCCGCCGCGGCGAATGAGTTCGGCGTCGTCTGCGCCAGCAACCACGTCCCCAGCGGGGAAACCCGTGAGGACGCACAGATCGCCCTGGAGGTCGAGGGCCCGCTGGACTTCTCGCTCACGGGGTCCTGCTGGCCGTGGCCGAACCACTGGCCGAGGCCGGCGTGTCCATCTTCGCGCTCAGCACCGACGACACCGACGTCGTGCTGGTGCGGCACGCGGCGCTCGGGGAGGCCATCGACGCGCTCGTCGAGGTCGGGCACGCCGTTGACGTTTCACGTGTGTCCTGACGGTGAAACAACACGGGGCGGGCGGGCGGGCGACCCCGTCACGCCAGGCGCGCGATCCGCTCGCGCTCGCGGGCGATCACGTCCCCGTAGCGCTCGAGCATCTCGCCATACCGCCGCGCGGCGTAGGCATCGATCGACGGGCTCAGACGGGCATCCAACACCGGCAGCACGTCCTCCACCAGTGCCCGACCCCGGGCCATCCACTGGTAGTACGACCGGCCGCCGTGGTGGTAGGGCCCGTACAGCTTCGTCCGCGGGAAGCGGGCCATCAGCCACTCGAACAGGGCCTCATGACGTGTATGCATGCGCAGGGTGACCTGCGGCTGGCGGCCATCGCCACCGAAGTGGCCCTCCCCGACGAGCACGCCCACGAACAGGCCCTCGTCGAAGTCGTCGAGGTGCGGCATCAGCGCGACAGTGTTTCACCGTCAGGAGACACGTGAAACAGGCGCCCGCCGGGAGCGGTGCTCAGTCGGCCGGCGCGGGCGCGACGACCAGGTGCCGATCGGGCTCGTTGCCCTCGGAGTACGTCTCCACGTCACCCCGCTCACGCAGGTGCTCGTGCACCAGGCGACGCTCGCTGGCCACCATCGCGTCCAACGCGACCGCGCGGCTGGAGCGCAGCGCCTCATCGGCGGCCTCGTCGGCCTGGCGCCGCAGTGCCGATGCCCGTCGCTCGCGGTAGCCCGCCGCGTCGATGACGATGCGCACGTCGCTCGGAGCGCCCTTGAAGACCATCCGCTGGGCGAGGTGCTGCACCGCGTCGATCGTCTGCCCATGGCGGCCGATGAACAGGCCGAGGTCGTCGCCCACCAGCGCCCCGGTGACCGTGTCCCCCTCGCTGTCGACCTCGATCTCGGCCTCCAGGCCCAGTGCCTCGGCGACCAACTCCAGCAGGTCGCCGACCGCGTCCTCGATCTCCTCGTGTGTGCTCATCGCCGTCGCCCCGATCGCTTCTTCTTCTTGCGCGCCGACGGCGGCGGCCCCGACGGCCGGCGGGGGGCGGAGGTGTCGTCCGCGCCGTCCGCGGCCGCCGGCTCGCCCGACGCCTTCTCCTGCTGGGTCTTCTGCGCCTCGCTGGCCCGGGCCATGATCCGCCCGAACACGCCCGACGGAGCAGTCGCGGCGCCGCCGTTGGAGCCACCTTCAGGAGCCGGCAGACCGTCTGCCGCGCCCGTCGATCCGCCGTCGGGCCGGCGCTTGCCGCCCGCGGCCTCCGCGGCGGCGGCCTTCGCCGCCTTCTCGGCTTCGAACTGGCGGTCCCAGCGTCGTCCGAGCGTCTCGCGGATCGTGAACTGCTGGGCCAGCGTCCAGACGTTCGTGGTGATCCAGTAGACCAGCAGGCCGGCGGGGAAGTTGATGACGAACGGGACGAAGATGACCGGCAGCGCCAGCATCAGGTAGCGCTGGTTCTTGTCCATCGTCGGCTGGGCCATGATCAGCGTCGAGATCAACTGCGTGCCCACGTAGAGCAGGATCAGGATGACCAGCGTCGTGCCGCCGGCCTTCGACGTGATGTCGGGGATGCCCAGGAAGTGCGCGGCCGGGATGTCGCCGCACGGCTGCGGGTTGTTGGCCGGGTTGACGCTGCCGTTGGCCAGCGTGGGACAGATGTCCAACCGCAGGTCGTGGCGCAGCATGTAGAACAGCGAGATGAAGACCGGCAGCTGGAAGACCAGGGGAAGGCAGGCACCGAACGGGTTGACCTTGTTCTCCTGGTAGAAGCGCATCATCTCCTGGTTGAGGCGCTCCTTGTTGTCCTTGTACTTCTCGCGCAGCTTCTGCAGCTCCGGGGCGTGGCGCTGCAGCGCCTTCATCGACTTGTACTGGCGGATCGCGAGCGGCAGCAGCGCGGCGCGCACGACGATGGTCAGACCGACGATCGACCAGCCCCACGAGAGGCCGATCGCGTCGTGCATGACGTTGACGAGAACCCACTCGAAGACGTCGATGAGGGGCTGGAGGATGTTGGCGAAGATCGGCATGTCTCAGGTCTCGTGGCGCGCGTGGCTGGGCGTCGCGAACAACCGCTGGTCCTCGACGGGGTCATAACCGCCGTGCGACCACGGGTTGCAGCGCAAGAGCCGCCATCCGGCGAGCACGAGGCCCCGCAGTATGCCGAACTCGCGCACCGCGTCGACGGCATAGGCCGAACACGTGGGGTGGTACTTGCAGCGCCGCGGCAGCAGCGGAGAGATCACGCGCTGGTAGACGCGGATCGGAGCCACCACGACATTGCGGGCGATGCGGCTCATGCGGATCCCGGCGTCCCCGCCTTCTCGACGAGCTCCTCCAGAGCGGCGCGCACGCCGCTGAGGCCCTCGCGCTCGGCGAGCTCACGGGCGTCGGGGCGCGCGACCACCACGACGTCCACGCCGGCGGGCAGCGTCAGCTCCGCCGTCCCCACCGCCTCGCGCAGAAGGCGCTTGACGCGGTTGCGCTCCACGGCGCCGCCGACCTTGCGCGACACCGACACGCCCAGGCGGGACTCGCCCTCCCCCGAGCGGGGAAAGGCGTAGAGCACGAAGTACCGATTGCCGTGGGAGCGCCCCTGGCGGTACACCCGCTCGAAGTCCGCGCTCCGGGTGAGGCGGCCGCGCTTGGCGCGCCCGGTCACGGTCAGACGGTGAGGCGCTTGCGCCCCTTGGACCGGCGGCGCTTCAGGACGGCGCGGCCGGCGCGCGTCTGCATGCGGGCACGAAACCCGTGCGTGCGGGCGCGCTTGCGCTTCTTGGGCTGGTAGGTGCGCTTCATGGGCGCCGCAGTCTACCGCGTCCGCCATCCACACCATTCTCCACACTCCGTCCACAGCACACCTGACGGACGGATCGCGGATTTCCGCGGCATTTGCGCCCTTCCCGGCCGCGCGCATCCGGCCACCGCGCCAACCTGTTGATACCGTCGCTGGACGGAGCAGGACGCACGTCGGCTTCGCCTCACAATCGGTCCGCCCCACGTGCTCGGAGGAGCAGGACCTCCCCTGTCTGTGACCGCATCGCTCGAACACGCCTGGCCCGCCGTCCTCGACCACCTGCGGCGCACCGTCCCCGCCTCGACCTACGCCCTCTGGATCGAGCCGCTCCAGCCTCTCGAGCTGACCGACGAGGTCCTCGTGCTCGCCGCTCCCGACGACCGCCGCCGCAGCTGGGCCACGGGCCGCTACGGCCGCGTCATGCAGACGGCCGTCCACAGCGTCCTCGGCGACCGGGTCGTGGTCGAGGTCGTCGTCGCCGGCAGCCCGCGCGCCCACCGGCCCCGACGCGGCAGCACCGCCCGTCCCGCAGCCGATTCCGCCCACCACGAGCCGAGCGAGCCCAGCGACCCGCCGTTTCAGCCCAAGCTCACCTTCGACCAGTTCGTCATCGGCGACGCCAACCGCCTGGCCCACGCCGCCGCGCTCGCCGTGGCCGAGATGCCCGGCCAGGCCTACAACCCGCTGTTCATCTACGGCCCGCCCGGCAACGGCAAGACGCACCTTCTCCACGCGATCGGCAACTACGTGCGCGCCTATGGCGGCGGGCTGACCGTCCGCTATGCGACGGGCGAGTCCTTCACCAGCGAGTTCGTGGCCGCGCTCCAGCGCGGCAACGTCGACGCATTCAAGTCCCGCTTCCGCCACGTCGACGTGCTGCTCATCGACGACGTCCAGTTCCTCGCCTCCAAGGCCAAGACCGAGGAGGAGTTCTTCCACACCTTCAACGCGCTGCACGACACCGGCAGCCAACTCGTCCTCACCTGCGACCGCATGCCGCGCGACCTCGAGGCGCTCGAGGCGCGCCTGCGCGAGCGCTTCGAGGCCGGCCTGCTGACCGACATCCGCGCCCCCGACCGGGCCACGCGCCTGACGATCCTGCGCAAGCGCGCCCGGCACGACGGCCTCGAGCTGGCCGACGACAGCGCCCTCGATGTGATCGCCGACCGCATCACCGACAACATCCGCGTTCTGGAAGGCGCGCTCATCCGGGTGGTCGCCTTCGCCTCGCTGACCGGCCGGGCGCTCGACGCGGCGCTGGCCCACGAGGTCCTCGATGGGCTCTATCGCCAGCAGCGCCAGGTGCGCCGCTCCATCGACGAGGTCCAGGCGGCCACCTGTGCCGCCTTCGACATCTCGCTCGACGATCTCCTCTCCAGCGCGCGCGTCCAGCGCCTGGCCTGGCCGCGCCAGGTCGCGATGTACCTCGCGCGCGAGCTCACCGACCAGACCCTCCCGGCCATCGGCCGGGCCTTTGGCAATCGCGACCACACCACCGTCATGCATGCGTGCAAGCGCACGGCCGAGCGGATGGCATCTGACCCCGAGGCCAACGACGTGGTTCGGGACTTGACCGAGCGCTTGCGCAGCCGCTCATGACGACCGCCGGACGTGCGATGCTCCACCGTCCGCCCACAGCCTGTCCACCGGTCATCCCGTGCCATCCACGCGATGGTCATCGGACATTCACCCCCGCTGTCCACATCTCCACCGGCCCTATGACATCGATCCCCACCGAGAGGCATTCATCGTGAAGATCTCCTGCTCGAGTGCCGATCTGTTGGCGCAGCTGCAGACGGTCTCCCGCGTGGCGTCGACCCGCAGTGCCGTCCAAGCCCTCTCGGGTGTCCAGGTGGCGGTCACCGACGACGCCGTCGAGCTGCGTGCCACCGACATGGAGGTCGCGCTGCGCGTGCCGCTGACCGCCGAGGTCCAGCGTCCCGGCACGACCGTGCTGCCGGCGCGACTGACGCTCGACGTCGTGCGCGCGCTGCCCGCGGCGCAGGTCTCGCTGGAGCTGCGCCCGGCCGACCAGGACGTCGAGATCAAGTCGGGCTCGGCCACGTTCCACATCCGCACGCTGCGCTCTGAGGACTTCCCGCCGCTGCCCGAGCCGGGCGGCGACGCGATCGTCGAGGTGCCCGCCGTGGCCTTCGTGGAGACCATCTCGCGTGTGGCGCGATCGGCCTCGCGCGATGAGACGCGGCCGATCCTCACCGGCATCCTCGTGTCGGCCTCGGGCCGTGACCTGCGGATGGTCGCGACGGACTCCTACCGCCTGTCGGTGAAGGAGACGCCGCTGGACCGCGAGCTGGACGGCTCGTTCGAGGCCAACGTCCCGGCTCGCGCGCTACAGGAGCTCGTGCGGCTGGTGCCGGCCGGTGGGGGAGAGGAGGGCGAAGCGCCGCTGCTGACCGTCGGCGTGCGCGCCAACCAGATCGTCTTCCAGGCCGGGGGTGCCGTGCTGTCGTCGCGCCTGATCGACGGCCAGTTCCCCAACTTCCGCCAGTTGCTGCCCGACGCCTACGAGCACGAGCTGCGCATCGCCGGGGGCGAGCTGACCGACGTCGTGCGGCGCATCAGCCTGCTGGCGCAGAAGAACGCGCCGCTGCGCCTGGGCTTCAGCGAGGGCGAGGTCACGGTGTCGGCGCAGACGCCGGACGTCGGCGAGGCCAGCGAGACGCTGCCGATCGCCTTCTCCGGCGAGCCGTTCGAGATCGGCTTCAACCCGGAATTCCTGCGCGACGGCCTCGAGAGCGTGGAGAGCGGAGACCTCGTCCTCAAGCTCATCAGCCCGCTGCGCCCCGGCCTGATCGAGTCCGCGGACGGCAGCGGCTTCCTGTACCTCATCATGCCGATCCGCCTCAACGTGTGAACGTCACGCGCCTGCGCCTGCGCGACTTCCGCTCCTATGTGGCGGCCGACCTGGAGCTGGGCGCCGGCGTGACGGTCCTGCATGGACGGAACGGCGCAGGCAAGACCAACCTCCTGGAGGGGCTGTACTTCGGGTGCACCGGCCGCTCCTGCCGCACCAGCAACGAGCGGGAGTTGGTGCGCTTCGGCGCCGCGGCCGCGCGGGTCGAGGTCGAGGGACGCGATGAGGACGGCGCGCACTCGCTGAGCGTCGGCTTCCAGCCGGGGGAGGCGAAGCGACTGCGGGCCGACGGTGCGCCCGTCGATCGCCTGGTCGACGTGAGCGCGCGTCCGCTGGTGTCGGTCTTCCTGCCCGACCGGCTGGAGCTGGTCAAGGGGGCGCCCTCGCTGCGCCGCGCTCACCTCGATCAGTTGGTGGCCGCGCTGTGGCCCGCGCGGGCCGACACGCGACGCGCCTACAACGCGGCGCTGGCGCAGCGCAACGCGCTGCTGGGGCGCATCCGCGCCGGGCGCGCGTCGCGGTCCTCGCTGCCGGCCTGGGACGCCGAGGTGGCCCGCCACGGCATCGCGCTGCGCGACGATCGCGCGGCCGCGGTGGAGCGCATCGCGGAGCTGTTCGGGCTGTTGGCCGGCGAGCTGGGGCTGGCCGGTGAGGCCTCGCTGCGCTTCCGGCCGCGCACGCGCGCGACGAGCGCGGAGGAGTTGGCCGGCGAGCTGGCTGAGCGCACCGAGGGCGACCTGGAGCGCGGCTTCACCGGCCACGGACCGCATCGCGACGACCTGCTGCTCGAGCGCGACGGACGTGAGTTGCGCGCCTTCGGCTCGCAGGGCGAGCAGCGCCTGGGGCTGCTGGCGCTGCTGCTGGCCGAGCGCGAGGCGCTGGCGCAGGTGCGGGCCTCGGTTCCGCTGCTGCTGCTGGACGACGTCATGAGCGAGCTGGATCCCGACCGTCGCGGGCGGCTGGCCGAGCGCATCGCCCGTCACGGCCAGACGGTCATCACGACGACCGACCTGTCGTTCGTCCCGGGCGCCGCCGCCGCGGACGTCACGCGCGTGGCGGTGGCCGAGAGTCGGCTGGAGCCTGACGGGCCGGCGCTGCGGGAGGTGGCCTAGCCGTGCGCCGCCGCGGACCGCGTCCGCTGGACGAGGCGCTCGGCCGGCTGGCCAGCTCCGTGGCGCCGCTGACGCCGCTGGCGCGCATCCAGTCGGTGTGGGCGGACGCCGTGGGGGCGGTGATCGCCGAGCACGCCGAGCCGCTGCGCGAGCGTGCGGGCGTGCTGACCGTGCTGTGTCGCCAGTCGGTGTGGGCGCAGGAGATCACGCTCATGGGGGTCGAGCTGACCGCCCGGCTCAACGCGGCGCTGGGGGAGGAGGTCGTGCGGCAGATCCGCACCACCTCGACCCCCCGCTGAGGGGCCCGGAAAGGGCGTATTTGCAGGGCATAAAGGGGTGCTGATGGGCGGCTTCCGACCCCCGCCTGTGCTATTCTTCTGTCAACTACTTTTTCTCGCCCCGGGCCGCCGCAGGCGATAGCGCGACCGGGGCGTTGTCGCGTAAACGGAGGCACTTTGGCCGCTGACGATCCCAAGCCCGCGAGCAGCTACGACGCCCAGGACATCACCGTCCTCGAGGGCCTCGAAGCCGTGCGCAAGCGGCCGGGCATGTACATCGGCTCGACCGGTGTACGCGGCCTGCACCATCTCGTCTATGAGGTGGTCGACAACTCGGTCGACGAGGCGCTGGCCAACCACGCCACGACGGTCGACGTCACGATCCATCCCGACAACTCGATCACCAACGTCGACGACGGCCGCGGCATCCCGGTCGCGGTCGATGGAGAAGGAGGGCAAGTCTGCGCTTGAGGTCGTGCTCACCGTCCTGCACGCGGGCGGCAAGTTCGGCGATGGTGGCGGCTACAAGGTCTCCGGCGGCCTGCACGGCGTCGGCGTGTCCGTCGTCAACGCGCTGTCGGAGTCGTTGACGGCCACGGTCAAGCGCGACGGCTTCACCTGGACGCAGTCCTACGTACGCGGCGCCCCGCAGGGCCCGATCGCCAAGGGCGAGGCGACCAAGGACACGGGCACGACGATCACGTTCCAGCCCGACGCCGACATCTTCGAGACGGTCGAGTACGACTTCGGCACGCTCGAGCAGCGTCTGCGCGAGACCGCGTTCCTGACCGCGGGGCTGCGGATCACGCTCACCGACGAGCGCGGCGAGGGCAAGCGCGTCCAGTTCCAGTACGACGGCGGCATCGCGGACTTCGTGGCGTACATGAACGAGACCAAGGACCCCATCACCAAGGACGTCATCTACTTCTCGGCCGAGTCCGAGGAGGGCGCCGTCGAGGTGGCGATGCAGTGGAACACGACCTACCAGGAGTCGATCCACTCGTTCGCCAACAACATCAACACGCACGAGGGCGGCTCGCACCTGTCGGGCTTCCGCTCGGCGCTGACGCGCACGCTGAACAACTTCGCGCGCGAGCAGCAGCGCCTGCAAGCGAGAAGGACGACGAACCTGTCGCGGCGAGGACGTGCGCGAGGGCCTGACCGCGGTCATCTCGGTGAAGCTGTCCGAGCCGCAGTTCGAGGGCCAGACCAAGACCAAGCTCGGCAACCCGGGCATGGAGGGCCTTGTCCAGCAGGTCGTCAACCGCGGCCTGGCCGAGTACCTCGAGGAGCACCCGACGGAGGGCCGGGCGATCGTCAACAAGGCGATCTCGGCCGCCCAGGCCCGCGCCGCCGCGCGCAAGGCGCGCGACCTCACGCGCCGCAAGGGGATCCTCGGCGGCGTCGGACTGCCCGGCAAGCTTGCCGACTGCTCGGTGCGCGACCCGTTCCTGGCCGAGCTGTTCATCGTCGAGGGCGACTCCGCCGGCGGCTCGGCCAAGCAGGGCCGCGATCGCAACACCCAGGCGGTGCTGCCGCTGCGCGGCAAGATCCTCAACGTCGAGAAGAGCCGCATCGACAAGGTGCTCAAGAACGAGGAGATCCAGGCGCTGATCACGGCGATCGGCACGGGCGTGCGCGACGAGTTCGACCTCGAGGCGCTGCGCTACCACAAGATCATCCTCATGACCGACGCCGACGTCGACGGCGCGCACATCCGCACGCTCGCGCTGACGCTGCTGTTCCGCGAGATGCCCGAGCTGATCGACGCCGGCCACATGTACATCGCCAAGCCGCCCCTGTACAAGGTCACGCAGGGCAGGCAGGAGCGCTACATCGAGAAGGAGTCCGAGCTCGAGGAGATCCTGCTCGGGACAAGCTCGAGAAGTTCGCAGGCCGTCGATCGCCACCGCGAGCGCTTCGGCCTGACCGAGGCGCGCTGGCAGCGCTACAGCCGGCTGCTCAAGCAGTACGAGGGCTGGTCCTCTGCGCTGCGCGCCGGGTTCGGGCACGACACGGTGACGTTCCTCGAGGAGTCGTCGCTGCTCGACGAGGGCGCGATGACCGACGACGCGGCGCTGGAGATCCTCTCGCGCGAGGGGGTGGAGGGCGAGCCGTTCGAGACTGAGATGGTCGACCGCCAGCCCGGCGTCTCGGTCTCGGTGCGCGCGGTCGAGCGTCAAGACCGGGCTGGCTCGGACCCATGTGCTCCGCCAAGACGCTGTTCGACTCCAACGAGTACCGCCAGCTCGTGCGGGTGCATGCGTCAGCTGCTCGAGCTGGCCGGCACCCCGCCGTTCGCCGTCACGTTCGGCGACGACAGCCGAGCAGGCGCTGTCCTTCGCCGCGCTGCGACGATCGTCCTGGCGCTCGCCGAGCAAGGGGTCAAGCTGCAGCGCTTCAAGGGGCTGGGTGAGATGAACGCCGAGCAGCTGCGCGAGACCACCATGGACCCGCAGAGCCGCACGCTGGCCCAGGTGACGATGGAGGACGCGGCGGTCGCCGACCAGCTGTTCTCGATGCTGATGGGCGACGACGTCGAGCCGCGCCGCGCGTTCATCGAGGAGCAACGCGCGCCAGGTCGTGAACCTGGATGTCTGAGCCGCACGGCCGGATCCCGATCTCTTCGAAGGAGGTGAAGCATGGGAGCTGACGTCATCGGCGGCGGCAACATCGAGCCGCGCGCGCTGGAGGACGAGATGCGCACCGCGTATCTCGACTACGCGATGTCGGTCATCGTCGGCCGCGCGCTGCCCGACGTGCGCGACGGCCTCAAGCCCGTCCACCGCCGCATCCTGTTCGCGATGAGCGAGCTGGGCTGCAGCCGAACCGCCCCTACTCGAAGTGCGCCCGCATCGTCGGCGACGTGATGGGCAAGTACCACCCGCACGGCGACTCCGCCGATCTACGACACGCTCGTGCGCATGGCGCAGGACTTCTCCATGCGCTACCCGCTGGTCGACGGGCAGGGCAACTTCGGCTCGATCGACGGCGACCCGCCCGCGGCCATGCGCTACACCGAGGCGCGGCTGACGCGCATCGCCACCGAGATGCTGCACGACATCGACAAGGAGACCGTCGATTTCGTGCCCAACTACGACGGCCGCAGCCAGGAGCCGCTGGTCCTGCCGTCCCGCGTTCCCGAACCTGCTGGTCAACGGCTCGTCAGGCATCGCGGTCGGCATGGCGACGAACATCCCGCCGCACAACCTGGGCGAGGTCGTCGACGCGACGATGGCCTTCATCGACAACCCGGACATCGACGTCGACGGGCCTGATGGAGCACATCAAGGGCCCCGACTTCCCGACCGGCGGCATCATCTTCGGCCGGCAGGGCATCCGCGACGCCTACGAGACCGGCCGTGGCCGCGTGCGCGTGCGCGCCAAGGCGCACATCGAGCCGACATCGGCCGTGGCAAGGAGGCGATCATCGTCACCGAGCTGCCCTACAAGGTCAACAAGGGCGGCGACGACGGCCTGATCACCAAGATCGCCGACCTGGTCGAGGACAAGAAGATCCCCGAGATCAGCGAGCATCGAGGACGAGTCCGACCGCAACGGCATGCGCATCGTGATCGAGCTCAAGCGCGACGCGATCCCGAAGGTCGTGCTCAACAAGCTCTACAAGCACACGCCGATGCAGACGACGTTCGGCGTCAACATGGTCGCGCTGGTCGACGGCGTGCCGCGCACGCTGTCGCTCACGCGGTCATCGAGGACTACGTCGACCACCAGCGCGACGTCATCGTGCGGCGCACGAAGTCGAGCTGCGCAAGGCCGAGGACCGCGCCCACATCCTCGAGGGCTGCCTGATCGCGCTCGACAACATCGACGAGGTCATCGCGCTGATCCGCGCCTCGCGCGACATCGACACGCGCGCGAACCGGGCTGATGGAGCGCTTCGAGCTGACGCGCCGATGCAGGCGCAGGCCGATCCTGGATCATGCGCCTCGGTCGGCTGACCGCGCTGGAGGCCGACAAGATCAAGGCCGAGTACGACGACCTGCTGGAGCAGATCACCGAGCTCCGGGCGATCCTGGCGACCGAGCAGCGCGTGCTGGACGATCATCAAGGACGAGCTCACGGAGATCGTGGAGCGCTACGGCGACGACCGCCGCACGCACGATCACGCACTCCGAGGACGACGTCGACATCGAGGACCTGATCGCCGACCAGCAGATGGTCATCACGATCACGCACGTCGGGCTACATCAAGTCGCTGCCGCTGGCCACCTACCGCCAGCAGCAGCGCGGCGGGCGCGGGCGTCACCGGGATGGACATGAAGGACGGCGACTACATCGAGCACCTGTTCGTCACGCTCGACGCACGACTACCTGCTGTTCTTCACCAACCGCGGCAAGGTCTACCGCTCGAAGGTCTACGACCTGCCGGAGGCGTCGCGCACCGCCAAGGGGCGCGCGCTGGTCAACGTGCTGCCCCTGCGCGACGGCGAGCGGATCCAGGCCGTGCTCGCCACGCGCGACTTCAGCGAGGGCAAGTACCTCGTCTTCGCCACCCGCAGGGCGTGGTCAAGAAGACCGAGTTCATCGCCTACAACACGCCGATCAAGGCCGACGGCATCATCGCCATCAAGATCCGCGACGATGACGAGCTGGTCGTCGGTGCGCCGCACCAGCGGCGACGACGACATCTGATGGTCTCGCGCAAGGGCCAGGCGGTCCGCTTCCACGAGGACGGCGTGCGGGCCATGGGCCGCGACACCTCCGGCGTGCGCGGCATGGACGTCAGCGGACCGGATGACGCGGTGCTGGTCATGGACGTCGCCCGCGACGACCAGGAGCTGCTCGTCGTGACCGAGAACGGCTACGGCAAGCGCACCTCGATCAGCGAGTACCGCAAGACCAACCGCGGCGCCAAGGGCGTCGGGACGATCAAGCTGACCGAGGCCAAGGGGGCCCTGGCCGGCGCGCTCGTCGTGCGCGAGCACGAGGAGCTCGTGTTCATCTCCGTCGGGGGCATGGTCCAGCGCACCGCGGTGCGCGGCATCAGCCGCTACGGGCGCCTGTCGCAGGGCGTGCGCGTGATGAACATGAAGGACGACGACCGGGTCTCGGCCGTGGCGCTCGTGGTCGAGAACGGCGACGGCGATCCCACCCCGCCCGAGGGCACCGGACCCGCTCCGGAGGTGCCGTAGCGCAGCCGTCACCGCCTGGGTCCACGATTTGGCCTGTTGACCGTCGGGCGCCTTCGATATTCTGGTCTCACCAGAGAAAGGAGGTGGTCCGTATCAGTAGTGACAGTTCTTTCGGGACCCTGGAGGTGACCGGCCGCTAGGTCGGATCGACTGGAAGCCGCGTAGCGGAATCCACCCGGGCCACCGTCGGAAGGCATGCCGGATCTGGTCCCACCGGCGCTCGCGTTCGGTTTTCGTGCGAGCAGCGTTGTCCCCGATATCCAAATCCAGTCTCGATGTACCGCGAAGGGCGTCTCTCCGGAGGCGCCCTTCGTGCGTGACGGGCACAATGCCCCCCGATGCAGCTGACGGGTCCGACGCTGACGCTGCGCCCGGTGGCGCCCGAGGACGTGGCGGCGCTGCGCGCCGTGCGCGCCGCGCCGCAGGTGGTGCGCTGGTGGGACGAGCCGCAGGACGGCTGGCCGCTGAGCGACGCCGAGCCGGGCCTGACGATGCTGACCATTCGCCGCGGGGAAACGGTCGCCGGCTTCCTGCAGGTGTGGGAGGAGGCCGACCCGCACTACCGCCACGCGGCCATCGACCTGTTCGTCGATCCCGCCCGCCATCGCCAGGGCGTCGCCAGCGAGGCGCTGCGGCTCGTCATCGACCAGCTGATCGGCGTCCGTGGCCACCACCGCATCACGATCGATCCCGCGCTCGACAACGCGGCGGCGATCGCCTGCTACGCGGGGGTCGGCTTCACGCCGGTCGGCGTCCTGGGTGCCTACGAGCGCATCCCGCCAGACCAGCCACCGCGTGACGGCCTGCTGATGGAGCTGGTGCGCCGGCCCGCTGCCGCGCCCGCTCGCGGCGCGCCGGTCGCGGTCACGCTGCGCCCGGCGACCGACGACGACCTCGACGCGGTGCTCGACGCGGAGCGCTCGTCCGCCGCGCGGCCGTTCGTCGGCCAGGACGCGCGCGAGCGTCACGCCACGGCGATCGACGACGATGCCCGCGAGCTGCTGGTCATCGCCGACCGCGCGGGCGCGTTCGCCGGCTACGTCCTGCTTGCCGGCATCGCCAACCCCGACACGGGCGTCGAGCTGCGCCGGATCGTCGTCACACGGCCCGGTCAGGGGATCGGCCGTGCCGCGCTGGCCCGGGTGCTCGAGCGGGCGTTCGCCGTCCACGGGACGCACCGCGTGTGGCTCGACGTGCGCATCGACAACCACCGCGCCCGCCGGTTGTACGCCGCGCTGGGCTTTCGCACCGACGGGATCCTGCGCGCAGGGATGCGCGTCGACGGACGTCAGCACGATCTGCTGCTGCTGTCGCTGCTGGCGCGCGAGTGGACGGCAAGCTGACGGCAAGCGCCGGCAGGGAGGCTGCCGGCCATGCGAACGATCACGCTCACCACCATCGCGCTGGCGCTCGTCAGCGCAGTGACCGCAACCGCGACGGCGGCCACGCCGAGGGCGCACACGTTCAACGTCTCGCTGTACGGCATCCAGCGCTACACCGACACCGAGACGGAGGTCGACGTCAAGCCCGACGACTGCTGGGGCGCGCGCGGCACGACGACCAGCCGCTCGATCGTCAGGTTCCACAGCACCGCGCCGGTGCGCGTGAAGGCCAGCGTCTCCTCCGGCCAGCTGCAGATCGACTGGCCGCGCCGTGCCGACGGGCTGTCGATCCCCATCGTGGCCGACTGGGGGCACAGCGGCGAGAGCGACCGCGAGACGCGCTCGTGCGTCGGCAGCCAGGGCGACGGCTGGATCGCGGATCCGCCGGTGCCGGCCACCAACTGCCACGCGACGGTGACCGACCGCGGCTTTGGGCTGGAGGTCAGCCGGCGCTCCATCGCCACCAGGGGGAGCGCAGCTACGTGACGTCGTTGGGTGACCAGTTCGCCGGCTGTCCGTGGGGCGATCGCAGCCTGCAGCTGTACCCGGCGACGGTGCGCACCGACCCGCGCACGATCGTTGATGCGGCGCAGACGCAGGTGATTCTGCGCGGGCGGGTGCACAGCCACTACGACAGTCCGGACGGGTCGGGCAGCACCGACCGGGTCGAGCAGACGACCGTCTACGTGACCTTCAAGCGCCGCTGACGGCCGGGCTGCCCGAAGCGGCGCTCACGCCGCTTCGGGCAGGTACTGGCGCCAGCCCGTCGGGATCGTCGGGCTGGCCACGTGGATGAAGATCGCGGGGTGAGGGGTGCGCGGCGCGTTGCGGGGCACCATGCCGATCGCGTTGGGCAGGTGGTCGCCCTTGCGGCGGTTGCAGGGCGCGCAGGCGGCGACGATGTTCTCCCACGACGAGCCGCCCCCCTTGGAGCGCGGGATCACGTGGTCGACGGTCAGGTTCGAGCGCGAACCGCAGTACTGGCACGTCCAGCCGTCGCGCGCGAACACCGCGCGGCGAGTGATCTTGCGCTTGTGCGTGTCGCGCGGGACCTTCACGTAGGCGACCAGGCGGATGACCACCGGCCGCGCGAAGGTGATCGACTCCGCATGCAGATCCCAGGTGGAGCGCTCGACCAGCTCGGCCTTCTCCTTGAGCAGCAGCACGACGGCACGCCGGACCGTGCAGACGTTGATCGGCTCATAGGTCGCATTCAGCACGAGCACACGTCCAGCAGCTTGATGTCCACGCCGCTGGTGCTCATCGGGCGGCGTGGACGGCGCTGGAGGGATCGGCTGTACGACTCCTGCCATGGCAGATCGCGGCGAAGTCTAGCGACGCCCCGGACGATTGCCCTCACCGTCGGGCGGCGGGGTAGGTGCCCAACGTGCGCAGGCCCTCGCAGTGGGATTCGAGGGCCGCCAGCGCCGTGGCGACCGGTGGGGCGCCGGCCGCTCCCTCGAGGTCGACGAAGAACATGTAGTGGCCCAGCCCCATCCGCCGCGGGCGCGACTCGATGCGCGTCAGGTTGATCCCGCGGAAGGCCAGCTCCGACAGACAGCGCACGAGCCAGCCCGGCGTCGCGTCCCCGCCGCCCCAGAACACGACCGACGTCTTCCAGCGCGCGAAGTCGCCGCCGGGCTCCTCGCCGCGGCGAGCCAGCCACACGAAGCGTGTCTCGTTGCCGGGGTGGTCCTCGATCGCCTCGCGCAGGACCGTCGCCCCGTACAGGTCGGCGGCCCGACGCGGCCCGATCGCCGCCCAGCGCTCGTGACCCGACGCCGTCACCTGGCGCACGGCGTCGGCGGTCGAGCCCTCGCTGGGCCGCAGGCGGGCCGCCGGCAGCGCGCTGCGCAGGAAGCGCCCGCACTGGCCCAGCGCCTGCGGATGCGAGGTCACGACCTCGATCTGATCCAGCTCCAGCGGACCGGCCGCGGCCAGCACGTGCGTGATCGGACGCACCACCTCGTCGACGATGACCAGGTCGGGGAAGTCGACGGCCAGTGCGTCCAGCGTGGCGTCGACCGAGCCGTCCAGCGCGTTCTCGATCGGCACCACGGCGCGCTGGACGCGGCCCTCGGCCAGCGCGGCGATCGTCGCGTGGATCGTCTGGAGCGCAACCGGCTCGACGTCCGCGGGCGCGCTCGCCAGCAGCGCCTCCTCCGTGAACGTGCCCGGCGGCCCGAAGTAGCCGACGCGCATCAGTCCTGCGACACCCCGCGCGGCGCCTCCTGCACCTCGCCGGCGAGCGCCAGACGCACCGCCTCCTCCTCCTCGGGCGACAGCTGGATCTCCGCGGCGCCGTCGCGCACGTACTTGACGTACAGGCGCGCCTGGTCGCGGTGGTGGATGGAGGACAGCACCACCCCCGAGCGGGTCGCGTCGAGCAGCGCGATCGACGCGGACTGGCGCCCCGAGAGCTCGTTGTAGGCGTCGTAGCGCAGCACGCCGCGGTAGGCGATCGCCCGGTCGATGCGGTCCTCCGCCGTGCCCAGCCGTGCATCAAGGCGCAGCGCCGACTCCTCCACGTAGGCGCGCAGCGCCTCGAAGGCCTGGCCGAGGTCCGCGGCGTGGGTGACCAGGTCGCGGGTGCTGCCGGCCCCGAGCACCACCCGCTGGGCGGCTCGCAGCCGGCGCACCTGCACCAGCAGCGTCACCGCGGTGGCCAACGCCGCGACGGCCAGCACCAGCGCGATCAGCGCGATGATGCCCGTGGTCGTCGTGAGGTCGTTCACGCGCCCCACCGTACCGCGCCGGCCAGCGACGCCCTACCGCGTGAACAGCGCCGTGTACTCGGCCGTGTTGTTGTCGGTCTTCTGCTCGCCCGGGACCTTGTTGACCGTCACCTTGATGGTCACCGGCGTGCCGATCGGCGGCGACTGGCCGAGCGGGATCTCGACCTCGGCGTTGGCCCCCGCGACCGTCTGCGGCACGGTCTTGTTGACGACGATCGGGCTGCCGGCGCCGGTGATGCGCACCGTCACCTTGACGTTGGTCTCGTTGGAGGCGCCCTGGTTCTGGAAGGTGACCAGGAAGGTCGTGTCCGAGCCCGCCGGGATGCGGTTGACCGCCGGCTGGGGCTGCAGCGTGACGTCGCCCACGGCGACCGAGACGAGGCCGTGGCCGTGCGGCCCCGGCGAGGTCGGCGTCTTGGTCCCGCTGGAGCCGGTGCCGCCGATGCGCGCGGCCACCGTGTCGGGGTTCAGCCAGCCGAGGTTGGGCAGGAACTGCGAGCCGGCGATCGTCTGGCCGCTGATGTCGTTGGCGTCGAGCTCCTGCTTGATCAGCGGCGCCACGCGCTGTGAGTAGATGACGTCGGAGGACAGCAGCTTCTGCATCTGACCGGCGATCTCGGCCGTCGCGCCCCTGGAGGCGTCGGCGGAGCCCAGCGCCGTGCGGATCTTGTCGGCGATCGAGCCCAGCGCCTCGGCGCGGAAGTCGAGGACCATCTCCAGCGCGCGCTGAGCGCTGACCATCTGGCCGGGCACGCTCAGCCCGCGGGCACGGTCGGCCTGGTCCTCGGCGACCACGCGGTACTGGTTGATCTGCGTCTCCATCGTGACCGGCGACTGCTGGTCCTGCGAGGTCAGGAGATCGAAGAAGGGCTTGGACACCTGCTGATCGGAGTCCTGGACGAGCGTGGCGACCTCGCGGTTGTAGTCGCGCAGGCTGTTCTTCTTGGCGCTGTCGCGGCAGCTCTTGAAGCCCAGCACGATGATGATCAGCACGACCACCAGCACGGCCAGCGCGCCGGCGCGGCGGATCATCAGCTGCTGGGAGTCGGTCGGCCCGCGGCCGCCGCCGGATCCTCCGCCGGAGGCACGACTCGGCGCCCGGCGGGGCCGGGGTGAGCGAGCGGTGCGGGTGGGCTGTTCGTCGTCGTCGAAGAACGACATCGCGGATGCGAAGCTCCGTGCCAAACGGCTTCTGATCGCCAGTATGGCGACAGATGCCACGTGCACGATTCCCTTCACACGCGGGATCTCCTTCTCTATGGGCGAAGGAGAAACCGGTGCAGCACGCAGAGACGATGCGTGGTCAGGACGGGCCGGGGTCCGACACCGACCTGCTGCTCGAACGGTACCGGCTCGTGCGCCGGCTCGGGTCGGGCGGCTTCGGCACGGTCTGGCTGGCCCATGATGAGCGCCTCCAGCGCGACGTGGCCGTCAAGCGGATCGCGCTGGACGACGCGGACCCCGAGCGCGCTCAGCGCGAGGCGCAGGCGGCCGCCCGCCTGAGCCATCCCGGGATCGTCGGCCTGTACGAGACCGGCGCCGACGACGAGGCCTGCTACCTGGTGTCCGAGCTGGTTCGCGGCGAGACGCTGCGCGAGCTGCTGGACGCGGGCGCGCTGTCGGACCGCGACGTCGTCGTCATCGGCGCCGGCCTGTGCGAGGCGCTGGCCCACGCCCACTCGCGCGGCGTGATCCATCGCGACGTCAAGCCCGGCAACGTGATGGTGTGCGACTCGCACGCCGGCGACGCGCCCGTGGCCAAGATCTGCGACTTCGGCATCGCGCGGATCGTCGACAGCGATGCGCTGACGCGCACCGGCGACGTGGTCGGCACCCTGGCCTACATGGCGCCCGAGCAGGCCGACGGGGGCAAGATCAGCGCCGCGGTCGACGTCTACGCGCTGGGCCTGGTCCTGTACGAGGCGCTCAGCGGCACCAACCCGGTGCGCGGCAGCGGCCCCGCTGACACCGCGCGCCGGGTGGGGATGGAGCTGCCCGAGCTGGCCCGCCTGCGCCGCGACCTGCCCGACGAGCTGTGCGCCGCGATCGACGCCGCGGTCAGCGTGCAGCCGCGCGAGCGCCCCAGCCCCGCCCGTCTGCGCTCCGCGTTGGTCGCCGCCCGTGACCTCGTCGACGACGAGCCAGGGGTGGTGGAGGGCCCGACGATCGGCGGGCTGGCCCACACGTGGACGGCGGTCCAGCGGCGCTACCGCGATCCGGGCGAGACGGGCTGGCTGCGCGGCGTGCGCGACGGGATGACCCGCGCCGGGGCGGTCGACTGGGAGCAGGCCGACGACGCGCCGTTCGCCCCCGAGCAGCAGGCGCCGGTGGAGGACCGGCCGGTTGCGCTGCCGCGCCGGCTGCTGCGACGCGCACTGGCTGCGGCCACGGCCGCGCCGCTGGCCGCCCTTGCGGTCGCGCACCTGGGCCCGTCGGGCGAGGCCGCGCCGATCGGGCCGGGGTTGGCCGCTGCGGCCGCCGCGGCGATCGTCTTCGCCCTTCCGCGCCTGGGCTGGCTGCTGGCCGCCTGGGCGCTGGAGCTGTGGCTGCTGGCCGCCGGGGTGACCGGCACCGCGCTGGTGCTGGCTGTCGCGTTGGTCCCCGTTCCGCTGCTGCTGCCGCTGGCCGGCGGGCTGTGGTCGGTCCCGGCCGGCGCGCCGCTGCTGGGAGCGATCGGGCTGGCGACCGCCTTCCCGGTGCTGGCCGGTCAGGCGGCGACGCTCACCCGCCGCGCGGCGCTGGGCGCGCTGGGCTACCTGTGGCTGTGCGTGGCCGAGCTGCTGTCGGGCCAGGCGCTGCTGGCCGGCGGCGACATCGCCCAGCGGCCCGGTTGGGAGGACAGCGCCAGCCGCGCGGTCAGCGACGCGCTGGAGCCGCTGGTCACCTCGGGCCTGCTGACCGTGGCCGCGCTGTGGGCGCTGGCGGCGGCGGTTCTGCCGTGGGTCGTGCGTGGGCGCAGCGCCGCGCTGGACCTGGCCGCCGCGGCCGTGTGGGCCGCCGCGCTGGCCATCGGCACCCAGGCGATGCTCGACGCGGCGGCGCCCTCGGCGCCCCCGCCGCGGGGCCTGGCGCTGGGTGCGATCGCCGCGGTGCTCGCCGCCATCGGGCTTCGCGCGGTGCGTCGAGTGGCCCGTCCGGCGGCTCCTCGCCTACCATGACAGCCCGCACCGTCGCGACCCCGGACGAGCGGGATCCACGGTCATGAGCGTCCTGCGCAACCTCGAAAACCGCATCGCCGGCCTGGTCGAGGGCACCTTCGGCCGTGTCTTTCGCTCCGAGGTGCGTCCCGTGGAGCTGGCCCACAAGCTGGCCAAGGAGATGGACGAGCACCGCACGGTGTCCGTCTCGCGCACCTACGTGCCCAACGAGTACACCGTGTGGCTGTCGCCGGAGGACCGCGAGCGCTACGAGGGCGTGGAGCACGAGATCGCCGAGGAGCTGTCGGGCTACCTGCTCGAGCACGCCCGTCGCGAGCGGCTCGCGCTCGTGTCGCGCCCGCAGATCGAGTTCCGCACCGACGAGCGTCTGACGCTCGGCGAGTTCGGCATCCAGGCGCGCCTGGTGCGAGACGCGGCCGGCACGGGCGGCCGCCCCGCCGCCCCGGCGCCGGTCGAGCCGGCCGGCCACGGCAGCACGATGGTCTACTCGACCTCCGAGCGCCATCGCGAGCGCCTGTCGGAGGCGCGCGGCGCGCCCGCGACCCACCGCGCGATCGTCGTCGTCGAGGGGCGGCGGATGATCGTCGGCCCCGGCGGGGCGACCCTCGGGCGCTCGCGCGAGTGCGACATCGTCGTCGACGACGCCAACGTCTCCCGCCGGCACGCCGAGATCCGCCCCGGCGATCAGGGGTGGACGATCGCCGATCTGGGCAGCACCAACGGCGTGCGCGTCAACGGACGGTCCGTCGGCGGCTCTTCGCAGCCGCTGGAGGACGGCGATCGCGTCGAGCTCGGAACCGCCCTCGTCACCTTCGAGATCGACTAGCCATGGTCGAACCCGCCTCCGTGCTGCTCAAGTACGGCTTCCTGATCGTGCTGTTCCTGTTCCTGGCCTGGGTGTCGCGCAACTCCCTGCGCGACCTGCGCGGCCGTCGCGCGGCGCAGATCGCCCCGGACGCGGTCGGAACGCCGGTGGATGCGACCGGGTTGCACTCGCTGACCGCCGGCGGCGACGGATGGGAGCCGCAGCTGGTGGTCGACCGCGGCCCCGGCCAGACGCCGGGCATGGCCTTCGACATCGGCGATGGCGCGGTGCTGGGACGGGGCGACAGCGCCGAGATCCGCCTCGAGGACCCGTTCTCCTCGTCGCGTCACGCGCGGCTGGTGCGCCAGGGCTCGATCATCGTCATCGAGGACCTCGGCTCCACGAACGGCACCTACCTCAACGAGGAGCTGCTGTCGGGGCCGCAGCCGCTGCACTCCGGCGATCGCATCCGCATCGGCGATTCCGAGTTCACCTTCGAGGATCGTTAGAGGGACCCCCTGATGTTGCGCGTCGCCGACAAGTACGCCGACAGCGATCGCGGCCAGCAGCGCCGCGGCAACGAGGACGCCTTCTTCGTGCAGCCGCCGCTGTTCGTCGTCGCCGACGGGATGGGCGGCGCGCAGGCGGGCGAGGTCGCCTCCGGGATCGCCGTCGACGCCTTCCGCGCCGGCCTGCCCGACGGGGAGTCGGCCACCGAGCACCGTCTCGCGGGGCTGGTCCACGTCGCCAACCGCCAGATCCACGAGCGCTCCCGCACCGCCGCCGAGCAGGCCGGCATGGGCACGACGCTCACCGCCGCCTACGTCGACGTCGACGGCGTCGCCATCGCGCACGTCGGCGACTCACGCGCCTACCGCTGGCGCGACGGCGAGCTGGAGCGCCTGACCGACGACCACTCGCTCGTCGAGGAGCTGATCCGCCAGGGCAAGCTGACCGCCGAGGAGGCCGAGGAGCATCCGCAGCGGTCGATCATCACGCGCGCGCTCGGCCCCGAGCCCGACGTGCAGGTGGACACGCGCACCGCGCCGGCCCGCGGCGGCGACCTGTTCCTGCTGTGCTCCGATGGGCTGACCGGAATGATCGGCGAGGCCGGCGTGGCCGAGGTGCTGGGCCGGGGCGGCTCGCTGCGCGACATGGTGCGCCGCCTGATCGCCGCCGCCAACCAGGCGGGTGGACGCGACAACATCACCGTCGTGCTGTTCCGCGTCGAGGAGGTGGCCGAGGGCCGCGCCCCCGCCGCCACCGAGCAGCACACCGCGGTCGGGGCGCCGGCGCCCGGCCCCGATCAGGTGCGCGACGCGATGGCCGACACCGAGGCGGCGCCGGTGCGCCAGCGCGTGGCCCGGCCGCGCACCCCGCCGCCGGCGCGGTCGGGCCGCACGCGCAACTGGGGCAAGCGGCTGACGATCACGCTCGTGCTCGGGGTCGTGCTGTGCGCGATCGTGCTGGGCGTCTACGCGGGCGTGACCTCGGTGTACTTCGTCGGCACCGACGACGAGGGCCGGGTGGCGCTGTACCGGGGCGTTCCCTACGAGCTGCCGCTGGGCATCGACCTGTACTCCCTGCAGTACCGCTCGGGCATCCCGGCGGCGTCGCTGTCGCCCGAGCGGCGCCAGGCGCTGCTGGACCACAAGCTGCGATCGCACGCCGACGCGGTCGACCTCGTCCGCCAGCTCGAGCTCGGCCAGTTGCAGGGGTCGTGACACCCCGCGGGTGGTCACACCCACCGGCTCCGACCCTGCGGGACGCAGCGTCGTGACCGCGCGCAATCGCGAGCTGCTGGCCCTGGTGCCCGCCTCGCTGCTGCTGACCGCCGGCTTCGCGGCGGTCTTCGTGCAGCGCGAGGACGTGCTGTCCGACGTGTCGCTGACCTACGGGGCGATCTTCCTCGGGCTGTGCCTGGGCGCCCACCTGGTGATCCGCTTCACGCTGCCCGACGCGGACCCCTATCTGTTCCCGCTGGCCGCGACGTTGGCCTGCTTCGGCCTGGTGATGATCTATCGCATCGACGAGACGCTGGCGCGCGAGCAGGCGCAGTGGTTCGTCATCGGGCTGATCCTGTTCGCGGCCACGATCATCCTCGTGCGCGACATCACGGTGCTGGAGCGCTACCGCTACGTGATCGCCAGCGCCTCGATCCTGCTGCTGCTGCTGCCGCGCCTGCCCGGCATCGGCGCCCAGGTCAACGGCGCCTACCTGGGCATCAAGCTCGGGCCGATCGCCTTCCAGCCGGCGGAGTTCGCCAAGATCGGCATCGTCATCTTCCTGGCCAGCTACCTGCGCGACACGCGTCAGCTGCTGGTCACCGCGGGCCGGCGGTTCGGTCCGCTGGTGGTGCCGCCGCTCAAGCACCTCGGGCCGCTGCTCGTCGTGTGGGGGCTGGCGATGCTGCTGCTGATCTTCATCCGCGACCTGGGCTCGTCGCTGATGTTCTTCGGTGCGTTCCTGGCCATCCTCTACGTGGCCACCAACCGCATCTCGTTCGTGGCCATCGGGCTGGGGCTGTTCGCCGGCGGCGCCTGGTTCTTCGCCCACACCGTCGGGCACATCCAGAGCCGCATCGATGCCTGGCGCGACCCGTTCGACCCCGACCTCTACAACGCCGTCGGCGGCAGCTACCAGATCGCCCAGTCGCTGTTCGCGCAGGCCGACGGGGGGCTGTTCGGCCGCGGCTTCGGCCAGTCGATCCTCAACATCCCGGGCACCGACAGCCAGCTGCTGCCGGCCGCGCACACCGACCTGATCTACGCGGTGATCGTCAACGAGCTGGGCCTGGCCGGCGCGGTCGGCCTGCTCGTCGTCTACCTGCTGATCGTCGAGCGGGCGATCAAGACGGCGATCATCGCCCGCGACTCGTTCTCCAAGCTGCTGGCCGCCGGCCTGGGCGCCGTCTTCGGGCTGCAGGTCTTCGTGATCGTCGGCGGCGTCACCAAGGTGATCCCGTTGACCGGCGTGACGCTGCCGTTCGTCTCCTACGGTGGCTCGTCGATCCTGGCCAACTTCGTGCTGCTCGCTCTCCTGCTGCTCGTCTCCGACAAGGCTCGGCGTCAGGCGTGAACGCCCCCGCCCGCCGCCTGTACATCCTGATCACGGCGCTGTTCGCCGTGCTCGCCTTCGCGACCGCCTGGTGGAGCGTCGCGCGGCCCGAGTCGCTGCGCGACAACAGCGAGAACAAGCGCGCGCTGCTGGAGCAGCAGCGCATCCATCGCGGGACGATCCGCGCCTCCGACGGCACCGTGCTGGCGCGCTCGGTGCACGGGCCGGGCGGCACCTGGACGCGGCGTTACAGCTCGGCCGACCGCGACGTCTCCCAGCCGATCGGCTACTCGTACACCAACCTCGGCCAGGTCGGGCTGGAGAAGTCGCGCAACGACGCGCTGATCGGCCAGACCAACGGCATCGAGTCGTTCGTCGACCAGGTGCTCGGCAAGCAGCAGGTCGGCAACGACGTCACGACGACGATCGACATGGCCGCCCAGCGCGTCGCGCTGGAGCAGCTGGCCGGCCGGCGCGGCTCGGTGGTCGCCATCGAGCCCGACACCGGCAAGGTCCGCGTGATGGCCAGCGTCCCCGGCTTCGACGCCAACGACGTGCGCGACCCCGACGCCTTCCGCCGCCTCAACCGCGACCCGGCCTCGCCGCTGTTCAACCGCGCCACCCAGGCGTCCTATCCGCCCGGGTCGACCTTCAAGGTGGTCACCGCGGCGGCGGCCCTGGACAGCGGCCAGTACACGCCCGACTCGGTCATCAACGGCGACTCGCCCAAGATGGTGTCGGGCGTGCCGCTGGCCAACGACGACAATGTCAGCTACGGCGACATCACCCTCACGACCGCCCTCACGCACTCGGTCAACACGGTCTTCGCGCAGATCGGGGAGGATCTGGGGAAGGCCACGATGGCGAAGTACATGAAGCGCTTTGGATTCGACGCCAAGCCCCCACTCGACTACCCCACCGACCAGATGCTCGCGTCTGGTGAGTACGACCTCAAGACCGGTCGCCTGCTGCCGACGACGTCGCCGCGCGTCGACGTCGGGCGCATGGCCATCGGCCAGGACAAGCTCCAGGTGACGCCGCTGCAGATGGCCACGGTCGCGGCCACGGTGGCCAACGGCGGGGTGCGCGTGGCGCCGCACCTGACCGAGAAGATCGTCGATCCCGACGGGCGCGTCGTCGATCGCATCAGGCCGCATGAGGAGGAGCGGGTGATGTGCGACCAGGTCGGCCCGCGAGCTGGGGGAGATGATGCAGAACGTGGTGCGCGAGGGCACCGGCACGGCGGCGGCCCTGGCGGGCATCGACGTGGCCGGCAAGACCGGGACGGCGCAGATCGATCCCGATCGCAACATCACGCAGCCGTGGTTCATCGCCTACGCACCCGCCAACGATCCGAAGATGGCCATCGCGGTCACCGTGGAGCGCAGCGAGGGCGGCTTCGGCGGCACGGAGGCCGCGCCGATCGCCAAGGCGGTGCTGGAGCAGCTCATGGGCGCGGAGGCCAGCGGCGGATGATCCGCGACGTCCCCGCCGGCTCGCTGATCGACGGGCGCTACCGGGTGGCCGAGCGCGTCGGCTCGGGCGGCATGGCCGACGTCTATCTGGCCGAGGACACCCAGCTGGGGCGCGACGTCGCGGTCAAGCTGCTGCACCGCCGCTTCGCCGAGGACCACGAGTTCGTCGAGCGCTTCCGGCGCGAGGCCTCCGCCGCCGCCGGCCTGTCGCATCCGAACGTCGTCGGCGTCTTCGACCGCGGCGAGTGGGACGGCACGTCCTACATCGCGATGGAGTACCTCGACCGGGCGCACGCTGCAAGCGACCTGATCGTCCAGGAGGCTGCCGCTGGACCCGGTGCGCGCGATCGACATGCACGATCCAGATCCTGCGCGCCGCGCGCTTCGCCCACCAGCGCGGCGTGATCCACCGCGACCTCAAGCCCCACAACGTGATCGTCGACGCCGAGGGCCGCGCGAAGGTCACGGACTTCGGCATCGCGCCGCGCCGGCGCGTCGGACATGACGCAGACCGGTTCGATCATGGGCACCGCCCAGTACCTGTCGCCCGAGCAGGCTCAGGGGCACGCGGTCGACGACGCCGCAGTCCGACCTGTACTCGATCGGCGTCTGCCTGTACGAGATGCTCACCGGCCGGCTGGCCGTTCGACGGCGAGTCCGCGGTGACGATCGCGCTCAAGCAGTGTCAACGAGCCGCCGATCCCGCCCGGCGCGTTCAACGCGGGCCGTCACCGCCCGAGCTCGAGGGCGTCGTGCTGCACGCGCTGGAGAAGAACCCGGTGCAACCGCTTCGCCGACGCCGACGAGTTCATCGTCGCGCTCGAGCGCGCCCGTCAGCACATCCTCGAGGGCTCGCCCGACCAGATGACCGCCGGGTTCGCTCCCGTCGGGCCGCCGGTGACCGGCGCCCACGAGGTGGTGGCGGCCGACGAGGACGGCCCGAGACGGGCCTGGTGGATCGCCCTGCTGCTCGTCGTGCTCGTGCTCGGCGGCGCCGGGCTGGCCTATGCGCTCACCCGCCCCGACAAGCGGGAGGTGCCCAACGTCACCGGCAAGCCGGTGGCCGCGGCGCTGGCCATCCTCCAGAACGCCGGCTTCTCGCCGACCGTCGAGCGCACGCCGTCCGACGCGGACCCGGGCACCGTCCTGCGCCAGAACCCGCAGCCCAACACCGAGGCCCAGCAGGGCGACGAGGTGTCGCTCGTCGTCTCAGACGGACCCGGCACCAAACCGGTGCCCGACGTGGTCGGCCAGTCGGTCAAGAACGCGACCAAGACGCTGGAGAAGGCGGGCTTCAAGGTGCAGCGGCGCCAGGCCTCCAGCGAGGATGTGGCCAGCGGGCGCGTGATCTCCACCAGCCCGGACGCCGCGACGCCGATCGACGTCGGCTCCACGGTGATCCTCGTCGTCTCCACCGGCCCCGAGCAGTGAACGTGCCCAACGTGGTCGGCCAGGGCCGCGAGGATGCCCGCGCCCAGCTCGAGCAGGCGGGCTTCGTCGTCGCCACCAAGGAGCAGCAGGACAGAACAACGACCCGGCACGGTGCTCGCCCAGAGCCCGAGGCGGGCACGGGCGGCCCAGCGGCTAGACGGTCATCATCACCGTCGCCAGGCGCCCGCACGGCCGCCGTGCCCCGTGGTCGGCGGGCGTCGTCGCGGCGGCCAGCCAGCTGTCCGCGCCGGGCTGTCGTCCCCGACCAGACCTCGCGCGCGTGACCGACGGGAGTCAGGACGGCAACGTCTGAGCCAGGACCGGCGCCCGGCGGCACGCAGGTCAGAAGGGCTCGCGGGTGACGATCACGATCGGGCGCTAGCGCCGCGCCGCAGACGACCCCCACGACGCCGCAGACGACGCCGACCACGCCGCAGACGACGCCGACCACGCCGCAGGACCAGGGCGCCGGCCCGCTCGGGGACGCCCGGCGCATGAGAGTCGCGGTGCTGGCCGGGGGCCGCTCCTCCGAGCACGACGTGTCGCTCGCCGCGGCGAGTCGGTGCGGGAGGGGCTCGCCGAGGCGGGGCACGAGGTGCTCGCACGTCCTCCTCGAGCGCGACGGGCCTGGATGTCCGACGGCGCCGAGCTCGACCTGCGCGCCGCGCGGGGCCTGCTGGGCGCCGACTCGTGTTCCCGGTGCTGCACGGGCCGTTCGGCGAGGACGGCACGGTGCAGGGCCTGCTGGAGCTGCTGACGGTGCCCTACGTCGGCTCGGGCGTGCTCCGCCTCGGCGCTGTGCATGGACAAGATCCTGGCCAAGGACGTCATGGCCGCCGCGGGGCTGCCGCAGGTGCGCTACGTGGGCGTCGAGGAGGCAGCGTTCCGGGAGGATCGCGACGGCGCGCGACGCGATCCGCGCGCTCGGCCTCCCCGTCTTCGTGAAGCCGGCCAGGCTCGGGTCGTCCGTCGGCATAGCGAAGGTCGACGAGGGCCAGGACCTCGAGGCCGCGCTCGAGCGCGCGTTCGCCCATGACCCGCGCGTCATCGTCGAGGCGCACAGCCGCGGGAGTCGGAGGTCGAGTGCTCCGTCCTGGGGCACACCGCGACCGCCGAGGCCAGCCGGCCCGGGCGGATCGTCCTGCACGGCGCCGACTGGTACGACTACGAGGCGAAGTACCAGCCGGGCGGCATGGAGCTCCAGGTGCCCGCCGAGATCTCCGACGCGGCCGCCGACCGCGTGCGCGAGGTCGCGACGGAGGCGTTCCGCATGTCGGGGTGCAGCGGGCTGGCCCGCGTGGACTTCTTCGTCGAGGGCGACGACGTGCTGGTCAACGAGGTCAACACCATGCCCGGGGTTGACCGCGACGTAGGTGTACGCGAAGCTCTGGGCGGCCTCCGGCGTGCCGTACCCGCAGCCTCGTCGAGCGGCTCTGCGAGTTGGGCGTCCAGCGCGCCGAGCAGGCCGTCCGCTACCGGCACTAGCCCGTCTGCTTGGCCAGCAGCGCGAGGTCGCTGATCGTCGCGCGCTCGCCGCCCTCGGGCAGCTTGGTGATCCACACCAGGTAGTAGCGGAAGTCCGTGCCCGCCGTGTCCAGCGTGATGTCGTTGGACTTCTTGGCCGAGTCGATCGTGCCGACCTTCGTCCAGCCGTCGAGGCCGTCCTTGGGCGGTCCGCTCTGAGCGGCGTAGACCTCGCCCGACCAGCCGGGCGTCGTCGTGCGCAGGATCATCTGCGTGGCGGCCACGCCGGGCGAGGCGTCGACGTACAGGCCGACGCCGCTCTTGTTGAGCACGCCGTTCTGGTAGCTCTCGGTCGACCACGCCGACTGCGAGTCGTCGTCGATCGCTGCGCCCGCCTCCTCGTCGTGCTCGCCGTCGCCGCCCTCGGGGTCGAACGCGGCGGCGGCCTTCGTCTTGAGCGAGACGACCTTCGTATCGGGCGTGGTGGGCGTGACGTTGGGCACCTGCACGCCGCGCTGGGTGTGGTCGCGGGCGAGGAGGATCACCGCGACGACCGCACCGACGGCCAGGAACAGGGCGAGCACGACCAGCAGGTGGGGGACCCGGGCGCGCAGCGGCACGCGCCGGCGGGTGCCCGCCGGCAGCGAGCGCATCACCGACGTCGCCTCGCCGGTCGCGTGCCCGCTGCGCGAGGCCTCGATGGCCAGCACGTCCTCGAGGTCGATGGCCAGCGCGGCGGCGTCGACGTAGCGGCGCGCGAGGTCCTTCGTCGGTCGCCCGGTCGAGGACCGCTCGCCAGCGAGGCCGACACCTCGGGCCGACGCAGCTGAACGTCGGGGATCTCCTCGCGCACGTGCTTCATGGCCACCGCGACCTGGTTCTCGCCGCGGAAGGGGACCTCGCCGGTCAGCATCTCGTACAGCACGATGCCCAGCGAGTAGATGTCGGACTGGCCGTTGACCTGGTGGCCGAGGGCCTGCTCGGGCGAGACGTAGTCGGTGGTGCCCAGCACGCGGCCGTCCGCGGTGAGCCCCTCGTCGACGAGCGTGCGGGCGATGCCGAAGTCGGTGACCTTGGCCGAGCCCTCGGCGTCGATCAGCACGTTCTGGGGCTTGATGTCGCGATGGACGATGCCGCGGTCGTGGGCGGCCCCGAGCGCGCGGGCGATCTCGATCGCGTAGGCGATCGCCTCGGTCACCGGCAGGCGGCCCATGCGGCGGATGCGCTGCTTGAGCGTCTCGCCCTCGACGTACTCGAGCACGATGTAGGGCGTGGGGTGGCCGTCGTCGCCCTCCTCGCCGGCGTCGATCACCTGGACGACGTGCGGATGGTTGAGCTGCGCCACGGCGCGGGCCTCGCGGCGGAAGCGCTCCAGCTGGTCGGAGTCGCGCGCCGTCTCGCGGTGCATCAGCTTGATGGCCACAGGGCGCTCGAGCACCGTGTCGAAGGCGCGGTAGACCGTCGACATCCCGCCGGCGCCGATCTCGGCGTCGAGGCGGTAGCGATCCGACAGGAGCGTGCCGACGAGGGTCGTCATCGGCCTCCTATGTTGACGGGCGACGGCGCAATGGGGAGAGGTTCGCCGAGGGGCCGGCAACCCCTTACGTTAGGGCGCGCTGTTGCGCGGCCCCGAGGGGCCGGGAACGATCACGATCTTCGTGCGCTCCCGGCCCGGGCCTGTGATGCTCGTCATGCGCGATCAGCCCTGCAGCAGCGACAGCACGCTCTGCGTGGACTGGTTGGCCTGGGAGAGCATGGACGTGCCGGCCTGCTGGAGCACCTGCAGGCGGGTCAGGTTCGTCATCTCCTCGGCCATGTCGACGTCGCGGATGCGCGACTCGGCGGCGACCAGGTTCTCCGAGTACGCCTGGGCGGCGTTGACGGAGTGCTCGAGGCGGTTCTGGACCGCGCCGAAGGTCGAGCGGGTGGCGGAGATCGAGTCGATCGCCGCGTCCAGCGCCGAGATCGAGTTGGGCTGCGCCAGGTCGAAGTAGTTCGCCGGCAGCGACCCGCTCAGCGAGATCGTCGGGACGGTGATGACCTGGCCGTCGTTGGCGCCGACCTGGAAGGTCACGGTGCCGGCGGTGGCCAGGAACGTGATGCCGTTGAACTGCGCCTGCGAGCCGATGCGGTCGATCTCGGAGGCCAGCTGGTAGACCTCGGACTGGATCGCCGACCGGTTGGCCGCCGACATCGTGCCGTTGTTGTACTGCACGGCCAGCTCGCGCATGCGCTGCAGCATCGAGTGCACCTCGTCGAGGTTGCCCTCGGCGGTCTGCACGAGCGAGATGCCGTCCTGCATGTTGCGCTGGGCCTGGTCGAGGCCGCGGATCTGGCCGCGCATCTTCTCGGAGATGCCCAGCCCCGCGGCGTCGTCGGACGCGCTGTTGATGCGGTAGCCGGACGACAGCCGCTCCATCGACTTGGAGATGGCGTCGCTGGTGTTGGCCAGCGAGCGATGCGTGTTGATCGCCTGGATGTTGTGGTTGATCCTCAGGGACATTGCCTGCGAGGTCCTTTCGCTGCTACTTGGAGACGGGCAGGTCGCTGGGGAGAACCTGCGGGTCGGCCTGCGCGGCCGCCGCGTTCTCCTCCTTGACAGAGCGCCAGATCTCCTCCCGGTAGACCGGGAGGGAGCGCGGCGCGTCGATCCCGATGCGGACGCTCGAACCGCTGACCTCGATCACCTCGATGACGGTGTCATCGCCCAGCATGATCTTCTCGCCGGGGCGACGGGTGATGATGAGCATTGGTCAGTTCCTCCTTGGAAGAGACGGTTGGGGATGTCGGGCGTCACGACACGGGGTTGTCGTGTTAGGCCGCCCGCTCCTTCTCGTTGACGGCGGGAAAGAGCGGGGCCCGGACCGGGGCGTCCGGGGCCTGGTTGATGACCTGGTGGCCGAGCCCGTTGTTGACAAGGATCGGCGCGCGGAGGTTCGCACTGAAGTCCTCCAGCGATTCCGCCGCGCGGACGGTCACGTAGACCGCCGTGTCGTCGTCGGGCGTGATGCCGAGTCGCTCGGCCTCGTCGTCGGCGATCTCGACCTCGTAGCTCTCGAAGAAGCGCCACGGGTTGGTCAGCGGCAGGGCGAGGGCCGGGTCGTCGAGGCTGTGCAGCCAGACGAATGCGGCGTCGTCGCTGCGCGCGAGGAGCGTGTAGCGGCTGCCGCCCAGGCCGATCAGGCCCAGGGGGAAGTCGATCACGGCCTCGTCGGGGATTTCCACCTCCCCGAAGCGCGTGCTCTGAAGGGTCACAGACATGCTGCCTCCTGCGTGGTGATCGATCGCTCCACCTTCACGAGAGGAAGTCCAGGAGCGATGGTTGGATGATGGTCGCGCCGGCCTTCAGCGCGGCCTCGTACACGGACTGCGTGGTCGAGAGGTTCAGGTACGCCGTCGCGGCGTCCGCGTCCTCGGTGTCGGAGAGAAGCTGGGTGGACGAGCTCTTGGTCGAGGCGAGCCGGTTGTCGGCGGCGTCGAGCCGGTTGACCGTGGCGCCGAGCACCGCCTGCGCCTTGTTGATGGTCGTCAGGTTGGTGTCCAGCGCCCGGATGTCGGTGGTGCCCAGGGCGGCGACGTCGGCGGGCACGCCGCTCTTGAGGTGCGCGGAGATCGTGCGCAGCGTGTCGATCAGGCCGCCGTCGCCGCCGCCGCCGCCCAGCAGCGGCGGCGTGCCGTTGTTGACGAGCGTGTTGACCTGCACCGACACGCCGGGCCCGATCTGGCGCGCGATCACGCCGTTGTCGCCCTGGTAGGCGTCGACGGCGGGGACGGTCGTCGTGTCGTAGGGCTTCGTCGTGGTGGCGGTGCCCGAGAAGATGTAGACGCCGGCGTAGCTGGTGTTGCCGGCCTGCTTGACGGCGTCGACGATCTGGTCGATCTCGGCGGCGATGTTCCTGCGCGCCTCGTCGCCGGTGGCGCCGTTGGCGCCCTGGATCGTCAGCTCCTGGGCGCGGTGCAGCAGGCTGGTGATCTCGTCCAGCGAGGAGCCGGCGGTCTGCATCCAGCCCTGCGCCTGGGAGATGTTGTCGCTGTACTTGGTGGTCGCGTCCAGGTCGCCGCGGGTCAGCACGGCGCGCTGGGCCCCGACCGGGTCGTCGGAGGGCTTGAGCAGCTTCTTCTGCGTCTGCATCTCCTCGGAGGCGCGCGCCAGGCGCTCCTGGGAGTCCGACAGGTTGGACAGCAGGCGCGACGTCATCATCGACTGGGTGATGCGCATCAGAGCCCGACCCGGCCGGTGCGGTTGATCAGCTGGTCGAGCATGTCGTCCATCGTCGACATCGTTCGCGCCGAGGCCTGGTAGCTGCGCTGGAAGCGGATCATGTTGGCCATCTCCTCGTCGATGGAGACGCCGGAGATCGACGAGCGCCGGTCGGAGGCCGACGACAGGGTCGCGTCGGCGGCCGTGTCGCGCCGCTGGACGTCGCGGCTCTCGGTGCCCACGCGCAGGACGAAGCCGGCGTAGGTGCGGTCGGCGGTGCCGGCCCGCAGCGCGGCGACGGCCAGTGCGACGTCGTTGGCGCCGGCAGGGCTGCCGGCCACGTTCGTCGTGCGCACGGTCGAGGGGCTGGCGGCGATGCCGGCGTCGACGGCGAAGGTCGCGGCCGTCGTGCCGGCCGCGTCGAAGAACGGGGCGCCGTGGGCGGCGTTGACGTTGCTGACCAGCTGGCTGACGAACGTGCTCAGGTCCGTGCGGTACTGGTCGATGACCCCGCCCGTCTTGCTGATGTCCTGCAGCGCGCCGAGCTTGCCGCCGGGGCTCGGGGTCGCGTACAGCGACGTGGCCGGCGGCGTCGGCGTCCAGGCGGTCGTGTCGTCGACCAGCAGCGGCGGGTTGACGTTGCCGAAGGCGACCTGGATCGAGCCGTAGGGCAGCTCGGTGACCGTCACCTGGCCCAGCTCGGAGAGCTTGTCGATCAGCCGGTCGCGCTGGTCCAGCAGCGCGTTGGGCTGCTGGCCGGCGGCCGTCGCCTCCTTGATCTTCAGGTTGAGCTGCGCGATCGAGGACGCGTCGGCCAGCACCTCGCCGTTGGCTGACGTGTAGGCGGCGAACTGGCTGGCGGCGTTGGACTGGATCGCGACCAGGCTGTCGTCGAGCGACTTGACGCCGTCGACCAGGGCCTGGGCGTTGACGACCAGGGCGCTCTTGGTGGGGTCGTCCTCGGGGTGGTTGGCGACCTCCTGCCACGCATCCCAGAACTGGTTCAGCAGCGAGCTGATGCCCTGGTCGCCGGGCTCGTTGAGCGCGAGCTCGACGCTGTCCATGGCGCTGGTCAGCGTTCCGGTCTCGCCCTTGACCGTCGACTGGGTGCGGTACTGGAGGTCGGCGAAGACGTCGCGGGCGCGCTGGTAGGCGGTCACGTCGACGCCGCCGCCGAGCTGGGCGCCGGCGTTGGTGTAGGTCGCCCCGGCGGGGATCGTCAGGCCGACGAACTGCTGCAGCTGGACGCTCTGGCGCGAGTAGCCTTCGGTGTCGGCGTTGGAGATGTTGTGCGCCGTGACGTCCAGCGACGCCTGGGAGGCCTGCAGGCCGCGCAGGGCGGTGCTCAGCCCGAAGAAGCTGGAGATCCCGCTGGGCATCTCAGGCCTCCAGGTCCAGGACGCGGTGGACGGCCGGCGTGGCCGCGGCGACGCGCAGCGAGCCGCCGTCGTCGCCGGGGCGGCGGTAGCCGAGGTCCTCCTGGCCGGACATCATCCGGGTCAGGTGGTCCAGGAAGGCGAGCTCCTGGCGCATCAGCGCGCGGTTGACGGTGTGCTCGCGCTGGATCTCGGCGAGGAGGCCGCGCAGCTCGGCCGAGCGGGTGCGCGCGGCGGCGGCATCGGCCGGGTCCATCAGGCTCGCGAGCGCCTCGAGGGTGATCGCGTGGCCCGCGACCCCCAGCTGGGCGCCGGCCTGCGTGAGCAGCGCCGTGCGCTGCTGCTCGAGCTGGCCGCGCAGCTCCATCTCCACCTGCAGGTCCGACAGGCGCGCGAGCACCTCGTCGACGTCCTGGCGGCGGATGGCGGCGCCCTGGCGCAGGACGATGTCCAGCAGGCGCCGTGCCGACTCCAGCTGCGCGTCGAGGTGGGCGAGCACGTCGGAGCCCAGCAGGCCGTGGGGGGCGAGCGCGCTCATCGCGCGCTCCCGCCGGTGGCGGCGGCCGGTACGTCGACGATGTCGCGGGCCAGGCCCAGCCCACCGGCCTGGGTGATCGCATCGGCCAGGGCGTCGGGCAGCAGCTGGGCGTACGGCCCGTCCTGCATCGACGAGCCGGCGGTCTGCGACAGCTGCTTGGCCAGCTCGGAGACCAGCTGGTGCTCGAACGACAGCGCGGCCTGGTACTGCTGGCGCACCGTGCTCGAGGCGGAGCGGATGTCGGGCGGCAGCGCGCTCCGGTCGACGGGCGGCAGCACGCTCACTTCTTCACCCCGTTGGCGATCTGGGCCATCTCGTCCTGGCTCTCGATCGCCTTGGACGCCAGCGAGTAGGCGCGCTGGGAGATCATCATGTCGGCCATCACGTCGCCCATGTCGACGTCGGAGGTCTCCAGCACGCCCTGGCGCAGGGACACGCCGGCGCCGGCGCGCGTCGCGGCGCCGCTGGCGTTGTTGGCGACGAACAGGTTGTTGCCGATGGCCTGCAGGCGATCGGGGGCGCGCACGGCGAAGACGTTGATCGTGCCGATCGTGCGCGTCCCGGCCGTCACACGGCCGTCGGCGCCGATGGCGATCTTCTGCTCGTCGACGCCCGGGGGGATCCGCACGGGCGGCTGCAGCGGGAGGCCGTTGGCCAGCAGCTGGCGCCGGGCGTCCAGCGAGAGCTGGCCGTTGCGCGTCAGCGCGGTGGTGCCGTCGGGCTGGCGCACCTGCAGGTAGCCGTCGCCCCGATGGCGACGTCCAGCGACGACCCGGTGTTCTCGTAGGCGGCGCCGGCGCCACCCCGACCGATCGTCGTGGCCGCGGCGCCCGCCCCCTCCATGACGCCCTGCTGGCCGCCCGGCCCGCTCGGGGAGTAGACGAGGTCGCGGAAGGCCACGCGCTGGCGCTGGTAGCCAACCGTGCTGGCGTTGGCGACGTCGTTGGACAACGCGTCCAGACGCGCCTGCTGGGCCGCCATGCCGGCGGCCGCCGAGTACATGCCTTCAAGCATCGGGTTTCCTGTGGGAAGCCCGGCCCCCGCTCCTTGCGGTCCAGCCGGTCTGTTGTCCGTGGAGGAATCCCGGCCCCCGCTCCTTGCGGTCCAGCCGAGTCCACATTCACTGCGTCCCTCCGGTCGTCGGACGACGCCGACGCGACTTGAGGGCGGAGTGGACGCGCGTTCGAGAGGAAGACGCCCGGGCGCCTAGGAGGTGAGCGAGCCGACCTGCGTGGACGCCTTCTGCAGCGTCTCGTCGATCGTCTGGATCGCCTTCTGGCCGGCCTCGAACGAGCGCAGCGAGCTGATCATGTCGACCATCGCCGTGGCCGGGTTGGTGCCCGAGCCCTCCAGCGCGCCGGAGCGCACGGTGCCGGCGGCCCGGCCGCCCGCCTGTCCGGTGAAGTTGCCATCGCCGACCTTGCGAGCGTTGGTGACCGCGGTGACACCCAGGCGCCCGGGATCCACCGCGCCGTCGGCGCCGACGGTGATCGTCTGGCCGTTCTGGGACAGCACCGGGTTGCCGAGCTGATCGACGAGCGTGCCGCCCGCGCCCGTGGTGAACTGGCCGTTGCGCGTGTAGCGCACGCCGGCGTTCGTGCGCACGGCGAAGAAGCCGTCGCCCTCGATGGCGAAGTCCAGCGGCTCGCCGGTCTGGCGCAGCGGCTGGGCCGACAGGTCGGTGACCGTCCGCGCGATCTGGGCACCGGCTCCCAGCCCGCCGATCTGCTGCCCGGTGACCGTGTTGGCCAGCAGCAGGTCGCCGAAGGCCCGCTGCGAGGAGCGGTCGGCCTTGTAGCCGGGAGTGGAGGCGTTGGCGAGGTCGTGTGCGATCTGATCCTGGCGGACCTGCTCGGCGAGCATGCCGGAGGCCGCGATGTAGAGGCCACGTTCCATCGACTCGTTCGTCGGCCGCACGTCACACTTCTTGAGGTGACCGTCCCCGCGAACCTGGTCCTGCTGCGCGGGTTGATCCCCGAGCTGCCGATGCGCCCCGGCGACGTGCTGCCCGCGCGGGTCTTCTCGCGCGACACGCTCGTGCTGGCCGGGGTGCGCGTCGCGGCGCAGCTGCCCGAGAACCTCGAGGTCGGTCAGCGCCTGCGTCTGCAGGTACAGGAGGCCAGCCACGAGAAGCTGCTGCTGCGGGTGGTGGAGACGTCGGGCGGAGCCGAGGCCGAGGCGCTGCCCCGGTCGGTGACCGCCGATCCGCTGGCCAACGCGCTGCGGGCCGGGCTCGTCGTGCCGCTGCCGGGCGGCCAGGTGGCGCGGCTGTTCGTCGACGCCGACGGCGGGTCGGAGGCCGAGCGGCCCGGGCGCTCCGGCGGCCTGTCGCGGGCGACGCTGCGCTTCGAGGCGGCGGCGCTGGGGCGCGTGGACCTGGCGCTGGAGGTGCTCCCGGGGGCGGTGTCGGGCACGGTGATCGCTCCCGCCGGCGATGCCGCCGCGCGGCTGGCCGACCATGCCGACGAGCTGCGTGACGCGCTGGCCCAGGCCACCGGCCGGCCGGCCAGCGTGAGCGTCCGGCCCCGCAACGAGACGGTGGACCTGCGTGCCTGAGCGCGATTGCGATCGGCCGCTGCGCGCCGCGGCGCTGCGCTACGAGGACGGCGCGACGCCACGCGTGGTGGCGGCCGGCCGCGGCGACGTGGCGCGCCGGATCCTCGAGCAGGCGCGCGCCGCGGGTGTCCCCGTCCGCGACGACGCGGCCCTGGCCGAGGCGCTGGGCGCCCTGGAGCTCGACGCGGAGGTGCCCGAGGAGCTGTGGTCGGCCGTGGCCGAGGCGCTCGTGTGGGCCTACCGCATGGACCTGGGCGCGCTGCGCCAGACCCAAGGAGGCGGCTAGGGGTGCCGAACCCGCGAGGTCGTGCGCGCCGCGTCCCGACGCGCCGTGATCACCGCGGGTGAGGTGGGCCCCCGTGCGCTAGGGGGTGCCGAACCCGCGAGGTCCTGTGCGCCGCGTCCCGGCGCGTGGCGATCACCGCGGGTGAGGTGGGCCCCCGTGCGCCTACGCGACGAGCTGGTAGAGGTCGGCTTCGTTGGCCAGGGCGGTGCGCAGGGTGCGCTTGAGCGCGCTGTGGATCTGGCAGACGCGGCTCTCGGAGACGCCCAGCACCTCGCCGATCTCGGCCAGCGTGAGGTTCTTGACGTAGAGCATCACGGCGACCTCGCGCTCGCGGCGCGGCAGCTGGGCGAAGGCGCGCCGGAACTTGTCCTTGAGCTCCTCGGTGGCGGCCGCGTGCTCGGGGTCCAGGCGGTCGTCCTCGGAGGCGATCGTGTCCACGCGCTCGATCGTGGTGTCGTCGTCGCTGAGCACCAGCGCGTTGAGCGACGTCACGTCGGAGGCGACGATCTCGTCCTGGCGTCGGCGCAGCTCCTCCACGGTCGTCCCCATCGCGTCGGCGAGCTCGGCGCGCGTCGGGCGGCGCCCGTGCAGGATCGAGAACTCGTCGGCGGCCTTGGAGATGTCTCGCTCCCAGCGGCGCACCGAGCGCGGCGCCCAGTCCTGGCGGCGCAGCTCGTCGAGCACGGCCCCGTGGATCCGGGTCCACGCGTACTGCTCCAGCGTCGCGCCCTTGGACGGGTCGTAGCGATCGATGGAGACGATCAGCGCCTCCAGCCCGCAGGAGATGAAGTCCTCGACCTCCGCGTTGGCCGGCATCTCGCGGACCTTGCGGTACACGATGAACTTGACCATCGGCGCGAACGTGAGCACCAGCCGGTCGCGAAGCCGGGGGTCGTTGGTCTCGCGGTACTGGCTCCAGAGAGCGAGGCTCTCTTCGGCGGACATCCTGCGGGTGGTGCTCATCAGGGGGGACTCCTGGGTGCGGGGCGGGGACGGTTCGAGGTATCGGGTCGGCGGCGAACCATCCGCATCCCCATTTCTGGCTAGACAGGGATCGGACATGCGTCAACGCTCGGGCTCCCCACTTCTGGGGACCCCTCGTGCCCCGCAAAAGTTCCGGCGGCGCGGGCCGATGAACGAGGGGGCCCGTTCCCCGAGCGCCCAAGAGGATTCCCCCGCATGGCTCTGCGCCTCACCGATCCCGTCTCGTCGTCCGCGTCGCCGAGCGCCGCGTCCGTCCCGGCGCTCGCGCCCGCGGTCGCGCTGCGCGCGCGCGCCCAGCGCCTGCTGGCCGGCGGCGACGTGGCCGGCTACCGCTCGCTGTTCGCCGAGGCGGCGCAGGTCGACGACGTGCATCGCCGCTACGAGGCGCGCGTGCGCCTGCTCGAGGCGGGAATGCAGGTCGAGGGCACCGCGGTCGCGGTCGTCGCCCCCGTCTTCCTGGCCGTCGCCGAGGAGGCGATCACGCTGCTGGAGGACGAGCCCCGCGAGCCGGTGCTGCTCAACGCGGCGGGCGTGGCCTGCTACGAGCTGGGCGAGGTGACGGCGGCCGAGCGTCTGTTTCAGGCCACCCGCCGCCTGGACCCGCAGCTGCCCCACCTGGAGGCCAACCTCGCCGAGATCGCCCGACGGCGAGCCGCCGGCCTGGACGGCCGCCTGAACCTGCCCGCGGCCGTGGCGGTCCGCCTCAAGGCGCTGCGCGACCGCGCCAAGCGCGTCGCCGCCCGGGCCCAGCCGGCGACCGGCCTGACCCTGTCGCTGTGCATGATCGTCAAGGACGAGGAGGCGATGCTCGGTCAGTGCCTGAGCGCCGCCGCCCCCTACGTCGACGAGCTGATCGTGGTCGACACCGGCTCGACCGACCGCACGGTGGAGATCGCCCGCGAGCACGGCGCGCGCGTGCTCACGCACGAGTGGACCGGCGACTTCGCCGCGGCGCGCAACGTCTCCTTCGAGGCAGCGACCAGCGACTGGCTGCTGTACCTGGACGCCGACGAGGTGCTCGTCGACGGCGACGGCCCGCGCCTGCGCGAGCTGACCGGTCGGGTGTGGCGCGAGGCGCTGTACCTGACCGAGACGAACCTCACCGGCCGCGTCGAGGACGGCACGTCGGTCACCCACAACGCGCTGCGCCTGTTCCGCAACCGGCCCGAGTACCGCTTCAGCGGGCGCATCCACGAGCAGATCGCCAACACGCTCCCCGGCTACCTGGCCGAGCGCTTCGAGAACACGACCGTGCGCATCGACCACTACGGCTACCTGGGCGAGGTGCGCGAGGCCAAGGACAAGTCGCGCCGCAACCTGGAGCTGCTCGAGCAGCAGCTGGCCGATGGCGTCGACACGCCCTTCCTGCACTTCAACCTCGGGTCGGAGTACTCGGCGCTGGACGAGAACGAGCGCGCCCTGGCGTGCTTCGAGCGGGCGTGGAGCGGCGTCATCGACGACCCGCTGAAGACCAGCTACGGCTTCCTGCCCTCCCTGTGCGCGCGCCTGGTCAAGGCGCTGCGGCTGTGCGGGCGCCACCAGGAGTGCCTCACCCGCGGAGACGAGGTGCTGGCCTTCCTGCCGCTGTTCACCGACATCGTCTTCGAGCAGGCGCTGGCCGCCCGCGCCCTGGGCGATGAGGAGCTCGCGGCGCAGCTGCTGGAGCGGTGCCTGGAGTGGGGCGACGCGCCCGCCGCCTACACCGCCACCGGCGGCTCGGGCACGTTCCTCGCGCTGGCCACGCTCGGCGACCTGCGCCGCCGCCAGGGCCGCCTGGGCGAGGCGCGCGAGCTGCTGGAGCGCTGCCTGGTCGAGCACCCGCGGTTCCTGGCCTCCGTCGATCCGCTGGCCGCGACGATGCTCGCGCTGGACAGCGACCCGGGGGAGGTGGTCGACACGGTGCACCGCGCCGCGGGCGACGTCACCCCGGCCGTCGGCTTCATGCTCGCGCTCGCCCTGTACGAGGCCAAGGCCGTGCAGGAGGCCGAGGCCGAGCTGCTGGGCGTGCTCGAGCGCCAGCCCGGTTCGGCGCCCGCCCGCCTGGCGCTGGCCGAGGCGCTGCTGTCGCAGGGGCGCTATGCGGAGGCCGCCGACCAGGCGCTGCGCATCCCCGCCGGCGCCCACTTCGCCGCCGAGGCGGCCCGCACCGCGGCGTTCGGGCGGCTGGCCGCCGGCGACGTCGACGGCGCCCGCGAGGCGATCGAGCGTGCCCGCGCCGCCGAGCTGCACGCGCCGGAGGTCGCGCTGCTGGACGGCTGGCAGCGCCGCCTGCTGGGCGAGCCCGGCCCGGCGCTGCTGCCGGCCGAGACGGCGGACGCCCTGTTCGTGATGCTCGAGGCGCTGCTGCGGGTGGTCGACGTCGACGCCTTCGCCACCCTCGTGCCGCTCGTCGACGCGGTCGCGATCTCCTGGCGCGAGCGGCGCGAGCGGCTGGCCAAGCTCTACCTGCGCCGCGGCTTCCTGGAGTCGGCGGCCGACGAGTGGATCGCCGTCATCGAGGAGGCCCAGCCCGACGCCGACGCGCTGGCCGGTCTCAGCTGGGTCGCCGTCGGGCGGGAGCTGCCCGAGGACGCGGTCGTGCTGGCCCGCGAGGCGCTGTCGCTGGACCCCGCCCACCCGGCCGCGCTGGGCGCTCTGGAGCGCGTGGCCGCGTGAGCGCCTGCCGTACAGACGGCCAGACCTCCTGGACGCTCGTCAAGGGCGCCGCCGGGGCGTCGATGAACGTCCCGAGAACGGCCCATGGATGGGCCGGGCACCGATCCAGGAGGAACGTTCATGGTTGTGCAGCGGTCGCCGGTCGCATCTGTGACGCCGCTGCCCGTGCCGCCGATCAAGGCGGTCGTGGCCCAGCCGAACACCGGCTTTGCCGAGCTGTTCGACCTGGCGTCCGAGCGCGAGCGGCGCAAGCCGCCGCAGGAGGCGCTCGACGCGGTCGACGAGGCCGCACGGGTCTACGAGCTGCTGGACGCGGCGGGCATGCAGGTCCGCTTCGACCTGACGGCCTCCGGCGTCAGCGCGGAGCTGCGCGACCGCTCGGGTGCCGTCGTGCGCCCGCTCTCGCTGCACGAGGTGATGGACCCGTCGTCCCTGCTGCCCCACGACCCGGCGGCCTGACCGACCACGGAGTGAGGTAGATGGCGGGCGTCTCGTTCACCGGTCTGGCCTCGGGCCTGGACACCGACTCGATCATCCAGTCGCTGCTGGCCGTCGACGGCATCTCGCGCACGCGGCTGGTCACCAACCAGCAGGCGGCCACCGCACGCCAGCAGGGCATCAACGACGTCGAGTCGCGCATGAAGACGCTGCGCCTCGCCGCTCAGGACCTCGGCTCGAGCCTGCTGTGGACGGAGTCCCAGGACGTCACCACCACCGACGACAAGTCCCTCTCGGCGACGCTCACCGGCGGCGCCGCGCCCGGTGGCTACTCGGTGACCGTGACCCAGCTGGCCGCCGCCGCCCAGTCGACCTTCGCCTACACGTCGCAGACGGGCGCCTCGAGCATCGACATCAACGGCGTGACCGTGAACCTGCCGGCCGGCGCCGACATCGACACCGCGGTCTCCACCATCAACGGCACGGCCGACGTCGGCGTCTACGCCGTCAACCTCGGCAACGGCAAGATGGTGCTCAGCTCGCGCACCACCGGCTCGGCCACGACGATCGCCGCCAGCGGCGCCTCGGTGGCGCTGGACTCCTCCAAGGCGGGCCGTGACCTGCAGTGGTCGGTCAACGGCGACGCCCAGCCCGACAGCCAGTCCAACACGGTCGCCAACGCGATCCCCGGCGTGCAGCTGACGTTCAAGGCGCCGACCGCGGGCACGACCGTCAACGTGAGCGAGCCGCACGTCTCCTCCGACGACATCAAGGCCAAGCTGAAGGCGTTCGTCAGCGCCTACAACGACGTCGTCTCCTTCACCAACGGCAAGCTGACCGAGCCGAAGGTCATCAAGAACACCTCCTCGGCCAGCCCGACCGCCAACACGACGCTGACCACCGCGGAGGCCTCCAAGGGCGTCCTGTTCGGCGACCCCGGCCTGCGCGACATGCTCGACCAGATGCGCAACCTCGTCACCCAGGCGGTCGGCGGGCTGAGCGGACCGCTCAACAGCTTCGCCGCGCTGGGGATCAGCACCGGCGCCGCCACCGGCGGCGCGTCGACCGACGACAGCAAGACCGGACTGCTGACCTTCGACGAGAAGACCTTCGACGCCGCCTACGACGCCAACCCCGACGGCATCAAGCAGTTGCTGGGCGGGGTCACCGGCACCGACGGCCTGTCCCAGAGCTGGGAGGCGATGATCAAGCCGCTGACGGAGGCCAACGGCCTGCTCGACCAGCGCTCGACCATGGCCGGCGACGAGCTGACGCGCATCACCGACCAGATCTCCCGCCTGGACACGCGCCTGGCCGACAAGCAGGAGCAGTACCGCAAGATGTTCACGAACATGGAGCTGGCGCTGTCGAAGGTGCAGTCCTCGTCGTCGGGGATGCTCAGCGCGCTGAGCAACTCGTCGTCGTCCAGCTGACCCTGGACGCGCCTCAACGGGCTCGGCCACCGGCCGACTACCCGGGTGTGAATCCGTACGCGCAGCAGTCTCAGGCGTCGTATCTCGAGCAGCAGGTGCTCACCGCGTCGCGGGGGCAGCTCGTGGTGCTGCTCTACGACGGGATCATCCGCTTCCTGCGCCAGGCCGACGTCGCCATGGGCGAGGGAGCCGCGGCGCACGCCAACGACCGCATCGGCCGCGCCGAGGCGATCATCAACGAGCTGCAGGCCACGCTGGACATGCGCCAGGGGCGCATCGCCGAGAACCTGGAGGGCATCTACGTCTTCTGGAAGAAGTGCCTGTGGGAGATCCGCCTGGAGCGCGACCGCGAGAAGCTCGCGCGGGTCATCCGGATGGTCGCCTCGCTGCGCGATGCGTGGGCTCAGGTGGCCCAGTCCACCGAGGCCACGGTCGCATGAACGACGACGACGGCGCCGCTGTCGCCGGCGAGCTGGTGGCGCTGGCCCGCGAGGAGCTCGACCTGATCGAGAACGGCCGCCATGACGCGCTGGCCGAGCTCGACGAGCGCCGCGCGGCGGCGCTCGAGCGCCTGCCGGCGCGCCTGTCGCCCGCCGCGTGCAGCGCGCTGGAGCAGGCGATCGAGCTGCAGCGCGAGGTGGCCGCGGCGCTGACCCTCGGACTGGCGCGCCTGCGCGACGAGATCGGCCGCGTCAACCACGGCCGCATCGCCATGGCGGGCTACGCGCCGGCGGGGCTGGACGCACGTCCAGTGCTGGATCGCAGCGCCTAAAGAAGCCACGCCCCGGTCCGATGACCGGGATGCCTCCACGGAGGGGGCATGACGTCAGGTCCAGGGACGGGCCGCACAACACGGACCCGTACCCATGGAACTCTTCGATCCCACGCAACAGCTCCTGATGGGAGCGCTGCACGGCGCTGCGGCGCGCCAGTCGGCGCTCGCCCAGAACCTCGCCAACGCGAACACGGCCGGCTACCAGCGCGTCGACGTGGACTTCCACGCGGCGCTGCGCCAGGCGGCGTCGCAGATGCACGACGGCACCACCGTGTCGCCCGAGGACCTGAGCTTCACCCCGCAGGCCGACGCCCGGCAGATGCAGGTCGACGGCAACGGCGTCGACGTCGACGTCGAGTCGGCCAACCTGGCCCAGAACGGCCTGGAGTACCAGTCGCTCGTGGCCGTCATGGGCGCGCGCATGAACATCATCCAATCGGCCATCGGGACGCGCTGATGGGCCTGTTCGACTCGCTGTCCATCTCCGCCTCCGGCCTGTCGGCCGAGCGCCTGCGGATGGACGTCACCGCCGAGAACCTGGCCAACGCCCAGTCGACGCAGGGCGCCAACGGGCAGCCCTACCGGCGCAAGTCGGTCGTGCTGCAGGCCGTCGGCGAGCAGGGCGGCTTCGCCCAGGCGCTGGCCGCCGCGCAGAGCTCCAACCCGGCGGCCACCGGCAGCGACGCCGGCCCCACGCCGGGTGGCGTGCAGGTGTCGGCCATCGTGGAGGACCCGACGCCCGGCCGGCGCGTCTACGACCCCGGCCACCCCGATGCCGACGCCCAGGGCTACGTGACGATGCCCAACGTCGACTCGGTCACCGAGATGGTCGACCTGATCTCCGAGTCGCGCGCCTACGAGGCCAACACGACGGCGATGCAGACGGCCAAGCAGATGTTCTCCAAGACGCTGGAGCTGCTGCGGTGATCCTGCCGATCGACCCCAGCATGCTCACGACCGGTCCGGAGTGGCAGGTCGGCGGCGTCTCGGGCCAGACCCCGGCCCAGGTCGAGTCGGGCGCCGGCACCGGCGCCGCCTCGGGCGGCTCGTTCGGCGACGTGCTCTCCAAGACGCTGGGCAGCCTCCAGGACGGCCAGGACCAGGCGGCGCAGGCCGCCCAGGCGCTGGCCACCGGCCAGGCGTCGGATCCGACGTCGGTCGTCATGGCCGTCGAGAAGGCCCAGCTGCAGATGCAGCTGGCCTCGACGCTGCGCAACAAGGCCGTCGAGGCGGTCAACGACATCTTCCACACCACCGTCTGAGCCTGAGGTCCGATGAAGCTCCTGCAGTCCATGACCATGCGCCAGCGCCTTGTGCTGGGCGGCTCGATCGCCGGCGTGCTCATCGTCGCCTTCCTGCTGCTCAAGCTGGCGTCGGCGCCCAGCTACTCGCTGATCGCCACCGGCCTTGATCCGGCCAAGACCGGCCAGATGACCGCGGCGCTGGACGCGCAGGGGATCACCTACGAGCTGCGCAACAACGGCACGGCGCTGGCGGTCGACAGCAACTCGACCGCCCAGGCGCAGATCGCGCTGGCCGACGCCGGGCTGAGCACGTCGGGCTCCAGCAGCTCCGACGGCCTCAGCGCGGTCACCGATCTCAAGATGGGCGCCTCGACCTTCCAGCAGCAGATCGCCTACCAGCAGGGCCTGGAGCAGACGATCGAGGACACCCTGAACAACGTGCAGGGCGTCTCGGGCGCCCAGGTGCAGCTGACGCTGCAGCAGGACCAGCTGTTCGCCGACGAGGCCAAGCCGGCCACCGCCGCGGTGCTGCTGGGCGGGGCCTCCGGGACGCTGGACGCCGCCGCGGTCAAGGGCATGGCCAACCTCGTGGCCAACTCGGTGCAGGGCCTCAAGACCGAGAACGTGACGATCACCGACTCGACCGGCGCGATGCTGTGGCCGGCCGGTGACGGCAGCGTCAGCGGCGCCCTCTCCAAGCAGGCGGCCGAGGCGCGCTACGACGCGCAGCTGGAGGCCCAGCTGAACGCCCTGGTCGCGCGCACGATCGGCCCGGGCAAGGGCCTGGTGCAGGTCAACGCCAACCTGAACGTCGACGACACCTCGGTCGAGAAGCTCGAGTACGCCAAGAAGGGCTCGCCGGTGAAGACGACGACCCAGAACGAGAAGCTCAAGGGCACCGGCGGCGGTGGCGGCGCGACCGCGGGCGCCCAGTCCAACGTGCCCGGCTACGCGGCGGCCGGCGGTGCCGCGGGCGGCAAGTCCGACTACTCCAACAAGCAGAAGACCGTCGACCAGGTCTTCGGCAAGACCGTCACGCGGACCAAGGTCGCGCCCGGGGCGGTCGTGCGTCAGACGGTCGGCCTGTCGGTCGACAAGTCCGTGCCGGCCGCCGACGTGAAGGCGCTGCAGGCCGCGGTTGCCTCGGCGGCGGGAATCGACACGCAGCGCGGCGACACGCTGTCGGTCAGCCAGATGGCCTTCGCCCCGCAGTCCGCGGCGGCGACCGCCAGCGGCGGGCCGCTGCCCTCCGGCGGCCTGTTCGGCTACGCCAAGTACGCGCTGCTGGGCCTGGCCGCCCTGCTGTTCCTGCTCTTCGTCACGCGCCAGCTGCGCCGCCGCGAGAACGACGTGCTCGCCGATCCCGCCTGGCTGCGCCAGCTCGAGGCGCCCACCCCGATCGCGCAGCTGCAGGACGTCGACGCGCCCACGCCCTCGCTGATCGTGCAGACCAACCCGCGCAAGAAGCAGATCGAGGAGGTCGTGACCAAGGAGCCCGAGCGGGTCGCCGTCGCCCTGCGCACCTGGATGAACGAGACCTAGGGACGATCGGATGTCCACCGGTACCGCCATCGAGCCCGCCCCGGGCCAGGACATCGCCACCGCCCGCCTGGGCGGGCGCCGCAAGGCCGCGATCCTGCTGATCACGCTCGGCCCCGAGCGCGCCGCGGCGATCCTCTCCCACATGGAGGACGAGGAGGTCGAGGCGCTGTCGGCCGAGATGGCCCGCATCCGCCAGGTCACGCCCGAGACCAGCCAGGCGATCCTCGACGAGCTGGCCGAGCACGTCACCTCCCCGGCCCAGGCCGCGCTCGGCGGCCTCGAGTACACCTACGAGGTGCTGGAGAAGCGCTTCGGCCGCCAGCGCGCCCAGGAGATCGTCGACGCGCTCGCGGGCAAGATGACGCACAAGCCGTTCGAGTTCCTGCGCCGCACGCCGCCCGAGCAGGTGGCCGCGTTCCTGCAGGAGGAGGCGCCGCAGACGATCGCCATCGTGCTCGCCTCGCTGCCCAGCTCGATCGCCGCCAAGGTGCTGGCCGAGCTGCCCAAGGAGAACCAGGGCGAGGTCGCGCTGCGCATCGCCACGATGTCGGAGACCAATCCGCTGGTCGTGCGCGACCTCGAGTCGGCCCTCAAGGAGAAGCTGTCGGCGATCCTCGACCAGGAGCTGGTCGGCGCCGGCGGCGTGCAGTCGCTGGCCGAGATCCTCAACCAGGCCGGCCGCTCGACCGAGCGCCACATCATCCAGGCGATGTCGGAGGCCGACCAGGTGCTGGCCGAGGAGGTCCGCCAGCGGATCTTCACCTTCGACGACATCGTCACGCTCGAGCGACCGCGACATCCAGATCCTGCTGCGCGACGTCGATCAGAAGGACCTGGCCATCGCGCTGCGCGGCGTCGGCGACGCGGTCAAGGACAAGCTGCTCAACAACCTGTCGTCGCGCGGCGCGGAGATGCTGCGCGAGGACATGGAGGTCATGCCGCCGCAGCGCAAGGCGGTGGTCGACGAGGCCCAGTCGAAGATCGTGCGCGCCGCGCGCGTGCTCGACGACGCGGGCACGATCACCATCCGCACCAGCGACGACGGCGAGGACGAGGTCGTCTGATGGCCGAGCACGCGTTCACCTACGCCACGCTCGAGGAGCCCGTCGACCTGGCCGTCACCGAGGCCGACCGCCGCCGCGAGGCCGAGGACGTGCTCGCGCGCGCGCACGCCGAGGCCGAGCAGATCCGCGCCGCGGCCCATCAGGCCGGCCTGGAGGCCGGTCGGGCCGAGGCCCTGGCCGGCGCGCAGCCGGCGGCCGACGCCTTCGCTCAGGCCGCCGTCGAGCTGCGGGCGGCCTGCGAGGAGATGACCGCCCGCTGCGAGGTCGCCGCCGTCGAGCTGGCGCTGCGCATCGCCGAGCAGGCGCTGGGCGCCGCGGTCGCCGCCGACCCGGAGCGGGTGATCGCGGTCGTGCGGGGCGCGCTGCGGCGCCTGGTCGAGCGCGAGCGCATCGTCCTGCTCGTCAACCCCGACGACCTCGAGCTCGTCCGGGCCGGGATCGAGGGGGTCGTGCGCGAGCTGGGCGGCATCGAGCACTGCGACGTCCAGGCCGAACGCCGGGTCAGCCGCGGCGGCGCGGTGGTGCGCACCCCCGAGGGGGAGGTCGATGCCACGTTGGACACCAAGCTCGCCCGCGTGCGCGAGGTGATCGAGCGCGAGCTGACGGACCCGCCCGATGCCAGCGCTGCTTGACGGCCGCCTGCTGGAGGCGGTCGCCCACGCCGACCTGTACCTGCGTCGCGGGCGCGTGTCGGACATCATCGGCCTGATCATCGAGGCGACCGGGCTGGAGGCCCAGGTGGGCGAGGTCTGCGAGGTGCAGGCCGGCCGCTTCGCCGAGCCGGTCAAGGCCGAGGTCGTCGGCTTCCGGGCGAGGCGCACGCTGCTGATGCCGCTGGGCGAGATGACCGGCATCGGGCCGGGGAACGTCGTCACCGCCACCGGCGCCGAGCTGTGCGCGCCGGTCGGCACCCCGCTGCTGGGGCGCGTGCTCGACGGGCTGGGCGCCCCGATCGACGGGCGCGGCCCGCTCGAGGGCGCCGCGATGGCGCCCGTGCAGGCCCCTCCGCCCGATCCGCTCACGCGGCCGCGCATCAGCGAGCGCCTGGGCCTCGGCGTGCGCTCGCTCGACGGGCTCGTCCCCTGCGGCCGCGGACAGCGCCTGGGCATCTTCGCCGGCTCGGGCGTGGGCAAGTCGTCGTTGCTGGGCATGATCGCGCGGGCGGCCGACTCCGGCGATCGACCGACGCCCACCCGCCCGCGTGAACGTCATCTGCCTGGTCGGCGAGCGCGGTCGCGAGGTGCGCGAGTTCGTCGAGCGCGACCTGGGCGACGCGCTGGCCAGCTCGGTCGTCGTCGTGTCGACCTCCGACCAGCCGGCGCTCGTGCGCATCAAGGCGGCGCTGACGGCGACGACGATCGCCGAGTGGTTCCGCGATCAGGGCTGCGACGTGATGCTGATGATGGACTCGGTCACCCGCTTCGCGATGGCCCAGCGCGAGGTCGGCCTGGCCATCGGCGAGCCGCCGGCCACGCGCGGCTACACGCCGTCGGTGTTCGCGCTGCTGCCCAAGCTGCTGGAGCGCTCGGGCACCAGCGACCGCGGCTCGATCACCGCGCTGTACACGGTGCTGGTCGACGGCGACGACATGAACGAGCCGATCGCCGACGCGGTGCGCTCCATCCTGGACGGCCACATCGTGCTCACGCGCGAGCTCGCGCACGCCGGCCACTACCCGGCTGTCGACGTGCTGCAGTCCGTCTCGCGCCTGGTCAGCGAGGTCACCGCCCCCGCCGTGCAGGGCGCCGCCATGCAGCTGCGCAGCCTGCTGGCCGCCTACCGCGACAAGGCCGACCTGATCTCCATCGGCGCCTACGAGCGCGGGACCGACCCGCTCGTCGACCGCGCCGTCGACCTCAAGCCCGAGATCGACGCGTTCCTGCGCCAGGGCCTGGACGAGCACGACCCGTGGGAGGCCGTCGACGCCCGGCTGCTCGCGCTCGCCGGCGGTCAGGCCGAGCCGCAGCCCGGCCCGGCCGATGTGCCCGCCCCGGCCGAGCAGGCGCCCGCCGATCCGTTCGCCGCGACCTCGCCGGTGGCGCTGCCGCCGCTGAACATCGCGGTCTGAGGCCGCGCTAGGACACGCGTCCAATGCGCCTCGATCCGGCTCACCCGCGTCCGACTACCGGGTCGTGAACGCCCCGCCCTTCCGCTTCCGCCTCGAGCGGGTCCGCGAGCTGCGCGAGCATGCCGAGGACCGCGCGCGCGAGGAGCTGGCCGCCAGCCTCGGCGCGCAGCTGCGCGGGCAGGCGATGCTCCAGGCCGCCTCAGCGGCGGTGGACGGAGCGCACTCGGCCTCCCGCGCGGGCGCCCAGCAGGGCGCCGCCACCGCGGCCGCCGACCTGTACGCCCAGCAGCTGTACCTGGAGCGCCTGGAGCGCCAGCGCTGCGACGCCGAGCTGGCGCTGGAGCGCGCCTCGGCCGAGGTCGACGCGCGCCGCGGCGCGCTCGTGGAGGCCTCGCAGAAGCGCCAGGCGCTGGAGCGCCTCAAGGAGCGCAGGCGTCGCGAGCACACCGCCCACGTCGAGCGCCTCGAGGGGGCGTTCCTCGACGAGATCGCCCTGACCTCCTACGTGCGCCAGGCCAGCTAGCCGATGACCGCCTCCGCCATCCAGGCGCGCGTTGCCGACATCCAGTCGATGCTGACCGCGCTGCAGGCCGGCACGGTCCAGGCCGCGCCCGCCGCCGTGCCCGCCACCGCCGCCGCGCCGGTCACGAGTGCGACCGCCACGCCGAGCTTCGCCAGCCAGCTGGCGGCGGCGACCGCCGCCACCGCCCCGGCGGCCACGACGCTGGCCGCTGCTCCCACCGGCGACACGACGCAGTACGACGCGCTGATCCAGTCATCGGCCGCTCGCAACGGCGTCGATCCGGCCCTGCTCAAGGGGCTGATCCGCGCCGAGTCGAACTTCGACCCCAATGCCGGCAGCTCCGCCGGCGCCCAGGGGCTGACCCAGCTGATGCCCGGCACGGCCGCCGGGCTGGGGGTCGCCGACGTCCACGATCCCGCCCAGGCGATCGAGGGAGGCGCGAGGTACCTGCGCAGCCAGCTCGACGCCTTCGGCGGGGACGAGGCCAAGGCGCTCGCCGCCTACAACGCCGGCCCGGGCGCGGTGACGCGCTACGGCGGCGTACCGCCCTATGCGGAGACGCAGCAGTACGTGCAGCGCGTGCTCGGCTATGTCGCCGGCTACCGCGCGCAGACCACGCCGACCACCACGACCGCCTCGATCCTCTGATGCCAGCACCGCCGCCCCCGATCGCGGCCGCGCCACCCGACAGCGGTGGCACGGCCCCGGCGCCCTCCCGACGGGCACCGGATCCGCCGGGAACCTCCTTCCACCGGGTTCTCGACCAGCACGACAAGGCCTGGACCGCAGACGCGGGGGGCCAGCAGAGCGGAACGGCATCCGACACGCCGTCCGAGGCCGAGCAGCAGCAGGCCGGCGATCCGGCCGCCCTGCTCGCGGCCCTCGTCGCCGGCCCGGTGCCGGTCGCCGCGCCCGCCCCGTCGGCGGCGCCCGGCTCCGACGCCCCCGTCGACCCGGCGGGCGTCACCGTGGCGGCAGCGTCCGCGGCCGCTGCGATCCCCGTCGCGTTCGTCGCGAGCCCGGCGGCCGGCACGACGACTCCAGCCGCTGCGCCGGCGGCGCCCGTCGCGCCGGTCGCCACCGAGGAGCCGGTCGCCGCGGCGCCGGTGCCCGCTCCCGCTCCCGCTCCGGCGGCCGTGCCCGACGACGCCGCGCCGGTCGCGACCGCCGCCACCCCGGGCGCCGCCGACGCGCCCGCGGCCCGGTCGGGCTCCGGGTCGGGCCAGGCCGCCGGGCAGGGCTCGGGCGGCTCCCAGCCGCATGACGCGCCGCCCCACGCGCGGCGCGCGGTCGAGGGCGCCCGCGAGGCGCTGGCGGGGCTCGCCGGCCGCCCGCCGGCGACTCCGGCGCCTGCGCCCGCCGCTCCGGCCGCTCCGGCCGGGCCGGCGGCGGCCGCCGCAGCCGCCACCGCGCCGGCGCCGAGCGGCCCGGCCGCCACCGCGGCTGCGACCGACGACCCCGCCCCGGCCCCCGCCGCCCCGGCGGCGGCCGCCGGGCCGAGCCCCGCCGGGCCCGCTCCGCCGCCGGCGCCGCCCACCGCGGCCGTGTCGACGCCGGTGCCCGCCGCCCATGCGCCCGCGACGCTGGTGGAGCTCGTCCAGGTCGCCCAGAGCCGCGGCGCGACGCAGGCGCGGCTCGTGCTGCACCCCGACAGCCTGGGCGGCGTCGAGGTCCATCTGCGCCAGACCGCCGACGGCATCCACGCCACCGTCCACGTCGAGCACCCGGATGCGTTGCAGGTGCTCCAGAACGGCCTCGGCGACCTGCGCCGCGGCCTGGAGGCCCGCGGCATCACCATCGACGCGCTCGACGTCGGCCTGGCGCCCGGCAACCAGGACCCGCAGCACGGCGGCGACCGCTCCGCCCGCGGCGACCGCGGCCTGGGCGCGCGCAGCGGACCGGTCGCCATCGGCGCGCTGGACGGCGCCGACGCCGACGACCCGTCCCTGACCCCGACCGCGACGACCGCTCCCACGGCCGCCGGCGTCCTCGTCGACGTCATGGCCTGAACCCAGGACGACGCCATGAGCACCAGCATCATCGGATCGAGTGCCGCGGCCGCGGAGGCGACCTCCACGACCGGGTCCACCCCGACCGACTACAGCCAGACCAACAAGAGCAAGACCGGGTCGGAGTTCGGTCTCGACAAGGACGCGTTCCTGAAGATCCTCGTCGCCCAGCTCAAGAACCAGGACCCCTCCTCGCCCGGCGACTCGCAGCAGTACGTCCAGCAGATGACCAGCTACTCGATGCTCGAGCAGCTGACGAACATCTCGCAGGCGATGCAGGTCCAGCAGGGCAACAGCGCCGGCCAGACGGCGGTGGGCCTCGTCGGACACAACGTCACCTACCTGGACGACGAGGGCAACCAGCAGTCGGGGACGGTCACCAACGTCTCGTTCGCCGACTCCGACGGCCCCACGCTGACGGTCGGCGACACGAGCGGGATCCCGCTGGGCGCGATCACGCAGGTCGGCGCCGCCGCGGCGATCACGCCGGCGGCCGCGACGACCGACCCGCCGGCCCCGACCGACGGCGCCGGCACGCAGACGGAGGCGGTGACCGCATGACCCAGGTCAACCCGGCGCTCATCCCGCCCGGCGTCGGCGGCGGCCCGAGCGTCGCCCCCGGCAGCCAGGCCGGCACCGTCAGCGGGACCGCGTTCAGCGAGCTGCTGGGCGCGCGCACGGCGCAGGTCCACTTCTCGGGCCACGCGATCGAGCGCCTGCGTCGCCGCGGCATCGCGGTGGACGCGGGCACGATGGCGCGCCTGGAGGGCGGCGTCGACCGCGCCGCCGGCAAGGGCTCGCGCGAGTCGGTCGTCTTCGTCGACGACAAGGCGTTCGTCGTCTCCGTGCGCAACCGCACGGTCATCACGGCCGTCGACTCCGCGCACATGCGCGAGCACGTCTTCACCAACATCGACTCGGCGGTCATCGCCTAGTCGCCTCACCCACGACCTTCGGCTGGCCCTCCGCGAGAGGAGGCCGGAGCTGCAGCAAGGAGCACCACCACCATGATGCGCTCGATGTACTCCGCGATCAGCGGACTCAAGGCCCAGCAGACGATGCTGGACGTGACCGCCAACAACCTCGCCAACGTCAACACGATCGGCTACAAGTCGAGCACCACGACCTTCCAGGACGCGCTGTCGCAGACCGTGCGCGGCGCGTCGGCCGCCAACACCGCCGGCGGCTTCGGCGGCCAGAACGCCGCCCAGGTCGGCCTCGGCGTGACGATCGGGGCGATCGCCAACCGCATGGGCGGCGGGGCGATCCAGACGACCGGCAACACCTACGACGTGGCCGTCAACGGCGACGGCTGGCTGCGCGTCGGCCAGAACGCGGCCGCGGCGCCGACGCTCGGCACGCCCACCGCCAACACGCCGCCCACGACGTCGATGAACTACACGCGCGCCGGCAACTTCGCCCGCAACAACGAGGGCTTCCTGGTCACCCAGGACGGCTACTACGTCGTCGGGCGCACGGAGGCGGCCCCGAGCGCGACCGCCGCCGACTGCTACATCAACATCCCCACCGGGGCCACGAACGTCTCGATCGGCGCCGACGGCGCGATCTCGTTCACGCCGCCGACCGGCTACACGCAGCCCGCCACGCTGCCGCCCATCGGCGCCGACGGCCGCGCGATCGCCGGCTTCATCAGCCTCGCCAACTTCCCCAACGAGCAGGCGCTGCAGCACATGTCGGGCAACCGCTTCACCGCCAACGCCGGCTCGGGCGCCGAGGTGATCGGGACCCCGTCGACGCCGGGCTACGGCGCCGCCATGGGCGGATCGGTCGAGATGTCCAACGTCGACCTGGCCACCGAGTTCACGAACATGATCACCGCGCAGCGCGGGTTCCAGGCCAACTCCCGCGTGATCTCCACCGGGGACCAGATGCTCGAAGACCTCGTCAACCTCAAGCGCTAGTCCGACGGGACGGCACTGCGCGGGCTGACGGGCCCGCAGGGTTGACGGCCGCGCGGGCGGGGCCGGTCGGAGGGACCGGCTCCGCCCTACGCGCGAACCGCTTCCACGCCAAGGAGAACGAACGACCGTGATTCACCTGCACCGCCTCTCGCACGACCGCGAGCCCTTCTACCTCAACCCCGACCTGATCGCCATGATCGACGCGCATCCCGACACGATGCTGCACCTGACCACCGGCGCGCACCTGGCCGTCGCCGAGTCGGCCGACGAGGTGGTCGCCAAGTCGCGGGACTGGCGCACCCAGATCGCCACCGGGGCGCTGCGCGCCGCCAACACCCGTTCCTGAGAGTCGCCGTCCAGGAAACGTCGAGATCCGGGTGAAGAGTCACGGCCGCTGGTCGATGACAGGGGGGACATGAAGGCCGCAACCATCATCGGCCTCGTGATCGCGCTCATCGGCCTGGCCGGTGGCGCGACCGTCGAGGGCACCGCCGTGACCGCCGTGATCGCGCCTCCGGCGCTGATGATCGTGCTCGGCGGCACGCTGGGCGCGACGATGGCGTCCGTCGGCATGGAGGGCATCAAGGCGATCGTCCCCGGCTACAAGCTCGCCATGAGCCCGCCCGAGCTCGACAAGGCCGGGCGCGTACGCGAGCTCGTCTCGCTGGCCGAGAAGGCGCGCAAGGACGGCCTGCTGGCCCTCGAGGGCGAGCTGGCCAACGTCGACGACGACTTCATGAAGACGGGCCTGCAGCTGGTGGTCGACGGCACCGAGCCCGAGCTCGTGCGCGAGGTGCTCGAGAGCGAGATCGACGGCATGGAGCAGCGCCACAAGGTCGCCGTCGACACGTTCGAGAAGGCCGGCGGCTACGCACCGACGATCGGCATCATCGGCACCGTCCTGTCGCTCATCCACGTGCTCGGCAACCTGTCGGACCCGGGCTCGTTGGGCCCGGCGATCTCCGGCGCGTTCATCGCCACCCTGCTGGGCGTCGGCACGGCGAACATCATCTATCTGCCGATCGGCACGCGCCTGCGCGGCCTGTCCGCCCAGGAGGCGGCGATGCGCACGATGGTGCTCGAGGGGATCCTCGCGATCCAGGCCGGCGACAACCCGCGGATCGTCTCCCAGAAGCTGCTGACCTTCATCGCGCCCGCCGAGCGCGAGGCCGCCTCCCAGAGCGGCCCGAGCCTCAAGGCGGTCGACGACCCGCCCGCCGACGCCCAGGCCGCCTAGCGCCATGGCCGGTCACGGCGGGAAGCGCAAGCGGGGCGGGGGTCACGACACCAATCACCCCGACGAGCGGTGGCTCGTGTCCTACGCGGACATGGTCACGCTGCTGATGGCGCTGTTCATCGTCATGTTCGCGATGGCCAACGTCAACACGTCGAAGTTCAAGGAGCTCAAGAAGTCGCTGGCCAACGCGTTCAGCGGCCCGGTCAAGACCGGCGGCGGCTCGATCCTCGACGGCGGGTCCAGCGACCAGGCGGTCCAGGGCGCCGTCATCGACCAGACCGGCGGCCAGGGGATGGCGCAGGGGCAGGCCACGTCGCCGGCGCAGGCGGAGGCCGACCAGCTGGAGCAGCTCAGGCAGCGCGTCGACGCCTACGCGCGCGAGAAGGGCCTTTCGGACAAGCTCAGCGCCCGGGTCGAGCGCCGCGGGCTGGTCATCACGATCCTCACCGACAAGCTGCTGTTCGACAGCGGCTCGGCGCAGCTGAACCCGGCCGGAGCGCCGCTGATGAAGGGCGTCGGCGGGCTGCTGCGCAGCGAGCGCAAGCACCAGGTGGTGGTCGAGGGCTACACCGACAACGTCCCGATCCACACCGCCCAGTTCCCGACCAACTGGGAGCTGTCGACGGCGCGCGCCTCCACGGTCGTGCGGGTGCTGGCCTCCGACGGGGTCGCCGTCAACCGCCTGACCGCGTCGGGTCGCGCCGACCTCGACCCGCTTGCCGACAACGCGACCAGCACCGGCCGCAGCAAGAACCGGCGCGTCCAGATCGTCCTGCCCCGCCAGGCGGCCCTGCCGTCCAGCAAGGCCGCGGAGCCCACCATCGGCCCATCCGAGCCGAAGATCGGACCAACATCATGAAGTCGAAGCTGAAGTTCATCCTGCCGATCGTGCTTCTGGTGGTGGCCGGGGCGGCCTACAAGTTCGTCCTGGCCAAGCCCGCCAAGGCCGATCCGCCCAAGATCGCCGGCACGGTCTACGTGCTGCCCAGCGAGTTCCTGCTCAACCTGGCCGACGGCCACTACGCCAAGCTCAAGGTCAGCCTGATCATGAAGCCGGGCGCCGAGACCGCCGCGCCCGCCGGCGGGCACGAGGCGGCCGCCGGGCCGCCCGACGGCTACGGCACGCTGCCCCAGGAGGCGGTCGTGCGCGACATCGTCACCGACGAGGTGACCGACGTCAGCGGCCAGGAGCTCAAGTCGGAGAAGGGCCGCGACAAGCTCAAGGAGAAGATCCTCGGGCGCATCCACAAGCAGACCGACGTGGAAGCGCAGAGCGTCCTGTTCACCGACGTCACCGTCCAGTAGGGAGGCACGAGGCATGTCCGAGGAGCTCGAGCTCAACCACCTGTCGGGCGACGACGTCCCGCCGCCCTCCGGCGGCGACCTGGGCCGCCTGTTCGACGTCAGCGTGGAGCTGTCGGTCGAGGTCGGCCGCACCCGCATGACGCTCGGCCAGGCGCTGGCGCTCGGCCCCGGCTCGGTCGTGGCCCTGTCGCGCAGCGCCCGCGAGCCCGTCGACCTGCTCGTCAACGGCAAGCAGGTGGCGCGCGGCGAGGTCGTCGTCATCGACGACGACTTCGGCCTGCGCATCACCGAGGTCAACGAGCTCGACGCGCCCGTCGCCGACGACGCCATCGCCGAGGCCGACCAGCTCGCCTGAGCGCACGGGCCTCGCTGGCGTTGCGCGCCGGCCCCCGCGCCGCCTCGCCCGCCCGCCGGGTGGCGCGTCGCGGTCGCCATGCGTCCACGATCCGCCAGCCGCTGGGTGATGGATCAGTGCGGCAGCACGTGCGGGTGGCGCAGGTGGTGCGCCACCGCGCGCGGCGAGGCGGGGATCAGCCACCAGGTCAGAGCCGTCCCGACGACGCACAGCGCGATCGCGGCCCACAGCGCGTGGGCCAGCGCGAACGTGGCGCTGTGGTGGTCCATCAGGGCCGCGAAGATCGCGCCGGTGGCCGCCAGCAGCACCGCGCCGGCGAGGACGCGGTTCATCGCCAGCACGCCCGCGGCGATCCCCGCCTTGGCGCGCGGCAGGGCCTCCATCGCCGCGATCGACATCGGCGAGTAGACGAGGCCGAGCGCGACGCCGAACAGGAGGAAGCCGGGCAGCAGCGTCAGGTAGCCGCTCCCGTCGTCCAGGCGGGCCATCAGCGCGACCCCCACCGCCCCGCACGCCATCCCCAGCGTCATCAGCAGCCGCGGCCCGAAGCGCGCGATCAGCCGCGGCGCCAGCGGGGAGATGACCATCATCGGCGCGGTGATCGGCAGCGTCAGCACGCCGCTGACCGCCGGGCTGTAGCCCAGCGGCCCCTGCAGGTACTGGGGCATGTAGAAGATCACCACCCACCAGGCGCCGACGAGGCAGAACGCAGCCGCGCTGGCGCCCAGGTAGGGCCGGTTGCGAAACAGCGCGAACTCCACCACCGGCTGGCGCACGCGCGGCTCGATCACCACGAAGGCGGCCAGCGCGACGACCCCGACGGCCAGCGTTCCCAGCGACCGTCCCGAGGACCAGCCCCAGTCGTGGCCCTCGATCAGCACCAGCACGACCGCCGTCAGCCCGACGGTCAGCGCGGCCAGGCCCGCGACGTCGATGCGCTGCGACGCCGTCTCGTCGCGCGACTCGGGCGCGGCCCGCAGCGTCCACCACAGCCCGAGCACCAGCGGCGGCACGCCGACCCAGAAGACCCAGCGCCACGACAGCGCGTCGACCAGCGCGCCGCCGACGAGCGGGCCGAGCGCCAGCGCGCTGGCCGACACGCCGGCCCAGATGCCCAGCGCCCGGGCGCGGGTCGCATCGTCGAAGACCGAGCTGACCAGCGCCAGCGACAGCGTCAGCATGCCGGCGGCGCCGACGCCCTGGACGAGGCGCGCGACGATCAGCACCTCGACGCTCGGCGCGGTGGCCGCGACCACCAGGCCGGTCGAGAAGGTCACCAGGCCGCCGACGAACACCCTGCGGCGGCCGAACTGGTCGCCCAGCCGCCCAGCGGTGACGACGAGGACCGCGACCGTCAGCAGGTAGCCGTTGATGACCCACTGCAGCTCGCTGGCCGACGCCCCCAGCTCGCGCTGGATCGACGGCACCGCGAGCGTCACCACCGTCGAGTCGAGCATCAGCACGAACAGCGCCATGCACGTCCCGGCCAGGGTCCACCACGGCCGGTTGGCGGAGGTGACTCGCATGCGGACCGGCAGTCTTGCAGCCGGTCCGCCCGCCTTCCACGTCTAGGTCAGCGCCTTGCTCACCGCGTCCAGGACGCGGTCGGCCTGGAAGGGCTTCACGACGAAGTCCTTGGCGCCGAGCTTGATCGACTCGAGGACCTTGCTCTCCTGCCCGAGGGCGGAGCACATGATCACGCGAGCGGCCGGATCGATCGAGATGATCTCCTTGAGGGCGGCCAGGCCGTCCTTCTCGGGCATCGTGATGTCGAGGGTCGTCAGGTCGGGGCGCAGCTCCTGCCAACGGTCGACCGCCTCGGCGCCGTTGCCGGCCTCTCCGATGACGTCGTGACCGCCCTTGGTGAGGGCGTCGGTGACCATCTTGCGCATGAACGCTGCGTCGTCGACCACGAGGACACGGGCCATATCGGTCAGTCTCCTTGGGTTGTCGGCCCAGCCGTCAGCGACTGGGAAGTGGTGGATGGGGATCGGGGGTTGTCAGGGAGGCCGTGCACGCGTTCGATGCGCACGGCCCATTCGTTGTCATCGGTCACCACGAGGCGACCTTGTGCGAAGAGCATGTCGTCGACGTAGAGGTCGATCGGGTCGTCGACCTCATGGTCGAGCTCGACCACCGAGCCGGGCGGCAGCCCGACCAGGCGCGCGAGCGGCATCCGCACGCGCCCCAGCTCGGCCCACAGGCGCAGCGGGACGTCGCGCACCAGCGAGCTGAGCGGGCCGTCGGTGTAGTCCGAGGCGTACTCGGTCGTCATCTCGCTCAGCGCGCGGTTCATGCGCACGATGAACGCGTTGGGGATGAACAGGCACAGCCGGCACGGCTCGCCGAGGATCGAGAACTGGGCGGTGACCGCGTACGGGGTCGTGTCGAAGGCGGCGATCGCCTCCGCCTCGTCGGTGAACTGGTGGATCTCCGGGGTGGAGATCTCCACCTCCTTGCCCAGCACCTTCGTGGCGGCCATCGCGGCGGCCGACATCATCTGGTTCATCGCCTCGGCCACGGCCGACTGGTCCAGCTCGGTGAGCTCGCCGTCGTCCTCGGGCAGCGCCTCGCCCATCATCGCCGCGGCCAGGCGGCGGGCGCCCTTGACCGGCATGACGAACACGTTGCCGCCGGTGACGCCGTCGACGAACGACACGCCGGTGGCCACCGACGGGACCGGGATGCCCGCCATCGGATGCGTCCCGTTGGGCACCGCGGCCACCAGGCCCTTGGAGATCTGGCCCTCCTCGGGGCAGAGGATCTGCAGCACGCCCATCACGGCGTCGGCGGTGGACTCGCCGATCTGCATGAGCGACTGCTCGGGGGTGGCACTCACGGCAGGCTCCCCTCGGTCGCGTCGATCGTGTGCGTGATCTGCACGGCGCGCCAGCGCCCGCAGCGACCGGGCTGCGCCCGGTGCACGGGCACGTTGTCGGCCATCAGCACGACGCCGTCGGAGACGGGCCTCATGAAGTTCAGCGTGTCGCCGGGGCGCAGCGCCAGCACCTCCTCGAGCGACAGCCTCGTGTGGGCGACCTCGGCGCGCACGGGCACCGACACCTCGCGCAGGGCGGCGTCGACGGCCTCGGCGATGCGCGGGTCACGCGACTCGTCGTCGCTGCCGCCGAACGAGTTGACGAACGAGCCGGCGGAGCGGTAGGGCACCAGCAGCACGACCGTCGTCGACTGGCGGTCCAGGCGGCCCTCCATGACGAGCGCCAGCGTCGGCTCCGAGGCGCTGGCCACGTTGGCCGACTCCGGCTGCGAGTCGAGCCGCAGCAGCGCCAGCTCGCTCTTGGACAGCTCCTCCCAGACCATCGACAGCTCCTCGGTCAGCGCGTGGAAGAAGCGCCGCGCGACGACCAGGTCGATGTCGGTCAGCTTGCGCTCGCGGGCGGCCTGGGTGCCGCCCAGCAGGCGCTCGACGAAGTTGACGACCAGCGACTGCTCGGCGCTGAGCAGCATGCGCGCCTCGCTCTGATCGCCGCCGTCGATGACCCCGCAGATGGAGTCGTAGGGGATCTGCGCGTGGGCGTTGAACCACGTCAGCTGCATCACGTCGATGACCTCGAGCTCGACGTCCACGCGCAGCTCGGCCGACAGGCGCCGGTTGGCGGTGCGGCAGAACTGCTCCAGCGCGCGCTTGATGCGCCGCTCCTGGTCGGCGGTGAACTTCGTCGGGTGCTGGAAGTCGATGGGCCGCAGGCCGCGCGCACGGCGGCCGGGCACCTTGACCTCGGCGTTGAGCTTGCCCTTCGCCGCCTGGTCGAAGAGCTTGGCGATCTGATCGTCGTTGAGCAGGTCTCCGGACGACATCGGCTCAGGCCCTCGTGTACAGCTCTTCCTCGGTGCCGGCGACCTCGCGCACGGTGACGCGCGAGCCGTCGACGTGGACGCGGACGGTGCGGCCCTTGCGCCCGCCGGTGGCGGCCGCCCGCACGGGGATCCCGAGCCGGCCCAGTTGCTCGCGCACGGCGCTCTCGTTGCGCGCGCCGATGTTCGCGCCGCCCTCGCCGCTGAACGAGAACATCTGCGCCCCGCCGACGATGACCGCCTCCAGGCGCGCAGCGCCCCTGGAGCGCACCGCGCGCGCCAGCTCGGGCACGCCGGTGTCGGCGAACTTCGCCACCGGGCCCTCGGCCGTGGTCGCCTCGGGCAGCATCACATGCGCCAGGCCGACGATCGGGCGGCGGGCGTCGACCAGCGCGACGCCGATGCAGGAGCCGAGGCCGATGGTCACGAGCACGTCGCCGGCACTGGCCGACGTCGCCAGCTCACCCATGCGGACCATCAGCTCCTGCTGGACGATCACGCCAGCCCCAGTCGCGCCAACAGCTCGTCGATGCCCTCCACGCTCGGCAGCAGGAGGAAGGTCAGCTCGCACTCCTGGCCCTCGACGATCAGCCGCGAGTCCATCACCAGGGCGAGGTTCGTCTGGTCGGCCTGGACGGCCAGCACGCTGGCCATGATCGCGCCGACCATGTCGGCCACCGTCTCCGGCGGGTGCGGCTCGATGGCCAGGCCGGTCATCTCGGCCAGGGAGTTGATGTAGGAGCAGCCGAGGATGTTGCCGATCTCGCCCAGGGCGCCGCGGCCCTCCTCGGTCCCGGGGGGCACGCCGAGCAGGTTGCACAGCGTCGCCTCGTCGTCGGGCGGGAACAGCAGCAGCACGGTCGCGTTGATGTCGCCGAAGATCGGCAGCACCACGCCGGTGGCGAGGCACCCCGGATCGCCGGCGGCCTCGACCGCGTCGGCCAGCGGCAGCGCGCTGGCGGCCGGCACGGAGATGTCGACCGGCTGGCCGAGCATCGCCGAGAGCGCGGTCCCGGCGTTGCCGGAGCCGATGTTGGCCAGCTCGCGCAGAGCGTCGAGCTGCATGTCGGTGTAGTTCGTCATCAGTGGGTGCCCTCCTAGGCGGCCACGAGTCCGGTGACGGGATTCAGGGCATCGCAGTCGACGATGAGCGCGATCTCGCCGCTGGACAGGACCGCGCCACCGGAGACGGCGGCCCTGTCGGAGACATCCGGCGGGAGCGGACGGGTGACCAGCTCGCGCTGGCCCACCAGCCTGGTGACGGCGAGCGCCATCGTGCGCTCGCCGGACGTGACGATCACCGCGTGGTCGCCGCCGCTGGCGCCGTTGCGCCCCAGCGCGTCGCCGCCGTCCAGCAGCGGGAAGACGTCCTCGCGCATCACGAGCATCTTGCTGCCGGCAACGGAGCGGACCGCGTGGTCGTCGAGGCGCACGGTGCGCTGCACGCGCTCCAGCGGGATCGCGAACGGCTCGCCGTCGACCTCCACCAGCAGCGCGGCCATGATCGCCAGCGTCAGCGGCAGGCGGATCTGGGCGGTCGTGCCGCTGCCCTTCTCCGAGACGAAGCTGACGTCGCCGCCGAGCTCGCGGATGATGGTGCGCACGGCGTCCATCCCGACCCCGCGGCCGGAGATGTCGGAGGTCACCTCGGCGGTCGAGAAGCCGGGCGCGAACAGCAGCTCCGCGGCCCGCGCCTGATCGACCGTCTCGGCCTGCTCGGGCGTGATCAGCCCGCGCTCGACCGCCTTGGCGGCGACCTTGGCCGCGTCGATGCCGCGGCCGTCGTCGCGCACGCTGATGACGACGTTGCCGCCGGCGTGCGCGGCCGAGATCTCCAGCGTGCCCGTGGCCGGCTTGCCGGCGGCCTCGCGCTCCTGGGGCGACTCCAGCCCATGGTCGAGCCCGTTGCGCACGAGGTGCACGAGCGGATCGCCGAGGGCGTCGACGACGGTGCGGTCCAGCTCGGTGTCCTGGCCGACCAGCTTGAGCTCGACCTGCTTGCCGAGCTTGCCCGACAGGTCGCGCACCAGGCGCGGGAAGCGCAGGAACACCGCCTCGACGGGGATCATGCGCACCTGCATGACCATCGCCTGCAGCGACTGCGACGCGCGGGCCAGGTCGGCCATCGCCTGCGACAGCCCGGGCACCTCGGCCCGGGCGGCCAGCGACTCGACGTGCGTGCGGTGCACGACCAGCTCGCCCATGAAGTGCATCAGCTGATCCAGGCGCGCGGCGTCGACGCGCACGCTGGTGGTGTTCGTCTTGTGGGTGGCGCCGGCGCTGTCACCGGCGGCGGGCCGCGCGGCCTTGGTCGTCGGCTTGACGTCCTGCTCGTCGGCGGCCGCGGCGAGCGCGTCGTCGGACACCTCGGCGACCGCCGCGGAGGCGACGTCGGCGACCCTGCGCGCCGCGGCGTCGATGTCCTCGTCGGTGGACTCGGCGGCCAGCCAGGCCTCGATCGCGCGCCCCTCGAAGGCGTCGACCTTGTCGACCGAGGGGGCCGACGAGAGCACGGTGCCCTGCTCGCCGAGCGCGTTGAGCACCATGAAGGCGCGCACCGACGGCATCGCGCAGTCCTCGCTCAGCGCGACGTCGACGCGCACGATCCGCCGGCCGCCGACGCGCTCGGCGACGACCTCCGGCGGCGGCAGCGGCGCCGAGCCGCCGACGCGATGGACCTCCTGCTCGGTGGTGCGCTCGCGCACCAGGCCCTTGAGCGCCTCGATCAGGGTCGCCGGGTCGAGGTCCTCGCTGCCGGTCGCGTCGATCTTCTCGACGGTCGCCTCGAGCGCGTCGAGGCACTCCAGCAGCACGTTGATGGCCTCGCGGGGCAGCCCGCCGCTGCGCTGGCGCAGCAGCTCGAAGACGTCCTCCATCTGGTGGGTGAGGGCGGCCATGTGCTCGAAGCCCATCGTCGCGCTCATGCCCTTCATCGAATGGGCGATGCGGAAGATCTCGTTGACCGTCTCCTGGTCATCGGGGGTCTCCTCGATGCGGACGACGGCCAGGTTGAGCTCCTGGAGGTGCTCCCGCGCCTCGGCGAGGAACATCGGCATGTACTCAGAGACGTCCATGGTTCACGTGTCGCTCTTGCGGTAGACGAAGGGATGGGTGGGGGTGAGGCCCATCTCGCGGGGGTCCTGCACCCGCTCGGTGGATCCGATGACCAGGTAGCCGCCGGGACGCAGCGCCTGGGCGAGGCGCTCGTGCAGCGCGTTGCGCACCTCGTCGTTGAAGTAGATGACGGTGTTGCGGCACAGCACCAGGTCCAGCCGGCCCTGGGGCACGGCCATCCGCAGCAGGTCGCCGACCTCGAAGCTGCACATCGACACCAGCTCGCGCTTGGCCTGGTAGCCGTCGCCGCCGCGGTCGAAGTACTTGGCCAGCAGCGCGGACGGCGCGCTGCGCGCATCCTCGGCCGAGAAATGGCCGCTGCGGGCGCGCTCCACCATGCGCTTGTCGATGTCGGTGCCCTTGACGGACGCCCGCGCCGACGGGATGTGCTCGCGACACAGCGCGGCGACCGTGTAGGCCTCCGCCCCGTAGGACGAGCCGGCCGACCACGCCGACACCGAGTGGCCGCTGTGCGCGAGATCGGGCAGGATGACCCTGCCGATGACGTCCCACTGCTCGGGGTTGCGCCACAGCTGCGACACGTTGATCGTCATGCGGTCGAGGAAGTCCTCGAGCTCGGCCTTGCTGGCCTTCAGCACGACCAGGTAGTCGGCCAGCGAGCCGTGACCCTTACGGCGGGCGAAGGAGCGGATGCGCCGCTCCATCTGCCCGCGCTTGTACTGGCTCAGGTCGATGGACGAGAGGACGCGGACGCCCTCGCAGAAGGTGATGTAGTCGTCGGTCCCCAGACGGGCCGACGTGGTGGCGAGCGGGCTCATCGAGCCGGCCTCCTGGGCGATCGCGGCGGGCAGGTCGCGCAGGTCGAGGACCGCGTCGGCCAGGCCGGCCTCGGCGATCGCGCGCGGCATTCCGTAGACGGTGCAGCTGGACTCGGCCTCGACGAGGATCCGTCCGCCGCGCCGCCTGATGATGCGCGCGGCATCCAGGCCGTCGCGGCCCATGCCGGTCAGCACGACCAGCAGCGTGCGCTCGCCGAAGGTCTCGGCCGCATCCTGGATCGTGAGGTCGGCGCGCGGGCGCAGCGCGCCGATCGGCGGCGCGTCCGAGAGCTTGGCGCGGCGCCCCTCTGCGAGACGCAGGTGCGAGCCGCCGGGGGCCAGCAGGGCGACGGTCGGGTCCAGCAGCTCGCCGCCGGCCGCCTCCTTGATGGTCAGCTTGCTCGCGCGGTCCAGGCGCTGGGCCAGCGAGGCGGTGAAGCCGGCGGGCATGTGCTGGACCATGAGCGTGCCCGCGCCCAGCCGGGCGGGCAGCTTGGGCATCAGGTCGGCCAGCGCCCGCGGCCCGCCGGTCGAGCTGGCGATGACCACCACGCGCGCGGTGCGCGACGGTGCGCCGGCCGGGGCGGCGGCCGCGCGCGGCGGCTGCGGGCGCCGCCGGGCGGCGTGCCCGTTGACCGCCGGCCGCACCCGGGCCGGCGCCTGCGGGCGGTGCGAGGCGGCGGCCGCGCGGACCTTGTCGCCGAGCTCGCTGACGAAGGTCGACAGCGGCTCGCCGGTCGCAGGCTTGGCCACCAGGTCGAAGGCGCCCTCGGCGAGGGCGTCGACGGCCCGCGCGCCGTGCGCCGGCGAGAACGCCGACACCACGACGACGGGCACGTCGGTGAACCCGTCCCGCCCGCCCCGCTGCAGCGCGCGCAGGACGCCCATGCCGTCCAGGCCGGGCATGGCAAGGTCGAGCGTCATCGCGCTCGGGCGCAGGCGCTGGCACAGGTCCAGCGCCTCGTCGCCGTTGGCGGCCGCGCCGACGACCTCGAAGCCCTCGTTCTCCAGCGCGTGCGTGACGACGCGCCGCATGAGGCCCGAGTCGTCGGCGACGACGACGCGCGTGCGGGTGGCAACGGCCATGGTCGGGAGTCGGGTGCGGGGAGACGTCGACCGCGTGGGTCTACGCCTCGACCAGCTGATCGACGTCGACGATGGCGTTGCCGAACAGGCCGACCGGATCGAGCAGGACGACGAGGCGCTGCTCGATCTTGGCGATCGCCTCGATCGCCGGATCGCCGGCGGCGGGCACGGTGTCCAGCTGCTCGACGTCGACGGTCAGGACCTCCTCGACGTCGTCGACGATCACGCCGGCCATGTCGGTGCCGGTCTGGACGATGACGATCTTCGCGTGCTCGGGACGCTCGGCCATCAGGCCCAGGCGGGCGGCCAGGTCGTAGACGGGGACGATCTTGCCGCGCAGCGAGATGACGCCGCGCACCCAGGCCTCGTCGGAGGCGACGGAGCGCGGGTCGGTCCAGCGGATGATCTCGTGGACCTGGGTGATCGGCAGCGCGTACTCCTCCTCGCCGAGCGAGAAGACGACGAGCTGACGCGTGGTTTCGGTGGACATGGGGGACCTCGTGAGGGCGGGGGCTGACTACCCGGGGTTGGTCGGCATTCCCGCAGTCCACTTGAGCCGCTCAAGGCCAGGACGGACCGACCGACTACCGGGAGCGAGTCGCCCCTCCCGACTCCTCGCATCGAATGTCGATTCCCTCCCTTCGCACAGCCGCGACGGCGGCCACCGCGTTCCTGCTCGTCGCCCCCTCCGTCGCGCTGGGCGCCGGTGCCACCACGACGGCCACCACCGACCAGGGCGAGAGCACGCCCCTGGACCTGCCGTCGTCCGGCGACGCCGCCAGCTCGATCAGCAGCGGCCACTCGTCCAGCGGCAGCATCGTGCGCACGGTCGTCGGCCTGGCCATCGTCATCGCGGTCATCTACGGCGTCACGTGGGTGCTCAAGCAGGTCAAGCAGTCGCGCGAGGAGCGCACGCGCGGCAACGGCCTGTCGACCGAGGCGGTCGTCGCGCTGGGCCCGGGCCGCTCGCTGCACCTGATCCGCGCCGGCCGCGAGCTGCTGCTCGTCGGCGTGGCCGATCACGGCGTCGTCCCGATCCGCACCTACACCGAGGAGGAGGCGCGCGCCGCCGGCCTGGACCTTGACGATCCGCCGCCGCCCGGCGACGCCGGGCCGCAGCGCAGGCAGCCGACCGTCGGCGAGTTCGTCGACCGCCTGCGCGAGAGGACCGCGCGCTGATGGACAGCTCCAACGCCGTCCAGATCCTGCTGCTGGTCGCGGGCCTGACGCTCGTGCCGGCGATGCTCTTCTGCGTCACGGGCTTCACCCGCATCCTGATCGTGCTGGGCTTCATCCGCAGCGGCCTGGGCACGCAGAGCGCGCCGCCCAACCAGGTGCTGGTCGGCATCGCGGTGTTCCTGACGATCTTCGTGATGGCGCCGACCTTCGGCGCGATCAAGAAGACCGCCTACGAGCCGCTGCAGGAAGGCAAGATCAGCCAGCAGCAGGCGCTCGATCGGGCCCAGATCCCGCTGCGCGAGTTCATGTTCAAGCAGACCAGCGACAAGGACCTGGCGCTGTTCGTGAAGCTCGCCAAGGTCCAGCCGCCCAAGACGCGCGCCGACGTCCCCACCTACGTCCTGATCCCGGCGTTCATCATCTCCGAGCTCAAGACGGCCTTCCAGATCGGCTTTCTCATATTCCTGCCGTTCCTGGTCATCGACCTCGTGGTGTCCACGACGCTGATGTCCATGGGGATGATGATGCTGCCACCGGTCTTCATCTCGCTGCCGTTCAAGATCCTGCTGTTCGTCCTGGTCGACGGCTGGAACCTCGTCACGCAATCGCTCGTGCAGAGCTTCCACTGATGGATCAGGACACCGTCATCTCGATCGCCACGCAGGCGCTGAACCTGTGCATGAAGATCGCGCTCCCGCTGCTGCTCGTCGGCCTGGTGGTCGGTCTGATCGTCTCGGTCTTCCAGTCGGTCACGCAGATCCAGGAGCAGACGCTGACCTTCATCCCGAAGATCGTGGCGACCTTCGTGGTGCTGCTGATCGCCGGGCCGTGGATGCTCAACCAGCTGATCTCCTGGGCCGCGGAGCTGTGGCTGAGCATCCCGCAGCTGGTCGGCGGCGGCTAGCGCCATGACCGATCTGCTCCTGCAGCAGTTCGGCGAGCAGCAGCTGGCCGGCTTCTTCCTCGTGCTCGCGCGGGTGTCGCCGCTGTTCGTGATGGCGCCGCTGTTCTCGAGCAAGATGATCCCGGCCCGCGTGCGGGCGATCGTCGCGGTGGCGCTGGCCATCGGCCTGACGCCGGTCGTGGTCGGCGACCAGCACATCTCGCTGGATGCCTGGACCTACGCCGGGCTGATCGTCAAGGAGCTGCTGGTGGGCGGCGCCTTCGCCTTCGCGCTGGGCGCGCTGTTCGCGGCCATCGGGGTGGCGGGCACGTTCCTGGACTACTTCGTCGGGCTGTCGTTCGGCAGCCTCGTCGACCCGGTCACCGGCACCAACACGACGATCATCTCGCAGCTGTACACGCTCATCGGGGTGGTCATCTTCATCGCCATCGGCGGCGACAGCTGGGTGATCGCGGGCTTCGCGCGCACCTTCGACATCGTCGGGCTGACGCAGACGCCGTCGATCGGGGCGCTGGTGGCGGGCGCCGATGCGGCCTTCGTGGGGATCTTCGCGGCGGCGGTCCAGATCGCCGGCCCGATCATGCTGGCGATGATCCTCACCGACGCGGCGTTCGGCGTCGTGTCGCGCGTCGTCCCGCAGCTGAACGTGTTCGGCGTCGGCTTCCCGGTCAAGCTGATCGTCGGCGTGCTGCTGATCGGCGTGACGCTGCCCTACGTGGGCGGCTGGCTGTCGGGCGAGCTGCAGAGCAGCGTCGCGCAGGCGCTGCACACCCTCAAGGTCGCCTAGAGGCCGAGCGCGATGGCGGGGGAGAAGACCGAGAAGGCCACACCCAAGCGCCGAGAGGAGGCGCGCAGGAAGGGGCAGGTCGCCCGCTCGATGGACCTCACCGGCGCCGTGGTCATGCTCGCCGGGCTGTTCGCGCTGCACGCCTTCGGCGGCGAGCTGGTCGCCCACTGTCGCGAGACGATGGACTGGGCGCTGCGCCTGGGCGCCCACCCGGAGCTGGTCACCTCCCGCGGCCTGGGCTACGTGATCATGACCACGCTGCGGCACGTCGCGCTGGCGCTGCTGCCGGTGGTGGGCGCGTGCGCGATCGCGGCGATCGTGGTCAACGTGGCGATGGTCCGCCCGAAGCTGAGCCTGGCCGGCCTGCGCGTGGACCCCAAGCGCCTGAACCCGATCAGCGGCTTCAAGAACATCTACGGGCCCAACGCGCTGTTCGAGGGCGCCAAGTCGATCACCAAGCTGCTCGCCGTGGGGGCGATCGTCGCGGCCGCGATGGTCCCGATGATCCCGCAGATGGGCGGCATGATGGGCATGACCGCCCAGCAGCTGGCCTCGGCGATCGTCGGCGACATCTTCGGCATCGCCATGCGCGCCGCGGCCGCCTACCTGGTGATCGGCATCATCGACATCGTCTACCAGCGCTATCGCACCGAGAAGTCGATGAAGATGGACAAGCAGGAGGTCAAGGAGGAGGCCAAGCAGCAGCAGCTGCCCGCCGAGGTACGCATGACGATGAAGCGCCGCCAGATGGCCGCCTCGCGCGCCCGCATGATGGCCGCCGTCCCCGAGGCCGACGTGGTCGTCACCAACCCCACCCACTACGCGGTGGCGCTCAGGTACGACGGCTCCAGCCCCGCGCCCGAGGTGGTGGCCAAGGGCGTCGACCTGGTCGCCGCGCGCATCCGCGAGCTGGCCGCCGAGGCCGGCGTGCCGATCGTCCCCGACCCGCCGCTGGCCCGCGCGCTGCACGCCTCCGTGGAGATCGGCCACCAGATCCCCGAGGAGCTGTTCGGCGCCGTCGCCCAGGTGCTGGCCTTCGTCTACCGGCTGGCCGGCCGCCGCGCGGCCTAGGTGCGCGCCCTCGCCTCCGCCGTCGCGCGAGCCACGAGCTCGTAGGCGCCCGACAGCATGTTCGTCAGCAGTGCCGCCTGCAGCGCTGGGTCGCTCTCGCGCAGCGCGGCGAAGTCTGCGGCATCCAGCACCGCCAGCTCGACGTCGCCGTCGGCGACCGCCTCCGCCGCGCGTGCCTCGTCGCCGAGCACAGCCAGCTCGCCGAACGACATCCCCGGCGTCAGGGTGGCCAGCCGCCGCGGCGTCCCGTCGTCCAGGCGCAGGCGCAGGCTGACCTCGCCCGCCATCAGCAGGAAGATCTCGTCCGCCGGATCGCCGGCGGCCATGATCAGCTCGCCGGACGTGAAGCGGTGGCGCTGCAGCAGCCCCTCCAGGTGGGCCAGGCGCTCGGCGTCCAGCCCGCGAGCCAGGTGATGGTCGGCCAGCGCGATCTCGCTCGGGCGCTGATGGGGGGCCAGGCGCTCGGCCAGCAGGACGTTCTCGGCCCACTCGCTGGCCGTGTCGAGGTCGGCGAACACGGGCGCCGGCGGGTCGGGGCGGGCGGCCAGCAGCGCGTCCAGGTCCGGGTGGCCGCCGGTGTCGACGAAGGCCAGCAGCACGTCGCTGGCGGCCAGCGCGTCGCGCAGGTCGATGAGCAGCGCGGCGGCGCTGGCGTCGACCTGGCCCGCGCTGCGCAGGTCGAGCACGACGACGTCGAGCTCGGCGGCGTCGCCCACCACCCGTCGCGTGACCGCCTCCAGGCCGGCGAACAGCAGGTCGCCCTGCAGCTCGAGCACCTCGGCGCGCGCGCCGACCCGCGCCAGCAGCTCGCGCTCCGCCGGCGGGCGGCGACGGCGCGACGGCACGGAGGCGACGTCGTAGGCGACGCGGACGGCCGAGCGGTGCGAGCGCGGCGCGTGCAGGAAGTGCAGCGAGAGGTCGCTGGACAGACGCCGGCAGACCGCCACGCCGCGCACGCTGTTGCCGTGATCGTCCAGGGGCGGCGAGAAGACGGCCACGCCCAGCTCGCCGGGCAGCACGGCCAGGATGCCGCCGGCGACCCCGCTCTTGGCCGGCATCCCGACCCCCTCCACCCAGGCGCCGGCGCCGTCGTACATGCCGCAGGTGGTCATCACGCTGAGCACGCGGTCGACCAGGTCGGGGGCGAGCACGCGCTCGCCGGTGCGCGGCTGCTGGCCGCCGTTGGCCAGCGTGGCCGCCATCAGCGCGACGTCGCGGCAGTCGACGAGCACCGAGCACTGGCGGAAGTAGCACTCCAGCACCGGCTCGGGGTCCTCCTCGAGGATGGCGAAGCTGCGCAGTAGGTGGCCGATCGCGCGGTTGCGATGGCCGGTCGCCAGCTCGGAGGCGAAGACCGCCTCGTCGACCTCCAACCGCCGCGCGGCGTAGCGGCCGTAGGTGTCCAGGATGCGCCCGAAGCGCTCCGGCGCCTCCGCCCCCGCCACCAGCGATGCGGCGGTGATCGCGCCCGCGTTGATCATCGGGTTGCGTGCGCGGGCCGGATGGGATCCGCTCCCGGGCTCCAGGCTGATCGAGTTGAACGCGTCCCCCGACGGCTCGACGCCGACCTTGGCGTGCACCGCATCGCGGCCGCGATCGCTCAGGGCCAGGCCGTAGGTGAACGGCTTGGACATCGACTGGATGGTGAACGGCACGCGCGTGTCGCCGACCTCGTAGACGTGGCCGTCGGTGGTGGCCACGCAGATGCCGAAGCGGTCGGGATCGGCGTCGGCCAGCGGCGGGATGTAGTCGGCCACGGCGCCGCCGCGCAGCCCGGCGAACGTGCCGTGCAGCCGCTCGAGGTAGTCCTGCACGGGGGAGCGCGCCACGGGTCGGCGAGCCTATCCGTCCGCGCCGCTCAAGCGCACCGGAGCGCTGCCGATGACCGGGTCGACTCGTCCCTCCCGAGTCGCCAGATCCCTCCCAACCGATGACTGCCTTCCTTCAGCGCGCGCAGCGCTACTCCGACCTCGTCGCCGCCGGCGTGGTCGTGCTCGTCGTGGTGATGATGGTGGTGCCGCTTCCGCCGGCACTGCTGGACCTGATGATCACGGCCAACATCTCGGCCGGACTGGCGATCGTCATCGCCACGCTCTACCTGCCGCGCGCCCTGGACTTCAGCGCCTTCCCGTCGCTGCTGCTGCTGACCACGCTGTTCCGGCTGGCCATCAACGTCAGCGTCACGCGCCTGATCCTGCTGCACGGCGACGCCGGCAGCGTCGTCTCGGCCTTCGGTCACTTCGTCGTCGGCGGCAACGTGGTGGTCGGCCTGATCATCTTCCTGATCCTGGTCATCATCCAGTTCGTCGTCATCACCAACGGCGCCGGCCGGGTGGCCGAGGTCGGGGCGCGCTTCACCCTCGATGCCATGCCCGGCAAGCAGATGGCGATCGACGCCGACCTGAACGCCGGCCTGATCACCGAGGACCAGGCCCGGGCGCGGCGCAAGGAGATCGCCGACGAGGCGGACTTCTACGGCGCGATGGACGGCGCCTCGAAGTTCGTCAAGGGCGACGCGATGGCCGCCGTGGTCATCACGATGGTCAACCTGATCGGCGGCATCATCGTCGGCGTCGTCCAGCAGGGCATGCCGTTCGGCGAGGCCGCCCAGCACTTCTCGCTGCTGACCGTCGGCGACGGCCTGTGCGCGCAGATCCCGGCGCTGCTGGTGTCGGTGGCCACCGGCATCATCGTCACGCGCTCGACCGCCGACGACCGCGACCTGGGCACCCAGCTCGCCGGCCAGGTGCTGGCCCAGCGCAAGGCGCCGATCGTCGCCGGCGTGGTCATCTGCTGCTTCGCGCTGGTGCCCGGCCTGCCGAAGATCCCGTTCCTGCTGATCGGCGGGCTGCTGTTCTTCGGCGGCCGCACGCTGGCCCGCATGGCCGACGAGCGCATGGCCAAGGCCAAGGCGGAGGAGGTCGAGGCGGCCGCCAAGCCGGCCCTGGCGCCCTCCAACGACCCGTTCGAGGCGCTCGCCATCGACCCGCTGGAGCTGACGATCGGCTTCGGGCTGGTTCCGCTCGTCGACCAGTCGGCCGGCGGCTCGCTGCTGCAGCGCGTCAGCGCCGTGCGCAAGCAGCTGGCCGCCCAGCTGGGCACCGTGGTGCCGAAGGTGCGCATCCACGACGAGGTCGGCCTGGGCTCGCACGAGTACGCGGTCAAGGTCAAGGGCACCGAGGTGGCGCGCGGGCGCGTCGTCGCCGGCCACCAGCTGGCGCTCAACCCCGGCGACGCGTTCGGCCAGCTGCAGGGCGTCGAGACGACCGAGCCCGCCTTCGGCCTGCCGGCCACGTGGATCGCCGACGGCTCGCGCGCCGAGGCCGAGGCGCTCGGCTACACGGTGGTCGACGCAGAGTCGGTGATCATCACCCACCTCACCGAGACGATCCGCGCCAACGTCGCCGAGCTGCTCACGCGCCAGGACACCAAGGCGCTGCTCGACGGTCTCAAGGAGGTCAACGCCGCGGTCGTCGAGGAGGTCGTGCCCGACCTGCTGTCGATCGGCGAGATCCAGCGCGTGCTGCAGTCGCTGCTGTCGGAGGGCGTCTCGATCCGCGACCTCGGCACGATCATCGAGTCGATCGGCGACAAGGCGCGCCTCACCCGCGACCCGGCGCTGCTGGCCGAGTACGCGCGCCAGGCGCTGGGCCGCACGATCGTCGCCGCGCACATCGAGCCGGACCTGACCCTGAAGGCGATCGCGCTGGACCCGACGATCGAGCAGGAGGTCTCCGAGGCGATCACCACCACCGCCGAGGGCGAGTACCTGGCGATGGCGCCGCCGCGCGCACAGGCGCTGCTGCAGGCGCTCAACGCCCAGGTGGAGCAGGCGGTCGCGCGCGGGCGCCGCCCGGTCCTGCTGTGCTCCTCGCGCGTGCGCCGCCATCTGCGCCGCCTGTGCTCGCAGGCGCTGCCCCAGCTGTCCGTGTGTGCCTACAACGAGATCACACCCGGCATCAACGTCGAGACGATCGGAGTCGTGAGCGCGTGAGCAACGAGCCCACCCCCAAGACCTTCCGCGGCAGGTCGCTGGCCGAGGTCCTGCCCCGGGTCAAGTCCGAGCTGGGCGAGGGCGCGATCGCCGTCAACGTGCGCCAGGGCACCACGGGCGGCATCGCCGGCTTCTTCGCCCAGCGCTGCGTCGAGGTCGACGCGATCCCCGGCCCGCAGGTTGATGCGCTGGCCGGCGACGACGAGGAGTTCGAGCGTCTGCTGGCGGCGGCCCAGGAGGCGCCGATCAAGGGCGGCGACGGCTTCGTGGCCGCCGACGGGACGGGCGGGGACGTGTCCTGGGATCAGCTGATCGAGGACGCGCGCGCGGCGGCGGGCGAGTCGCCGCAGATCGCCGACATCGTCGATCCGGCGCCGAAGGCGCGTGCGAGCGCCGACGCCCTGGCGGCGATGTTCGCCCCCGACGTGCCGGTCGCGCCCGCCCCCGTCGTCAGCTCAGACCCGCCTCGCGGGCCCGCTCCGACAATGGACGTGGCGCCCGCGCCGATGGTCGCCGTCGAGCCGGCCTGGCCCCAGAAGGCGCTGGACATCCACCGCACGCTCACCGCGCGCGGCATGGACCCCGAGTTGGTCACCGAGGTCGTGGCCGAGGCGGTCGAGCACATGCTGCCGTTCTCCTCGGAGGGCTCGCTGCGCCCGCTCGTCGCCGGCCAGGTGGCCCGCTGCCTGCCGCCGATGCCCCGCCGCAGGGGCGGGCGCCTGGTGATCGGCTTCGTCGGGGCCGGGGGCTCGGGCAAGACCCGCTGCGCCGCGCGACTGGCGCTCGCCTACGCCCGCCGCGGCGGACGCGACGTCTTCTGCCTGACGCTGCGTCCAAAGGACCGCGGCGCCGAGCTGCTGGCCGACGTCTCGCAGGCGGGCATCCCCGTCCACGCCGCCGCCGACGCCCAGTCGGCGCGACGCTTCCTCGACCAGGTGGGCGACGGCGCCCTGGTCGTGCTCGACACGCCCGGGGTGTCGCCGCGGGCCCAGGCCGAGCTGCGCGAGCTGGCCGCTGAGCTGCGCCAGCTGCAGCTGGACGAGTGCCACCTGGCGCTGCCGGCCACGCTCAGCCCGCAGGCCGCCGCCGAGCTCGTGCAGGGCACGCGCGACCTCGACGTCGATGCGCTGACGCTGACGCACGTCGACGAGACCGAGCACCTCGGTGCGGCCATCGGGGCGGCGATCGACGCCAACCTGCCGATCTCCTACATCGGCCGCGGCCCGTCGGCCGATCGCGGCGGGTTGCGCCCCGCGCTGCCCGAGGCGCTGGCCCTGGAGCTCGTCGGCTAGGAGCGCACGGCGATGGCCAAGAAGCAGAAGGGCAAGGGCAGGGACGACGTCGTCGACGTCGAGGCCGAGGTGCTCGACACCAGGGCGACGGTCGGCAAGCACCCGCGCGCACGCCGCTCGATCCGCACGATCAAGGCCTGGGCCGCGCTGCTGACCTTCCTGATCGTCGCGTACAAGTGCCTGCGCCACGGCATGACCTTCGACCAGTCGCTCGTGCGGGCGCTGCTGGCCGGCATCGCCGCCTACGTGGTGGCCTGGATCGTCGCGGTCATCGTGTGGCGCCAGCTCGTGGTGGCCGAGATCGAGGCGCGCCGGCGCGAGCTGATCGCCGAGGCCGAGGCCGAGGCGGAGGCCGCCGCCCACCCCGACCCGGCACCGAGCCTCTCCTAGGAGCTGACCGGCCATGGAGCGCATCGACCCGATCCGCCGCGACGACGCCCCGTGGGTCGCGCCCGCCGCGCCCACCCGCCGTGTCGACCGCCGCCAGGAGGGCGACCAGGGGGAGCGCCGCCGCCAGCGGCAGGGCCGCCCGAGCCCCGAGCCGTCGTCGGAGCCCGAAGGCCGACCCGACGCCGAGGGCCACATCGACGTGTCGGCGTGAGCCCGGCTCAAGACGCCCCCGACCGCGCCGATCACCGGGGGGTGCGGGCCTCGATCCTGATCGTCCTCGATGGCGGACCCGAGCAGGCGCTGCGCTGCCTGGCCTCGGTCGCCGCCCTGGATGGCTCCCAGCCCGAGCACGAGGTCGTCATCGTCGACGACGCATCCGTCGGCCTGGAGGCGCTGCTGACCCGCGTCGAGGGCGACGTCGAGCTGATCCGCTGCCCGCGCCGCGAGGGCTTCGCCGCCGCGGCGACCCGCGGCATGGCCCGCTGCCGCGGCGACGTCGTCGTCGCACTGCGGGGGGCGCCCGAGGTGGCCCCGACCTTCCTGGCCCCGCTCGTCACGGCGCTGGCCGACCCGGCGGTGGCCGGCGCCACGCCGATCACCGTCGGCGCCGAGCTGGCGCCCGCGGTGGCCGCCCACGCGATCGCTCTGCGCCGCGACGCGCTGACCTGCCTGCCCGCGGCGCCGGCCGGGCTGGAGGTCGCGGCGGCGTGCGCCGAGCTGGCCCGCGCGGGCGACGTCGTCCCGTGCCCGGCCAGCGCGCTCGTCGCCCCGGGCAACCGCACCGGTGGCGCGCGCCGCCACCCGGACCCCGCGGCGGCGGGCATCGAGCTGTCGATCGTCATCCCGACCCTCGACGCGGCCTCCGAGCGGGTGCGCGCGTGCATCGCCGCCGCCCAGGCGACGACCGACGTCGACCACGAGATCGTCGTGATCGACAACGGTGCGCCGCCCCAGGGCTTCACCGCGCCCGTCAACGCCGGTCTGCGCGCCGCCCGCGGGCGCTACGCCGTCGTCCTCAACGACGACGTCGAGCTGCTGCCCGGCTGGTGGCCGCCGCTGCGCGCCGCGCTGGACGCGGGCGCCGCCGTCACCTTCCCGCTCACCATCGACGGCGCGATGCGCGACGACTTCGCCGCCTGGTGCTTCGCGCTGTCGCGCGACACGCTGGAGGCCTACGCGGTCGCCGAGGGCGAGTTCCTGGACCCCGACCTCGTCGTCTGGTTCCAGGACACCGACCTGCTCGAGCGCCTGCGCCGCGACGGCCGGCCGCCGCTGCTGGTCCGCGAGTCGCGCATCCGCCACGGCCTGTCGCTGACGGTCGCCAGCGAGGACCCGCAGCTGCGCGCCTGGATCAACCGCCAGGTCGCCGCCGACAAGGCCGCCTTCGAGCGCAAGCACGGCGCGGCCGTCGCCGGCGCCGCGCGCTAGCCGCTCGACCAAGCGTCCAGAGGCGCTCAACCCCGCATCGGTTGGGGCCGATGACCGGGAGGCAGGAGGCGACAAGGAGTCGCCGACTGGGACACCAAACCAACGTTCTCAAGGAGAGATCGCATGTCCCTTCGCGTGCAGAACAACGTCGAGGCCCTGGTTGCGCACACCGCGCTGCAGCGGACCTCGGACGCCAGCGCCAAGTCGATGCAGCGTCTGTCGACCGGCTACCGCATCAACAGCGGCGCCGACGACGCCGCCGGCCTGGGCATCTCGGAGAAGATGCGCGGCCAGATCCGCGGCCTGTCGCAGGCTCAGCGCAACATCGGCGACGGCATGTCGTTCGTGGCCACGGCCGAGGGCAACCTCGACGAGGTCCACTCGATGCTCCAGCGTGTTCGCGAGCTGGCGGTCCAGTACAACAACTCGACGAACTCGGCGGCCAACAAGTCGGCCATCCAGTCCGAGGTCTATCAGCTCGCCTCCGAGATCGAGCGCATCGGCTCGCAGTCGAAGTTCAACGGCATCTCGCTGCTGAACAACACGGGCACGGTCACCTTCCAGGTCGGCGCCAACGACGGTGAGGTCATCACCGTGGCCACGATCTCGCTGGGCTCGACCGTCTCCGCCGGCACCGCCACGTGGTACGACCTGAGTTCGACCACGTCGCTGTCGCAGATCGACGCCGGCATCGACGCGGTCTCCGCGACGCGTGCGACCTTCGGCGCGATCTCGAACCGCCTCGAGCACGCCGGGAACGCGGCCGCCTCCTACGCCGAGAACCTGACGGCGGCGGAGAGCCGGATCCGCGACGTGGACATGGCCGACGAGATGATCAACTTCTCGAAGAACCAGATCCTGCAGCAGGCCGGTACGTCGATGCTGAGCCAGGCCAACCAGGCCAGCCAGAACGTCCTGTCCCTCCTGCGCTAGTCGCAGTACCACGGGGGCCCGCCTCCCGTCGCCCAGCCACCCACGTTGGGTCGGCCGGGCCGGCATCGGCACCCCCTCGCAGGACATATCGGGCGCGCTCGTCCACAGCGCCCGAGCCCATGACACGGGCCGCCCCTCGGGGCGGCCCGTGCTCGTTGCTGGCGCTCAAGCGCACGCGGTCGCGGTCGATCATCAGGGGAGATGAGCGTCACCGACGCCATGACCCGGATCGCGCAGATCCAGACGCTGCTGGCCCCGCCGCGGACGGTGGGCGCCACGCCCGCCACCACAACCATGACCGCCGCGGCCGCGGACACCGCACAGGCGCAGCTGGGTACGTTCTCCAGCGCGCCGTCGTCGTTCGCCAGCCTGCTGTCGGGCGCGACCACCGCCGCCACCCCGACGACGGGCGTATCGGCGCTGCTGGCGCCGGCGATGCCGACCGGCGGCACGGTCGGCCAGCGGATGGTCCAGATCGCCCAGGCCGAGGTCGGCCAGGCCGAGCAGCCGCCAGGCTCCAACGACTCGCCGCGCATCGCCCAGTACCGCGCCGCCACCGCCGGCTCGGGCGTGGGCCCGTGGTGCGCGTACTTCGCCTCCTGGGTGGCCCAGCAGGCCGGCGCGCCGCTGGGCGAGGTCGGCCAGGGCTTCGGCTCGGTCTCCTCGGTGGCCGACTGGGGCCAGCGCACCGGCCGCTTCTACACGCCCGGCACCCAGACCCCGCAGCCGGGCGACCTGATCGTGTGGGGCGGCCGCCACGTCGGCATCGTCGAGTCGGTCGGCCTCGACGGCTCGATCAACACGATCGAGGGCAACTCCTCCAACGCGGTCTCGCGCCGCACCTACGGGCCCGACGGCGGCGGGGCGACGGGGTTCGTGCGCGTCGGCTGAGCCGTCGCGCCGCTCCAACGACGGGCGACGAAGGCGAACGCGGCCTGCTGGCGACGCCGGCCGTGCGCGAGGCGCGGCACGTCCCGTTCTCCAGCCCGGCCGCTGGCGAGTTTGGACGGCATGCGTCCCGAACCCGCGAGCGGGTGCCGGGGCGAGCGGCAACGCGCCACACGAGCGATCGTTGTCACCTCACGGCCGCATACCGACCGCCAGCCGACAACGATCGCCTGGCGCGTCCGCCGGACCGACCGATACGGCCGCGTTCGCCGCCGCTGCCCGCGGTAACCGCCGCGCGCCCGTCGCTAGCGCACGGGGTACGCCACGACGCCCGCGTCGCCGGTCACCGTGCCGATCCGCGCGGCGCCCGGATGGTGCGCGCCCAGGAGCGCGATCGCCTCGTCGGCGCGCGCCTCGGGCACCACGCAGACGAAGCCGCAGCCCATGTTGAAGACGTCCCACATCTCGCGCTCGGCGACCTCGCCCAGGCGCTGGACGAGGGCGAAGATGCCCGGCACGGGCAGCGGCGCCTCGATCGCGAAGCCGACGCTGCGCCCGAGGCGCAGCAGGTTCGTCAGCCCGCCGCCGGTGATGTGCGCCAGCCCGTGCACGGGCACGCCGGAGCGCAGCAGCTCGAGCACCGCGCGCACGTAGATGACCGTCGGCTCCAGCAGCGCGTCGGCCACCGTCGTCCCCTCCAGCTCGGCCGGGCGCGCGTCGTAGGTCGAGCGTCGACAGCGCGCGGCGGGCCAGCGTGTAGCCGTTGGAGTGGATGCCGCTGGAGGGCAGGCCGATCAGCGCGTCGCCGGGGCGCACCGCGGCGCCGGTGACGATCGCGTCCAGGGCCACCGTGCCAAAGCACGAGGCGCACAGGTCGAAGCCGTGCGGCGAGGGGTGGCCGCGGATCAGCTCGGGCAGCACGGCCAGCTCGCCGCCGGGGATCTCCACGCCGGCGGCCTCGGCGCCGACCCGCAGGCCCTGGGCGATCGCCGCCGCCGCGGCCGGGTCGGCCTGCTCGACGGCCAGGTAGTCGAGCACGGCGATCGGCTCGGCGCCCACGCACACGACGTCGTTGACGTTCATCGCGATGCAGTCGATGCCGACCGTCTCCAGGCGGCCCGTCTCCTCGGCCACCACGAGCTTGGAGCCGACGCCGTCGGTGCCGATCGCGATCCCGAGGTCGTCGGTGACGCGCAGGACGGAGGCGTAGTGGCCGGGCAGCTCGACGACGCGGGAGGCGCGCCCGGGCTCGATCGCCCGCAGCACGCCGACGATCGCGTCGACGGTGGCGTCGGAGGCGGGGATGTCGACCCCGGAGGCGGCGTAGGCGTCTGCGTCGCTCATCGGCGACCGCGATCCTTCCAGAGACGGCGGGCGACCAGCCCGGCGAGGCCGACCCGGTAGGCCGCATACGGCGCCAGCGAGCGGTCGCGCTCCACCTGGCGGATGAGCCACGTCGAGGCCAGCGTGGAGCCGAACGAGGCGGCGATGCCGGCGGCGAAGGCCCGTCCCGTGCCGGGCGGCAGCCCGCGCTTGGCCAGCCGCGCGCCCTTGAGCACGCTGGCGCCGACGATGATCGGCAGCGCCACATGGCGCGACAGCGCGTTGGCGTCCTCGCGGTCGAAGCCGCGCAGCCGGGCGGCGGCCAGCGTCGCGCCGTTGCGCGAGATGCCCGGCATCAGCGCGCACGCCTGCGCGAGCCCCAGCGCGATGCCGTCGCGCCAGTCGGCCGACTCGCGCCGACGGCCGGTGCCGCCCACGCGATCGGCGAAGGCCATCGCCGCTGACCCCGCCACCAGCCCGACGGCGATCGTGCCCGGCGTGCCCAGGTGGCGCTCGATCGGGCGCTCCAGCGCGTAGCCGAGCGCCGCGGGCGGCACGAACGAGAGCGCCACCAGCGTCGCGCGGCGGCGGTCGAAGCCGCGGGCCGCATCGCCGACCTCGCCGCGCAGGGCGAGCAGCAGCGCGGCTGCGGTGCCGGCGTGCAGGGCCACCTCGAAGGCCTTGCGCAGCTCGGGCTCCACGCCCGCGTACTCCCAGCCGGCCAGCCACGGGACGAGCGTGACGTGGCCCGACGAGGAGATCGGCAGCAGCTCGGCCGGGCCGTGGAGCAGGCCCAGCGCCGTCGCCTCGCCCAGGCGCAGCCGCGCGTCGGCGGCGCTAGGCGACATCGGTGGCGGTGCGCGTGCGGCGCCCGCGCCACCAGCGCACGACGAGGTACACGACGCCGACGACGATGATCGCCGCGACGGCGTAGTCGACGTAGTGCAGGCTGTCCTTCCAGGACTCCCAGTTGGCGCCGACCTGCTTGCCGATGAAGGTCAGCATGAACACCCAGGGCAGCGCGCCCAGGAACGTCAGCACCGAGAACTTCCAGAACGGCATGCGCGCGACGCCGGCCGGCAGCGAGATGAACGTGCGGATGATCGGCAGCATGCGCGAGAAGAACACCGCGTAGGAGCCGTAGCGCTCGAACCAGCGGTCGGCCCACTCCAGGTGGGACCGCTTGATGTGCAGCGCCCTGCCGTGCTTCTCCAGCAGCTCGATCCGCCCGAAGTAGCCGACCGCGTAGGCGATCCACGAGCCGACCAGGTTGGCGACGGTGCCGACCAGGACCGCAGCCCACAGCGAGTACTCGGCCCTCCGACACGTTGAACCCCGCGAACAGCATCGTCGCCTCCGACGGGATCGGGATGCAGGCGCTCTCGGGGACCATCAGCAGGGCGATGCCCCACAGGCCGAGGTCGCCGACGACGTTGACGGCCCAGTTGACCACCGGGTCGGTGACGGACGCGAGGACGAGCGGCAGGCGAAGGGTCACGAGCACAGGCAGGGTAGTCGCCGGTAGCGTCAGGTTGCGCAATGCGCATCTGGGTGGACGTCACCAACAGCCCGCACGTGGTCGTCCTGCGTCCGGTCATCGAGCGCTGGCGGGCCGACGGGCACGACGTGGCGGTCACCGCCCGCGACTTCGCCCAGACCCTCGGCCTGCTGGAGCGCTACGACCTGCAGCACACCGCGATCGGCCATCACCAGGGCGCCGGCCTGGCCGCCAAGGCGCGCGGGCTGACCGCCCGCTCGCGCGCGCTGGCGCGCTGGGCGCGCCGCCACGGGCCGTTTCACGCTGCCGTCGGGCACGGCTCCAACGACCAGCCGGTCGCCGCGCGGCTGCTGGGCATCCCCACCACGACGACGTTCGACTACGAGTGGGCCACCTTCCAGCACCAGATCAACTGCCGCCTGGCGCGGGCGGTGGTGGTGCCCGAGCTGCTGCCCGCCGAGCGTCTGGACCGCTACGGGGCGCGCGGCAAGGTGCGCCAGTACCCGGGGCTCAAGGAGGAGTACGCGCTGGCCGACTTCGTCCCCGACCCGGCGGTGCTCGAGCAGCTCGGGATCGACCGCGCCCGCCCGATCGCCGTCGTGCGCACGCCGGCGGAGATGTCGGCCTACCACCGCTTCCACAACAGCGTGTTCGCCGCGGTGCTGGACCGCCTGCGCGGCACGCAGACGGTGGTGCTGCCGCGCACGCCGCAGCAGCGGGCCGAGCTCGGCGACGGCCTGATCGTGCCCGACCGCGTCGTCGACACGCAGTCGCTGATCGCCTACGCCGACCTGGTCGTCTCCGCGGGCGGCACGATGAACCGCGAGGCCGTCGCGCTGGGCACGCCGGTGTGGACGACGTTCGAGGGGCGCCTGGGCGCCGTCGACGAGCAGCTGATCGCGACCGGGCGAATGCGCCGCCTGGAGTCGCCCGACGACATCGTGCTGGCCAAGCGGGCCGACCGCGCCAGCGAGCGCGTGCGCCGCGACCCGGCGCAGCTGGCCGCGCTCCTGCTGCCCTGAGACCTACGCGCCGACCGTGACGCGCAGCGCGCCGGCGACACCGGCCGCGTCGCCGACGAAGCGCGTGCCGGCGGGGCGCGGCGCCGGCTCGGTGGTCAGCAGCACGTCGCCGAACGGCCGTCCGCCGGCCAGGTCGGTGCACGCCTGGGCGATGGTCGCCGCGGCGTCCGGCGCCGTCGCGGCGTCGAGCACCAGGCAGCAGTCGTCGTCGGGCGCGCTGTGGGCGATGTAGGCCTCCAGCGCGGGCAGCCACAGCTCGGGCACGTCCCAGCTGCGGGGCGCCAGCCACAGGATCGTCGCCGCGGCGCTGTCGAGGGTGGCCCCGGCGAAGCGGCTGGCCACGTCCCAGGCGCCGGACGGGTCGTCGCACAGCGGGCGACCGCAGCGCTCGCAGGCTCCGTCGCGGTGGCGTCCGCCGCACTCGGGGCACAGCAGCGCGGCGGCGACCTCGTCGCGCGGGCAGGCCGGCCCGACGAGCGGGCTGCGGGCGGCGACGCGCTCGATCGCCCACGCCTTGCGCGGCGAGTCGCCGAACGTCGCCGCGCCCAGCAGCGCGTTCCACTCGTCGCGGTGGCGCGCGTACTCGTCGGCCGCCGCGCCGGCCAGCTGGGGGACCGAGTCGGCCAGGGCCAGGAGCACCGACAGCAGCCCGTTGGCGCCGGCCAGCTCGCGGGCGCGGAAGCCGTCGATCGCGCCGGCGCAGCGGGCGATCTCGGCCGGGGTCGGGAGGCCGCAGTCGTCGTGCTCGTGCAGCCAGACGGGGGTCGGGCGCAGCAGCCCGCGCAGGAAGTCGTCGACGAACTGCGCCTCGCTGGAGGGGCAGGCCAGGATCACCCGCTCGGCGGCCACGCGGCTCAGCTCGACCACGAAGGCGGGCCGGTCGGCCGCCGGGATGTGCTCGAGGACGTCCAGGCACAGCACGGTCCCGAACGCGCCGTCGGCGAACGGGAGCGGCCCGGGCGCGCAGCGCACGCCGACCATCTCGGGCGTCAGCGCGAACGGGAACAGCACGTCGGTGCCCGCGAACGGCACGCCCGGGAAGGCGCAGGCCAGGCCGTGGCAGCCGCAGCCGACGTCGAGGATGCTCGCGCGCGGGCTGCCGCTCGCGTCGAGCAGCTCGTCGCGCAGGGGCGCGTAGCGGGCAAGCCAGTTGAGCATCTCGCCCTCGCAGTCGGACGCGGCGGCGCAAGCTTGAGACGGGCCGGCCGACTACCGGGGGGTGAGCTCCCCGCGTACGTACTTCATCTGCCCCGACACCGACGTGCCGTCCGGCGGCGTGCGCGTCATCTACCGCCACGTCGCCCACCTGACCGCCGCCGGCATCGACGCGGCCGTCGTGCACGGCCATGCCGGCTTCCAGGTCACCTGGTTTCAGGACGACGTGCCCGTCGTCTACGCCGACCAGATCACGCCCACGCCGGCCGACCTGCTCGTGATCCCCGAGATCTACGGGCCCAACCTGGCCGGTATCGGCCCCGGGGTGCCCAAGGCGATCTTCAACCAGAACGCCTACAACACGTTCAAGGGCTACCCGATCGTCCCCGACGGCGCGCCGACGCCCTACCAGCACCCGGAGGTGCGCGCCGCCGTCGTCGTCTCCGAGGACAACCGCGCCTACCTGCGCCACGCCTTCCCGGGGCTCGACGTGCGCCGGACGGTCAACTGCGTCGACCCCGCCCTGTTCCATCCCGGCCCCAAGCGCCGCCAGCTGGCCTTCATGCCGCGCAAGCATCCCGACGAGGCACAGCAGGTGCTGCACATGCTCGCCGCGCGCGGCGCGCTGGACGGCGTCGACGTCGTGGCCCTGGAGGGCATGAACGAGCGCCAGGTCGCCGCCGCGCTGCGCGAGACCCTCATGTTCCTGTCCTTCGGCTACCCCGAGGGCTGCCCGTGCCCGCCCAAGGAGGCGATGGCCTGCGGCTGCGCGGTCGTCGGCTACCACGGCATGGGCGGGCGCGACTACATCGCCGCGCCCCACGCTCACGCCGTCGACCAGGGCGACATCGTCGCCTACGCCCGGCTGGTCGAGCAGCTGCTGGCCGGCGACCAGGCCGAGCTGGAGCGCATGGGGCTGGCCGCCGCGGCCTTCGTGCACGAGACCTACTCCGAGCAGGCCGAGCGCGACAGCGCCGTCGCCGTGTGGGGCGCGCTGCTGACGGGCGCCGCGACGCCGCTGGCCCGCGCCGCGTAGGCGCTACGCGGCCACGGTCAGCAGCCAGGCGCCGGGCGTCGCGCGCAGATCGGCCAGCGCCGTCGCGCCGTCGGGCTCCGGCGGGGCCTCGTCGACGCAGTCGATCGAGGTGCGCTCGGCGAAGTGCACGAGCACCGCGGCCGGCACCAGGCCGCTGCGCGCGCCCGCCGCCTGCATGCGCCGCCACAGGTTCCAGTCGCCCGGCTCGCCCAGCAGCCATGCGTCGGCGTCGTAGTGCATGTGGCCCAGCCGCGAGGAGTACATGACGGTGCCGTGGGAGATGTCGCCCTTGCGCAAGGGCGAGAAGCCGTTGACGCCCCAGGTGCCGTCGCCGATCTCGCACATCGCCTGGCCGTAGACGAAGTCGCAGCCGCTGCGCTCGACCGCCTGCAGCAGCGTGGCGACGTGGTCCAGCGTGAAGGCGTCGTCGTGGTCCAGCGGGCAGTGGAAGTCGCCGCGAGCCGCCTCGATCAGCGCGTTGGCCGCCGCGGCGCCGCCGATGCGGTGCAGGTTGGCCTTGGCTGCCGGGTAGACCGGTCGCTCGGGCAGCTCCAGGAAGCGCACGCGCGGGTCGCGGCGGGCGAGCTCCTCGACCGCCGCGCGGCAGACGGGGTCGGGGCCGTCGGAGCAGACGAGGACCTCCAGGTGCTCGTACTGGCCCTTGAGCACCGACGGCAGCGTCCGCCCCACGAGCGTCTCGTGGCCGCGCCAGGTCGGGATGCGGACGGTCACCAGCGGCGTGCGCGCGGTCGGCGCGGTCGTGCGCTCGAAGCGCCAGCGCTCCAGCTCGGCGCGTGCCGCGTCGGCGATCCGCTTGACGGCGGTCGCGCGCTCCAGGGCGCCCCCCGGCGTCGGGGCGGGCAGCTCGCTCGGCCGCGGCGGCGCGGGCAGGGGGCCGACCGCCGCCAGCTCACGCGGATCGTCGTGCAGCACGATCTCCGGCACCGGTCCCCGGGCCAGCGAGCCGACCACCTCGCTGAGCATCGCGTGGACGACGGCGGCCGGCGGGTCGTCACCGGTGGCGTCGAGGTGCAGCGCGCCGGCGCGGGCGCCCGCGTGCAGATGCGCGGCGAGCTCGGGCAGCCAGGTCACGGGCCGGGCCCAGTCCGGGCGCAGGAGGGTGGCGGGAGCGGCGGTGACGTCGGTCATGGGTCATCCGCGTGGTCGTCCGGCGACGCGCGATCTTGACCCGGGCGGTCAAGATCGCCGGCCGCCCGCCGATCTGTGTGCTGTGACGCCCGATCGCACGCTCGTCATCGCCGCCGCGGGCGGCTTCGGCCGCGAGCTGCTCGCCTACGCCCGCGACGCCGGCTTCCACGTCGGCGGCATCCTGCACGACCTCGATGCCCACCCGGGCTCGCTGGACGGCCATCCGCAGCTGCGCGAGCTGCTGCTCGGGCCGATCGCCGACCACGTCCCCGGCGACGCGCCGATCGCGGTCGGCCTCGGCGACGTGGCGCCGCGCCGGGCGGTGACCGAGGCGCTGGCCGCTCGCGGGGCGCGCTTCGCCACCATCGTCCACCCGCGCGCCTGGGTGGCGCCCAGCGCGCGCCTGGGGGAGGGCGTCGTCGTCGCCCCGTTCGCCTGCATCGGCCCCGACGCCGTGGTCGGCGACCACGTCGTCGTCAACACCTACGCCCAGGTCGGCCACGACGCCCGTGCCGGCGCGTTCAGCGTCCTGTCGCCCTACAGCACGCTGCTGGGCCATGCCCGCCTGGGCGAGCGCGGCTTCCTCGGCGCCCACGCCGTGGTCAGCCCGCGCAAGCGCGTCGGCGACGACTCCAGCGTGGCCGCCGGCAGCGTCGTCACCCGCAACGTCGGCGAGCGCTGCCTGGCCGCCGGCAACCCGGCCAAGGCACGCGAGCTGTACCGCCCGGCGGCTTCAGCCGGACCGGCGGCGGCCGATCACCCGGGGTAGATGACCCCGCGCGTGACCGCCGACCTCGCCGGCCGCCTGCCGCGGCCAGCCGTCGCGCGCGAGCCGGTCCGCTTCCTGCAGCCCGAGGTGCCGCCGCTGTCGGCCGCGGCCGACTACTACGCGCTGGCCGAGGAGGCCGCCTTCTACTCCAACGGGGGCCCCTGCCACGAGCTGCTGCGCGCACGCATCTCCGAGCGGCTGGGCGGCGCCCACGTGCTGCCCGTCGCCAACTGCACGATGGGCCTGATGGTCGCGCTGCGCGCCGCGCTGGGTGAGCCGAGCGGCACGCGCTCGCTGGTCGTCACGCCGTCGTTCACCTTCACCGCGACCGCCTGCGCGATCGTGTGGGCGGGCTTCGAGCCGCTGTTCGTCGACATCGAGCCGGCCTCCTGGCAGATGGACCACGAGGCGCTGACCGCCGCGCTGGACGCCCATGCCGGCCGCGTCGCGGGGGTGCTGGGCTGCTCGACGTTCGGCACCGCTCCGCCCGTGCGCCTGCGTGAGGCCTGGCGCGCCGCCTGCCAGGCCCACGGGCTGCCGCTGCTGCTGGACTCCGCCAGCGGCTTCGGCTCCATGGACAGCGCCGGCCGGCCGGTCGGGGCCCTCGGCGAGACCGAGATCTTCTCCTTCCACGCGACCAAGCCGTTCGCGGTCGGCGAGGGCGGGGCGATGGTCACCGCCGACGCCGGGCTCGCCGAGCGGGCCGCGCGCCTGGTCAACTTCGGCATGGAGCGCGGCGCGCGCTCCAGCGAGGAGGCCGGGATCAACGCGAAGCTCTCCGAGCTGCAGTGCGCGATCGCGCTGGCGATGCTCGACCGCTACGACGAGACGCTGGCCGAGCGCCGCGCCACCGCCGCCCGGCTGCGCGCGGCGATCGTCCGTCGCGGCGCTCGCGTCGCGTTCCAGCGCGGCGTCGAGGGATCGACGATCCAGACCTGCCAGGTCGCCGCCGCCGACGCCGACGGGCGCACCGCGATGCTCGCGGCGGCCGAGACGCTGCACGTGCAGGCCCGCGCGTACTTCGACCCGCCCGTTCACCGCCAGCCGGCGTTCGCGCGCTGGGCGCCGCCGGCCGGCCTGCTGGCGGTCACCGACGACGTCGCCGCCCGCTCGCTCTCCCTGCCGATGGCCAACCGGCTGCCCGCCGAGCACATCGAGCGCATCGCCGACGTGACGCTGGCGGGCGGCGCCGTGCAGGCCGCCGCCTGAGGGTCGCGCCCACCGTAGACTGCTCCCGGTGCGTCGAGGCGTCCGGTCCGTCTTTGTCCTGCACCGCCACTCGATCCCCCAGATGGCGGTCGACGCGGTGCTGCTCGCGCTCGCCTACTGGGCCGCCTACCGGCTGCGCTTCGACGGCAACGGCGGCATCCCCCCGCTCTACGACGAGCTGCTGCGCAAGACGATCTGGTGGGTCGTCGGCGGCGGCCTGATCATCTTCTTCCTGTCGCGCATGTACGGGAAGTGGTGGCGCTACGCCGGCCAGCGCGACCTGCTGGTCGTGGCGCGCTCGGTCTTCCTGGTCACGCTGGCGCTGGTCACCGGCGTCGCGATCTTCCATCCGGTCAAGCGCGAGACGAGCGAGGGCATCGTCGGCCTGGGGCTGCCCGCCTCGGTGATCGTCCTGTTCGGGCTGATCTCGCTGGCGCTGCTGTGCGGCGTGCGGCTGGCCGCGCGCATCCGCTACGAGCGCCCCCGCGGCTTCCGCCCGCGCGGCGACGCGCACGCGGTGCTGATCGTGGGCGCGGGCAACGGCGGGCGGCTGGTGCTCGAGGAGATCCTGCGCAACCGCGACCTGGCGCTCAACCCGGTCGGCTTCGTCGACGACGACCCGACCAAGCGCGGCCTGCGCGTGCACGGGGTGCGCGTGCTGGGCGACACCGAGCAGCTGCCGCGCGTGCTCGACGAGGTCGAGCCCGACGAGGTGATGATCGCCATCCCCTCGGCGCCGGGCACGCTGCGCGCGCGGGTGGTCAGCGCCTGTCGCAGCCGCGGCATCCCGGTGCGCACGCTGCCCACCGTGTTCGAGCTGCTGCAGGGCGGCTCGTCGACCTTCGTGCGCCAGGTGCGCGAGGTGCAGGTGGAGGACATCCTCGGTCGCGAGCCCGTGCGCTTCGAGGAGCGCGTCGCCCGCTATCTCGACAACGAGGTCGTGCTGGTCACCGGCGCGGGCGGCTCGATCGGCTCGGAGCTGTGCCGCCAGATCATGCGCGCGGCGCCGCGCCGCCTCGTGCTCGTCGATCACGCCGAGGACAACCTGTTCCGCATCCAGCGCGAGCTGGAGGACGACCGCCACGTGCACCCCTACCAGCTGGCCGCCGTGCTGGCCGACTGCAAGGAGGAGGAGCGCATGCGGGAGGTGTTCGCCGAGCACCACCCGACCGTCGTCTTCCACGCGGCCGCCTACAAGCACGTCGGCCTGATGGAGCTCAACCCCGTCGAGGCGGTGCGCAACAACGCGCTGGCCACGCGGATCGTGGCGCGTGTCGCCGGCGACACCGGGACCAACCGCTTCGTGCTCGTGTCCACCGACAAGGCGGTCTCGCCGGCCACGGTCATGGGCGCCTCCAAGGCGCTGGCCGAGTTCGCCATCGAGGCGGCCGCCGCGCGCCACCCGGACACGCGCTATGCGGCGGTGCGCTTCGGCAACGTGCTCGGCTCGTCGGGCTCGGTCGTGCCGATCTTCCGCGCGCAGATCGCCCGCGGCGGTCCGGTGACGATCACCGACCGGCGCATGACCCGCTACTTCATGACGATCCCCGAGGCGGTGCAGCTGGTGATCCGCTCCGGCTCGCTGGCCTCCGGCGGCGAGGTGTACGTGCTGGAGATGGGCGACCCGGTGGCGATCGAGCAGCTGGCCCGGGACATGATCGAGCTGTCCGGGCTGCGCCCGGGCACCGACATCGTCATCGAGGAGGTCGGGCCGCGGCCCGGCGAGAAGCTGCACGAGGACCTCTTCAACCCCTACGAGCGGCCTATGCCCACGCCGGCCGACAAGATCCAGCTGGCCGAGCGCGAGCCGCTCGACCACGACACCGTCGAGGCGATGTTCGACGAGATCGGCCTGCTCGTCCTGGAGGGCGACGCGGCCACCCTGGCGCGCAAGGTGCAGGAGCTGTCGGCCGTGCGCGGCGCTCGGGCCGACGCCACCTCCGCCTGACGGCTCAAGCGGCGCGGCCGGCGGCCGACCACCGGGGCATGGACGCGACGCTGGCAGCCCCGGCCGCCGTCGGTGAGCTCGCCGGTGCGCTGCTGCGCGGCGGCGCGGCGTGCTGGGCGACCACGGACGCCGACGACCATGCCGACCTGCGGCCGTCGTACTGCACCGACCCGACGCCGGACGCCGACGATGCGCTCGCACGCCTGACCGACCTGCTGGCCGCGGCCCCGTCGTTCGCGCCCGCGTGGACCGCGATGGACCCGGCGTCCCGGGCGCTGATGGTCCGCGTCCTGCTGTTCCGCGCGCTCGGCCGCGACCGCGTCGGCGCGCCCCTGCCGGCCGACCGCTACCGCGAGGCCAAGCGGCGCGCGCGCGAGCTGCGCGTGGCCAGCGGCGTGTCGGAGACCGACTTCTGGGGCTGGGAGCTGGACCGCTTCGACCTGCGCCCGATCGGGATCGACCTCGAGGTCGAGACGCACGCGATCTGCGTGGAGACGTTCTTCCTGCTGGGCCAGTACCGCCTGCGCCGCGACGACTGCGTCGTCCAGGTCGAGCCGGGCGACGTCGTCATCGACGGCGGTGCCTGCTGGGGCGACACCTCGCTGGCCTTCGCCGACCTGGCGGGCCCCGATGGGCGCGTGCTGGCCATGGAGTTCGACGCGCGCAACCTCGAGGTCTGCCGCCGCAACGCGCGGCGCAACCCGCGCGTCGCCGGGCGCATCGAGTGGGTGGAGCGCGCGCTGTGGGACGCCACCGGGGAGCGCATCGCCTACGAGCCCGCCGGCTACGGCACGCGCCTGGTGCGGGGCTGGGGCGACTCGGCCGTGGCGTGCACGACGACGATCGACGATCTCGTCGCCGAGCGCGGGCTGGAGCGCGTCGACTTCATCAAGCTCGACATCGAGGGTGCGGAGCTGCACGCCCTGCGCGGGGCGCAGCGGACCCTGCGCGAGCACCGGCCGAAGCTGGCCATCGCCGCCTACCACCTCGGCGACGACCTGGCCACGCTGCCGGCCTTCATCGCGGGCCTCGACGTCGGCTACGAGCTGCATCTCGGGCACTACACGACCCATCAGGGCGAGACGGTGCTGTACGCGACGGCGCCGTAGGCCCGGCTGGACCGACGTCCGCCTGTGAAGATCTCGTTACCGTTGGCGGCATGTCCCGCCGCCTCCTGTCCCTGGCCGGTGGCCTGGCGGCCGCGCTCGCGCTCGGTCCGCTTGCTCCCGGCGCGCTGGCCGCCAAGCGCCACGCCAAGCCTGACCTGACCGTCATGTCGCGCAACCTGTACCTGGGCGCCGACATCATCCAGCTCGTCGGCGCGCCCGACCTGGCGGGCGAGCAGCAGAAGGTGGCCAACCTCTACTCGACCGTCCAGGCGACCGACTTCCCGCTGCGCGCCAGGGCCCTGGCCCGCGAGATCGCCTCGCGCAAGCCGGACGTGATCGCCCTCCAGGAGGTCGCCCGCTACTACCGCACGCCCGAGGGCGCGCCCGACGGGCCGGCCACCACGGTCCTGTACGACTGGATGACCCTGCTGCGCTCCCAGCTGCGCCGGCTGCACCAGCACTACCGGGTCGCCTCCGAGCAGACCGAGATGGACATCACGGTGCCCTCGGCCGCCGGCTACGGGCTGCGCCTCAAGCTCGGCAACGCCGTGCTCGTGCGCACCGGCAAGGGCGCGGACGTGCGGCGCGTCAAGCCCCTGTCGGGCCAGTTCACCGATCAGCTGCAGGTGACGCTGCCCAGCGGTCCGGTGGCCCTGCACCGCGGCTACGCCGGGATCGACGCCACCGTGGCCGGCAAGCGCTTCCGCTTCCTGGCCCCGCACGCCGAGGCCTACTCGGCGGAGGCGGCCAACGGGCAGTTCAAGCAGCTGCTGGCCGGGCCGGCCGCCTCGCGCCATCGGCGCACGATCATCGCCGGCGACTTCAACTCCGACCCGGCCGATCCCGGTCCTGACAACGCCTACAACACGGTGATCGCCGCCGGCTACGTCGACACCGGCCATCGCGTCGCCACGTGCTGTCAGAACGAGACGCTGACCAACCCGACCTCCGAGCTCAAGACGTGGATCGATCACATCGTCGTGCGGCCGCGGGTCAAGGTGCGGCGCTCGAGCGTGTTCGGCAACCGCGCGAGCGATCGCATCGGTGGACTGTGGCCGTCCGACCACGCCGGCGTCGTGGCCGCGATTCGCCTGCGTTGAGTGGGTGCTGCGGGGCTTCCGTGGCCAGCCGCGCCTAGACTGCCCCGAACCCATGCCGGTCGCCGTGATGCCCGCTGCCTTCTCCGTTCCCAGCCAGGTCGAGACCGTTGGCGCGCTCGCCGGCCTGGCCGCGATCCTCGGCCTGGCCGTCCTGTCGATGCTCTACTTCGCCCAGGCGCGCGAGCTCAAGCGCCTGCGTGAGTGGGCCGGGCGGGCACCCGAGCGGGCCGCCGAGCTGCAGGACCGGGCGATGACCCCGGTGCCGCGCCGCGCCACCCCCAGCCGATGCCCAACCGGGCGCCGGGCGCCGCCGCCGGCCGGCCCCAGCCCTCGCGGCCCGGGGCTGCCGCCGCGGCCGGGGCGGCGGGCGCCGCTGCGGCCCAGGCCGCCAACCCGGGCGCCCCCGGCGCGTCCGCGACGCCCGGCGCGCCCACCAGCCCCGCCGCGCCGGGCACCGGCAAGCCGGCCACCGCCGCGGCGACCGCGGCCGCCGCCGGCACCGCTCCTGCGGGCGAGACGACCAAGCCGGCCAACGGCCAGACGGGGACGCCCGGCGCGCCGGCCGCCCCCGCGTCGCCCGGCGAGCAGCCCAAGACGGCCGAGGGCGCCTCCGCGCCCGCGACCCCCGCCGCAGGCGATACGGCTGAGCCCGCGCTCGACGACACGCAGATCGGCGCGCCGCCGACCGACGACGAGGACGGCGAGACCGGCGATCAGGCGACCACCGCGCAGCCGCGGCCCGGCGTGCCCCAGCCGCTGCCCGTGCCCCGCAACGCGCCGCGCGCAGACCACCCCGGCGGGCCGCGCCGCGGCCGGCCAGCGCCCGCGCGCCGCGGCGCCCCTGCGCTCCGGGGCCGCGTCGGCCACGGTCCCGCCGCGCGGCGGATCGCGCGGCGGCGCACCGCCGTCGGGCGGCGACGGCGGCGGACGTGGCCTGCGCATCGGCCTCGTCGTCGGCGCGATCGTGCTCGTGCTGGCGGCCGGCGTGTTCGCCTTCACGCAGCTGACCGGCGGTGGCGACAGCGGCTCGGGCACCGCCGCGCGCGCCGGCAGGACGACGGCGCAGAAGGGCAACACGCTCGGCCCGGCCGCCAACCAGAAGACGACCAGCCAGAAGGCTCAGCCCAAGGGGCAGACGACGGTCGCCGTCCTCAACGGCACGACGGTTCCCGGCCTGGCCCGCGCGGTCGCCGACAAGCTGCTGGGCGACGGCTACAAGATCGGCACCGTCACCAACGCGCCCGACCAGCAGCGCTCGGCGACGCAGGTCGCCTATCAGCGCGGCCGGGAGGCCTCCGCCCGCCAGGTCGCGCGCACGATCGACGCGGGCTCGGACGCGGTCACGCCGATCGACGAGGTCACCGAGGCCACCGCGGGCAGCGACGCCGTCGTCGTGGTGACCGTCGGGGCCGATCAGTCGCCGTGATCTTCCTCGCCCGACACGGGGAGACCGACTACAACGCGCAGCGGCGCTTCCAGGGCCAGGGCGACGTGCCGCTCAACGCCCGCGGGATCGAGCAGGCGCGCGAGCTGGCCGCCGTGGCCGCCCAGCGCGAGTGGGCCGCCCTGTGGGCCAGCCCGATCGTGCGCGCCCGCCAGACCGCGGAGATCGTGGCCGAGGCGATCGGCCTGACGCCGCGGCTGGACGCGCGTTTCGCCGAGCACGACGTCGGCCGCTGGCAGGACCGCCTGTTCGCCGACGTCGAGCGCGAGGAGCCCGGCGGCTGGGCCGCCTACCAGGCCGCGGGCGAGGACTTCCGCTTCCCGCTGGGCGAGTCGCTCGGCGAGCAGCAGGAGCGCGTCGTCGCCGGCCTGGTCGACGTCACCCAGAGCCACGAGCTGCCCGCGCTCGTCGTCTGCCACCGCGGTGCGATCCGCTCGGCGCTGTGCCACACGCGCAACGAGGGGCTGGAGGCCTACCACACGATCGCCGTCCCCAACGGCGCGCTGGTGCCGCTATGACCGGCGACGCGAACGGCGTCGCGGCTGCGCGTGGTCGTCTTCGCGTTGCTCGTCGTCGCCACGTTCGCGGCCTTCTTCGTCGTCCAGCGCATCAAGCGCGAGCCGCCCGATGTGCGCAAGGCGCAGATCACGCCGCTGTTCTCGCCCAACGGCGACGGGCGCATGGACGACGCCAAGGCGTCGTTCGTGCTCGAGCGGCCCGACACGATCAGCGTGCGGGTGATCGACAAGGGCGGCGACGTCGTCGCCACGCTGATGGCCGACCGCCCCGCCCGCGCCCACCGGCGCCTGACCGTCACCTGGGATGGACGCGACAGCGGGGGCAGGCTCGTGCCGGACGGCATCTACCGCTACCGGGTCAACCTCCAGGACCAGGGACGGGCGGTGCTGCTGCCGCGCGGCGTGCGCGTCGACACGCGGGCGCCCAGCCCGCGCGTCCAGCGCATCGGCGGCGACAACGAGGAGCCCGACATCCTGCCGCGGCCCGACCACAAGCCGCTGACCATCCGCTTCTACAACCCCGCCCGCTCGAGCCCGACCCAGGTGCTGATCTACCGCACCAACCCCGATCCGGCGCTCGTGTGGCAGGAGACGCTGCCCGGGGGCGTGCGCTCGCTCAAGTGGGGCGGCACGAGCAAGGACGGCACGCCGCTGCCGCCGGGCACCTACGTCGTCGCGCTGCGCACGCGCGACCTGGCCGGCAACGTCGGCACGTCGTTCAAGCTGCCGCCCGATCCGCCCTACGGCGAGGGTCTGCCCGGCAACGGCGGCATCACGATCCGCTCGATCGGCGTGCAGGCCGCGCTGGAGCCGACGATCGCCGGGTCGCCCGCGACCTTCGGCGTCGACGCCCGCGGACGCACGTTCGCCTGGTCGGTGCGCCGCGCCGGCGAGCGCGACACCTACCGCGACGGGCGCCCGCGCACCGGGGCGGTCGTCGCCATCGACGCGCCCGACGTCCAGCACTCGGGGCTGTACCTGTTCGAGGCGCACACGCGCAGCGTCTCGACGACCGTGCCCTTCCCGGTGCAGGCGGTCAAGACGCAGAAGGTGCTGGTCGTGCTGCCGGCGATCACCTGGCAGGGCATCAACCCGCTCGACGACGACGGCGACGGCTGGCCCAACACCCTCACCCACGGGCTGCCCGTGCGCAAGGAGCGGATCCTCGTCAACGGCCTGCCCGAGGACCTCGTCAAGCACGTCGCGCCGCTGCTGATCTACCTGGATCGCAATGGCCTGCGCTACGACATCACCACCGACCTGGCGCTGGCCGAGGGCGTCGGCCCGCGCTTGGAGAACCACACCGGCGTCGTGCTGGCCGGCGATACGCGCTGGCTGCCCGCCTCCACGCAGAAGGCGCTGGTGAGCTGGGTGCGCAAGGGCGGCAAGCTGGCCACCTTCGGCGTCGAGTCGCTGCGCCGCCAGGTGCGCCTGACCAAGAACCGGATCGTCGATCCGACGACGGCCGCGCGCACCGACGCGTTCGGCGCCCGGCTGGGCGCGGTGGCCGACGAGTCGGGCACGACGCTGACGATCTTCAAGGACGACATCGACCTGTTCGCCGGCAACGTCTACGGCGGCACCGGCGTGTTCTCCGGCTACGACGCCTTCGAGCCGCTGCTGTCGGCCGGGCCGGGTGCCGACGTCGTGGCCAGCGCCGCCACCGACGACGGCCGCCAGGTGATCGTCGCCGAGCGCGTGGGCGACGGGCTGGTGATCCGCTTCGGGCTGCCGCAGCTGACCGAGCGGCTCAAGACCCCCGGCAACGAGACCGAGCTGGTGCGGCGCACGTGGACGCTGCTGTCGCGATGATGCTCGCGGCCTCCGAGCTCGGCAACGCGCTCGACCACATCGGCGTGGTCGTCGTCACCGCGCTGGCCGCCGCGGCGCTGCTGGCCCCCTCGACGCGGGCCCGTGCCCACGCCGCCCTCGGCGCACTCGTGCTCACGCCGGTGCTGCTGGTCGCCGACATCTGGGACGCGTCGCCGCTGCGCGCCCTGCGCGACCATCCTCCGGTCGCCGCGGTCGTGGTCGTCGCCGCGCTCGTGGCGCTCGTCGTGCTGGCCTGGCTGCTGCGGCGCTGGCCGTCGCTGCTGCCGCTGCTGGCCATCGCCGCGCTGCCCTTCCGCGTGCCGATCTCCGCGGGCGGCGACACCGCCAACCTGCTCGTGCCGCTGTACCTGGTGATCGGCGCCGGGGTGCTGGCCACGGCGATCACCCGCCTGCGCGCCGAGGACGACGACGCGCCCTTCTCGCCCGGCTGGCTGGAGTGGCTGCTGTGCGGCTCGATCGTGCTGTACGCGCTGCAGGACACCTACAGCGACGACTTCACCAAGGGCCTGCAGAACGTCGTGTTCTTCTACGTGCCGTTCGCGCTGCTGTTCGGCCTGCTGCGCGAGGTGCGCTGGACCCAGCGGCTGGCTCTCCAGTGCCTGGGCCTGCTGTGCGCGCTGGCCGCCGTGTTCGTCGGCATCGGCTTCGTCGAGTACGCCCGCAAGGAGCTGCTGCTCAACCCGCGCCTGGTCGCCGCCAGCCAGAACGAGCCGTACTTCCGCGTCAACTCGCTGTTCTTCGATCCCAACATCTACGGGCGCTTCCTGGCCATGGTGATGCTGGGGATCGCGACGGTGGTGATCTGGACGCGCCGAACGCGCGACGTGCTGCTCGGTGCGGCCCTGCTGGGGCTGCTGTGGGCGGGGCTGGTGCTGTCGTTCTCGCAGTCGTCGTTCGCCGCGCTGCTGGTCGGGCTCGCCGTGCTGGCGGCGCTGCGCTGGTCGATCCGCTGGACGGCGGCCGTCTGCGCGGTGGCGATCTGCATCGGCCTGGGCGTGGTGCTGCTCGCCCCCGGCGCGATCAACCTCGACCTGAGCTCGACCAAGGGGGCCGACAAGGCCACCAGCGGGCGCGTCGACCTGATCCGGGGCGGCGCACGGCTGTTCAAGGACCGGCCCGTGCTCGGCTGGGGCTCGGGCTCCTACGCGCTGGTGTTCCGCCGCCAGGAGGACGTGTCGGTCGATCGTGCCACCACGGCGTCGCACACGATCCCGATCACCGTCGCCGCCGAGCAGGGGGTGGTGGGCCTCGTCGTCTACCTGGCGCTGCTGGCCGCCGCCCTCGCGCGCCTGTTCGGCAGCGGCGTGCGGCGCTCGCCGCTGCGCTGCTACGTGGCCGCCGCGTTCATCGCGCTCCTGGTGCACACGATGGTCTACGCCGCCTTCCTGGAGGACCCGATCACCTGGGCGCTGCTGGGCGTCGGCGTCGCGCTGGCCGCCGCCGCGCGTGGCGGCGAGCGCACCATGGCCGAGCCGGTCCCGCTGAGCGCTCACGGAGCTGCCGCCCCGTGAGCCTGGCGGGCGACCTGCGCGCGATCGTCGGCCCCGACCACGTGCTGGAGGACCCGGCCACGCGCGCGCCCTTCGAGCGCGACTGGACCGGGCGCTTCGGCGCGCCCGCGGCGCTCGTCGTGCGCCCGGCCGACACCGCGCAGGTGGCCGGCGCGCTGGCCGCCTGTCGCGCGGCGGGCGCGGCGATCGTCCCCCAGGGCGGCAACACGTCGCTGGCCGGCGGGTCGGTGCCGCGCGGGGGAGAGGTGGTGGTCAGCCTGGCGCGGCTGGACGCGCTGGGGGAGGTCGACCGCGCGACCGCGCAGGTCAGCGCCGGCGCCGGCGTGACGATCGCCGCGCTGGGCGCCGCGGCGCGGGCGGCGGGGCTGGAGCCGGGCCTGGACTTCGCCTCGCGCGACTCGGCGACCGTCGGCGGTGCCGTCTCCACCGACGCGGGCGGCCTGCTGGCCGTCAGCCATGGCACGGCGCGGGCGCGGGTGGCCGGGCTGGAGGCGGTGCTGGGCGACGGCACGATCGTCTCGCGCATGCAGGGCCTGCTCAAGGACAACGCCGGGCTCAACCTGCCGGCGCTGCTGGTCGGCAGCGAGGGGACGCTGGGGCTGATCACCGCGGTGCGCTGGAAGCTGGTGGCGCACCTGCGCGAGCGCGTCACGGCGCTCGTCCCGCTCGACACCGTCGACGGCGCGGTCGCGCTGCTGGAGGCGCTGCGCGTCGACGCTCCCTCGCTGGAGGCCGCCGAGGTGGTCCTGCCCGCCGGCCTGGCGCTCGTCTGCGCCCACCTTGGCGTCTCCTCCCCGGTGCGCGACGCGGCCGCCTACGTGCTGTGCGAGGCCGCCGCGGCGACGGATCCGACCGAGGAGCTGGCCGCGGTCCTGCCCGACGACGCGGTCGTCGCCGTCGACGCGGAGGGCCGCCAACGGCTGTGGCGGTTGCGCGAGGGCCACACGGAGGCGATCAGCGCGGCCGGCATCCCGCACAAGATCGACGTCGGCGTGCCGCTGCGGGGCCTGGCCGAGTTCCTCGCCCGGGTGGAGCCGACGATCAGCGCGATCGAGCCGTCGGCGCGGACGATCCTGTTCGGGCATCTCGCCGACGGCAACGTGCACGTCAACGTGCTCGGGCTGGAGCGCGACGAGGAGGCCGTCGACGAGGCGGTGCTGCGTCTGGCGGCAGAGCTGGGCGGCACCATCAGCGCCGAGCACGGCGTCGGAGTGGCCAAGGCGCGCTGGCTGGGGCTCGTGCGCAGCGAGGGCGAGATCGCGGCGATGCGCGCCGTCAAGCGCGCGCTGGACCCCGATGGGCTGCTGAATCCCGGGGTCATGCTCGTCGCGCCGTGATCCGCCGGCTCGCAGCGACTCGCCCAGCGTGGCCGCGGCGACGACGACCACGCGCGCGGCGACAGGAACTTCCTGGGCGGAACCGCGTTTCAACCCTGCCACACTGATCCGCTCCGTGGACCCCGCCGCCGACGACACCCAGGCCCTCGAGGCCATCCAGGATCCCGCCGCTGCGCCCAGCGCCCAGCCGGAGGGGCGCGCGTGCGCGAACTGCGGCGCGCCGCTCGCCGACGGGCAGGACTGGTGCCTGGAGTGCGGCACCGCGTCGCAGCGCAGCCGCTCGCCGCTGCCGGGCTGGCGCACCGGCGCCGCCACCGTCGTGGCCGCGGTGGTGCTCGCCTCGGGCGCCGCTGCTGCCGCCTACGCGGCGATCACCTCCGACGACGGCAGCTCCTCGGGGACGCAGATCGCCGGGGTGCTGTCGCCCGGCGGCGATCAGGCCACCGACCCGGTGCCCCAGCCCGACCCGATCGACATCCCCTCCGAGCAGGAGGTCCCGCCGCTGAACGGCGCCGCGCAGGCGCCCGACGCCTCCGCATCCGTGCCGCCGCCCGTGACCCCGCCCGCCGGCCAGGCGCCCGTCGCGCCGGCCACGCCGGCGGTGCCGTACACGCCGCCGCCGTACACACCGCCGCCGTACACGCCGCCGCCGTACACGCCGCCGCCCGCCGCACCGGTCACCCCGCCGTCGACGCCGTCCACCCCCAGCACCTCGGGCGGCGGTGGCGGCTCGGGCAGCAGCAGCTCCGGCGGCTCGGGCAAGGCGCAGGGCTCGGGGCCCGTCGAGCGTCGCCCGCTCGTGGAGGTCAAGCTCGACCCCAAGACGACGGTCGCCGCCAGCTACAACCCGCCGCTGAACGCCGGCGCCGCCACCAAGCCGACGCAGACCACGACGACGCCGACGACGACCACGCCGACGCAGACCACGACGACGCCGGCGCAGACGACGACCACGACGACGCCGGCGCAGACCACGACGACGCCGGCGCAGACCACGACGACGCCGACCACGCCGGCCCAGACCACGACGACCCCCGCCGCGCCCGCCGGTGACCGCGCCCACGCCGCCAGCGACTTCAGCGGCGACCCGACGGCGGCCTTCGACGGCGACCCGGCCACGGCATGGTCGGTGGCGCTGCCGACCCCGCAGCTGGTGGCCGAGCCGCAGGCCGGGCTGCTGATCAACCTGCCCAAGGCCACGACGCTGCGCAAGCTGGTGATCACGCCCACGACGCCGGGCACGACGATCGAGGTCTACGGCAGCAACGCCGGCACCGCGCCCGCCACCGTCGGCGCCAAGGGCTGGAAGAAGCTCGCCACCCAGCTGGAGGTCGACGGCAAGACGAAGATCACGCTGGGCAAGGACACGGTCGGCACGGGCAAGCTCCGCCACCTGCTGATCTGGTTCGCCGCCGGGCCCGACGACGGCACCTCGAAGTCGGTCGGCATCAGCGAGCTGCAGCTGTACCGCTGAGCGCGATGCAGCTGCGCCCGCCCAGCCAGCGGGTCAGCCCGCGCGCCAAGCGCTACTGGGCGCTGCGCGCCGCGCTCGGCTGGGTCGTCGCGATCGGGCTCGAGCTGCTGCTGGGCCTGACCGCCTGGCCCTGGCTGGGCGGCGCACTGGCGATCGTGGCGCCCGCGACCGCCCTGGTCGGCCTCGCACACGTGATCGTGATGCCGCAGTGGCGCTTCCACGTCCACCGCTGGGAGTCGACCGAGGAGGCGGTCTACACGCAGTCGGGCTGGTTCGATCAGGAGCGCCGCATCGCGCCGCTGTCGCGCATCCAGACCGTCGACACCGAGCGCGGCCCGCTGGAGCAGCTGTTCGCCCTGGCCACCGTGACCGTCACCACCGCCTCGGCCGCCGGGCCGCTGAAGATCCACGGCCTCGACGCCGAGCGCGCCCAACAGCTCGTCGACCGCCTCACCACGGTGGCGGCCGCCGCGCGGGACGACGCCACGTGAGCGCCGACGACGGCGGCTGGCAGCGCCTGAGCCCGCGCATGCTGCTGATCCATCCCGTCACCGAGGTGATCCGCCTGGCGCCCGCGCTGTTGGGCCTGCTGGTCGCGGGGTTGGGCAGCGGCACGGGCGTGCTGCTGTCGCTGGCGGGCGCCGCGCTGGCGGTCCTGCTGGGTCTGTCGCGCTGGTTCACCACCACCTACCGCATCGCCCCCGAGCAGATCCAGCTGCGCAGCGGCCTGTTGCGCCGTCAGCTGCGCAGCGTCTCGCGCGACCGCGTGCGCACCGTCGACGTGACCGCCAGCCTCATGCACCGGATCCTCGGCGTCACGAAGGTCGACATCGGCACCGGGCGCAACGACCGCGGTCGCGACGGCGGCATGGCCCTCAACGGGCTGGCCGCGCCCGACGCGGCGGCGCTGCGCGCCACCCTGCTGCACCGCGATGCTGTCGCTGCGGCAGCGGGTGCGCAGACCGAGCCGGCGGCGCCCGGCGCCGTCTCCACGTGGCCGCCGCCCGCCCCGGCCCCCGAGCCCGAGGACGAGCTCGCCCGCCTGGACCCGGCCTGGATCCGCTACGGCCCGTTCACGCTGTCGGGCGTGGTCACCATCGGCGTGGCCGCCGCGGTCGCCGGCCGCGTGATCAGCGAGGCCCACATCGACCCCGAGCGCTACGGCCCGCTGCGCTCGGCCGTGCACACGCTCTCGGACCTGTCGCTGGCCGTGACCATCGCGCTCGCGGTGGTGGCCATCCTGCTGGCGGTGATCGTCACCTCCACGGTCGGCTACGCGCTCGCCTACTGGGGCTACCGCCTCAGCCGGCACGAGGGCGGGACCCTGCACGTCACCCGCGGTCTGCTGACCACGCGCGCGACGAGCATCGAGGAGCGCCGCCTGCACGGCGTCACCATCAGCCGGCCGCTGCTGCTGCGCGCGGCCGGCGCCGCGCGGGCCAGCGCCATCGCCACCGGCCTGCGCGGCGCCCGCGGCGGGTCGCTGCTGCTGCCGCCCGCGCCGGCCGCCGAGGCCGAGCGCGTCGCCGGCGCCGTGCTGGGCGACAGCGCCCCGGTGCGCTCGCCGCTGCGCGCGCACGGGCCGCGTGCGCGCGTGCGCCGCTACACCCGGGCGCTGTCGGCGGCCGCCGCGCTGCCCCTGCTCGGGGCGGCCGCCTGGCTGGCGCTGGGCTGGTCGCCGCTGGTGCCTGCGCTCGCGCTGCTGGCGCTGCCGGCCGGGGCGCTGCTGGCCGCCGACCGCTACCGCGCGCTCGGCCACGCCGTCTGCGACGGCCATCTGCTCACCCGCGCCGGCAGCATCGTGCAGCGGCGCAGCGCGCTGGCCGCCGAGGGCGTGATCGGCGTGACGATCCGCCGCTCGTTCTTCCAGCGCCGCGTCGGCCTGGCCACGCTGGAGGCGACGACCGCCGCGGGCGAGCAGCACTACGCGGTGCTCGACGTCGAGCTCGGCGAGGCGCTCGACGTGGCCGAGCGGCTCGCCCCTGGCCTGATCGGGGCGTTCGCCGTACCATCGCTCCGTGGCGACACTGATCCGCTGTCCGAGCTGCAGCGCCCGTAACCGGGTGCAGGCCACCGCGCGCGGCATCCCCCGCTGCGCCAAGTGCCACCACGACCTGCCGTGGGTGGTCGACGCCGACACGGCGAGCTTCGGGGAGGAGATCACCGCGTCGGTCCCGGTCGTGGCCGACTTCTGGGCCGCCTGGTGCGGCCCGTGCCGGATGGTCTCCCCAGTGCTCGACGAGCTGGCCGCCGAGCACGCCGGGCACCTGAAGGTTGTCAAGGTCGACGTCGACGCCAACCCGCAGCTGGCGCAGCGCTACGAGGCGATGAGCATCCCGCTGCTCGTCGTCTTCCGTGACGGCCAGCCGGTCGACCGCATCGTCGGGGCGCTGCCGCGCGCCCAGCTGGCGCAGCGGCTCGCGCCGCATCTCTAGCGCCTGACGCCACTAGGAGCCGGCGATCGCTCCCGCCGTCCGGCGCGCCAGCGCCATCACGGTGGCCATCGGGTTGGTGCCCGTTGCCGTCGGGAACGCCGACGCGTCGCCGATCCACACGCCGGGCGTATCGTGCAGCTCGCCCCACGAGTCCGCGACCGAGGTCGCCGGGTCGCTGCCCATGCGCGCGCTGCCCATCTGGTGCAGCGCGAAGATCGGGTGCTCGTAGGGGGTCAGCGGCCCGTCCGCCACGCGCTGGGCGTAGATCTCCAGGTCCTCGTCGCCGTCGCGCCGCCAGCGCCGCGGCCGGCGGTGGAAGGAGAGGATCTCCTGGGCTCCCGCCACAGCGTGCAGGCGCACCAGCTCGGCCAGCCCCCGGCGGAAGTGGCGCACGTCGAGCTCATCGACGAGGTCGTAGTGGTGGACGGCGTTGCCGGCGGCGTCGATCGTCACGCGGCCGTGGCCGCGGTCGCGGATCAGCAGCACGAGCGCGGAGGTCTGCGGGCCGCGGCCCATGTCGTCCTTGTGCTGGCGCCCGCTCTCCCAGGGCACCGCCGTTCCGGTCAGCCCCGGCGAGGCATGCGAGGTCTCCACCAGGAAGCCGTAGCCGTCGGCGAGGTTGGCCCACTGCGCCGACAGCGCCGCCTGCGGAGCGCCCCACCAGGCGCGCTGCGGCTCCTCGTAGAAGCCGCCGAGCACGGTCGCCGGGTGCAGGCGCAGGTAGTCGCCGGCGGCCGGACCGCCGATGCCCGAGCGCAGCAGCAGCGCGGGCGTCTCCAGCGCGCCGGCCGCGCACACCACGACCGGTGCGCGCACCACGACACGCGTCCGGGCGCCGTCGGGCCCGGTGGCCACGCCCTCCACGCCGGCGGCGCGCCCGCCGGAGACGAGCACCCGCTCGACGCGGCAGCCGGTGACGATCCGCGCGCCGCGGTCGGAGGCGTCCTGCAGGTAGGTCTTCATCGTCCCCTGCTTGGAGCCCGACTGGTCGCCGAAGCCCAGGAAGCCGGCGGTGTCGGGTGAGTAGGCGGCGGGATCGGTGTTGCGCACGATCGTCTGCCACGCCACGCCGCGCGCCTCGCACCCGTCGACCAGGCGCTGGTTGGGGCCGTTGCGGTCCGAGCAGGCGTCGTTGGCGCCGGTGCGCGCGAAGACGGCGTCCAGGTGCGCGTCGAAGGCGCCGCCGGCCAGGCCCTCCAGCCCGAACTCGTCCTGCCACTGCTCACGCACCCACGGCGGGGTGCGCAGCATGTTCGTCCAGTTGACGGTCGTTCCGCCGCCGAGGTTGGCCCCGGCCATCAGCGCGATCGAGCCGCTGGCGGTCTGGGTGATCCCGCCGCCGCGGTACAGGTGCTCGTAGGCCCACAGCTCCAGCTGGTTGAAGTCGGCCTCGTTGAAGTAGCCGCCGGCCTCGAGCACGACGACCTCGCGCCCGGCGTCCGACAGCTCGCCGGCGATCACGCCGCCGCCGGCGCCCGAGCCCACGATCACCGCGTCGGCGGTCAGCTCGAGCATGTCGCCGCTGGGGACGGTCAGCGCGATGCGCTTGGGCGCCTGCTCGGACGACGGCGGCGTCGACACCGGCCCGGGATAGCCGATCGCCTCCCAGTTGGGGTTGCGTCCGCGCTCGTCGGGCAGTCCGTAGAACAGCAGGAAGGTCAGCGCGCGCAGGCCCGACAGGCCGGCCAGGGCACCCGGGTCGGCGTCCATGAAGCCGTGCAGCAGCGCCTCGCGCATCGGCTGGGGCGCTTCGGCCAGGCCCTGCGCGGCGAGCGCGTCCAGCAGCGCCGCGCACGCCCTGGAGCTGCTCCTCGGGCAGGGTCGCGCCGAGCGTCTGCTCGACCAGGTCGGGGATCCCCATGTGCGACGCGCTGCGGCCGTAGAAGCCGGTCGGGTCGTCGGGCTCCTGCAGCGCGGGGGCGAACGTGTCGCAGACCGCGGCGAGCGCTGCGCGCTGGATCTCCGACAGGACGACGCTGACCGCCATGGCTCTCCTCTCCGGTTGCGACCCGTCGGCGATGCTACGCGCAAGCGCCGCTGCGTGCACGCGCTTCACGCCCCGCGCGGCCCGCGTAAGATGACGCACCTGTCACGTTCGCGAGGAGGGGCGGCACCGATGGCCAAGCAAGCGAAGATCCTGACCGGGCAGGTCGCGGCGATCACCGGCGGCGCGCGCGGGATCGGCCGGGCGATGGCCGATGCCTTCCTGCGCGAGGGGATGCGGGTGGCCATCGGCGACGTCGACGTCGACGTCGCCCGCCAGACCGCCGACGAGCTCGGCCGCGGCGCCGTCGCCTTCGAGCTGAACGTCACCGACCGCGGCTCGACCGAGCGCTTCGTCGAGGCGGTGCAGGACGCGCTGGGGCCGATCGACGTCTACGTCAACAACGCCGGGATCATGACCCTGTCGCCGCTGGTGTCCGAGGACGACGACGCGGCCCGGCGGATGATCGACGTCAACGTGCACGGCGTGCTGCTGGGGATGAAGGCCGTGCTGCCGCAGATGATCGAGCGCAACCGCGGCCACGTGGTCAACGTCGCCTCCCAGGCCGGCAAGTTCGGCTTCGCCGGCGGGGCCACCTACTGCGCCTCGAAGTTCGCCGTGGTCGGCCTGACCGAGGCCATGCGCGCCGAGCTGCGGCTGATGGGGGCCGACGGCGTCGCGCTGAGCGTGGTCATGCCGGCGATCGTCCAGACCGAGCTGGGCGGCGGCCTGGCCAACCCGCGCGGCCAGAAGGAGCTGACCCCCGGCGACGTCGCCGAGGCGACCGTGGAGGCGCTGCGCACCGGGCGCTTCGACGTGTGGGTGCCCAAGGCCAACGCCGGCGTCTACGCCGCCACCGGGCTGCTGCCGCGGCGCGGGCGCGAGGCGGTCGGCCGGGCCATGAAGGCCGACCGGCCGCTGTGGAACGCCGACCTGGCCAGCCGCCGCGAGTACGAGCTGCGCGCAGCACGCTCCGATCGCGAGCTGACCCCCGGCGGCGGCGACGACGCCTAGCCGATCGCCACGCCGAGGGCGACCGCGCCGAAGCCCACCAGGAGGCTGACGACGAGGTTGCCCGCCGCCCAGTGCCAGTCGCGTTCTCGCGCGGACTCGTCGCTGTGCACCATCCACGTCGAGAACGTCGTGTAGCCGCCCAGGAAGCCGGTGGCCGCGATCGCTCGCGCCTCGCCGTGCAGCCCGGCACCGGCCAGCAGCCCGATGACCAGCGTGCCGCTGACGTTGACGGCCAGGATCGCCGCGGGCGCGGCCAGCAGCAGCATCCGCTCGAAGGCGATCAGCACGCCGTAGCGCGCCGCCGCGCCGGCGCCGCCGGCCAGCGCCATCGCGATCCACGCGGCGACGCTCACTGCGCCAACCGCCGCCCGGCGACGGCCAGGGCCAGGCCCGCGCCCAGCGAGACGGCGGCGTAGCCCACTGCGCGCGAGACGTGCCCGTCATCGGCGATCCGGTAGAGCTCCAGCTGGAAGCTCGAGAACGTCGTCAGCGCGCCGCACACGCCGGTGCCGACGAGCTGGCGGCGGATCGCATGGCCGGTCAGCGCGACGGTGGACCAGCCCAGCAGCGCGGCGCCCGCGAGGTTGACCAGCAGCGTCGCCCACGGGAAACCGTCCCCGCCCGGCCCCCCCGCGGGGAGCGCCTCGGCGACCCCGGCGCGGGCCAGCGTGCCGACCATCCCACCCACGAAGATCGCCGCCACCACGTGAAGATCCGGTGGCCGGCTTCGCATGCGGGGTAGTGTGACGACCAATGAGCACGGCCGAAGACACCACCCACGCGGTCGACCTCGACCGCCTCTCCATCGACACCATCCGCACGCTGTCCATGGACGGCGTGCAGAAGGCCAACTCGGGTCACCCGGGTCTGCCGATGGGATTCGCCGCGGTCGGCTACCTGCTGTTCACCAGGTACCTGCGCCACAACCCCAAGGACCCGTCGTGGCCGGACCGCGACCGGTTCGTGCTCAGCGCCGGGCACGGCTCGATGCTGCTGTACAGCCTGCTGCACCTGTCGGGCTACGACGTGACGATGGACGACCTCCAGTCCTTCCGCCAGTGGGGCTCGCGCACGCCGGGCCACCCCGAGCGCGACAAGGTCCACGTGACGCCGGGCGTCGAGATCACCACCGGGCCGCTCGGGCAGGGCTTCGCCAACGGCGTCGGCATGGCCATCGCCGAGCGCTTCCTGCGCGGCAAGTTCGGCCCCGAGGTGCAGGACCACCGCACGTTCGTGATCTGCTCCGACGGCGACCTGCAGGAGGGCATCGCCTCCGAGGCCGCGTCGCTGGCCGGCCATCTCAAGCTCGGCCGGATGGTCTACCTGTACGACAACAACCACATCCAGCTCGACGGGCCGACGCGCGAGTCCTACACCGAGGACGTCGTCAAGCGCTTCGACGCCTACGGGTGGCATACGCAGACCGTCGACGACGCCAACGACCTCGACGCGCTGAGCAAGGCGATCGACGCCGGCATCGCCGAGGAGAACGCGCCATCGCTGATCTCGGTGCGCTCGATCATCGGCTGGCCCTCGCCCAACAAGCAGGGCACCCAGAAGGCCCACGGCTCGCCGCTGGGCGAGGACGAGGTGCGCCTGACCAAGGAGGTCATGGGCTGGGATCCCGACCAGCAGTTCTTCGTGCCCGACGGCGTGTACGAGCACTTCTCGCAGGTCGAGCGCGGCGCGGAGCTGCAGGCCTCCTGGGAGGAGCGCTTCGACGCCTGGAAGTCCGCGCACGCCGAGCTGGCCGCCCAGTGGGACGCCGCCTGGTCCACGCCGGCCCGCCCGATGCCCGGGCTGGCGCAGGCGCTGCCCACGTGGGACGTCGGCGACGACCCGATCGCCACCCGCTCGGCCGGCCAGAAGGTGATGGCCGCCTTCGAGGACTTCACCCCGACGATGATCGGCGGCGCCGCCGACCTCTCGGAGTCGACGAAGACCGAGTTCCCGAAGTCGCGCATCTTCGACGCCGAGGACCCTGGGCGCAACCTGAAGTTCGGGGTGCGCGAGCACGGCATGGGCGGCGCGGTCAACGGCATGGCCGGCCATGGCGGCATCCTGCGCCCGTACGGCTCGACGTTCGGCCAGTTCTCCGACTACATGCGCGGCTCGGTGCGCCTCAGCGCGCTCATGGACCTCGAGGTCGCGTGGGTCTACACGCACGACTCGATCGGCCTGGGCGAGGACGGCCCGACCCACCAGCCGGTTGAGCACTTCGCCGCGCTGCGGGCGATCCCCGGGATGCACCTGTTCCGCCCGGCCGACGCCAACGAGACGGCGCTGAGCTGGCGGCTGGTGCTCGAGGAGCTGGAGGGCCCGGCCGCGTTCATGCTGTCGCGCCAGAACCTGCCGATCCTGGAGGGGGTCACCTGGGAGGGCGTGCGCCGCGGCGGCTACGTCCTGCAGGAGGCCGACGGCGACGCCCGGGTCGTGCTCGCCGGCACCGGCTCGGAGCTCCAGCTGTGCGTCGCCGCGCGCGAGCAGCTGCAGGGCGAGGGGATCCCGACGCGGGTCGTCTCGATGCCCTGCTGGGAGGTGTTCGCCGACCAGGACGCCGACTACCGCGCCGCGGTCCTGCCCGCGGGCGTCCCCAAGCTGTCGGTCGAGGCCGGCGTGGCGATGGGCTGGCGCAAGTGGGTCGACGCGTCGGTGTCGCTGGAGCACTTCGGAGCCTCGGCCCCGGCCACGACGCTGTTCGAGGAGTTCGGCTTCACGCCCGAGAACGTCGTCACGCACGCCAAGGAGCTGATCGCGGGCACGGCCGTGCCGGGCGCGCAGCCGGGCGAGTCGCTCCCGCCCGACACGCCGCAGGGCTGAGTGCCGTCGACCAGCGCGGGGCTGCTGCTGTACCGGACGCGCGACGGCACCCGCGAGGTGCTGCTCGCGCATCCGGGCGGGCCGTACTGGGCGCGACGCGACGACGGCGCCTGGTCGATCCCCAAGGGAGAGGTCGACGACGGCGAGGAGCCCTACGCCGCCGCTCGGCGCGAGTTCGCCGAGGAGCTCGGGTCCCCGCCGCCCGAGGGCGTCCCGCTCGCGCTGGGCGAGGTGCGTCTCAAGAGCCGCAAGCGCATCGTCGCCTGGGCGCTGGAGGGCGACTTCGACCCCGACGGGCTGGTCTCCAACAGCTTCCAGGTCGAGTGGCCGCCGCGCTCGGGGCGCATCGGCGCCTACCCCGAGGTCGACCGCGCCGCCTGGTTCGACCTGGCGACGGCCCGCGTCAAGCTCAACGAGGGTCAGCGGCCGCTGCTGGACGCGCTGGAGTAGGGCGCGGGCGCCGAGGCGGGCCCACGGCAGCATCGAAGCGCGTTGGGCCTGACGGTCAAGCCTGGGGTCGCTTGATCCGCGCCGTCCGCGCCCGCGACCGGCCGCGTCTGCCTCCGATGCCGTCGTCGCTCTGGCTCGGACTGGCGTGAGGGGGCCGGCCGGTCAGCCGGCGGCGCCGTCGTGGCGGGCGTCGGCGGGCAGGACGCCCATCGGCTGCATCAGCCGCTTGGCCTCGGAGGACACGGTCACGTGGATGGCGCCCGGCTCGCGCACCCAGGCGATCAGGTTCAGCGCGGTCAGGCGATCGAGCAGGAACTGGAACGCGGCGGCCTGCCGGCGGTTGGCGTAGTCGCGGGCGATGTCGAACGCGTACCCGGTGGTGTGCAGCGAGTAGTTGTCGGTGGCCTGCTCGTCGACGCCGCGCAGCTTCTGCTGGTAGCGCTCGTCGCGGACCGTGCTGGTGACGCGCAGCGGCTGGCGCACACCCGAGATCGCGCGCACGCCCGTCCCGATGTAGGCCAGCGTGGCCAGCGCCTCCCGGCGCAGCCCGCGATAGAGCGCCGGCTGCTCGCCGAGCTTGGCGGCCAGCTCGCCCATCTGCCGGTCCAGCCGCAGGCCGTGGCGGACCAGGTAGGCCGCCGGCAGGGCGGTGATCTCGCCGGAGTCATAGGCCTCGCGCAGCGCGTCGCCGTCGGCGTAGCGGTGGGTCTCGTCGGGCGGGTGCAGGACGACCTCGGCCGAGTTGCGCTCGTTCATCAGCTTCGTGCGACGGGCCAGCAGCTGCGGGTTCTCCACCGCCATGTGCAGGATCTCGTCGGCGGCGCGGACGCGCCACAGGTAGGTGGCCGAGTCGTCGCCCAGGCCGGCCAGGAAGCGCCAGGCGACGGGATGATGGGCGGGCGTGGAGTCGAAGTACAGCCGCACGTAGGGGATCGTCCCGGCGCCGTAGTCCCGCAGGGCGGTCTGGACGTTGCCGACGCCCATGTGGTAGCTGGCGATGGCCAGGTCGTCGCGACCCAGCTGCTTGCGCGCGAACTGCAGGTAGCGGACGGTGGCCTGCAGCGACTTGACCGGGTCGAAGCGCTCGTCGACGCGCCGGCGCTGGGCGCGCAGGCGGCGCACCCGCGCGTCCTGGCCCTTGCGGGCCGCCTTGTCGATCTGCTTGGACAGGCGCCGGGCCGCCTCGGTGTCGACATGCATGTCGAGCAGGTTGCGACCGGTGCCGGCGACGATCTGCGTGAGTCCGACGGCGCCCTCAAGGTCGTTGGAGGCCTGTGCCTCGGGGCGCCCGGCGCTCTCCAGCAGGACGATCGCCGACAGCGTGTCGGGGGAGATGTCGGTGCCCTCCACGGCGCGCTCGATCTGGGCGCGGAAGCTCTGCGTGCGCTTGATGGCCAGCGGCAGGCCATCGGCCATCTTGGTGTAGAGCGGGTGCGACCAGCCCTCGGCGGCCCGCAGCGCGTAGTCCTCGGAGCGCCGGGGCGTCCAGGCCAGCGGATCCTCGTCGGGCAGGCCGGCGCCGGGGGAGAGCGTCGCCGGCGCGGGCGCAGGGCTGTGGCTGCGCACCTGGCGCAGCACGATCGTGGCGCTGGCGGCCAGCGCGGCGAGCAGGAGCAGGACGATGATGATCCGGTGCGTGCGCATGGGACCGGCTCGTCAGGGTGCCAGGTGCGGCACATTCGGCTACCCTAAGTTGCTCAGAGTCGATGATGAGACGGAAGGACTGACGCACTGTGGGCCGGTACACCGGACCGACCGAGAAGCTGTCGCGCCGCGAGGGCGTGGAGCTCGAGCTCAAGGGCGCGCGCCGGATGGCGCGCAAGGGCGGCCTGGAGCGGCGCGGCGACGCGCCGCCCGGCCAGCACGGCACCGGACGCCGGCGCCGCGAGTCCGTCTACGGACTCCAGCTGCGCGAGAAGCAGCGCGCCAAGCGCTACTACGGCATGCGCGAGCGCCAGTTCCGCAAGACCTACCGCGACGCCCAGCGCGGTCGCGAGGGGCAGGTGGGCGAGCGGCTGATGGTGCTCCTGGAGCGCCGCCTGGACAACGTCGTCTACCGCCTCGGCCTGGCCACCACCCGCGCCCAGGCGCGCCAGTTCGTCAACCACGGCCACGTGCAGGTCAACGGTCGCCGGGTCGACATCCCGTCGTTCCTCGTCAGCGAGGGCGACATCGTGTCGATCAAGCTCGAGAGCCCGGTCCGGCCGGCGGCCCAGGAGGCCACCGACCTGATCGGCCGCGTCGCGCCTTGGCTGCAGGGAGACTTCGACGGCCTGACCGGCAAGGTGCTGCGCCTTCCCCAGCGCGGCGAGATCGACGCGCCCGTCAACGAGCAGCTGATCGTCGAGCTCTACTCGCGCGTGTGATCCCGTTCGCCCGCCTGGCGGCGGACGGCTGCCCCTCGCACGCCGCCCTCGCCCTCGCGCTCGCTGCCGAGTTCCACCCGCCCGACGAGAGGGCGACGACGATCGTCCTGGGCGAGCTGCGCGACGCGCTCGCCCCGCTGCGTGACGCGCCGGCGCTCGAGCAGCTGGCCGGGGCCGGCCAGCTCGTCGGGGGGCGCATCGGCGCCCGCGTGCGTCCGGCGCACGTCGAGGACCTGCTGCTGGACCGCGTCCTGCTGACCGGCACCGGCGACCCCGTGTGCTGGGCGGTGATCTGCGCTGAGGTGGCCCGCGAGGCGGGAATCCCGCTGGGGATCGTCGCCGACGACGAGGAGCACGTGCTGGTGGCCCATCGCGAGCTGGACGCGCCCCACGTGCTGGAGCCGATGGCGCCGCGAACCCCGATCGAGGCCGACCGCCTGCCCGCCGGCGAGCTGCGCTGGCGCTGCTCGCACCAGGTCGCGCTGATCCTGCTGGACCGCATCGTGGCCCGCGCCCAGCGCGCCGGCCGCCACGGCGACGCGCTGCGCGCCGCCCAGCTGCGCCTCGAGCTGCCGCTGGACGAGCCGACGATCGAGACGCTCCGCGACGACGCCGACGGCGTCGCCTCTCGCCTCAACTAGCGCTGCGACCATCCGCCCGGTAGGCTCAGGCGACCGTCGCACGCAGCGTCGCGACGTGCTGAAAGCCCAGCCGCTCGTAGACCGGCCGCCCATCGGGGCTGGCCTGCAGCGTCGCCGTGGCCGCGCCGTCGGCGTGTGCGGCGGCCAGGACGGCGCGCATGAGCGCGCTGGCGTGGCCCCGCCGGCGGTGCTCGGCCTCGGTCGCGACGTACTGGATGCTGACGTCGTCGCCGAGACGCAGGGTCAGCAGCACGCAGGCCCAGGCACCGTCGACGCGGACGCCGTGGGCGGCGATCCGCGGATCGTCCAGCGCGGCGATCAGGGGGGCGAGCCGGGCCGGCTGGCCGTAGGCGCGGTCGTTGATCGCGCCGACGACGTCCAGCGGCGGCGTCTGCGGCTCGGCCCGCGCGCCCTCGGGCGGGCGTTCGAGCACGAGCGCCATGCACGGCATGTCGAGGTGGTCCATCGGCGCGCCGCCGATGACGGCGCCGGGCAGCGACCACAGGCAGTGCGGCAGGCCGCCGACGCCGGCGGTCGCCTCCGCGCCCGGCGGGACGACGGCCGCGTCGATCCAGTTGTTGTCGATCGCCCAGGGCACCCGGGCGCCGATCGCGTCCGCACGGCGTACCACGGTGGCTCCACCGACGCCGGTCGCCCCGAACGCCGCCAGCGTCTCCGCCAGGCCGCCGATCGAGCGCCGGGCCAGCTCGCCCGAGTCGTCGGTCATGCCCGGGACCGTAGCCGTAGGCTCGTCGCGATGGAGCTGCGTCAGCTCGAGTACTTCGTCGCCGTGGTGCGCCACGGCGGCTTCACCGCCGCCGCCGACGCGCTGTGGCTGACGCAGTCGGCGCTGTCGCAGCAGGTGCGCCGGCTGGAGGCCGAGGTCGGCGTCGCGCTGCTGCGCCGGGGACCCCGCGGCGTGGCGGCGACCGCCGCCGGCGAGGCGCTGCTGGGCCACGCGGAGGCGATGCTCGCGCAGGCGGCGGCGGCCCGGGCCGAGCTGGACGACCACGCCGGCGCCACGCGCGGACGGGTGCGCGTGGCGGCCACGGTGGGCGACGCCGTCGCGCTGCCCGCGGTGCTGGCGGCCTTCCACCGCGCCCATCCGGCGCTGCAGCTGGCCCTGCGCCATGCCGGGGCGGTCGAGGTGGCTGAGCTGGCCGCGCGTGGCGCGGTCGACATCGGGGTGGTGGCGCTGGCCGGCGACCCGCCGCCGGGCGCCGCGGTGGCGGCGATGGTGGCCGAGCCGCTGCGCGTCCTGCTGCCGCCCGGCGACCCGCTGGCCGGGTCTGGACCGCTGCGGCTCGAGCAGCTGCGCGAGCGCTCGTTCATCCTCGGCGAGCCCGGCACCGCGCTGCGCGAGACGGTCGTCGCCGCCTGCCAGCGGGCCGGGTTCAGCCCGGTGCCGCTGCTGGAGGTGGCCGAGCCCGGCGCCGTACGCCATCTGGCCGCCGCTGGGCTCGGCATCAGCCTCGTGCCGGCGTCGTGGCTGGCGCTGGACGGGCCCGCCGTGGCCGTGGTCGCGCTGGCACCGCCCGCTCCCGAGCACCGGGTGCTTGTGCTGACGCCGGCGGCCGGGCCCTCACCGGCGGGCCGGCTGCTGCTCGAGCAGCTCGTCCAGCTCGCGCAGCAGGCGCCGCTTGGGGCGTGAGCCGACGAGCCGGCCGATCGGCGCCCCCTGGTCGAACACGACGAAGGTCGGCATCGACAGCACGTCGTAGCGGGCGGCCGTGGCCGGGTTGGCGTCGACGTCGAGCGCGACCACCGCGAGATCGGGGCGCTCGGCCCGCAACTCCGCCAGCACCCGCGCCATCACCCGGCAGGGCGGGCACCAGTCGGCGGTGAACTCGACGAGCACGGGTCGGTCGGCCTCCAGCACGTCGGCGGCGAAGCGGCTGTCGTCGGTCCTGCGCAGAGGGGTCATGCCGACAGGGTGAGGCCGGTCGGCCGCAGCGGCCCAGTCGAATCGCTACTGGCCGCCAGTAGCGCCTCAGCGGATCCTCGGTCGACTCCCAGGCGATCCGCAGGCGCGCTCGAGATCGTGTCGAGCGTTCGGAGCCATCCTGCGTCACAAGGAGAGGGTCATGCCGTCTCGTCGTCCGATCGCCGCTGCCGCGGCGCTGCTCACCACGTGCGCCGCGGGCGCGGTCGTCTCCACCTCGTGTGCCGGCGCCGCCGCCCGCACGCGCACCGTCATCGTCAAGATCCGCGGCGGCCATCACACCGACTCCGCCGACCACGGCCGCCCCGACGTGCTCGTGGCCGCCGGACTGGGCGTGCCCACGGAGGTCTTCCGCGACGCCTTCAGCGGCGTGCAGCCGGCCGCACCGGGCAGCGGCGGCCCGACCGAGCAGGAGGCCCAGGCCAACAAGGCGGTTCTGCTGTCGGTGCTCGCGCCCTACGGGGTCACCAACGAGCGCCTCGACCAGGTCTCCAACCGCTACCGCTACCAGCCCTCCGACGGGGGCCTGTGGCCGCACCGCAACGCCCGCGCGACCGCGCGCGTGCGCAACGGGCGGATCGTGTCGCTGAAGCTGGTGGACGGCGGCACGGGCTACAGCTCGACGCCCACCGTGACGGTGCCCGGCGTGCCCTCGGCCAAGGTGCGGGCGACGGTGGGCTACGGCACCGACCTCGACAGCAACGGCGCGATCACCCGGCTGCGGATCGTCAGCGCAGGGTGATGCTGCGCTTGACCTGACGCGTCGCGCCGCCGGCCGCGGCGACGGTCACCACCAGGTGCACGACGATCCGCCGTCCGGCGGCGTGCGCACGGCGCATCGCGCGCCAGCCCCCGCTTCGTCGCGCGCAGGCGCAGGGTCGTGCGGTCGCCCGCGCTCAGGCCGCTGCGGCGGACGCTGCGCAGCGTGGTGTGGCCGCCGTGCCAGCGCACGGTGGCCCGCGCACGCACGCTGGCCTCGCCCGACAGCGCGATGCGCACCGCCAGGCGGCCGCGGCGCAGCAGCGACGTGGCGCTGGGCCGCAGCGTCGCGCTGGGCGCGAGGGCCGGCGCCGCCGGCGTCGTCGCCGTGGTCACCGGGGTGGGGATGGTGATCGGCGTGGGCGCGGTCACCGGCGGCGCGGGGGCCGGGGCGGCCCCGCCTCCGCCTGCCGCCGCCGAGTCCGCCGCCGCCGAGCCCGCCCCCGCCGCTCGGCGTGGGCGCGGGGGTGCTCAGCAGCGCGGCCAGTGCGGCGGCGGCGTTCACGCGCCCGCCGGTCACCGTGCGGCCGTTCAGCGCAGCGGTCGGCGTGACGCTCGACAGCAGCGCGCTGCGCAGCTCGGCCGTCGTCGCCCCTGGCTTGGCGGCCAGGAGCAGGGCGGCCACGCCGGCCACCATCGGCGTGGCCATCGATGTGCCCGCCAGCGTTGCGGTCTGCGTGCTGGTGCCCGGCGTCAGGCAGCGCAGCGACAGGCCCGAGATGCCGATGGCCGAGCTCGTCGGGAGGGCCGCCGCGGTGGTCGTGACGACGACGCGGATGCGCACGCTGGAGCGATTGTCGGCGTCGGCCGCGTAGGCGAGCCCGGTCCCGGCGGTGGGGGTGGTGCGCACCCCGACCTGCTCCCAGGTGGAGCCGCCGTCCAGCGAGCGCTCGATCGCCACCGATCCCTGGCCGCTGGGGATGGCGGACACGAGCGTCAACCGCACCGAGCAGCCGCGCATGGCGCTCACGTCGACATCAGGTGACTCCAGCGTGCTCGACATCGATGCGGCGACGTCGCTCGTCCACATCCCGCCGGAGAAGGACCAGCTGTCGCCGCTGCCGCCGTGCGCCCACGACCCGTTCGCGCTCAGGGCGTCGGTGTAGCTCGGATAGGTGCTCACCACGCCGTTGCCGGGGGCGGCGAGGTCCACCGCCGAGGCGCCGTAGTTGGAGTAGTCCGACAGGGCGCCGTCGTTGTCGATCGAGGCGACGCAGAGCACGTTGGCGTAGGGCAGCTCGCACGGGTAGGAGCCGGAGCCGGCGCTCTCCACGTTGGCGCCGTCGTTGCCGGCGGCGACCACGTAGAGCGTGGCCGGGTGGCTGCGGATGGCGTCGGCGACGGCCAGCGAGTTGGCGGTCCCGCCCAGCGACGCGTTGACGATGGGGATGCCCTGGTCGCCGGCGTACGCGAAGGCGGCGGCCACGTCGGCGCTCGTCCCGCTGCCGGCGTCCAGCGCGCGCAGCGCGACGAGGTCGCTGTGCCACGCCACGCCGGCGACGTCGGTGCCATTGTCGCCCACCGCCCCGATCGTTCCCGCCACGTGGGTTCCGTGTCCCTCGGCGTCGGCGCGCGGGTCGTCGGCCGTGTCGGCGGTGTGGGCGCGGAAGTCGCGCGACCGCGCCCCGTCGACGTTGGCGTCCAGGTCGCGATGTGCGGCGATCCCGGTGTCGACGACGCCGACGCGCACCGCCGACGAGCCGGTCGTCGTGTCCCACGCGGCCGGCGCGCCGACGTCGATCCCGGCCACGCCGGCCTGCGGCGTCCAGACGCCCGACAGCGCCTGGTTGGCCGACTGGCCTGTGTTGCTCAGCCCCCACAGGTCGGCGAACAGCGGGTCGTCCGGGGTGGTCGCGTCGGCCTCGACGACGTAGTTGGGCTCCGCCCACACGACATCGGGCTGGCGCTCCAGCTGCTGGGCGGCGGCGCGTTCGTCGCTGCCGGCGGGCAGCTCGACGACCTGCGTGTCGGGCAGCGACAGGCCATGCGCATCCTGCGCTCCGGCATTGGACAGCGCGTCCACGCGGTCGCTGCGGCTGGCGTCCGGGGCGAAGCGCACGACGACCTGGTCGGGCACGATCGCGGCATGCGCGGCGCAGGCGCCGAGCAGCAGGAGGACGCAGGCCAGCGCCAGCGCGCGGCAGAGGCGGGGGATCGGCATTGCTCCGGGTATCGGCGCCTGCTCAGTGGGCTTGACCTAACGCCAGCCGTCGGCGCGCAGCTGCTCCAGCAGCCGCAGCCACAGCTCGCTGACCGTGGGATAGGAGGGAACCGCGTGCCACAGCTGCGACAGCGTCACGCCGCCGACCACGGCGACCGTCGCGGCGTGCAGGAGCTCGCCGATCTCCGGCCCGACGAACGTCGCCCCCAGCACCCGCTCGGTGTCGGCGTCGGCCACGAGCTTGGCCCGGCCGCGGTAGCCGTCGCGGTTGACCGTCGTGCCGCCCACGGCGATGTCGAGCTCGGCCACGCGCAGCGCGTGCCCCGCGGCGCGCGCCTGGGCCTCGGTCGGGCCGACCGAGGCGGCCTGCGGGTCGGTGAACACCACCTGGGGGATGCGGCCGTGGTCGGCGCTGGCGGCGAAGCGGGGGCCGTCGAGCGGCGCGCCCGCGGCGCGCGCGACGATCACGTCGCTGCACACGCGCGCCTGGTACTTGCCCTGATGGGTCAGCGGCGCGCGGCCGTTGACGTCGCCGACCGCGTACAGCCAGTCGCCCTCGACGCCCTCGACGGTCAGCTGGTCGTCGACGGCGACCTGGTCGAGGCCGACGGCATCGAGCCCGACATCGGCGACGTTCGGGCGCCGGCCGGTGGCCACCACGAGCTCGTCGACCTCGATCTCGCGGTCGCCGACGACGGCGCGCAGCGGGCCGCCATGGACCCGGCCGACCGCCGCCGCCTCGTCGACGCGCGCCCGCGTCACGCGCTCCAGGCCGCTGCCCAGGTGCACGGTGACGCCGGACTCCTCCAGCGCGTCGCGCACCAGCTCGCCGGCGAAGTCCTCCATGCGCCCCAGCAGCCGGTCGGACTGCTCGACGAGGATGACCTCGGCGCCCAGGCCGCTCAGCCACGTGGCCGACTCGCAGGCCACCACGCCGCCGCCGAGCACGAGCACCCGCGCCGGCACCGCCTGCATGTTCGTGACGTCGCGTGAGGTCCACGGCCTCGCCTCGCGCAGCCCGTCGATCGGCGGGGTGACGGCGGCCGAGCCGGTGGCCAGCACGACAGCGTGGCGCGCGGTCAGCCGCCGCTCGCCCACCGCGACGGTGCGCACCCCGGCCAGGCGGCCCCGTCCGCGGATCACCTCGATCCCGGCGCCGGCGGCCCACTCGGCCTGGCCGCTGTCGTCGCGCCCGTGGTTGATGCGGTCGCGGCGGGCGAGCGTGGCGGCGACGTCCACGTGCGGCTTGGGCTCCAGCGGCAGGTCGCGCGCCAGCGCCGCCACCTCGACCGGCCGCAGCAGGCCCTTGCTCGGCATGCACGCCCAGTAGGAGCACTCGCCGCCGAGCAGCTCCGCCTCCACCAGCGCGGTGCTCAGCCCGCCCTCCACGGTGTAGGCGGCAGCGTTCTCGCCCGCCGGCCCGGCGCCGATGACGATGACGTCCCACGTGTCGGTGTCGGAGCTCATGCCCCGAATGATGGCCTACGCGGTGCGGAACACCCAGCCGCGCATCAGCACGAAGCGCACGCCGGTGGCGGCCAGCCCCGAGAAGATCGCCACCGCGGTGTCGAGCAGGCCGTCGGGGTGGCCGAGCGCGGCCTCGAGCGCCAGCAGCACGACGCTGGAGGCGGCCAGGCCGATCGCGTAGGCAACGGTGTAGCCGGCCAGCTGCGGTAGCAACGGCTCGTGGCCGGCCTGGAAGGTCAGGTGGCGGTTGGCGATGAAGTTGGCCACCAGCGTCGACCCGAGCGCGAGCGCGTTGGCCGGCAGCGGACTGAGTCCGGCCGCCCGCAGCAGCGCGTACAGCACGCCGAAGGCGATCGTGCAGCAGACGCCGATGATCACGAAGCTGCGGACCTGGGCGCCGAACGTCATGGCCTCATGGAAGGGCAGCTGCCTGAGCGCGGCCTGAGAGCCGCCTCAGGATTGCGCCCGCTCCAGCACCACGATCGGGATCTGGCGGTCCGTCTTGCGCTGGTAGTCGTCGTAGTCGGGCCACACCGCGGTCATCAGCGGCCACAGCCGGGCGCGCTCGTCGTCGCCGGCCACTCGTGCTCGGGCCGGGAAGCGGTCGCCCTTGACCTGGACCGTCACGTCCGGGTCGGCTTCGAGGTTGACGAACCAGGCCGGTGGCTGCGGGGCGCCGCCCTTGGAGGCGACGATGAGGTAGTCGCCGTCGTGCTCGCGGAAGATCAGTGGGGTGACGCGCTCCTGACCGCTGCGCCGGCCCGTGGTGGTCAGCAGCAGGATCGTCGTCCCGTTGCGCCACTCGTAGCCCTCGGCGCCGTCGGTCTCGATGTAGCGGTCGACGTGCTCTTGGCCGAACAGCATGCGACAAGGCTACCCCGCAGGGGCGATCTCTCAGCCGCCTTTAAGCTTCACCGTTCAGCCTGAGACCCGTGTCCGACCTGAGCCTGCCGCCGCACTCGGCCCCGACGACGCTCGGGCCGCGTGGGCGTGTCACCGCCGTCGCGCGGCGCGTCGCCGCGGTGCGCCCCGAGCTGCTGCTCCTGCTCGCACTCGCCGCCGCCCTGAACCTGTGGGCGCTGTCGCGCAACGGCTACGCCAACGAGTACTACGCGGCGGCGGTCAAGAGCATGGCCTCCAGCTGGCACGCGTTCCTGTACGGCTCGTTCGACGCCGGCTCGCTGCAGACGCGTCGACAAGCCGCCGATGGCGCTGTGGATCCAGGCGCTGTCGGTGCGGGCCTTCGGCTTCTCGTCGTGGTCGCTGCTGGTGCCGCAGGCGCTGATGGGCTTGGCGTCGGCCGGGCTCACCTACGACCTCGTGCGCCGCGTGTTCGGGCGCTTCGCCGGCTTCGTCGGCGGCCTTGCCCTCGTCACGACGCCGATCATCGTCGCCGTCTCGCGCCACAACAACCCCGACGCGCTGCTCGTGCTGTGCAGCATCGGCGCCCTGTGGGCGATGGTCCGCGCGCTCCAGGACGGGCGCACCCGCTGGCTGGTGGCGTCGGGCCTGTGCGTGGGGCTGGGCTTCGAGACGAAGATGGCCGCGGCGCTGATCATCGCTGCCGGCGCTGGCCGCCGCCTACCTGTGGGTCGCTCCGCCCGGGCGCCTGGCCGCGCTGCGCCAGCTGCTGTGGGGCGGCCTGGCGCTCGCGCTGAGCGCGCTGGCCTGGCCGCTGCTGGTCACGCTCACCCCGGCCTCCGACCGCCCGTGGGTCTCGGGCACCAACGACAACTCCGTGTGGTCGCTGATCTTCGGCTACAACGGCCTGGGCCGGGTGGATGGCCAGGCCGGCGGGCCCGGCGGCTTCGGCGGCGGCACCACGATGTTCGGCGGCAGCACCGGGCCGCTGCGCCTGCTCAACGAGGCGCTCGGCGGCCAGGCCGGCTGGCTGCTGGGCTTCGCGGCGGCCGCGCTGATCATCGTCGTCGCCGCCTCCCGGCTGCGCCGCGACGACGCGCGCACCGGCTGGATCATCGCCACCGGCGGCGCCTTCCTGACGGTCGCCGTCGTGTTCAGCTTCGCCCAGGGCATCTTCCACCCGTACTACGTGTCGCTGCTGGCCCCGTTCGCGGCTGCGCTGGTCGGCGCCGGCGCCGGCGAGCTGGCCCGCGGATCGCTGCTGGCGCGGATCGCCGCGCCGCTGGCCGTGGCCGCGGGCGTGATCGTGGAGCTGTCGGTCATGCGCACCGAGAGCACGCTGTCATGGCCGGCACCGCTGCTGGGCGCGGGCGGCGTGGCCGCGGCGCTCGCGCTGGCCGCTGCGCTGGCCGAGCGGTGGCGGCCCTGGGTCGTGGGCGGCGCGCTCGCCCTGCTGGCCATCGCGCCCGCCACCTGGGCGGTGCAGACGCTCGGCCACGCCACCAGCGGCACGTTCCCGATGGGCGGCCCGGCGATGACGGGCTTCGGCGGACCGGGCGGGCCGGCAGGCCCCCCGGGCGTCCGCGGCGGGCTGCCCGGCGGCATGCGGGGTGGCTTCGGCGGCCCGCCGCCGCAGATCGGTGGCCGCTCGACGCAGACCGGTCAGGGCGCGGTCGGGCCGCTGTTCGGCAACGGCGGGGCGCCGGCCGGCGTCGGCCCGGGCGGTCCGTTCGGCGGCATCAGCGGCCAGCTGTCGTCGGCGATCAGCTACGTCCAGGCGCACGGCGGCGGCACGCTCGGCGTCTCCAGCCAGTCGACGGCGGCCTCCGCGGTGCTCGACGCGCGCGGCGCCGTCTCCGTCGCCGGGCTGGGCGGCTTCTCCGGCCGCGAGAGCGAGGTCAGCGTCGGGTGGCTGGCCCGGGCGGTCCGCGACGGGCGGATCCGCTACGTGCTGACCGACAGCTCGGGCGGCGGCTTCCGCGACGGACGCGTCGGCGCCAGCGAACTGATGGCCGCCGTGCAGCAGGCGGGCCGGCAGACGAGCGTCTCGGGCCTGTACGACCTGCGGGGCCGCGCCGATCAGCTGCTGGCGGCGGGCTAGTTGCCGAGGCCGTCGTCCACGCTGCGGTAGGTTGGCGCCCATGACGGATGGGCTGTTCGAGCAGGGCGCGAAGGTGTGGGTGCACGTCGACGACGGCAACGTCGTGCCGGCCGTGTACGTCGGCGGCGGCGAGAACGCCACGTTCTTCGGCGGCCCGCCGTTGGCCTATGTCGTCATCGAGGGTGCGCACGAGGTGGTCGAGGTCGGCCTCGACCAGGTCACCGCGCGCCACTGACGCAGGCGCCTAGCCCTTGCTGCGGGCGCGCGTCCGCGCCGCCTTCTTGGCCGCGGCGCTGCGCTGCTCGGCGTTGCGCTTGCGCGTCCGCGCCGCCTTGCGCGCGGCGGCCTGGCGCTTGCCGGGACCACCGGTGGCGCGATCCTCGATCTCGTCGGCCAGGTCCTTGAGGTCGGCGGCGACGCGTCGCACCTTCTCGGGCGGGTCGCCGTGCCTCTTGGCGGAGCGCACCGCGTCGGCAACCGAGCCGGCCACCTTCTTGCGCAGTCCACGGGCCCGCAGCATCTCGAACAGGTCGTCGCTGGTGTCCTTTTTCGCCATACCGGTCGGCTACCCGGCTGTCCGGACCCTACGCGCCTAGGCGAGCGTCGCCAGCAGGACCTCGGCGTCGGCCTCCTCGACCTCGATCGCCCCGCGCGTGATGACCGCCAGCGTGGCCCGGTAGCTGGCGCCGGGATGCAGCTCGGCCAGCGCGATCGAGTCGGCGGGCGGCAGGTGGCCGGCGCTGGCCAGCACGCGCGGCGGGGCGGTGCCGGGCGACACCTCCAGCTCGGTCATGGCCACGTCCAGGCCGTCGCCGGTCGCCTTGAGGATCGCCTCCTTGCGCGTCCACACGGCCAGGAAGACGTCGGCGCGCACCTCCTCGGGCAGCCGCGCGACCTGCGCCTGCTCGCTGGGGCGCAGCACCGCCTCCCACAGCTCGCGCCCGTCGCCCCCGCCCAGCGCGGGCGGCCCCTCGACGTCGACGCCGACCTGCGCTCCCTCGGCCACGGCGACGGCCACGCGGTCGCCGGCGTGCGAGATCGACAGCTCCAGTCCGGCGGCGGCACCGCTCGCCACCGGCTTGGCGTGCTGGGCGCCGCAGCGCGGGCAGGTCGCGTCGAGCTCGATGTCGCCGGCGGTCAACCCGGTGCGCTGGGCCAACGCGGCGCGCGCGATCAGCCGGGCGGTGGCAAACCGCGCGCGATCGGCCTCACGCGGCAGCGACGCGTGGCGCGCGCGCTCGCCGTCGGACAGCAGCCGCAGCTGCGCCTCGGTGGCGTCGCGCGGCCACGACCACCAGACCGTGCATGGCACCGCCGCGCCCATCACGCCCGGGGAGGCTACGCCTATCGTGGGCGTATGCCCGCCGGGCGCCCCAGCCGACCGCTCCCACGGGTCGGCGACGAGGTCTCCATCGTCCATCTCGGTGCGCGTGAGCCGGGGGTGATCGTGGCCGTCGAGGGGGCCTCGCTGGTCGTCGCCGGGTCCGACGGGACGACGACGGTCTTCGACCTGGCGCCCAGCACGGCGCACTTCGTCCGCCGCGGCGACCCGTACTGGGGCGTGCGCCTCCAGCTCGGTGGCCCGGCCGATGAGTCTGGCCTCGGCCCCGAGTCTGGCCGATAGACGACAATCGCCGGACCGAGGGGACCCGACATGCCGCAGACGACCACCGACCGATCGCGCTGGGCCGCGCTCTACGTGCTGTGCCTGGGCGCGCTGATGATCGTGCTCGACGGCACGGTCGTCAACGTGGCGCTGCCCGTCGTCCGCGAGGATCTGGGCTTCTCCCAGGCGAACCTGGCCTGGGTCGTCAACGCCTACATGATCGCCTTCGGCGGCCTGCTGCTGCTCGCCGGGCGGCTCGGCGACCTGATCGGCCAGCGCCGCGTGTTCGTCGTCGGCCTGTGCATCTTCACGGGGGCCTCGCTGCTGTGCGCCCTGGCCCAGACCCAGGAGATGCTGATCGCCGCCCGGTTCGTGCAGGGCGTCGGCGGTGCGTTGTCGTCGGCGGTCGTGCTGGGGATGATCGTGATGCTGTTCCCCGAGCCGGGCGAGCAGGCCAGGGCGATCGGCATCTTCGGCTTCGTGGCCAGCGCGGGCGGCTCGATCGGCCTGCTGGCCGGCGGCGTGCTCACCGAGGCGATCAACTGGCACTGGATCTTCTTCGTCAACATCCCGATCGGCGCGCTCACCATCCTGGCCGCCCTGCGCCTGGTCGAGCCCCGCCCGGGGATCGGGCTGGCGGCCGGGGCCGACATCCCGGGCGCGGTGCTGATCACCGCCGGCCTGATGCTCGGCGTCTACACGATCCTGGGCATCGGGGAACACGGCTGGGGCTCGTCGCACACCCTGCTGCTGGGGTCGGTCTCGCTGGCGCTGCTGGCGGCGTTCGTCGTGCGCCAGGACCGCGCCGCCAACCCGCTGATGCCGCTGCGGCTGTTCCGCTCACGCAACGTCGTCGGCGCCAACCTCGTGCAGGCGCTCCTGGTCGTGGGGATGTTCGGCATGTTCTTCCTGGGTGCGCTGTACCTGCAGGAGATCCTCGGCTACACGTCGCTGCAGGTGGGCCTCGCGTTCCTGCCCGCCACCGTGGTCATGGGGATCATGTCGGTCGGGTTGTCGGGGCGACTGACCGTGCGCTTCGGCGCCGAAGACCGTGCTGGTCCCCAGCCTGGCGCTGATCGCCATCGGCCTGCTGCTGTTCGCCCGCACGCCCGTCGGCGGCCACTTCGCGCGCGACCTGCTGCCGGTGATGCTGTTCCTCGGCGTCGGCGCCGGCCTCTCGTTCGCGGCGGTGATGACGCTGGCCATGTCCGGCGCGACGCCACAGGACGCGGGGCTGGCCTCGGGCCTGGTCAACTCCAGCGTGCAGGTGGGCGGAGCGATCGGGCTGGCCGTGCTGGCCACGCTGGCCGCCGAGCGCACCAACGCGCTCAGGGCGGCGGGCGAGGCGACCGACGCCGCGCTGAACGGCGGCTACCACCTCGCCTACCTGATCGGCGCTGCGCTGCTGGGGGTGGCGGTGCTCGTGGCGATCTTCGTCGTGCGTGCGCCGGCGACCGAGCTGGCCCAGCCGGAGGCCGAGCCGGTGCTCGCGGCGGTCGAGTGAGCCGGCCGCTGGACGCTGCGCTGGGCCGCCTGCCACGGACGCGGCTGGCCACGCCGCTGCAGGAGGGCCCGCGGCTGCCCGGCGACCGTAGTACGCCGACAACAGGATTCTCTGTGTTTTGGACATTCTCATGGTCTGGTCCTGATTGCTTTACGCCATTCCGGTCAACGCCAGCCTTGACTTGATCCAGTGTTTCATGGTATTTCCGGCCACCCACGCATGGTGGCCGAGATGCGCTGCGGGAGTGCGCGGATCCGGTACGTGAGACCACAGAACGGTTCGGCCTGCCAAAGCGCTTTGTACGGCTCATCGCCGCGCAGAAAATCCAGCGTTCGACATTGCTGATCAATGCCGTCGATGATCATGGCTGTCTCATTAATGCCCCTGGCCCGTCGGCAAACAGGGCAGGTTCCCAGCCCGATTCGTAGCTGTACATCGTGGCGCCATCCAGCAGTGCAATTTCAGCCGCGGCGGACGCCATTCCAGCTTCATCACATAGAGACGTGCAAGCCCTTGATCGCGGAGTCGTTCAAACAGCCTCGTGCAGAAAGTCGCCGATTGCTCGTCTGCAAAGCAACCGGGTTTCCCCAGACTCTGCCGGCGGCGCGATGCAAATGACAAGGTCCGCATCGCCTCGGTCCAGCATTCCGTGACGATGCTCAACCGTCGCCCTTCCGGTGTAAAGAACGTCGTCGCATTCGGCGTACCACTTTACGGCGAGTCTTGTCAAACTACCCAAGTAGGCATCCCACGATTCAGGAAGTTGCAGACGCCAATACCGGGACTGGTCCGTGAGTGGACGTGGTTTCCCGCCACCAGCATTTTCTCTGCCAATAGCGCGACCGTCTGATCACTCGCGTCAACTCCGTCCATCTGCAACGTGTGCCATCGATCTTCCGCCTCGCATCCTCCCCGACTGGCCTGAGTCATCCACTCCGCCAGCGCGGCGACCACGCCGCTGCGATACTCGGATGTCGCCAGGACACCGAGGTGATCGGAACAGACCACGCCGTCGCCCAACAGCCGGACGACTCGCCCGTGCCGACTGTGGACTCGAGATACCAAGGAGCGATTCCCACGACTTGACCCCGTTCATTGCGGACGGCCAACACATACAATTCGCGTCCCGCACCGTAATGCCGCCACCAACTGTGCAACCAACCGGCACGGCGGAAAGCCGTTCCGTGGGTCATGCAGTCCCACACCGGCGTCAGGCACACGCATTGGTCCAAATTATCTAGACGAGTAACCTGCAATTTTTCGCTCCTCTCTCCGCCCACCGCAGACTTCTGATCGCCCTCTTGTAAATGTCGGTCACCGGCGGCGGAAAGCAAACCAAAACAAGGCCGGCGAGCAGTCCTCAGGGAGCAGCACGGAGCGTGTGACCTGGACGAGTCGTTCCGTTTCTGCGGATAACGCATATCGTCCGTTCCCAAACGTTGTCGATAGGCCGGACGGCCGCAACGTTCTCGGATGTCCGGGCAACGTAACCTACATTTCTTTATGGGCTTGTCACAAACTTTTGCGCCGTGCGGCGCAGCCGGGCTCCAGCACAAAGGGCGCTCATGACGGACACACAGAATCACACGCGGCGGTCGCGAGTATTACACAGGCGTTGCGGGTCCATTGGCGACGATGGCTTATTCCGGCCGCACTCACGACCGTGCTGTGCACCTGCTATGCAACGGTAATCTACCAACCACCTTGGGAAGTGACTCAAGCACTTACCGTGCGTGATGAGGCGGCATCGGGCACAGTCCGCCCAGGCAGCTTCGATACGCCTGAAACACTCAAGAACTACCAGGAAACGATCCTTGAACTGATCACGAGCCCAACGGTTGTTTCCGCCGCTTTGCAACAAGTCGGTCCGCCATCCGGTTCGCACGGGGGCGACCAGTGGCCGACGCCCATCGATATCGACAAAGCCCGTGGGAACATTCGTATCGTGCCACCAAACGGCACGGAGTTGGGTACTACCGAGCTTTTCTATCTGAAAGTCGAGGACACGGACCGCCAACCCGCCCTCAAGTTTACCGTCGGCGGATGCCAGCAGCTTGAACGACGCTTCCAGCAACTGCGAAATCGCAAGACGCAGAGTGTCATCGACGAACTGTCTCAGACCGTCGAACTCGCCAAAGCGAAACTTGACACGTCCGTCGACAAGCTCTCACAAATCGAGCAGAGTGTCGGTGTTGATCTTGTTGAATTGCGCACTCAGCGATCGTGCCTCCGGGACCGGGAGCCTGCAGACGACCATTGCGGAACTGCGTCAGGAACTGCGCCGTGCCGCCGCAAAGCTCGAGACCGATCAGCACCTGCTCGAACTGCTGATGGCGCCGCGCGAGGATCCTGACCATCTGGTCGCGACCCCGAATCGACTACTCGAAGCGTTGCCAGCCCTGAAACGACTCAAAGATGGTCTGATCGACGCCCAGCTCCAGACCTCGCAATTACTGGGGACGCTCTCGCCGGAGCATCCGCGAGTTGCGCGGCATTGGTGGCGGAAAAGGAGATCCGCGATCATCTGCACCACGAGTTGGACGTGGCGGTACGCGGACTGCAGGCGGAAGTGAGTCTCAGCAGCGCCAAGGCGCCTCCCTGAACGAACGCTTGGACGATGCCGAACAGCGAATGAAGCGGCTTGTTTCGATACGCGCCTCTTTATGCAGCATTGATCGCGGACGTGCTACGGCGCACCGAAAACCTGACCACTACCCAGCACGATCTCACCGCCGCCATGGCTCGATCTGCCGCAGCCAAGTCAACCAGCCTGATCACCCAAGTCGATGGGCCCGAGACCGGCGCATATCCAAACGGCCCACGCCGGAGCATCATCATCCTCGCCGGAATCGGCGGCGGCTTGTTCATTGGCTTCGGCATCGTGTTCCTGACCGTTGTGCCGGCACCAGCCAGGCCAGCTCGGCAAGACACCACTCCACAACCGACGATAAGCACACCGCGGCGTCCGCCGACCTGGCGTCCCGTCCCGCAAATTCCGCTCAACGACACCCGCGGCAAACAGGACCTCTCCCTGACCCAGGCCCTCGCCCGCGTCGCCAACGACGAACCTGCGCCACAGCCCATTGCCGCCAAGTGAGTCTAACAGCACAACGCCACCGACCTTACCGGTCGCAGCGATCAACGAGAAGAGACGATGAATCTCAGCCCGGCACTGATTGACCGCCCGGTCGACGAGCAAACCCAATTGGATGCAGCTTGCGATGAACGATCGCTCGATCGACCGCTGCCGTCTGTTGACATGTTTGGAATCACGCTTCATGCAGTGCGTCACCGAAGCGGTCGCCCAACTGCACACCTGGATGCGCGGCAGCCCGTCAACTGCGTTATGTCGTCACGCCAAACGTCGATCATCTTGTCATGTTGCGGCAAGACGTGGATTTTCGTGCAACGTACGACGACGCTGCAATGACCGTCGCCGATGGGCTGCCCCTAGTATTGATTTCGCAGCTGTTTGGTGCCCCATTACCGGAACGCGTCGCCGGTTCAGATCTGGTCCCGGCATTGTTCGCTGCAGCGGACCCAAAATGGGCCTGCGCGTCTTTTTTCTCGGTGCTGCGCCCGGTGTCGCGCAACGCGCCGCCGAAAATGTCGTTAAGACATGGCCCGCCGTCTCTGTGGTCGGCACGTATAGCCCACCCCTTGGGTTCGAAAAGGACATCGCGGAGAACAACCGGATTCTGCACGCGATCGCCGCCGCTCGGCCGGACCTGCTGATCATCGGACTCGGCGCTCCCAAACAGGAGAAGTGGGTCCACAAACACCAACACGCGATCGACGCACAAGTCGCCGTGTGTGCCGGTGCCACGATCGACTTCCTGGCCGGTCATAAACAGCGCGCACCACGCTGGATCCAGAAATCTGGATTCGAATGGTGTTATCGCATGCTGTCCGAACCGCGTCGCCTACTACGCCGCTATGCTATCGATGCATGGGTCCTTCCGCAAATTGTCTGGGACGAGTGGCACAAACGACGCCATGCAAAATGAGTGTTCCCAGCAGACGCACCAGCATACGTGGTTCCCAGCAGACCAACCCAGCTCACGAATCGCGCTGCAAACGATTGGATTTTCAGGTTGTAGCTGCTGTGCCGTGTGCATATGTCCAAGCGACCAACGGGAGCGCGGCTCTGCGAATCAAGGCGATGGTCACCTCGAGGGCCGAAGGCCCGGTCGTTTACAGGAGCGGTACAGGCGGTGTCGTGGCAAATGGCCGGGCCGTTGGCCCTGGATCATCTTCCATCACCTGTCTACCCAGCCCGTTGGGCTGGGCTAGGCAAACCAGCGGGCCGTTGGCCCTGCATTGAATTTGAATGCCTGACCGAAAACTTGTGTAAAACAACGAGGTATTTATGCCGGGGTGCCGTGCACCTGCCCCACCCGTCGGTCGAGTCATTTGGCAACCAACAAGCCGGCGCCTTCTCGAGACCGAAACAACCCGCGATATGTTTCCGCCTGATTGACGAGCATGCCATGCAAACGGCGGCGTGATGCGGCCTCGGCCGACCGCCGCTCCACGAGTAACCTCTCTGCTCGGCCGTCCATTTGTGGTTGCGCCCCACCCTCCCACGGCGGCGGTGGCTCCGCCATGCGTCTTGCCCAGGGCTACATTCTGTCGCCCGCTTCGCGGGCGAAAACACCGCGTGAAACGCGGACCAGGGGGATCTGTTAAGGCGATGTGACAACGGGCTGTGCCAACGCACTTTGGAGCTCAAAGAGGCCACGAGCGGAACAAAAACCGTCGCGTTCATCAATCGCAAAATGCCTTCCACAACCCGACTTTTCAACAGCCTACGCCAGACCCCGCGCATGCAACGCTTTCTCCCCGACGGCTAAACTGCTATCCTCTTTCGTGTCAAGCTACAAGCCGCGAACCAGTACGATTCACGGCACCGCAGAACGTGCCGAACATCGCGATTAACCCCACCATCACAAGGTTGGTTGATTTTCTATGACCAATGTCGTCGTCCTCTTGTTTGATGGCCTGGGCAGTTCTTACCTGGGCCCATATGGAAACACGTGGCTTGACACGCCGGCATGCAATCGGCTGGCAGCCAGGTCGCTCCTGCTCGAGACCATGTTGACCGACAGCAACGACTTGGAATCGATCTACACGGGACTCTGGTATGGGCGTCATCGGTTGCAGGGTCCGCGTCTGGGCTCGTGCTCAAGCCTGCCTGAAGCGGCGGCGCGACATATGGCGACGTACTTCGTTTCGGATGATTCAAACGTGGCGGATTATCAAGGTGCTCAGGATTTTGAGCAACGTGTGATCATTCCGCAACCGTCGGTTTCGACTCCGGCAGTTGCTATGGAGGCAACGCAGTTGGCCCAACTGTTTGCCAACGCGCTCGCCACGTTCCAACAGGTGGAGAGTCCCTTCTTGATCTGGGTTCATGCCAAAGCCATGCTTGGACCATGGGACGCTCCGCGCCGACTGCGTGAACGATTCGCTGCGGAGGAAGACCCGGACCCACCGACGTTCATCGAGCCGCCGCATACGAAACTCGATCCAGACTGTGACCCAGATATTCTGTTCGGCTTGCAACAGGCCTATGCCGCGCAGATTTCGGTTCTCGACACCTGCCTGGATGTGCTGTTGGACGCCGTTTGGTCGAGTGCGCAGCGCCGGACACGGTGATTCTGTTCATGAGTCCACGTGGTTTCCCGTTGGGCGAGCACCTGTGGGTTGGCGTCGATGCGCCCCGTTGCATGCAGAACTCCTGCACGTTCCGACGCTGATCCACTTCCCGGACAGCAGGACCTGGGCCGTGCGCGCGCGGCAACTCGCCCAGCCGTGTGATCTCTTTCCCACATTAATGCGCGTGCTGAATCTGCCACTCGAAGACTGCCTCACATGGGGGCGCGATCTGCACGACGTGGCAGGTGGCCAGCTTGATTGGACTGGCTGGGATCGTGCCGTCGCATGCGGCGCGGATGAGAAGGCGATTCGCGTCCCTGGCTGGTACTGCGCGGCAACGGCAAGATGAGCCGATGGCACTGTACGCCAAGCCAGACGATCGCTGGGAGGTCAGCAACGTCGCCAATCGATGCGCCAGCGAAACGGCTCAACTTCTGAGACCATCGACCAGTTCGAGGAAGCCGCACGCGTTGGAGATCGGGACCGCCTGATGACACTCCCATCATCATTGTTCAATGATCTGGATTAGTGCTCAGTCGCAGCTTTGAAACACCGAGACTGGATCGGGGTCGAGGCTGTAACTTTTGCTCATTTTCCGATTCGCTAGACTCGCGTGATTCGTGGCTTGTTTCCGCGCCGAAGATTATCCGGTTGCGAGATCTTCAACGGAGCTGGCTTCGAGCGCGTGGCGGTGGAATGTGCGCAACGCGTCCAGGGCCGTGCACTGGTCGAGCCAGCTACTGATCTGCTCGGGAACTTGGCCGAAACGCACCTCGATTGTCTGGCGGATCAGGTCCCGTTGACCTTGTAAAACGCCCTTTTCGATCCCCTTTTCGATCCCTTTTTCGATCCCTTTTTCAATCCCTTCCGAAATACCTTC
>CAVRPY010000014.1:0-69883 GCA_963723265.1 uncultured Solirubrobacteraceae bacterium
CGTCGCTCATTACCGCCTGAACTGGGCCGCAGCCTTGCTCGCGCATCCACGCTGCGGCGCGCAGGAGCGTGATCGAGACATTGGCGGCGTTCTCGCTTGCGTGCAGCTCGGCGTAGACCAGGCGTGAGTGATCGTCTTGGACGGCAATCACCACCGTCTTGCCCAGCCCGTAAGCCCGTTGGTTTCTGTCGCGATCTCCGGTGACGCGATGGCCCGGAGCGGTGAACTTCGCCGCCGAGTAGGCATCGATGTGCAACAACGCGCCGGGCTGGCTCCACTCAAAGCGCTTGAACGTCTGGCGCTGCCCTCGCCGCCGCCGAGAGACGCCGTTGCGCTTGAGCGTCTTCCACACCGTCGCGCGATGAAAGCCCGTCAACGGCGCCAGCCGCATCGGCCCCCAATTCGTCTTCTCGCGCGCGTCCAAGATGCGCCGCTCATCCTCGACGGTCAACTGCCAAGGACACGACTTCGGGATCGGCCGGCGCGGCGACAAGCACGACCAATCGGCCCTCTTGGCCTCGCAGGCCTGGGCATATCGATCGCACATCGTCTTGACGGTGGTTGGCGAACAGGCCAACGCCCTGGCGATCTGGCGAACGACTCGCCCGCCTGACGGCGCCTGACCATCTCGATCCTGGCCGCCAATCCGAAGCGGCATCTACGGTCCTTCATGTCCGGTCCCTTCTCAAAGACTGGGGTGGCTCGCACCTCTCAGCCTCCGGTCGGGACCGGACACCTTCACATCACAAACCGCCGTTCAGCAGGTCCGCAGGCAGAACAGCTAGACGAGGGCGACCACAGCGTGCGGCTGGTCGCTGCGACGCTGCCGGGTCAGGCCGGTGCGCCCAGCGTGGCTGTCGCTTCGAGACAAGAGCACTAGGCCAGGCGGGACCAGCCGACTTTCGCTCCTCCGCAACGCGATGACGGATGGGCCTGAGCCAGCGGGCTGGGCGTCCCGGCTGCGGGGGCCGACGCTGGCTAGGCGATGGGTACCGAAACGTTGTACCGGTCGCGCATCACTTCCACGTGCTCTCGGAGCCAGTAGGGCGAATCCGCGAGCGTCTCCCATTCTTGGAGCAGCGTCGAGTAGCTGAAGGCGTGAAGTTGGATCTCGGATCCTGCGAGGCGCTCTCGTAACTCCGCGACCTCGGCACGGTGCTCATTGACCCAACCATGGTCATCCGCGTTGGCTGGCTCCCAATAGACGTAGCCAAGGTGCACGGCCATGTCAGGATGCTCGCTCCGCAGACCAAGTACATGCTTGATCAGCTGCTCAACGCCGAGCCGGCGAGGCTGCCACCGTCCGGCGATCGAGTCTTCAAGCACGGCGCCCCACTTGGTGTCCAGCAGCGACTTCATCCTGGGGTCGAGGTAGGGCAGTTTCCACGCGACAGAATCGTGCAGCTCGGAGTGCTCTGCCAACTTGGACTCCACGCCAAGGACGCGTTGCCTGCCGGCGAGCAGCACGTCGAGGTTCGCGATCCCTCCGCCGTAGAGAATCGGCTTCTTTGCTTCGACTCGGAGCCGGCCTTGGAAGCCGCTGAGTCCACCGATGACGAGTCGCGACTCGCTACCGAGCCAGCGGCCGAACGCGTTGAAGGCGAGAGCCGCGGAGGAGTACGGGGCGTGCGCCCGCCGTTTCCCGCTGGCGGTCGGAGCAAGTTCGCTGCCTCCGCCAGCCGCAAGCTGCGCGGAAAGCTCCTCGACCTGCCACGCGGGCAACGTCGGAAGCAGGTTGTCGACAAAGCGCCGCGTGTGGCTTCCTCCAATGAAGCGCTCCGCGCGTGCGGTGCCGACCATCTCTTTGAGTCGCCCGGTGAGAGCCTGCTCAACTCGCCGACGATCGGAAGACATTTGCCGACCTTACCGGGCACACGCGAAGATCGCGGCTACTGGCTCATGTCCGTTCACGCGGGAGCGCAGAATCTGGGGCCCCGAGGCCCTTCGCCAGTCGGTACGGTCGGCCGATGCCGAGTCACCGTGTCTACATGCACTTCCCACGACCGTTCGAGGTCGTCAACGCGGACGCCGTGGTGGAGATCCGCTCAGGAGATGAGCACCACGGCGACCTTCACATCAGTCGGGGTAGCGTTGACTGGCGGCCGACGCGTGCGTCGACCTGCTACTGGCTCGAATGGGAGACGTTCGCCCAACTCATGGTTGAGCACGGGCATCGTCATAGTCCCAATGCTCCCTAAGGGAGTCATCTTCCAGGCGAGGCACGAGGGTTCGGTGCCGCAGGAAGCCGTTCCTCTGCCAGCGCGTTTCGCGCAGTGCGATAGCGAGGCGCGTGGCCGGTCGCACTGATTGTGCTCGTACCCGCTCGGCAGGACCGCTGGCGACATGCCGGCACCGCCATCCCGCCGCAGCGCTCCCCCGGGTTGGTCCTACGTCGCGACCAGGCAGAAGCCGTTGCCAAAGGGATCTGCGCAGCGCGTCAGGCTGCCCCAGTCGCCCGACTCGTGGCCCTCGACGACTCCGCCGAGCCTGGTGATCTCCGATGTGCACCGCCCGACGTCCTCAACGGAGAAATCAAGGTGAACAGGCGTCCAGTGTCTGGTGAATGATCGCCCCTCGGTCGCCGCGACGAACGGCGTAGAGCCCTCAGGCCGCAGCATCAGGTAGAGCTCGTTGCCACCCGCAGTCAGCTTCACCGTCCGCGAGCTCCGCCCAACCTCGGTGCACCCGAGCGCCTGGCAGTAGAACGCGCCAGCCTCGTCGAGGTCGGTCACGTCGATGCAGATCTTCACCGTCGTCATTGGGGCGCCACGCTATCCGGCTTGGCTCGATGCGGTCGCGAAGCTCGCGCGGTCGGTCTTCGTCGCACTGTCGGTGTTCGCGCAAAGCGACAGCTGCAGGCGACTGGCGCGTTGCAACGGATGACAGGGGTCCCGCGGGTGCCGGAGGCCCACATGCCGCGGCAGGTGGGATTGGCGGCGGCGCGGCGCCGCCATCGTGCGCGACACGTGCGGGGATCGGAGATTCCGCCGCGCGTCAACGCTCAGATCCGAAGCTCCTGGCCGATCTTTCGCTGCCGTGCAGCAGCGAGTACGAGTGTCGCTGCAGCCGCATCCTGAGCCGCAACGCCGACCGACTTGTAGAGCGTGATCTGCGTATTTGAGCTGCGGCCGGCTCGTGTTCCGGCGATCAACTCGCCGAGCTCGGCGTGAATGTGGTCTTCCGGGATCACCCCGGCTTGGATCGGCTCGATGAGGTCGTTGCTGCCTGACGGGATCGGCGCCAAGACGGCGCGGCGGGACTCCACACACACGAGCGCATCAGCGACGATCGCATCGTCCAGTTCACGCCCATGCGGGTTGTAGCCGACGGACGTCACATGCGCGCCCGGCGAGACCGAAGCCCGGCGCACAACCGGCTCCAGCGCGTGCGTCGCAGCGCAGACGATGTCTGCGTCCGCGAGGGCCTCCTCGTATGAGTCGGCTCCTCGTGCTTCGATCTCCAGTTCCCTCCCGATCTCGGCCGCAAGGGCTCGGGCCTTCGTCGGATCCCGGCCCGCGACGCGTATCTCACGGATCGGCCGCACGCGCACCAGCGCACGGGCGTGCGAGCGTGCCTGCACGCCCGTCCCGATCACGGCGAGTACCGAAGCGTCGTCGCGCGCGAGAAGCCTCGCCGAAAGCGCCGAACATGCGCCTGTGCGGACAGCGGTGATCTCCGTGCCGTCGAGCAGCGCCGCCGGCGCCCCGGTGTGCGCGTCGAACACAGCGATCAACGCCTGGTGCGTTGGGAGTCCAGACCCGGCATTGCGCGGAAACAAGGACACCAGCTTGCTGACCAAGGCCTCAAGCGAAGGGACATAGCCGGGCATCGCCATCAACCGACCGTCGCTCTCGGGAATCGACGCGCCGATCCGGTCAGGTACCGACGCCCGGCCGGTGCTGAGGTCGACCATCGCCAACTCCAGCGCGTCGATCAGGTCGTCGAGATCCAGCAGCGCCCGGACGTCATCTCGGCCAAGCAGCAGCACGGCGGCCATCGTCGACGCACGGGCGTTCGACTGTCAAGCCCTCCACTGCCAGGACGACTGGACCCACGCGGTGCCGCGCTGCTGCCTTCCTGCAGGAGCAGCAGGCGGAGGCATCACCAGCAACATTCGCTCCTCGCGCAAAGCGGCACTGCCCATCGTGCGGAATGGCCTTGCGCTCGGGCGGAAGCGCAAGTCCGCTGGTGGCCACAGGTGACGACGAGCCGTGTCGTCATCGGGAGCGGCCAGGGAGGGAGGACCGACGCGCGCCCACGGGTCCTGAGCGCTCATCCGGTCGGCGACGACACGTACCGACGCGGCATCTGGCTGCGGCGCCCGTCGTCCCGGTGCCCATGCAGGCCGCCGCGCGTTTCCGCCTTCGGTGCATCGACCTCCGGGGTCCAGCCGTGGTCGCCCAACCAGTCGAGAACGCCCGTCGAGCGCAACCCTTCGGCGAGGATCGCGGCACGCTCGATGACGCGACCGCCGGAGCGGTGGGGCCGCGAGAGGCGTTCGACCAGCAGCCGGATCCCGTCGTCGTCGAGTGCCCTGCCGTCTGCGGTGGTCATCAGGCGGCTGCCTTGGCCGGGACCAGGGCGCTCGCGGACTGGTCAGCCGCCACGGGCAGGTCAGGCGCACACTTGGCCGCGCAACGCCAGCGCGCGTCCTCCCGGCGGGCCATCGGTGAGCCACGTTCACGGCAAAGGCGTGGCAGATGTCGGTCGCGCATGTCGCGCTCCTTCTCGATGCTGCGGACGGCGCTCCCGTCGCTGAGACGAAACGGTCCGTGAAGGACGCCGTCGGGCGCTAGCAGCCGGCGGTGCTCTGCGCGAAGTCGCTTCGCAGGAGCGGAGAAATGCCCTGAAAGTCCCAGGATAGTCCTCGCTGGCAGGCTTCGGACGCCGCGTTCACGGGAAGGGACCTGCGCCCCGTGGTCCGCGGGCTCCCGTAGGTTCGCTCAGCGCTGGACGGTCATAGGTGCAGGGACGGTCCCGCGTCACTGAGGCGCGGCCGGACCTGCGCCCCGAGGCTGGGAGTCGCTCCGGCCGTGATCGCAGCGGCGGACGGGCGCCGAAGGACGTGCGTGAAGGACGTGCGCTGTGAAGTGCCCGGATTCGGAGTAGCGTGGAGCGTGCGCTGGCCCTGCGGCCGGGATGCTCAGCCCAGACCCGATGGCCACCAACGGCGCATCGTGCGCCACGAGGCGGGGGGTCTGGGGTACTGGTTCGGACCGCGGGGTCGGTGTCGTACTGGTTGCGGCGTCGAGCCCGGGTATGCCGAGGATGTGGAGATCCCCTCAGGAACCCGCGCGCGGCCGGACGCGGAACCCGCTGGGCATGGCGGCGACCTTGAGCGGGCGGCGCAGGCCCTGGAGCGCAGCGTCGTCCTGGCTGACGACCACGCCCAGCGAGAGGAGCGGGCCGGGCGACACGAGGCGGCTGCGGAGGAGCGTGCGGTAGTTGACCGGGCTCGTGAAGCGGCGCGGCGGGCTCGTGCCCGGGTCGACGGGTCGGACAGCGGTCGCGCCGGCGGCGGCGACGTAGCCCATCGCTAGACAAGGGCCCTTCCGCCGTCCGGCTGTGTGGACGGGCGTCGTCTACCGCGACGTCACCCGGCGCATGTCGGCCGGCGCTCGGTGAGGCGTCAGCGACGGGCGAGCCGGCGTCCGCTCTCACTGGCGGGCGGGGTGTAGTTGAGCTCGTAGTGGTGATAGAGGGTCGACTCGTCGGCCTGGGAGAGCTCCTCGCCATGCTGCTCGATGTTGGGAGCAGACTTGACCTGCTCCTTGGACACCGGCACCTGCAACTCGTCGGGACCGACCTTGATCCCGCCGAGCGGGACGAACGTCAGGTGGCGGCCGATGAAGCCCTCCTTGACGGTGCCGAACTGCGGCTCGTCGTTTTCGACGTCGACGTAGACGTCCTGGAGCTTGCCGATCTTCTCGCCGTCGCGGTCGACAAGCATCTTGCCGTGCCACTCGGCGACGTTCCACTCGGAATCCTGTTGGTGTTCGCTCATCGTCGAAGCCTCGCGCCTCACGGCTTGGCTGGCAACCACCCATTTCAGGGCGCTGCTGCGCTGCCGTACCGACGTCAACTGCGTCGCAGATGGGCGGCTCGCGGAGAAGCCGCGCAGTCCGCACTATCCCAACGGCGACGAGGAGCGCTGACTCGACGGGCGATCCGGCGCGGCGCCGTTGCTTTGAGGCAAGGGCGGCAGGCGGAGCGGATACCTAGTGCCTTTCGCTGCTCGCGCAGAAGCAGAAGCGGCCGTGGCCGACCTGCGCGACCGGATCCCTCTCTACGGACAGTCCGCTCGGACGGCGGTGCTAGGACGGGGGGAGCGGAAGCCCTGATAGCTGCACGAGCGACACGACGAGCAGGACGACGCCCAGGCCGATCAGCCCGTAGCGGACGCCTCGATATGGGAAGTGGGTCGAGATGCCGACGAGGAAGAGGATGCTGGCCAGGACAACCGTGAGCCTGATGTACTTGTCGGCGGTGGAGCCGTCCTTCTCGCCGTCGAGGAAGGCTGCTTTGGCTCGCCGGTCGCGGCCCCGGGCCTCAGCCTCACCCGGCCGCTTGTACTGCGGCATGTACGTAGGTCCCAGCGGCGCTCCGGGGTTCGTCTCCGGCTTCGTCGCTCGCCAGGCCTCGAAAGCGACCCTGAACTCGGGCCGGAAGCGGTGTTCGGCCAGACGCATCGCGGTCTTGTTGCCCACCGCGTAGGCCGTGAACCAGGACTCGAAGGTCGACGAGTCGAAGTCGCGCAGTTCGCCCGCGTCGGAATCGGCCCGGCTCGCCTCGATCCGCAGGCTCGACGCCGTGGCGAGTTCCACGCGCGACTCGGTCGACCACTTGGCGGCCGCGTACCCCGACCATGCCGCCAGCAGCGCAACGAGCGACAGCAGGACGGCCTCGGTGATGGAGATGAGCTGGTCGCGCCGCCCGTGCGGGTCGGCGTGCTTCGCGTGCTCGCTGATCTCCTTCCTGACCTCGCTCAGTGAAAGCCCCTCCGGCATGGAGGGAGCCTAACCCAGCGATTTTCTGTGTTGAGATGGCCCGCGAAGGTGTGCCGCTGAACGACAACCAGCGCCAGCTGGGCCGCACCAAACTCGGCATCACCTCGGTGTGCCTGCCACCCATCGACAACAGCGAGATCGATCGAGACGGTCGGGCGCCCGAGCGGCGCCGGTAGTGCCAGCGAGCGCGGGACTCATCTGACGGTTTTCGCGCAAGGCGGGAGCGAGGCGAGAGTCGTACCTCGCTTCTCGCGCAGTGCACGCCTGGAGCCCGATGCTGGCTGCGCGGACGAGGTAGCGGCGCTGCCTAACCTTCGGCTTTCCTGGCCGGTAGCCGGTAGGGGTTGGCTCCGAGAAGGGCTACTACGGAATCGCTTAGATGCGGACCTACGCCCGCCCCTCTCGTCGAAGCCGGACTCGCGCGGGTTTCAAGTTCCGCTCTGGACCTGACGCTGTAGCCAACTTCGATGGCTCCGCGTCGTAGGAGCTCGGAGGTCTCCGATCCCGCGCGCGCCGGCCGGGCTGAACCGCCCCGGAGAAGTTGGAGGCTTGACCTCTTGAGAGGATCCAAGTCATATGTCGAGGAAGCCGCCGTATCCGCGTGAGGTTCGTGAGCGGGCGACGCGGATGGTGTTTGAACAGCAGCACGAGTACGAGTCGCAGTGGGCGGCGATCACGTCGATCGCCGGAAGTTCGGGATGACGGCCGAGACGCTCAGGAACTGGGTGCGTCAGGCCGAAACCGATCAGGGCAAGCGCCCGGGCCTGACGACCGCGGAGGCGCAGCGCATCACGGAGCTGGAGCGCGAGAACCGCGAGCTGCGCCGCGCGAATGAGATCCTAAGGCCGCGTCGGCTTTTTCGCGCGGGAGCTCGACCCCAACCGCCGAAGCGATGACGCAGTTCATCGACGCCCACAAGGATGCGTTCGGGGTCGAGCCGATCTGCCGCGCCCTGGCAGTCGCCCCGTCGACCTATTACGCCGTCAAGGCGCGCCAGCGCTACCCGTCTGCTCGCGCTCTGCGTGACGCTGAGCTGCTGGTGGAGATCGGTCGCGTCTATGAGAAGACTCGCGCGGGCTGTACGGCGCGCGGAAGGTGTGGTGGCAGCTGCGCCGGGACGGCATCGCGGCGGCGCGCTGCACGGTGGAGCGGCTGATGCGCCAGACCGGCCTTGAGGGCGTCAGACGCGGAACGAAGCGCCGGACCACGATCCCGGACTCGCGGGCTGAGCGGCCCACCGATCTCGTCGAGCGCGACTTCACCGCGACCGCCCCGAATCTGCTTTGGGTCGCCGACTTCACCTACGTCATGACGTTCAGCGGCGTGGTCTACGTGGCGTTCGTCATCGACGCGTTCAGCCGTCGGATCGTGGGCTGGAAGGTCGACACCACCATGAAGACCAGCCTGGTGCTCGACACGCTGGAAATGGCCCTATGGACACGCCAACGCGACGGCCTCCCGCTCGGCCAGGGCCTCATTCACCACCACGACAACGGCTCTCAATACACGTCGTTTGCCTTCACCAGCCGCCTCATCGAGGCCGGCGTCGACCCATCCGTCGGATCGGTCGGCGACGGCTATGACACTCATGCAGGATGCACGCTGTTGCTGGCGTCGGCTGCGTGACTCTTGCTTACGACTGATCCTCGCTGTTGATGTCTCCATGGATGGAGCGCCGCGGGAGGGAGGTGTCTTGGCGTTGATCTGTCCGCAGTCGGCGCGGCGACATCAGAAGTGCACCGGCCGGTCGGGCAGATCGTGACTTCATAGGAGCCTTGCCCAGCACCCTGAGTGTCCTGTCCGCCGTCCCGGCCAGCGCGGTGCCGCCCCCGTTGAAAGGACCGCATGGACACCATCTCAGACGACGAGACGATCGTCACGCTCGGCGTTGACACCCACCTCGACATGCACGTCGCTGCCGTCGTCGATCAGGTCGGCCGGACGGTCGCGACCGCGACGTTCGCCGCGACGCGTGCCGGCTATGACGAGCTGCTGGCGTGGGCCAGCAGCCATGGCCTGATCATGCGCGCCGGCGTTGAGGGCACCGGCTCCTACGGTGCCGGCCTGGCGCGGTTCCTGGCCGCGACGGGCGTCGAGGTCCTTGAGGTCACTCGTCCCGCCCGAGAGGACCCTCGACATGTCGGCAAGACCGACAGCACCGACGCCGTCGCCGCGCGCGCGTGGTGCTGGCCGAGCGCGCGAGCGCGCAGCCCAAGTCCCGCGACGGCATCGTGGAGTCAATCCGGGTCCTGCGCGTCGCGCGCCAGACAGCGGTCAAGGCGCGCACCCAGGCGGTCCTGCAGGTCCGCACCCTCATCATCAGCGCGCCGGACGAGTTGCGCGAGCAGCTCATCGCGCTGAAGCCCAAGGAGGCCGCCGAGCGCTGCGCCACGCTGCGACCCGCACGCGACCACGACCCGCTGAACACCACCAAGCGCGTCCTGCGCTCGCTCGGCCGACGCTTCCGTGTTCTCGATGACGAGGTCCGCGAGCTCGAAAGCGAGCTCAACGAGATGATCGCGCTCGCGGCGCCCCGACTGCTGGCAGAGCACAGCGTCGGTCCGCAGACGGCCGCCAAGCTGCTTTGCCTCGCCGGCGACAACCCCGATCGGCTACGCAACCACGGCGCGCTGGCCGCGCTGTGCGGCGCGTCGCCCGTCGAAGCGTCCAGCGGCAAGACCCGGCGCCATCGCCTCAACCGCGGCGGTGATCGCCAAGCCAACAACGCGCTCTACACGATCGCGATGGTCCGCATGCAACACCACCCCGAAACGAAGGCCTACGTCGAGCGCCGCACCGCCGAAGGCAAGACACGCCGCGAGATCCGCCGCTGCATCATGCGCCACCTCGCCCGACGCCTCTACCCGCTGCTCATCACCGACCTCAACCAGGCCCGGACCATGCTCGCCTTGACATAGGAGCCTCAACGCCCTCGCCGAAACCACGATCGGCCTGTTCAAGACCGAGAAGATCCACCGTGAAGGACCATGGCGCGGCCTCTCCGACGTCGAGCTGGCCACCCTGGAATGGGTCGATCTGGTACAACCACGAACGCCTGCACTCCGCCTGCGGCGGAGTCCCTCCCGCGCAGTACGAGACCGATCTTGCTCTCCAACTAGAAACTCAATAACGACCGCCTCCAACCAACCCGGGGGCGGTTCACTCCGCCGGACGAGCTAGTACGCCACGAACGACTCTCGTATCGCCGCGAAGACGCCACGCAGGGTCGAGTAGTCGGAACTGGGCGCCTGCGTGAGGATGGCCACGCCGCGACCGTACTCGTCGATGAAGAACACGTCTTCCTTGTGAATCTCGCGGCCGTCCTCATCGATGGTGAACTCCCAGTGCAGGGCGTCGTAGCCGTTGAGCGAGACGGGGCTGAGGTCGAGTTCCGTGTAGCTGGAGTCCCGTCTCAGGCTCGCGATCACCGGTGCGGCTTGATCAGCCGCCGAGCCGGCCGCTGATGGGCTGATGTCGACGCGCAGCAGGCGTGCTTCATCCGAAGGGTCGAGGATGGTGGTGTCGGTGCCAAAGCTCTTGGGTGCTTCGGCACTGTCGATCCGCCAGCCAGCTGGGTAGGCGACACTGAAGTCGGTGCCGTCGTAGACGTCGGCGCCGCCGGTGTCCGCCGGCGTCGAGTCTGGCGGTGGCTGTTGGCCGTCGACGTGCTGGCCCCCGTTGCCCTCGTCACTGGCGCAGTCGGCGGCGGGGACTGGTTGCGGTGCGGCCTGCCAAGCCTCCAACAGCGCTGAGGCGACCTTGGCGTTGACGGCGAAGGAGATGCCATGGGCATTGGTTCCGATGTCGACGAGGCCGACGACGTCGCCGGTCGTCCTGTCGACGAGCGGGCCGCCGCTGTTGCCTGGGTTCAGCGATGCGTCGGTCTGGATGAGGCCTCGACGCCGAACACCGTCGATCGCAACGGTGCGTCCGCCACCGCTGACCGAGCCGGTGGACACAGAGAGCGGCAACCCGAGCGGAAACCCGAGCGCCGCGACGCTGTCACCCAGCCGTGGTGAAGCATCGGCGAACTCGAACACGTGACCCTCGATCGGCTCTGACGTGCGGACGAGAGCGACATCGCGGTCGCGATCGACGCCGATGACAGTGCCGCGACCGACGACATCCTTGCCGCGCTTGAGCCTGACGCGGGTCGCTCCGTCGACGACATGCTCCACGGTCGCCACCAACCTCGGCCCGAGCAGGAAGCCGGTCCCGGTAGCGGTTCCGTCGCACGTCGCTGCCTCGATGCGGATGATGCCGGAGCGGACCTCCGCGACCATGTCAGCGAGCGTCGTCGCTTGCGTGGCGGTGGTGGTCACGGTCGTTGGAGGCAGCGACGTCTCAGGGGGAACGGACTCGACCGCCTGCCCGCCACTGCCGCACGCTGTCACGAGTGTCGCGCTTGCGGCCGCGAGGAGGGCTGCGCAGGTGCGGCGGATCACGCGACCACCATCGGCGCCCACGCTACGCCACTTGAGAAGCTCCGACAACTCAGGCTGGGGCGAGAAGCCCAACGACCGGGACCCGGTTGATGTAGGCAGTGTGCGCGGCCACTCCGAATGCCTGCAGGCGGATCCAGTCGCATCAGTCGGCGCCTACGATCACCCGATGCGCGACGGCAGGTTGCGACGGCTCCGCCAGGCCTCGAGCCCCGGGGCCGAGGCCGGCGGGAACCGTGAGCCGGACGCGCCGGTGAGCGAGCCGGCGGCCCGGGCGGTCGCGGTCATCCGGCTCGCGCTCGTCGTCGCGATCGGCGCCGGTGCGCTGGTCGACCAGCGCTCCGACGTGTACGGAACGCGGTTCCTCGTCCTGTACGCGCTCACCGCCGCATTCGCGGTGGCCGCCCTCGCCCTGGTGATCGGATGGCGCCGGTACGGGCCCTACGGCTTCGGGCTGATCGACGTGGTGCTGCTGACCGCCCTGTCGCAGACGTCCGGGGGCGCCGAGTCCGAGGTGCGCTTCGCGTTCTTCGCCGTCCCCGTGCTGGCCGCGATGCTGTTCTCCGCGCGGGTCACCGCGGTGGCCGGCGTCGCCGTCGTCGCCGGCTACCTGACCCTGGCGCTCACCCACGTCGGCACCGCCGCCGAGCACGAGGAGCTCGTGTTCGTCGAGGTGATCTACCTGTGCTGGACGGCCGCCGCGGCGGTGCTGATCGCCAGCGTCCTGACTCAGCGCGCCCGCAAGATCGCCGAGCTCGCCGAGACCCGTCGCGTGCTGACCGACCAGGTGCTGGAGGGCGAGGAGCGCGAGCGCCGCGCCCTGGCCGGCTGGCTGCACGACGGCGCCGTGCAGAACCTGATCGTCGTCGGCCAGGATCTCGGGGACGCCCAGCGCGGCGACCGCGCGGCGCTGGACCGCGCGCGGGAGGTGGTGCGCGCCACGGTGACGCTGCTGCGCAACGTGCTCGTCGACCTGTACCCGGGGATCGCGGCCGAGGGCCGGCTGGACTCAGCGCTGCAGGCGCTGGCCGACGCGCAGGCGCGGCAGGGCGGATTCGCCGTCGACGTGACCATCGACCCGCGAGCGCAGGGCGTGCACGACCAGCTGCTGCTGTCGCTTGCGCGCGAGCTGCTGATCAACGTGACCAAGCACGCGCGGGCCGACCGGGCCACGGTCGCCGTCACCGACCGAGGCGACCGGATCGCCCTGGCGGTGTGCGACGACGGGATCGGGTTCGACGTGGCCGCCCGCGCCGACGCCGTGGCCGGGGGACACATCGGCCTGGCGTCGTGCGCCGAGCGCGTGGAGCGCCTCGACGGTCGCCTGGAGGTCGACAGCCGCCCCGGACACGGCACGTGCGTCACGGCCGAGCTTCCCGCGGGCGCTGTGAGCGTGTGCTGTTCAGGCGCCGGCGCATGCGTGAGTGGCGTCGTCATGGGCGCGGACCGGCCAGCGCTTGATGATGCCCGCGGCCGCGGCGACGTCCAGCGCCTCGGACAGGCTGTCGCTGCCCAGCTTGGCGATCGCGCTGTCCAGCCCGCGCCGGACGTGGACGCCGTCCAGCCCGGTGTGGTCGGCGAGGTCGGCGACGTCGGTGAGACCGGCGCCGGCGAGCCGCAGCAGCCAGTGCTCGTCCTCGCTGAGGCGGGAGGCCCACGTCTGATCCGGGAGCGAGATCGGGTCGCTGGCGCGCGAGAGCGCCAGCGGGCTGCGCGACGGCCCCGCCGCGGAGCGCAGCGCGTGGATGATCACCTCGCGATCGGCCTCCTTGGACACGTAGGCGGCCGCGCCGGCGCGCATCCCGGCGCGTACGAGCGGCGCGTCGTCGAAGGCCGACAGCAGCACGACGGGCACGGCGGGCCCGCTGCGGGCCAGCTCGGCGACGACCTCGATGCCGTCGCCGGCGGGCATCCGCACGTCGAGGAGGGCCACGTCGGGGCGCCAGTCGCGGATGAGCGCCAGCGCGCTCGCGCCGTCAGCGCCCTCGCCGACGACGTCCTCGCCGGCGGCGCGCAGCGCCCGCACCAGGCTCTCGCGATACAGCGGGTGGTCATCGACGACGACGATGCGCAGGGGCTCGTGCAGCGTCGGGGCGGCGGGCTCTGCGATGGGGGAGGACTGTGGTGTCATGTCGACTCCTTCCTGCTCTGGTCGATGCTCGAGCACCACGTTCGCACCCCGGGCCGGCCGGCGGCATCGGCCGTTCGGATGATCGAGGGGATGACGTGCGGGCGGGCGCTACTCGAGCAGCCCGCGGCGCATCGCCTCGGCCACCGCCGCCGCGCGGTCGGTCACCCCGAGCTTCTCGTACAGGTGCGCGAGGTGCGTCTTGACGGTCGCGGGGCTGAGGAACAGCCGCTGGGCGATCGCGGGGGCGGTCATGCCATCGGCGATGAGGGCGAGGATCTCGTGCTCGCGGTCGGTCAGCAGCGGCCGGGACAGGTCCACCTCGCGGCCCTGGACCTCGGAGAAGACGGCCTGCTGCAGGCTCGGCTCCAGGACGCTCTCGCCCCGCGCGACGGCGGCGATGGCGTCGCAGATCGCCTCGCGTTCGGCGTCCTTGGACCAGTAGCCGGCCGCCCCGGCGGCGACCGCCTCGTAGACCAGCGAGCTCTCCAGCGAGGCCGACAGGATCAGCACCCGTGTGGAGGAGCCGTCGCGCACCAGCGCCCGCAGCACGTCCAGGCCCCGCATCCCGGGCATCTGCAGGTCCAGGACCGCCACGTCGGGCTGCAGCTCGCGGATCTGCTCAAGCGCGCTGCGGCCGTCGCCGACGGCGCCCAGCAGCTGCAGGTCCGGGCGCCGGGACACCGCCTGGCCCAGCGCTTCGCGGAACAGCGGGTGGTCGTCGGCGATCAGCACGGTCGCGCGCGTGGGCCTGGCGGGCATGGCGTTCGCTACCGCGCGCCCGGGTCGGTCGGTGGCGGCGGGTCGGCGTCGGCGGGCAGCGCCTGCTCGATGGCCTCCAGGCGGACGCTGAGCTCGTCCAGGCGGTCGAGCACGCGCTGTTCGAACGCGCGCTCCTGCACCTTGTCGGGCTCCTCCTCCTCGCGGACGAACAGCGAGGCGATCGCCGCCGTGGTCAGGGTCATCAGCGCGAAGCCCGAGACCATCAGCACCGCCGACAGCATGCGCCCGGCGACGGTCTCGGGCGTCTCGCCGATGAAGCCGACCGTGGTCATCAGCGACAGCGCCCACCAGACGCCGCCCCAGTAGGTCGAGACGGTCTGGCTCTCCACCGCGGCGAAGCCGCCGCCGGCGAGCAGGACGATGACCGTGCCCACGCCGAGCAGGACCGCGATCCGATGCGGCGTCGCGGCAGCCTTCGCCAGCCAGGACCGCGGGGGTGGCCGCCTCTCGCGCCGGTCGTCGTCGCGCAGCTTCGCTTGGCCGTCTGGGCGCATGGCGGACACAAGTACTCCTACCGCGCAGGTGGCTCGTCGGTAACAGGCCATCGGTCATGCTGGCCGCTCGCGACGGCGGGCCCGTACCATCCGGGCCCGTGTTCAGGCGCAGAGGCATCGACCGTGCCGCAGGGCGCCCAGACCGCTGACCGCGTCATCCAGCTGCTCGTGCTCGCGGCGGGCAGCGAGGAGCCGATCTCATCCAGCGAGCTCGGCGAACGGGCCGGGCTCAACCGGGCGACGACCTACCGGCTCGTTCAGTCGCTGGTGGCCCACGACATGCTGGCTCGCGACCCGCGCGGGCGTGGATACGTCCTGGGCAGCGGCCTGGTGGCGCTGGCCGGCATGGTGATGCGCAAGGTCCGGCTCGGCGAGACGGCGCGGCCGACGATGGAGCGGATCGCGCAGGAGACCTCCGAGACGGTCAGCCTGCACATCCGCCACCTGCGCCAGCGCGTCTGCATCGCCACCGTCGAGAGCCCGCTGCCCGTCCGGCGCGTCGTCCCGCTGGGCGAGACCCTGCCGTTGTGGGCGGGGACGAGCGGAAAGATGATGCTGGCCTTCATGGGCGACGACGAGGTCGCCGAGATCCTCGAGGCGGCGGCGGAGGAGGGTGCCGACCTGGCGTCGATCCGCGACCAGATCGCCTCCGGCCGCCGCGCCGGCGGGCTGTGGGCGGTGAGCGATCGGACGCCGGGCGTGGGCGGCCTCACCGTGCCGGTGTTCACCGCGGCCGGGATCGCCGCCGCGATGACCGTGTCGGGGCCGAGCTCGCGCTTCGGCATGGCGCAGATGTCGGCCTGTGCGCCCGCCGTGATGCGCGAGTGCGCCGCGCTGTCGCGCGCGCTGGGCTACGGCGAGGAGATCCCCGGCGCCCCGGTGGCCGGCTGACCGGCCGCATCGAGGATCGCGCGCGCCTCGGCGGCGATGTCGCGGTCCAGCGCGCTCCACGTCTCCAGTCCGACGAGCTCCTGGCGCTGCTCCCAGCTGAGCATCCGGTCGAGCAGGCCGTCCGACGTGCCGTCGCGCCTGAGCGTCGCGAACGCGGCGGCGACGCTCGCCGCCGCGACGCGCAGCGCGAGGTTCGCATACAGCGCCAGCCTGAAGCCCATCTCCTGGAGCCGGTCGAGCTCGAGCACCGGCGTGACGCCGCCCTCGACCAGGTTGACGAGGCAGGGGACGTCGACGGCCTGGGGGATGGCGGCCATCTCGTCGGTCGTGCGTGGCGCCTCGACGAAGATCACGTCGGCGCCCGCCCTCGCGTAGGTGCGAGCGCGCTCCAGCGCGCGCTCGAGCCCCTCGACGGCGATCGCGTCGGTGCGGGCGAACAGCAGCAGCTGCTCGTCGCGGCGGGCGCGTCGCGCCGCCACGAGCTTCTCGACCATCTCGTCCGTGCCGACCAGCTGCTTGCCGCTGAAGTGCCCGCAGCGCTTGGGCTCCCGCTGATCCTCGATGATCAGCCCGGCGACCCCCGCGTCCTCGAGCAGGCGCACGGCGCGCATCGCGTTGAGGTGCCCGCCGTACCCGGTGTCGGCGTCGGCGATGATCGGCAGATCGACGGCGTCGGCGATCCGCCGGGTGTTCTCCACGACCTCGGTCATCGTGACCATGCCGAGGTCGGGCACGCCGAAGCTCGTGTTGGCCACGCCCGCGCCGGTGACGAACGCCGCCTCCATGCCGGCGCGCTGCGCGATCCGGGCGTACAGGGCGTTGGTCACCCCGGGCACGAGGACGATCCGCTCGTCCTCGAGGCGCTGCCGCAGGCGCGCTGCCGCCGACGTCACGCCGAGGCGTCCTTGCCCGTCGAGGTGCGGGCGATCCAGCTGCCGTGGCCGGCCGGCGCGACGATCTGGCCGTCGCGCATCACCGTCGTGCCGCGCACCAGCGTGGCCGTCGCGCAGCCGCGCAGCGTCCAGCCGTCGTAGATGGAGAAGTCCGATCGCGACTCGTGGGCGGCGGCGTCGACGACGACCGGGCGGTCGAGGTCGACGAGGACCAGGTCGGCGTCGGCGCCGACGCTGATCGCGCCCTTGCGCGGCGCCAGGCCGAACACCCGCGCCGGTGCGCTGGCCGCGACCTCGACGATCCGCTCGAGCGGCACGCCGCGCCGGTGATGGCCCTCGCTGAGCAGCACCGAAAGCAGCGTGGTCACGCCGGGGAACCCGGCCGAGGCGGTCCAGATCGAGCCCTCCTTGCGCGCGCGGGGCCGCGAGTTGTGGTCGGAGCCGACGGTGTCGATCGTGCCGTCCGCGATCCCCTCCCACAGCGCCTCGACGTCGCGCTCGGTGCGCAGCGGCGGGTTGACCTTGCCCAGCGTGCCGACCTCGGAGTCCTCGGTGTGGGTGAGGTAGTGCGCGCACGTCTCGACCGTGACGTCCCAGCCGCCCGCCCGCATGCGGCGCACGAGCTCGAGGCCCTCGGCGCAGGTGAGGTGGGGGATGTAGACGCGACAGCCCGTGCGATGGCCGAACAGCACGACCGTGAAGATGTCGTGCGCCTCGACGAAGTCCGGGCGCGCGGCGTTCCACGCGCGCAGGCCCTCGGCACCCGATGCCTTCACCTCGGGCAGCAGGCGCCAGATCGTCTCGATGTTCTCCGGGTGGACGGCGAGGATCGCCTCCGGGTGGCGCGCCACCGCGCGGCACAGCGCGAAGAGGAACCCGGTGTCGGTGCCCGCCACGCCCATGTAGGCGCCCTCGTCGCCCTTGAAGTTGGCGAAGTACTTGAACGACCGCACGCCGTGATCGGCGACGTAGACGTCGATCTCCGACAGCTGCTCCTCGTTCATGACGATCGGGTGGATCGCGAAGTCGATCACCGACGCCCGGTCGGCCCGGTCGCGCTCGGCGGGCTCCTCGACGCGGTAGGAGCTCGCGCTCTGGATGTAGTTGAGCACCGTGGTGACGCCACCCTGGGCGGCGGCGCGGCTCTCGGTCTCCCAGTCGTCGGGGTGCCCGAGTCCGAAGTGGACGTGCGGGTCGACGATGCCGGGCAGCACGTGCAGGCCGCTCGCGTCGATCGTCTCCTCGGCCCGCTCACCATGACCGGGCGTCAGCAATGCGGCGATGCGGCCGTCACGGATCGCGATGTCGGCCTCAGCCACGCCCACACCGGGCAGGACCGCGCGACCGCCGGCCACGATCGTCTCCCAGGTCATCGGTCGCCCCCCTCGATGAGACGCAGCGCCTCCGCGGACGGGAGCACGTCCGCGTACTTGGCGTTGAGGTCGAACAGGCTCACGTCGTGACAGAGCTCGGAGCGGTCGTAGACCGCGTCCTCGACGACGACGCAGTGCAGGTTGTAGGCGAACGCGTCGACCGCCGTGCAGCGGATGCATCCGCTCGTCGTGCACCCGGTCAGGATCACGCTGTCGACGCCGAGATCGATCAGGTGGCTGATGAGGGGCGTGCCGAAGAAGGCGCTCGGATGGCGCTTGGGGATGAGCAGGTCGCCGTCGCTGGGCGCGACCTCCTCGACGAAGGCGTAGCCGCGCTCGGGCACCTCCATCAGCGACGGGATCTTCACGCCCGTGCGGCCGGCGTCGAGCGCGCCCTTGGGCGCGACGTACGGGTAGACGACGGGCATCCCGCGTTCCCTGGCCGCCTCGAGCAGGGGCGAGATGGCGGTCACGGCCTCCCAGCCGCGCTCCCCGCAGCTCGTGCGGTAGTAGCGCTCGATGGACTCCATCAACGGGGCCGGAGCGTCGCCCACGGTCCGGTACTGGACATCGATGACCAACAGCGCCGGACGTGTGCCGAGCCCGGCTGTCCGGCCGAAGCCGGCCGCCTCGTAGACCTCCCAGTCCGCGGCGGGAATCCGGTCGCGCCAGTTCACAATGTGTGACCCCGGTGCACATATCGGATCGTACCGAAGGCAACGCGCTGATGGCTCGCCGCCCGGTCTGGCACAGGCAGACCCGCGCACCCAGCGGCTGGGGCCCGTGTCCGGACGCGCCAACATCGAAGATCGGCCAACTCCGGCGCCGCCGGCGGTCGTAGCTCCACGCGACAACGACGTACGGAGGTGACGATGAAGCGCCTACTCGCGCTCGCTGCGCTCGCACTGCTCATGGCGGTGCCGGCCACGGCGTCTGCACAGGTCCGCCTGCAGGGCGGCAGCACCACCCTGGCCCTCGATCCCGGCACGGCGTCCGCGCTCAAGGGGGCGAACGTGTCGGTGGCGCCGATCGGCCCGGCGAAGTCCGGCTCGTCGGGGATCTCGTTTCCCATCACGGGCGGCGCGATCGACCCGGTGACAGCCGCCGGCACGATCACGCACGCTGGCGGGCTGCGCTTCGCCGCCGGGGGCAAGAGCGTCCGGCTGACCAGCTTCACCGTGACGATCGGAAGCCGCTCGTCGTTGAGCGCCCTGGTCGGCGGTCAGCGCGTTGCGGTCCTCAACCTCGACACGGCCGACGCGCGCGTGAGCCGCGCCGGGCGGGCGAACGTCGACACGAACGCCACCAACGTCGGGGCGACCCTCACGGCCACGGCGGCCGCCGCCCTCAACGAGGCGTTCAACACGACGCTGTTCAAGGGCGGTCTGAAGATCGGGACGGTCGGCGTGCGGTCCAACGCCGCCGAGATCGAGGTCGTCCAGGGCGCGACCTCGCTGACGCTGGCGCCGGCGGCCGGGCAGGCGCTGCAGTCGCTGGGCGTCACGCCCGGGGTCGTCGCTCCCGCCACGGCCGGCTCGAGCGGGAGCCTGACGTTTCCGATCGTCAGCCCCAAGATCGGGCTCGTGTCGTTCGCACAGGGCGAGATCGCCCACGCGGGCGGCATCGCGCTGACGAAGGGGTCGACGACCGTGTCGCTGACCGACTTCTCGATCTCCGGCGATTCCGACGGCCTGACGCTGACCGCGTCGGTCGGCGGCCAGCGCGTCGCGATCCTGTCGCTGGACGCAAGCGGCGCGCGGTTCGCGCTGGACGCGGGCACGCGCACGATCACGGCCTCCGGACTGGACGCCCAGCTCACCGCGGCGGCGGCCTCGGCGCTCAACCAGGCGTTCGGCACGTCGGCGTTCACCGCCGGCCTGAGCCTCGGCGACGTGACCGCCACGACCCAGGGCCGGTAGCAGCACTCCCGGGTGGCGCAGCGACGGCTCGCTGCGCCACCCCGCGGAGGCCCTCGGCGCCGCCCACGCTCCGTACGTTTCCGCACGCGGGCGAGGGATCGATGCGGATGGCGCGCGGCGTGGCCGCGCGTACGGTCGCGGGATGCCGATCGCCTCGCTCGCCGTTGCCCTGGGCATCGGGCTGCTGGTCGGCGGCGCGTGGGGTGGCTGGGCGATCACCGCGCTCGTCTGACCGCGGACGTTGCGGAAGACTACGGACCGGCGGGCGCGGGCTCCACGGATGTGCGGAGGAGCCGCGGCTTTACGGTCTACGCGATGCATCCCTCGACCGATACCGCCAGGGCGCAGCCCGACACGTCGCGTCGCCGCAGGCCGTCGGCGGATCTTCCCCACCAGCGCCTGGAGGATCGCGCCCGGCGCCTGGAGCAGGTGGTCGGGGCCCTCCAGGAGCGCGTGCGTGCGCGCGCGGACGACGCGGGCGACGCGAAGGTCCCGGCGCCGCTGCTGCACGCCGTCGACGGGTTCGAGACCGAGCTGCGCAGCGTGCGCGCCGAGCTGCGCCGTCGCGAGGACCGCGACGAACGAGAGCTCCTGACGGCGGTCTGAGCGCGCTTCAGACCGGCGGGGGCCGTCCGATGATCGGGCCATGCCCCTTCGCGCGCCGCTTCTCGCGACCACGCTTGCCCTCGCCGCCTGCGCGGCGGCGCCGATCGCCGCCCAGGCCGCGACCAGCCGGTCCGCCGGCGAGACCGACGTGCTCATCAACCTCAAGCACGCGCCGGGCCTGGCTGCGTTCGTGCGCGCCGTCTCGGACCCGCACTCGGTCCACTACCGCCAGTACGCCACCGTCGAGCAGCTGACCGCGCGCTTCGGGGCCAAGCCCGGCGCCCGCAGGCACACGGTGCGCTACCTGCAGCGCCACGGCCTGCGCGCACAGGTCGGGCCGGGCGCCGCGTGGGTGCTGGCCAGCGGCAGCGCGGCGCAGGTGGCCGGGGCCTTCCCGGCCGGCCGTGACGCGCGCGCCGCCCGCGCGTCCGGGCGCCTGACCGTGCCCGCCGCGCTGCGCGCCAGCGTCAGCTCCGCCGGCGTGCTGGCGACGCGCACGCCCACCGCCCGCGCCGCCGCCGACGCGGGTGGCGCCTACAACGGCCTGTCGGACAGGGTCGGCTCCGCCCTGCCGCACTCCGGCACGGCGGCGGGCTGCCAGGAGGGCGCCAACGCGATCAGCCAGGGCGGCACGGCCTTCACGCCCAACCAGCTCGCTGCGGCCTATGGCCTCGACGTCCTGCACAAGCGGGGCCTCCAGGGCCAGGGCATGCACATCGCACTGGTGGAGACCGGAGGCTTCCACCGCAGCGACGTGGAGACCTTCGCCACGTGCTTCGGGATCACCATGCCCAAGCTCAACGTCACCAACGTGGCCGGGGGCAAGCTGCTGCCGGTCTCCTCGATGGAGGAGACGCTGGACGTCGAGGTGCTGCTGGGCGCGCTGCCCAAGCTCGCCCAGATGGACGTCTACGAGGCCGCCGAGCCGCACCAGACGGTCGAGAGCGACCTGCTGCGGGCGGTCGCCGCCGCGCTGGGCACCAAGGGCCGCCACCCCGACGCGATCTCCATCTCCTATGGGCTGTGCGAGCCGCTGCAGATCGGCATCTTCGGGGCGGTCGGCACCGCGCGGGCGATGGACACGATCATGCAGGTCGCCGCCGGTGCGGGCATCAGCGTCGCCGCCTCCAGCGGCGACAGCGGCTACGCCGGGTGCGCGCGCGAGGTCCCCGCGGTGATCCCCTCGGTGAGCCTGCCGTCGTCGCTGCCGCACGTGACCGCGGTCGGCGGCACCAACGTGCTGCTGGCGCCCGACAACCACATCATCCGCGAGACCGCCTGGAACGACACCCCGCTGGGCAACACGAACTCCGGTGGCGGCGGCCACAGCCTGATGTTCCAGCGCCCGTGGTGGCAGCACGCGCCCGGCCTGGTGGGGGCCGACCGCGCCGTCCCCGACGTCGCCGCGGTCGCCGATCCCATCCCCGGCTACGCGATCTTCTGCACCGCGCCGGAGTGCGTCGTTCCCGGCGTCACGCCTGGAGGCTGGCAGGCCGCCGGCGGCACGAGCGCCGCCGCGCCGCTGGTGGCCAGCGGCCTGCTGCTGCTCGACCAGGCGGCGCGCGCCGCCGGCCAACCGCCGCTGGGCTTCGTCAACCCGCTGCTCTACCAGCTGGCGCGTGGGACGAACCCCGGCTTCGTGCTCAACGACATCACGATCGGCAGCAACGACGTCGGCGCCGGCATCCCGGCCGACGCGGGCGGCGGGCAGCCGACCGGCATCTACAAGGCCGCCAAGGGCTATGACCAGGTCACCGGCGTGGGCTCGATCAGGTTTGCCGCGCTGGACCAGCTCGCCCAGCGCGCGGCCCGCTGACCGCGCCGGTCGCACGCCCCGCGGGTCGGGGTGTGCGGCCGCGCCGGAATGGGAAGCAGACCCGGATGAGACCCGATCGCGTTCGTCGTCGCGCCCCGATCCTGTTGACGCCGCTCGCGTGCGCCGTCGCCATGCTGACCACCGCGGGCCCGGCCGCCGCGACCGTCGACACGGTCGAGATCAAGGACTTCCGCGCCACCGCCTCCGACCACCAGATCAGCTTCCGCATCGTCGTCTGCGCCCCGATCGGCGCGCGCCTGCGCTTCCGCGGCCAGCTGTCCCCGCGCCACGGCAAGCGCTACCTGCTGCCCGCGCTGCACGGCCGCCAGCAGCACGTCTGCCCGATCTGGCACTACACGCAGTCGGCCGACGTGCCCGACGGCCGCTACGCGACCCGCGTGACGATCACCACCGACCACGGCGGACGGGCGCACACGCGGCGCGTGCGGCTGTCGCTGCGCTCCTAGCCGGCCGCCGCGGCCAGTTGTCCCGCCGCGGCGGGCTCGACTAGGCTCGCCGCATGGCCGACGCGGCACACGTCATCCGCAGCGCGGACGAGGCCGGTTTGCGCTTCGTGCGCTTCCTGTACTGCGGCAACGACGGGACCGTGCGCGGCAAGGCGTCCTCGCGTCATGGCCTCGCCGGCCGGATCGCGTCCGGCATCGGCCTGACCGTCGCGATGCAGGCGATGAACGGGCTGGACCAGCTGCAGCCCATGGACGCGATGGGGCCGATCGGCGAGGTGCGCCTGGTCCCCGATCCCGACACGTTCCGGGTGCTGCCCTACGCGCCCCACAGCGGGGCGATGCTCACCGACCACGTCGGCCTGGACGGCGCGCCCGCGCCGGTCTGCCAGCGCTCGTTTCTCAAGCGCCAGGCCGAGCGCCTCGCCGATTGGGGCGGCGTGCTGCAGGCCGCCTTCGAGAACGAGTTCACGCTCGCGCGGGCCGACGGCGACGGCGTCCCGCAGCCGGTCGACGAGAGCCTGTGCTTCTCGACGATCGGCATGGCCGCCTCGGCCGACTACGTCGACGCGCTGGCCGACGCGCTCGAGCGCCAGCAGATCACGCTGGAGCAGTACTACGCCGAGCTGGGCCACGGACAGCAGGAGATCTCCACGCCGCCCGCGCCGGTCGTGCGCGCGGCCGACGAGCAGCTGCTGGTGCGCGAGACGATCCGAGGCGTGGCCACCCGCATGGGCTACGTGGCCTCGCTGTCGCCCAAGCCGTGGCCGGGCGCGGCCGGCAACGGCGGCCACATCCACTTCTCGCTGTGGAGCCCCGACGGCACGCGCAACCGGTTCCACGACGCCGCCGAACCGGACCGGCTGTCGGCCGACGCGCGCCACTTCATCGCCGGCGTGCTCGGCCCACCTGCCTGGCCTGTGCGGCCTGACCGCGCCGAGCTTCGCCTCCTACCAGCGCATCGTCCCGCAGTTCTGGGCCGGCGCCTTCACCTGCTGGGGGCCCGACAACCGCGAGGCCCCGGTGCGCGTGCCGTCGCTGTTCGCCGGGATGGAGGAGGCCTCCACCAACGTCGAGCTGAAGTCGTCGGATGCCACCTGCAACCCGTATCTGGCGCTGGGCGGGCTGATCGCCGCCGGCCTGGACGGGCTCGAGCGCCGCCTGCAGCCGCCCGAGCCGCTGACCGTCGACCCGGCCACGCTGAGCGAGGCGGAGCGCCGCGACCGCGGCATCGAGCCGCTGCCGGCCACCCAGGAGCAGGCGCTCGACGCGCTGGCCGCAGACGCGATCCTGACCGAGGCGCTGGGCCCGGTCCTCTCGGCGTCCTACCTGACGGTGCGCCGATCGGAATGGGCCGCCTACAGCAGGCAGGGCGACGACGTGTGGCAGCGCGGGCACTTCCAGAAGTACTGATGGACCTCAGCGCGATCTCGCTGGTCGACCATCATGCGCACGGGATCCTCGCCGTGCCGCCGTCGCTGGACGAGCTCCGTGGGCTGCTGAGCGAGAGCGACGACCCGCGTCAGTGGCCGCACATCGCCACCGGGGTCGCCTACCGGCGGGCGATCGCCACCCTCGCCGACCTGTTCGACGTCGAGCCCACCGAGGAGGCGGTCCACGCTCACCGCCTCAGCCGCGACGAGCGCGACTACGCGGCGATGCTGCTGGGCGCCACCGGCAGCGAGACGCTGCTGATCGACGACGGCTTCCCGCCGCCGGGCGAGGGGGTCGGCTGGCGGGAGCTGGGCGAGCTGGCCGGCGCCCGGGCCATGCCGGTGATGCGCATCGAGCGCGTCGCGCAGGACGGCGGGGTGGAGGCGGTGCGCGCGGCGGTGGCCGGCGCCCGCGCGGCCGGCTTCGCCGGCCTCAAGACGATCGCCGCCTACCGCGGCGGGCTCGACCTCGACGCCCCCGGCCCCCCGGACGCGGGCGGGCGCATCGCCGGCGCGGCGATGGCCGAGGCGCTACGGGCGGCGCTGGAGGCCAACGAGGCGACCGGCGACCCGCTGCCCGTGCAGGTGCACACCGGCTTCGGCGACGCCGACCTGCGCCTCTCGCGCGCCGACCCGTCGCTGCTCAAGCCGCTGGTCGAGCGCTTCGTCGACACGCCGTTCGTGCTGCTGCACTGCTACCCGTTCGTACGCGAGGCGGGCTGGATGGCCCACGTCTACGCCAACGTGTTCTTCGACCTGTCGCTGACCATCCCGCACGTCGCCCGCCCGAGCGAGGCGCTGCGCGAGGCGCTCGAGCTGGCGCCGGTGTCCAAGCTGCTGTACGCCTCCGACGCGGCGCGCACGCCCGAGCTGTACTACCTGGCCGCGGTCCGCTGGCGCGAGGCGCTCGGGCAGGTCCTGCCCGAGCTGCTGAGCGCCGGCGAGGCCGAGGAGGCCGCGCGCATGATCCTGCGCGACAACGCGCGCGGCCTGTACCGGCTCTAGTACCCGCTCACGCAAATCCGTCCGGCCGAGATGGCGCCGGACCGCGTCTGCCGGCACCCGGCGCCCGCACCCGTACCACCAGTACGACAGCGGGCGCCGTGCACCGGCAGACACGCCCCGGCATCCCCCTCGCCTCGAACGTATGTGCGTTCGCAGGTACTAGTTGGCCCGGCGGCCGCCGGCGAACAGCAGCACGATGCGGGCGTTCTTCGGGTTGCTCTGCACCGCGTTGAGCGTGAAGCGGAACACCGAGCCGCCCTCGCGGAACGAGCCCTTGCTGATGTTGAACGCCCCGCGCGAGGCGCCGGGGAAGACGCGTGTGCCGACGCGCTTGAAGTCGGTGTCGGTCAGCTTGACGGTGACGACCCGGTTGCTCGCGCCCCCATGGAGGCTGACCGTCGCACCGCAGAAATCGCCGGTGCCGACGCACTTGACGGTCTGGGGCTTGTCGGCCAGCGCGGGCGCGGCCAGAACGGCCGACGCGGCGAGCGCTCCGGCGACGGCGGTGGGGATGCGGCGGAACACGGAGACTCCTTCTCGGTGGGAACAGCGGGGCGACGGGAACACCGGCGCGCCACTGTAGTGACACCGAGGCCCCACACACGGCGTGTGTGCGCGGTGTGCGTGCGCTGTGAGCGCGCGAGCGGATGCTCCCGGTCGACATGGAATCGACCCCGCAGACAGACACGATGGACGACGCGATCGAGGCCGAGGGGCTGCGCAAGCGCTACGGCGAGACGGTCGCCCTGGCGGGCGTCGACCTGCGCGCCCGCACCGGCAGCGTCCTCGGCGTCCTGGGACCCAACGGCGCCGGCAAGACCACCGCCGTGCGCATCCTCGCCACCCTGATCGCCGCCGACGGCGGCAGCGCCCGCGTCGGCGGCCACGACGTCGCCCGCGAGCCCGCGCGGGTGCGCGAGCTGGTCGGCCTGACCGGCCAGTACGCGTCGGTGGACGAGCTGCTCACGGGCGAGCAGAACCTCGTGATGATCGGCCAGCTGCTGGACCTCAGCGGCGGCCAGGCCAAGGCCCGCGCCCGCGAGCTGCTGGCCTGGTTCGGCCTGCAGGAGGCCGCGCGCCGGCCCGCCGGCACCTACTCCGGCGGGATGCGCCGGCGGCTCGACCTGGCCGCCAGCCTCGTCGGGCGCCCGGCCGTGATCTTCCTCGACGAGCCCACCACCGGGCTGGACCCGGCCAAGCGCGAGGAGATGTGGCGGGTGATCCGCGACCTCGTCGCCGACGGCTCCACCGTCCTGCTGACCACGCAGTACCTGGAGGAGGCCGACGCGCTGGCCGACGAGATCACGGTGATCGACCGCGGCACGGTCGTCGCCCACGACACGCCGCAGGGCCTCAAGCGAATCGTCGGCGGCCAGCGCCTGACCGTGCGCCCGACCGACCCCGAGCGCCTGGGCGAGGCCGCGGAGATCATCGCCGCCATCGCCGGGGCGGCCCCCGAGCACCCGGACCGCGGCTCGGTCAGCGTGCCCGTCGACGGCGACCGGGCGCTGGCCGAGGCGGTCGCGCGGCTGAACGCGGCCGGGGTGGCGGTGACCGAGCTGTCGCTGCACCTGCCCAGCCTCGACGACGTGTTCTTCCAGCTCACCCAGCAGGCCGAGCTGGAGGCGGCATGAACGGCGCCACCACGACCGCGCCGGCGCCGCGCGCGCTGCCACGCGCCGCCGCGCGGCCCAACGCGCTGTGGCGCCTGCTGCGCCACAGCGTCGTCCTCGCGCGACGCTCGCTGATCGGCGTGGTGCGCAACCCCGAGTCGCTGATCGACGTCACGCTGCAGCCGATCATCTTCATCACGCTGTTCACCTACGTGTTCGGCGGGGCGATCGCCGGCGGCTCCCAGCACGACTACCTGCAGTTCCTGCTGCCCGGGATCATGGGCCAGACGATCGCCTTCGGCGGGGTGGCGATCGGCGTCAACCTCAACACCGACATCCAGAAGGGCGTCTTCGACCGCTTCCGCAGCCTGCCCATCGCGCGGGCCGCTCCGCTGGTCGGCGCCGTGCTGTCGGACATCGTCCGCTACACGCTGCTGTGCGTCGTGACCGCTCGGCTTCGGCTACGTGCTGGGCTTCCGCGCCCAGACCAACGTGCCCGAGGTGGCCGCGGCGTGCCTGCTGGCCGTCGCGTTCGCCCTGTGCCTGTCGTGGGCGTCGGTGTTCGTGGGGATGGTGTCGCGCACCCCCGGCGCGGTGCAGGGGATCATGTTCCTGATCGTGTTCCCGCTGACGTTCGCGACCGGCACGTTCGTCCCGGTCGACACGCTGCCAGGCTGGCTGCAGAGCTTCACCAAGGTCAACCCGATGACGCACCTGATCGACGCGCTGCGCGGGCTGATGCTCGGCGGCCCGGTCGGCTCCGACATCCTGTGGACGCTGGGCTGGATGGCCGCGCTGCTGGCGGTCTTCGTCCCGCTGGCGCTACGCGCCTACGGCCGCCGCGTCTGAGGTGGCGGGGGCGACGCGGGCGATGGCCTCCTCCCGGGTCATCGCCCGCCCGCGCCGGTAGGCGGCGGCGTAGGCCTGGTCGCCGAGCGCGTCGCGCAGGCGGGCGCGCAGGGCGAGGATCAGCGGGTGGGCCGGGTCGTCGCCGCCGCGCAGGACGGCGCACGCGCCGAGCCGCTCGGCCGCGCCGGCCGGGTCCCCGGCGGCCAGCGTGCGCTCGCTGACGGCCAGGCCGGACACCGCGACGACCGGCATGTCGGTGGTCGCCACGGCCAGCGCGTAGGCGTCGGGCAGCAGCCGGTCGGCGGCCTCCACGTCGCCGGCGGCCAGCTCGATCAGGGCCTGCAGCGATGTCGAGATGGCGCGCAGGTGGCCGCGGTCGGGCCGGCCGGGCCCACGGTCCTCGGCCAGCAGGGCCCGGGTGCCGCGCAGCTCCCGGCGGGCCGCCTCGGGGTCGCCCGCGGCCAGGGCGATCAACGCCAGCTGGGTGGTCGCGAACAGACGGTCGTCGCCGCCGACGCTGGTGCTGGCGATCACGCGCTGCACGTGCTCGCGCGCCGCGGCCAGCTCCCCGCGGCGCAGGGCGACGTCGGCCAGGCGCAGGTCGATCACCCAGATCGCGGCGGCGGGCGACAGCTCGTCGATGGCGTCCCGCGCCCGGGCGGCGGCCTCCTCGGCGCCGTCGAGGTCGCCGATGGCCACGCGCCGGCCGGATTCCAGCGTCAGCGTCAGCGATGCGCCCCAGCGGTCGCCGACGGACGCGAAGCCGGCCAGCGCTGCGGCCAGGTGCTCGCGCGTCTGCTCGGCCTCGCCGAGGTTCTCGGCCCGCGCACCGGCGAACAGCAGCGTCGCGGCGCGCACCCACGCGTCGGGGTGCTCCAGCGCCGCCGCCGTGTAGCGGCCGGCCAGCTCGTCCTGGCCGCTGAACAGCGCCAGCGCCGGCCTGGCCACGGCGATCAGCGGACGCGCGCGGTCGTCGAGCGGTTCGAGCGCGACCAGATGCTCGGCCAGGCGCCGGGCGACCAGCTCGCGCTCCTCGTCGGGCGGCTCGCTCACGCCGGCGACGTCGAGGGCGATCTCGGCGATCCGCCGGTCGGCGGGATCGGCCTCGCCCGGGACGGCGAGCGCGAAGGCCAGCCAGGCGCGCGACTCGTCGCGGCTGCCCGACAGCAGCCAGAACCACAGCAGGGCCACCGCGAGGCGCACGGCGCCGGCCGCGTCGCTGCTGTCGCCCAGCCAGCGCAGCGCGGCGAGCACGTTGTCGCGCTCGTCGTCGAGGCGGCCGAACCACTCGCGCTGGCCGGGCCCGCGCAGCTGGTCGTCGGCCCGCTGGGCCAGGTCGGCGAAGTAGCGGGCGTGCGCGCCGCGGACCGCCTCGATCTCGCCGGCCTCCGACAGCTGCTCCAGCCCGTACTCGCGGATCGTCTCCAGCATGCGATGGCGCGGCGGCTGGCTGTCGGGGATCACGTGCAGCAGCGACCGCTCGACCAGGCCGGCCAGACCGTCGGCGACATCGGCCGGCTCGACGCCGTCGAAGGCGCACACGGCGGCCGCGCTGTCGGCCGTGGCGCCGGCGCTGAACACCGCCAGCCGGCGGGCCATCCGCCGCTCGGGCTCGGTGAGCAGCTCCCAGCTCCAGTCGACGACGGCGCGCAGCGTGCGGTGACGCGGCAGCGCGGTGCGGCTGCCCCCGGTGAGCAGGCGAAAGCGGTCGTCCAGGCGGCGGGCGACCTCGTCCAGGGGCAGCGAGCGCAGGCGGGCGGCGGCCAGCTCGATGGCCAGCGGCAGGCCGTCCAGGCGCCGGCAGATCTCGACCACCGCGCCGGCCGAGCGATCGTCGACCGCGAAGCCCGGGGTGACCGCGGCGGCGCGGTCGGCGAACAGCCGCACGGCGGGATGGGCGAGCGCCTCGTCGGCGTCCGCCCCCGGCTCGGGCAGCGCCAGCGGCGGCACCGGCGCGAGGCTCTCGCCGGTGATGGCCAGCGGCTCGCGGCTGGTGGCCACGATGCGCAGGCGCGGGCAGCCGCCCAACAGCGCCTCGGCCAGCTCGGCGGCGGGCGTGACCAGGTGCTCGCAGTTGTCGAGGATGAGGATCATGTCGCGGTCGCCCAGCGCGTCGAGCAGGCGCTCCAGCCCGTCGCGCGGCGCGCGGTGGCCGGGACGGTCGACGAGCGCCGTCTCGCGCAGCCCCAGCGCGGACAGGACGGCGGGCACGATCTCCACCGCGTCGGTGATCGGCGCCAGCTCGGCGATCCAGACGCCGTCGCTGACGCGATCGACCCAGCGGGCGGTGGCCTCGCGCGCCAGGCGCGTCTTGCCGGCCCCGCCGGGTCCGACGAGCGTCACCAGGCGGCCGGCCTCCAGCAGCGCGTCGATGCGCGCCAGCTCCGGCGCGCGTCCGACGAAGCTCGTCAGCGCGACCGCGAGGTTGCTGCGCCGGGCCGCGGGCGCGGACTCGGCCGGCGCCGCGCCGTCGCCGCGCAGGACCGACAGGTGCAGCGCCTGCAGGGCGGGGGAGGGCGGCGTGCCCAGCCTCGCGTCCAGCGCGGCGCGCACGCGCTCGTAGGTGGCCAGCGCCTCGGCCGGCAGCCCGGCCGCGACCTGGGCGCTCATCAGCTGGCCGGCCAGGCGCTCGTTGGCCGGATGCTCGCGCAGCAGCGCCTCCAGCTCGCCGACCACGCGCCCGCCGTGACCGAGCGCCAGCAGCGCGTCGACCCGGTCGGCGGCGGCGCTGACCCGGCGGGCGTCCAGGCGGGCCGCCTCCGCAGCGGCGAAGCCGTGCGCGGCGACGTCGGCCAGCGCCGTCCCCCGCCACAGCCCCAGCGCCTCGTCCAGCAGCCCGACGGCCGCGGCGTGCTCCCCGCGCGCCAGCGCCGTGGCGCCGTCCTCGGCCAGGCGCTCGAAGCGCACCGCGTCGACCGCGTCGGGCTCGACGGCGAGCCGGTAGCCGCCCGGCGCGGCCTGCACCAGCTCGCTGTCGCCCAGGGCCCGGCGCAGCCGCGACACCAGCGACTGCAGCGAGTGCAGCTCATCGGCGGGCAGGTCGCTGTCCCACACCGCCTCGACCAGCGCGTCGGCGCGCACCGCCTGTCCCGGGGCGAGCGCCAGCCGCGTCAGGAGCGTGCGCGGCCGCGCGCCGCGGAGGGCGACCGTCCGCCCATCCAGCGAGATCTCCAGCGGTCCCAGCAGCGCGACATGCACGCCGTGCACTGTCGCACGCCGCGCGGCAAGCGACCGGCAAGCGGCGGCCGATCCGGGCAGGCCGGCGGCAAGCACCCGTCGCGACGATCGCGCCCATGATCACCACCACCTGCTCCCGGCGCGGCGCCACCGCGCTTGCGCTCGCCGCCCTGGCGGCGGCCGCGGGCGCCTCGTCGGCGTCGGCCACCACCGTCTCGCGCGCCCCCGACGGCGCGCTGCTCGTCACCGCCGCGGCGGGCGAGCGCAACGCCCTCAGCCTCCAATCGCCCTACGACGGGCCACGGATCGTCGTCTACGAGGGCGGCGCCACCGGCAGCGGCGCCGTGCTCGTCGACGCCGCCGGCTGCGAGCGCCAGTCCGACTGGGCGCTGGTGTGCGACTGGTCGCCGTCGGCCGGCGTGCGCGTCGACCTCGGCGACGGCAACGACCGGGCCACGATCTCCGGCGGCCTGCCCGCCGGAGCGGTCTTCTCGATCGCCGGCGGCGCCGGCGACGACGACCTCAGCGCCGCCTACGACGCCGGCGGCGCCACCACCCTCGACGGCGGCGCGGGCGACGACACGCTCAAGGGCGGCCCGGCGGCCGACACGCTGCAGGGCGGCGACGGCGACGACGAGCTCGACGGCCGCGGTGGGCCCGACCACCTGTCCGGCGGGGCCGGCAACGACACGCTCAACGGCGACGCCAACCTCGACCCGTCCCCCGACGTGATCGACGGCGGCCCGGGCATCGACACGATCGAGTCCGACTGGGAGGACAGCGTGCTGGACACCGGCCTGCGGCCGGTGAAGCTGACGCTGGGCGGCGGAGCAGACGACGGGCGTCCGGGCGAGGGCGACGACGTGCGCGGCGTCGAGCGGGTGATCGTGCACCAGGGTGCGACGCTGATCGGCACCAACGCCTCCGAGCACCTGGAGACCTTCCAGGTCGGCGCGGCCAGCCGCCTGGTCGGCCGCGGCGGCAACGACGAGCTGCGCGGCTCCGACGGTCCCGACCGCATCGACGGCGGGCCCGGCAACGACACCATCGACGCCGGCTTCGGCGACGACGTGATCGTCGGCGGCCCCGGGCGGGACGCCATCTCCGCCGATCGCGCCGGCGGGGAGTGCGGCCCGCTGTGGTGCAAGCTGCCCTTCGGCAACGACCGCATCGACGCGCGCGACGGCCAGCGCGACTCGATCAGCTGCGGCCCCGGAACCGACCTGGTGCTGGCCGATCGCGTCGACATCGTGGCCCGCGACTGCGAGAAGGTGCGCCGCCGGCGGTAGGCCATCGCCTGCGGGTGCGGCCGGCGCCTCGTGCATGCGTCGGCCGCACCTGCGAGTGTTGGCCCGCTGTCAACAAACTCCCCTGGAGGTCAAGCAGTGGCATCTCTCCCGTTTGCCGCGGACTATCCGTTTCTCAACATCCTGTGGTCGATGCTGGTGTTCGTCGGCTTCTTCTTCTGGATCTGGCTGGCGATCATGGTCTTCATGGACGTCTTCCGCCGTCACGACATCGGTGGATTCGTGAAGGCTCTATGGATCGTGTTCGTGATCTTCATCCCCGTCCTGGGCGTGCTGGTCTACCTGCTCGCCTACCACGACTCGATCGCCGAGCGGAACGCCAAGCAGGCCCAGGCCGCGCAGGCGGCGTTCGACGAGCAGGTCCGCCAGGCCGCCGGCTCCAGCGGCCCGGCGTCGGAGATCGCCACCGCCCAGTCGCTGCTGGACGCCGGCACGATCTCCCAGCAGGAGTTCGATCAGATCAAGGCGAAGGCGCTGGCCCACGGCGGCTGACCGCCAGCAGCTCGGCCCGCATCGGCTGGCGGAACGTCCGCCGGCCGGTGCCGGGGTCGAGCGCCCCGGCGCGGTCGAAGGCCTCGCGCAGCTGCGCGTCGCGCTGCGCGATGATCGGCGCGCGATGGGGGTCGACGCTGGCGATGTGCGCGGCCAGGGCGTCGAAGCTCTCGGGCGACTGCACCACGTCGTACTCGCGGACCGCCAGTGACTGCAGCCCGATCTCTTCGGCGGCGCCCAGCGCGGCCTGCGCGGCGGTGCGCACCTCGGTCTCGTCCTCGACCAGGCTGACCACCTCGTAGAAGCTGCCCTCCAGCAGCGGCTCGGCGACGAAGACGCGCCCGTCGTCGGCCAGCACCCGGCCGGCCTCGGCCAGTGCGGGCGCCATCGCCTCCAGGGGCACGTGGTGCAGCGACTTGTCGAACACCACCAGGTCGAAGCTGGCGGCGGGGAAGGGCAGCGCCTCGGCGCGGCCCACGACCCAGCTGGCGCGGTGCCCGGCGTCGGCAGCGCGGGCCGCCGCCAGCAGCTCGTCGGAGATCTCCAGCCCCGTGGCCTCGGCGCCCAGGTCGGCCAGCGCCAGCACGAGGTTGCCACGGCCGCAGCCCACGTCGAGCACGCGGCGCCCCTCGACGTCGACGAGCGCGCTGCAGCGTGCTCAGGTCGTCGCTGATCGGTCGCGCGCTCATCGTGCCGGCACCAGGGCCAGGACCCGCGAGGGCGAGCCGGTGCCGCCGACGAGCTTGAGCGGCGCGACGACGATGATCGCGCCGGTGGGCGGCAGCTGGCCGAGGTTGGCCAGCTGGGTGAGGCCGTAGCGGTCGTTGCCCAGCAGGTACTGGTGCACCGGGTAGACGGGGTCGAAGCCGCCGGCGGCACCCGCGTCGATGCCGACGGTCTCCACGCCGAACCCGACGATGTCGCGCTCGCTGCCCAGCCAGCGGGCCGCCTCCACGTCGGGGCCGGGCGTGACCGGCCCGTCAGGGCCGGCGTTGAGGAACTGCTGCGCGTCGTGGGCGCGTGCGTCCCAGCCGCTGCGAAACAGCACCCAGGCGCCGGCGGGGATGCGGCCGTGCTCGGCCTCGAAGCCTTCGATGTCGTCCACGGTGAGCAGGTAGCCGGGGTCCTGCGCGGCCTGCGCGGAGCGGTCGATCACCACCGCCGGTCCCACGAGGCGCGCGGGGTCCACGGAGGCCACGTCCTTGCCGTCGCGGCCGCTGATCCAGTGGATCGGCGCGTCGAAGTGCGTGCCGGTGTGCTCGCCCAGCTCAAGCACGTCCCAGGCCCACGCCGGACCGTCGTCGTCGTAGCGGCTCAGGCGCCGGCGCGACAGATGCGGCGTGTTGGCGAACGGCTCGGGCAGCACCAGCACCGGCGTGCTCTCGCTCAGCGGCTGGGTCAGGTCGACGACGGCCAGCGAGCCGTCGGCGAGCGCGTCGAGCAGCGAGGCGGTGAGGCTGGTCATGGCGGCTCCTGTCGGTGGGGTCATGGGCTGCGAAACGCCTCGGGCAGCCAGTCGGCGACGATGGACGGATCGATCTTGGCATCGACGAGCAGGGGGCCGGTCGCCTCCTGCAGCCAGCGGGCGACCGGCGCGAGGTCGCCCTCGGCGCGCACCGTGATCGCCTCGATGCCGCTGGCGCGGGCGATCGCGGCCAGGTCGCGGTCGGGAAAGCGCACCGTGGACAGGTCGCGGCCCATCGGGCCGAAGTGGTGCACCTCGGCGCCGTAGGCCGCGTCGTCGTAGACGACGACCAGCAGGCGCGCGCCGGCGCGGGCGGCCGTGTCCAGCTCGCCCAGCGACAGGAACAGGCCGCCGTCGCCGACGACCGCGACGGTCGTTCGCCGCGGTTGGGCGACGGCCGCGCCGATCGCGCATCCGAGGCCGAGCCCGACGGCCTGGAAGCCGTTGACGAACAGCCAGCGGCGCGGGTCGTCGACCTCCAGGTACATCGCCGGCCAGCCGGTGAAGTGGCCGGAGTCGACCGCGATCGTCGCGTCGGCGCCGAGCAGGTCGGCCAGCGCGATGGACAGCGTGCGCGGGTCGATCGTCCCGTCGCCTGCACCGGCGCGCAACGGCTCGTCGCGCCAGCGGCCGGCGGCGATCCGCCGTGCGGTGGCGGGGTCGCGGAATCCGCCGGACGCGGCCGGCGGCAGCGCCTCGGTCAACGCGCGCGCGACCGCGTCGGCGTCGCCCACCACGGCGGCGTCGACCCGGTGGTTGGCCCCGATCGCCGCGGGCTCGACGTCGACCTGCACGACGGTGGCGCCGGCGCCGATGAGCTCGCCGTGGCGGGTCGTCCAGTGGTTGAGCCCGGCGCCGAAGGCCAGCACGAGGTCGGCCTGCGGGAGCAGCTCGGCGGCCAGGGGGGAGGAGAAGCCGCCGCAGATCCCCAGCGCGAAGTCCTCGCCGTGGAAGAGCCCGTGGGCGGGTGCGCTGGTGGCCAGCAGCGCACCGCAGCGCTCCCCAAGCTCGCGCAGCGCGGGGCCGGCGTCGGCGACCACCGCACCGCGCCCGGCGACGATCAGCGGCCTGCGGGCGGAGGCGACCAGGTCGGCGACCCGCGCAACGTCATCGGCGCGCGGCCCGGGGCCGGCGGGCATCGGCGCGGGATGGCCGCCGTCGGAATCGGGCGCGGCCGGCGACGCCTGGAGGTCGATGGCCATGTTCAGCACCACCGGCCGGCGCTCCACCGCCGCCCGGCGCAGCGCGCGGGTCGCGTCGGCCGGTGCGCTGGCGGCGGAGTGGACACGCTCGGCCACCACGCCCACCGAGGCGACGAGGCCGTGCTGGTCGATGCGGAAGTTCGAGGTCAGCGCGGCGCCCGGCGCATCTCCAGCCAGCAGCAGCAGCGGCGTGCGGCTCTTGGCCGCCTCGGCCAGGCCGGTGACGGCATTGGTCAGGCCCGGCCCCTGGTGCACCGAGCAGACGCCGACGCGGCCGCTCACGCGCGCCCATCCGTCGGCCATCGCGACCGCGGCGGTCTCGTGGCGGGCAGCCACGAACCGCGCGCCGCCGGCCCGCAGCGCGTTGACGGCGACGAGGTTGCCGCTGCCGACGAGGCCGAAGACGGTGTCGACGCCCAGCGCGCCCAGGCGGCGGCCGACCGCGTCGGCGACGGTCGGCGAGGCGGTGCTGTCGTGGGGGGTGGAGGACATGCGGCGCGGCGGGACGGCGAGGCCGCCGCCGGGCAGGGTATTCGCGGGAGGCGCGCGTGCGCGCTCAGGCCCCGCGCGCCACGAGCGCCCCGACGCGCACCGCCTCCAGCCCGAAGCTCACCCGACCGACGTCGGGGTCGGCCGGCATCTTCGCCGGACGCCCTGCGGCCCCCGCTCGCAGAAACCGCAGCCGCGAGACGCTCGAGCGCGTGCTCGACGCCTCCGAGGCGCTGCTCATCGAGAGGGGTCGGGACGGCTTCACCGTCCAAGCGGTCAGCCGTCTACGCCGCGCTCGTTCAGCGGGCGATGGACGGCGAGGGCTTCGAATCCGACACGCCCCTCGACGACGGCGGGCTCGTCGAGACGCTCCACGACCTCGCGCTGGTCCGCTGCGGGCTGCGCCGACCGGCGGGCGGGCGGATCAGCTCGCTGGCGTGGGCTCCACCACCCAGACGTGGTTGCCGTCGGGGTCGCGGAGGCTGAACATGCGCGGCGTGCCGGGCATCTGCATCAGCTCGGCGTCGACGTCCACGCCGCCGATCGCCTTCAGGCGCGCGTGCTCGGCGGACACGTCGGACGCCTCGACGCCGATCGAGCCGCCGCCCGGCTGCCCGGCCATCGGCGGGTTGAGGGACAGCCCCGCTCCGGAGGCCGCGGGCGCCACCTCGAGCCAGCGGTTCTCGCCGTTGTCGCCGAAGCGCATGTCCGCGCGCACCTGGAAGCCGAGCTTCTCGGTGTAGAACGCGAGCGCCGCGTCCACGTCGGACACGGTGAACATCACGACGCTGATGCTCGTGATGGTGCTGGGGGCCTGCGTGAAATCGCTCATGCCCCCAAGACCGCATGCGCCGGCGGAACTCATCGGCGCCCGCCGTCGAGCCGGCCCTGGCAGCGAGCTGTCGCAGCCACCGGCCCGAAGATGCTAAAACGCCTTAGCATCGCCGCAGAAGGTGGACATGATCTCCGCGCCCGGTGGGTAACTCGTGGCCGTTGCCACGAGCCGGCGGGCGGGGACGCGCCAGGAGGTGCGTGCAGATGGGGAGCATCTCGTTGATCGAAGTCGACGCTCAGCTCGGGTCCGAGCTGGATCGCAAGCAGCTCGAGCTCGCCCGCCGGACGCTTGTGCTGACCACGGCCGAGGTCCCGGTCGGGTCCTGGCAGGAGCCCCATGCCGGCTACGGCGCCGGCAACGCCTACGGCGTGTTCGTCGTCGACGGGTTCGTGCTGCGCAGCGTCCAGATCGGAGACCGGGCGACCGCGCAGCTGTTCGGGCCGGGCGACGTCATGCAGTCCTGGCCCGGGGAGGACCTGCCCTCGCCGGTCAGCGTCGACGTCCACTGGACCGTCGTCGCGCCCGCCACGCTGGCCCGGCTCGACGACCGCGTGGTCGCGCTGGCCGGGCGCTGGCCGTCGGTGCTGCGACGGCTGGCGTGGCGTGCGAGCTCGGTGGTCGGCCGGGTCAGCCTCCAGGTGGCCACGGCGCGCGTCCCGCGCCTGGACGAGCGGCTGCTGCTGGCCTTCTGGGGCCTGGCCGAGCGCTGGGGCTCGATGACGCCCGGCGGGATGCTGCTGCCCGTGCGCCTCACCCACGAGGCGATCGCCGCGCTGATCGTCGCCTCGCGGCCGCCGGTCTCCAGCGCGCTCAGCCAGCTGTCACGCGACGGCCTGCTGTGTCGGACATCCGACGGCTGGCTGCTGACGGTCGAGGGCGAGCGCCGCCTCAAGCGGGCCCTGGAGACCCAGGCCGCGCCGCTGGCCGCGTAGCCTGCCCGGCCATCGCCCCGGAGGCTCCCTGAACGGCGACGCGGTCGTGCTCGCCGCGTGAAGCGCGTGTGCCCGAGAAGCGCATCCCGTCGGTGACCGACCCGCGGCGCAGCATCAGCAGGTCGCGGACGTAGTCCATGTGCACCTTCCAGGGCGCGACCGCGCCCTGCCTGGGGAAGTCCTGCACCGAGCGCAGCACGTAGTTGGCCTGGAAGTCCAGGAACGGCGCCTCGTGCACGCCGGGGTCGCGCACGGGCACCGCGACGGCCACGCCCGTGCGCTCCATGTGGGTGAGCAGCCGGCAGACGTACTCCGCGGTCAGGTCGGCCTTGAGCGTCCACGACAGGTTCGTGTAGCCCAGGGCGTAGGCGAAGTTCGGCACGTCGCTGAGCATCAAGGACTTGTAGGCCATCGTGTCGGGCAGGTGCACCTCGCGCCCGTCGACGACGAGCTCGATCCCGCCGAACGCGAGCAGGTTCAGCCCCGTGGCGGTGACGACGATGTCGGCCTCCAGGTGCTGGCCGCCGGACAGGCGGATCCCCGTCTCGGTGAAGGTGTCGATCGTGTCGGTGACGATGGACGCCTGGCCGTTGCGGATGACGCGGAACAGGTCGCCGCCGGGGACCGCGCACAGGCGCTGGTCCCACGGGTCGTAGCTCGGCTTGAAGTGCGTGTCGACGGCGTAGTCGTCGGGCAGCTGGCGCCGGACGCCGCGGCGAAAGAGCGCACGCATGCGCTCGGGGTGGCGGCGCGACAGGCGGTAGACGGCGGTGGTCAGCGCGACGTTCTTCCAGCGCAGCAGCGGATAGGCGATCCGGTCCGGCAGCCACCGGCGCAGCACCCGCGCGACCGGGTCCTGCTCGGGAACGCTGACCACGTAGGTGGGGGAGCGCTGGAGCATCGTCACGTGGCCGGCGGTCTGCGCCATGGCGGGGACGAGCGTCACCGCGGTGGCGCCGCTGCCGATGACCACGACGCGCTTGCCGGCGTCGTCGAGGTCCTCCGGCCACTGCTGCGGGTGCACGAGCGTTCCGCGGAAGCGCTCCTGGCCGGGAAAGGCGGGGCTGTGGCCCTCGTCGTAGCGGTAGTAGCCGGTGCAGCCGTAGAGGAAGCCGCAGGTCAGCTCCACGGCCTCGCCGCTGTCGGTGCGCTGCGCGGTGACGCGCCAGCGCGCCAGCGGCGTGGACCACTCGGCGCGCACGACGCGGTGGCCGAAGCGGATGTGGCGGTCGATGCCGGTCTCGTGGGCGGTCTCGCGCACGTAGTCCAGGATCGCCGGCCCGTCGGCGATCGCCTTGGGGTTCGTCCACGGCTTGAAGCGATACCCCAGCGTGTACATGTCGGAGTCCGAGCGGATGCCGGGGTAGCGGAACAGGTCCCAGGTGCCGCCGAGCGCGTCGCGCGCCTCGAGGATCGCGAACGAGTCGCGCGGCCGGCGCTCCTGCAGGTGGCGCGCCGCGCCGATGCCCGACAGGCCCGCCCCGACGATGAGCACATCGACGTGCTCGGTCGCGGGCTCGGTGCGCGTCGGGGCGTCGGCGACGGTTGCGGCCATGGGAGGCCACTATATCGACAGGCCGTCGAGATCGTCGACACGGCGTCGAAAACCGCTAGGCTGTGGGAACCCATGGCCAGCCCCGACAGCCGTCCCTCGCGCGGTCGCCGAGCCGCGAAGATGCGCGGCGACGAGCGCGAGCAGCTGATCATGTCGGCCTTCGAGGAGCTGCTGGCCACCCGCTCCTTCCACGACCTGTCCGTCGACGACGTCGCGCGGGCGGCCGGGCTGTCGCGCTCGGCCTTCTACTTCTACTTCGCCTCCAAGGAGGCCGTCCTGCTGTCGCTGTTCGAGCGCATCATCGACGAGGCGCAGGCGGCGCGGGGCGACACCGTGGCCGCGCTGCGCGACGACCCGCAGAGCGCCATCCGCGCGGCGCTGCGCGCGTTTCACGACGCCTTCCGCACGCACCGCGCCGTCACGCTGGCCGGCGCCGACGCGTGGGCGTCCAGCGCCGAGGTGCGCGCGCTGTGGGGTCGGGCGATGGAGCAGTGGGTGGCCGAGGCCGCCACGCTGATCGAGTTCGAGCGCGAGCGCGGGGCGGCGCCGGCGGGCCTGCCGGCTCGCGACCTGGCCACCGCGCTGGTGTGGATGAACGAGCGCGTGCTGCACACGACGTTCGCCGGCCAGCAGCCCGCGGTCGACGAGGACGGCGCCCTGGACGTGCTCGTCGGCGTCTGGCTGCGCGCGATCTACGCCGAGTAGGCTTGTCGCCGATGGGGGAGCGCATCGAGCCGGCCCACGGCGACATGGTCTCCATGCTGCGCGCCGCGCTCGCGCGCGGGGGCTCGCGCGACGCGCTGCGCTACGAGGACTCGGCCTGGAGCTGGCAGGAGGTCGATGCCGCCAGCGACGCGCTGGCCGCCGGCCTGGAGGCCCGCGGCGTGCGCGCCGGAGAGCGCGTCGCGCTGCAGACCCAGAACGTGCCCGCCTACCCGCTGACCTGCCTGGCGCTGTGGAAGCTGGGCGCCGTCGGCGTCGGGGTCAACCCGATGTACACGCCGCGCGAGGTCGACCTGCTGGTGGGCGACAGCGGCGCGCTGATGCTGCTGGACGCCGAGCAGGTCGAGGCACTGGCCGCCGAGCACGCGGGCCGCCGGCCCGCCGCCGCGCGCACCCCCGCGCCCGGCGACCTGGCCATGCTCACCTACACGTCGGGCACGACCGGGCAGCCGAAGGGGGCGCTCGTCTCCCACGCCAACCTCGCCTCCGCCGCCGAGGCCTACGTGCGCTACTTCCAGATCGACGGCGACGACGAGGTGCTGCTCGCCTTCGCGCCGTTCTTCCACGCCACCGGGCTGACGGCGGGCGTCGGCGCCTGGCTGTCGACCGCGGCCACGATGGTCGTGCCGTACCGCTTCGAGGCCAACCGCGCACTGGCCCTCATCGAGCGTCACCGCGTGACCTGGACGGCCGGCGCCACCACCGCGTTCATCGCGCTGCTCAACGCGACGGACGCCGCACGGGCCGACGTGTCATCGATGCGCCGCTGGCTCAGCGGCGGCGCCCCGATCCCGCCAGCGGTGGTCGACGAGTTCGAGCGCCGCTTCGGGGCGCCGATCGTGCCCGGCTACGGGATGACCGAGACCACCTGCATCAGCCACGGCGTGCCGGTCGGCGCGCGGGCGCCCGTCGACCCGGCCTCGGGGACCCTCTCCATCGGCCGCCCGATCTTCCAGACGCAGATGCGCATCGTCTCCGACGAGGGCGCCGACCTGCCCGACGGCGAGGCCGGCGAGCTGCTCGTGCGCGGGCCGTGGATGGTGTCGGGCTACTGGAACAAGCCGGCCGAGAGCGCGCGGCTGCGCGACGCCGACGGCTGGCTGCGCACCGGCGACGTCGCCTTCCGCGACGCCGACGGCTGGACCTACCTGGTCGACCGCAAGAAGGACATGATCGTCGCCTCCGGCTACAAGGTCTGGCCGCGCGAGGTGGAGGACGTGCTGTACGCGCACCCGGCCGTGCGCGAGGCGGCGGTGGTGGGGCTGCCCGACGCCTACCGCGGCGAGACGGTCGCCGCCTTCGTCGCGCTGCGCCCCGGGCAGGAGGCGACGGCCGACGAGCTCGCCGCCCACTGCCGCGAGCGCCTGGCCGCCTACAAGGCCCCGCGCTCGATCGAGCTGCGCGCCGAGCTGCCCAAGACCACCAGCGGCAAGATCCTGCGGCGCGAGCTACGCGCCTGACGCGGCCCGCGACAGCGTCTCGCCGATCTGGTCGGCGGCGCGCACGGCGTGCCCGGCGATCGTCTGGATCCCGCCGGGGCGGCGCAGCCGCGCACTGGGCCCCACGACCGACACCGCCGCGACCGCACGCACCCCGCCGTCGTCGTCGCGCAGCAGCACGGGGGCGGCCACCGACGTGTAGCCCTCCTCGAGCTGCTCGTCGGCCGTCGCCCACCCGCGGGCGCGCACCTCGACGAGCACCTCGGCCAGGCGGCGCGGCTCGACGATCGTGTAGCGCGTGTGGCGCACCATCCCGGCCTCGAAGATCGCGCGCGCCACGGCCGGGTTGAAGGCGGCGATGGCCCGGCCCGAGGAGGACGAGTGGCTGGGTACGCGCCGCCACACCGGGCCGTGGAAGCGCGGGTCCAGCGACGGGGTCTCGAAGCGATCCAGGAACAGGACCTCCGAGCCGATCGGGACGCCCAGCTGGACGAGGTCGCGCACGCGATCGCGCAGACCGGCCAGCACCGGGACGGCGACCTCGAAGACGTTGAGCCGGTTGAGCGCCAGCTGGCCGTACTCGAACATCCGCAGGCCCAGGCGGTAGCGGCCGCCCTCGCGCCGCTCGAGCACACCGCGCGAGGCCATCACCGCCAGCATGCGCGAGGCGGTCGACTTGGCGATCCCGACCTCGCGCGCGACGGCCGACGGGCCCAGCTCGGGCGAGACCGTGAAGCACTCGAGGATCGACATGGCGATCGAGACCGAGCGCAGGGGGTCTTCCTGGGCCATGCGCGTCAGCCTACGCCCAGCGTTCGCCTGTGGCGAACGATCGCCTACGTGGCGCGCGGAGCCGCAGGTACCGTCGCCGGCGAGAGAGGAAGGAGGAGGGGTGTCCGCGACCACCACCGCTCCGGCGTGCCCGCACGCCGCACTGGCCCGTGACTTCGAGCCGTTCGACCTGACGGATCCGTTCGCGTTCAACGCGCGGGCGCGAGCCGAGACGCCGATCTTCTACAGCCCCCAGCTGGGCTGGTGGGTCGTCACCCGCTACGAGGACATCCGCGAGATCTTCCGCGATCCCGCGACGTTCTCGTCGGAGAACACGCAGACCCCGTTCCGGGCACGCCCACCGGAGGTGCAGCGCATCCTCGACGAGGGCGGCTTCTCGCTCACCAGCGGCCTGTCCGCGCGCCAGCCCCCCGACCACACCCGGCTGCGCGGCTTCATCAAGAAGGCGTTCACGCCGCGGCGCGTGGCCGGCATGGAGCCCGAGATCCGCGAGATCGCCACGTCGATGATCGACCGCTTCGCCGCCCGCGGGGAGGCCGACATCGTCAGCGAGCTGGCCTACGAGCTGCCGGCGCTGGTCATCTTCCGCCTGCTCGGCGTCCCCGAGGAGGACGTGGCCAAGGTCAAGGAGTGGGCCCAGAGCCGCGTCTACCTGAACTTCGGCGAGCTGCCCGTCGACGAGCAGGCCCTACCACGCCGCAAACCTCGTGCGCTACTGGAACTACTGCCGGGAGCTCGTGCGCGCCCGGCTGCAGGAGCCGCAGCGACGACCTCCCCGGCGACCTCGTGCGCATCTACCAGGCCGGCGAGGACCAGATCGAGCTGGACGAGATCGCCGGGCTGGTCTACGGCCAGCTGACCGCCGGCCACGAGACGACGACCGCGCTGCTGTCCAGCGGCATGCGCGAGCTGCTGACCCAGCACGAGGCGTGGGAGGCGATCTGCGCCGATCCGCAGCTGATCCCCGGCGCCGTCGAGGAGCTGCTGCGCCTGTGCTCCCCGGTGTTCGCCTGGAAGCGGGTGACCAAGCGCCCCGCGGTGGTCGGCGGCGTGCAGCTGCCGGCGGGGACGAATCTGCTGCTGCTGCTGGGCTCGGCCAACCACGACGAGAACGTCTTCCCCGACCCCGAGCGCATCGACCTGCGGCGCGACAACGCCAGCCGGCACCTGTCCTTCGGCCTGGGCATCCACTTCTGCCTGGGCTCGCCGCTGGCCCGGCTGGAGGCGCGGGTCGCGCTGGAGGAGCTGACGCGGCGCCTGGGCCCGGAGCTGCGCCTGGCCGAGGATCAGCCGTTCGACTACACCGCCAACACGACATTCCGCGCGCCGGCCCACGTGCTCGTGCGGTGGCCGCCGCCGCTGGCCGCCCCCTTTCAACGCTGCCCGGTGGACGTGCGCACGGTCGGCGGCAAGGCCGCCAGCCTGGCCGCGATGACCGCCGCCGGCCTGCCGGTGCCACCCGGCTACGTGGTCACCACCGCGGCCTTCGAGGCCGCCCGCGCCGGCGTGCGCGTCGACGTGTCGGCGGCGCTTGCCGCGCTGGACACCACCGACACGGCGGCGCTGGAGGCCACCGCCGCGCGCATCCGGGCGCTCATCGAGGGCGCCGAGCTGCCGGTCGACGTGGAATCGGCGATCCGCGCCGGCTACGCCGAGCTGGGCGACGACGTGCCCGTCGCGGTGCGCTCCAGCGCCACCGCCGAGGACGGCGCCGACACGTCGTTCGCCGGCCAGCAGGACACCTACCTGTGGGTGGTCGGAGCCGACGCCGTCGTCGAGCACGTGCGCCGCTGCTGGGCGAGCCTGTACTCGGCGCGCTCGCTGGCCTACCGCGCCGACCACGTCGTCGACGAGGCCGAGATCGCCATCGCCGTCGTCGTCCAGCGGATGGTCGACGCCGAGGCGGCGGGCGTGGCCATGACGCATGCACCCGGGCAGCGGAGATCGGACGAAGATCGTCATCGACGCCAGCTACGGACTGGGCGAGACGATCGTCAGCGGCAGCGTGACGCCCGACCACTTCGTGGTCGACAAGGTGCTGCTGGAGCCGCTGGAGCAGACGATCGGCGACAAGCACGTCGAGCTGGTGGCCGACCCGGCCGCCGGGCGCACCGTGGAGCGCGACGTCGATCCGGCGCGCGCGGCGCGCCCGTGCCTGGACGCCGGACAGCTGCGCGCCGTCGCGCAGCTGGCCAAGCGCGCCGAGCGCCACTACGGCTGCCCGCAGGACGTCGAATGGGCGCTGACCGACGGCGAGGTCGTCCTGCTGCAGAGCCGTCCCGAGACGGTGTGGGCCAACAAGGAGCCGTCCGCGCCGGTCCCCAACGCCTACGCCACCGGCCTGACGTCGATGGCCAACACCCTGATCAACCCGCTGGCCGCGAGGAGCCCCGCCGATGTCCGCCATTGAGGTCAACCGGTTCGTCAGCCCCTACGAGGACCCCGCGCCGGAGGGCGCCGAGGGCTGGGAGGCGCTGTATCCGTACCACGTGCTGTTCCGCGAGGACCGCCGCGAGTTCGAGGAGTCGCGCTTCTGGTTTGCCGACCTGCAGCACTGGCCGACCGTCTTCAAGCCGTTCGACATGATCACGGTCGAGTTCGCCTGCAAGGGCCTGGGCCAGTACAACACCCGCCACCTGATGATCCCGCCGGCCAACGGGATCGACTACCGGGTCCACAACGGCTACCTGTACATGAGCCCGGTGCCGGTGCCCGAGGCCGACATCCCCGCGCGGGTGCCGCAGTTCATGGAGCGCGCCGGGCACTACTTCGCCAACTGGCCGTCGCTGCTGGAGAACTGGGAGCGCAAGGTGCGCCGGGTGATCGCCGACCTGGAGGCGATCACCTTCGAGCCGCTGCCCGAGGTCGTCCCGCTGGAGGACGTCACGAGCGGCGAGGGGCTGGACCCGACGTTCGACCTGGCCGTCAACTACGACCGGGCGATCGAGCTGGCCTACGAGGCCTTCCAGTACCACTTCGAGTTCCTCAACCTCGGCTACGTCGCCTACCTGGACTTCTTCACCTTCTGCAAGGAGGCGCTGCCCGGCGTCGCCGACCAGGGCATCGCCAAGATGGTCCAGGGCATCGACGTCGTGCTGTTCCGGCCCGACGACGAGCTCAAGCGGCTGGCCAAGCTCGCCGTCGACCTGGGTCTCGCCGACACCATCAGCGGGGCCGCCGACCTCGACGCCGGACTGGCGGCGATCTCCCAGCGGCCGGGCGGGGCGGAGTGGCTGGCCGCCTGGGAGGCGGCCAAGGACCCGTGGTTCAACTTCTCCTCGGGCAACGGCATGTACTCCAGCGACAGCGTGTGGCTGGACGACCTCGACATCCCGTTCGGCTTCCTGGCCGACTACGTCCAGCGCGTGCAGGCCGGCGAGCCGATCGACCGTCCCAGCGAGGAGATCCGCGCCGAGCGCGACCGCATCACCGCCGAGTACCGCGAGCTGCTGCCCGACGACGAGGCCCGCGCGGTGTTCGACGAGAAGCTCGGGCTGTCGCGGCTGGTGTTCCCCTACGTCGAGGACCACAACTTCTACATCGAGCACTGGGCGATGTCGCTGTTCTGGCGCAAGATCCGCCAGCTGGGCCAGGTGCTCGCCGACGCGCGCTTCTGGGGCGAGGCCGACGACATCTTCTACCTGCGCCGCGACGAGCTGCAGCAGGTGATCTTCGACTACGCCAACGGCTGGGCGGTCGGCGTCGAGCCGATGGGCCCCTACCACTGGCCCGGCGAGATCGCGCGCCGCAAGCGGATCCTGGCCGCACTGGAGCGCAAGCCGCCGGTGCCGGCGATGAACGAGCCGCCCGCGGTCATCACCGAGCCGTTCACGATCATGCTCTACGGCATCACCACCGAGGCGGTGACCGGCTGGCTGTCGGCCGCCGCCCACGGCGACCACCTGGGCGGCATGGCGGCCTCGCCCGGCGTCGTGGAGGGGGCGGCGCGCGTCATCGAGGACGCCGGCGAGCTGGCCGACGTCCGCGAGGGCGAGGTGCTCGTGGCCCGCATCACGGCGCCCAGCTGGGGGCCGGTGTTCGCGCGCATCGCCGCGACGGTCACCGACATCGGCGGGATGATGAGCCACGCGGCGATCATCTGCCGCGAGTACGGCCTGCCGGCGGTGACCGGCACCGGGTCGGCGACCACGACGATCCAGACCGGGCAGCACGTGCGCGTCGACGGGACCAACGGGACTGTCACGATCCTGGACTGATGCCCGAGATCGACCACTCCGCGGTGTGGGCGGCGGCGCTGCCCTACATGCGCACGCGCAAGAACGACATCCACATCCCGCTCGCCTACGACTACGCCCAGCGGCTGCTGGAGCGCCACCCCGAGGCCGACCCCGAGGTCGTGCTGCTGGCCATCCTGCTGCACGACATCGGCTGGGCGGTCGTCGACCAGCAGGCGATGCTCACGGAGGCCTTCGGCGCCAACGCGATGGAGGCCGACGTGCGCTACGCGCATGAGCGGGAGGGCGCTCGGCTGGCGCGCGAGATCCTCGAGGGCCTCGACTACGCGGACGCGGTCGTCGAGGAGGTCACCACGATCATCGACGGCCACGACACGCGGCCCCAGGCGATCTCGCGCAACGACGAGCTGGTCAAGGACGCGGACGCGCTGTGGCGCTTCTCCGTCGTCGGCACGGCGATCGCCTGCGACTGGTGGGGCGAGACCCCCAGCGCCTACGGGGAGCGTGTGCAGGTGATGCTCGAGGAGCGCCTGTTCACCGAGACGGCCCGGGAGATCGCCCGCGCCGAGCTGGCCGAGACGGCACGGCTGCTGCGGTTCGCCGAGCTGGACGACCCGGTGCGCAGCGCGTCGTGATCGGCGTCCTGGAGGGCCGCGTCGCCGTCATCACGGGCGCCGGCGGCGGGCTCGGTCGCGCCTTCGCCCACGGCTTCGCGGGTGCCGGTGCGCGGGTGGTGGTGGCCGACGTCGACCTCGACGCCGCGCGCGAGACCGTCGACGCACTCGACGCCGATGCGCTCGCCGTGCACGTCGATGTCGCCGAGGAGGCCTCGACCCTGGCGATGGCCGCGCGCGCGACCGAGGCCTTCGGCACGATCGACGTGCTGGTGTCCAACGCCGCCGTCTATGCGGGGCTGGAGCGCGCGCCGTTCGACGAGATCCCGCTGGCCGACTGGGAGCGCGTGATGTCCGTCAACCTGCGCGGGCCGTGGCTGTGCGCCCGTGCGTGCGCGCCGGCGCTGCGCGAGCAGGGTGGGGCGATCGTCAACGTCGCCTCGGCCACCGTCCTCAGCGGCTCGCCGCTGTTTGCGCACTACGTCGCCTCGAAGGGCGGGGTGATCGCGCTCACCCGCGTTCTGGCGCGCGAGCTCGGCGGTGACGGCGTGCGCGTCAACGCCCTCGCGCCCGGCTTCACGCTCACCGAGGCCAGCCTCGACCTGTTCGCGGACGCTGGCTCCTACGGGGTGGCGCGCGGCGCGATCAAACAGGCGCTGCAGCCCGACGACATGGTCGGCAGCGCCGTCTTCCTGGCCTCAGACGCGGCGCGCATGGTCACCGGCCAGACGCTGGTCGTCGACGGCGGCCGTCAGTTCATCTAGTCCATCACGGGGAAGCCGAGGTTGACGCCGCGGTGCGACGGGTCCGGCCAGCGGCGCGTGACGACCTTGCCGCGGGTGTAGAAGCGCACGCCCTCGGGGCCGTGCATGTGCTGGTCGCCGAACAGCGAGGACTTCCAGCCGCCGAAGGAGTGGTACGCCATCGGCACCGGGATCGGCACGTTGATGCCGACCATGCCGGCCGTCGACGTCGTGCTCGAAGCGCGCGGGCGGCGCCGCCGTCGTGGTGAAGATCGCGGTGCCGTTGCCGTAGGGGTTGCCGTTGATGAGCGCCATCGCCTCGTCGTAGCTGTCGACGCGCACGACGACGAGCACCGGGCCGAAGATCTCTTCGTTGTAGATCGTCATGCCGGGCGTGACGTGGTCGAACAGCGTCGGGCCGACGAAGTGGCCCTGCTCGTGGCCGTCGACGACGCAGGTCGCGGCCGTCGACGACGAGGGTCGCGCCCTCGGCCTGCGCCGGCGTCGATGTAGCCGGCGACCTTGTCGCGGTGCGCGCTCGGTGACGAGCGGGCCCATGTCGGCGTCCGGATCGGTGCCGTCGGCCGACGAGCAGCGTGCGCCATGCGCTCGCTTGATCTTGGCCACCAGCGGCTCGGCGGCGCCGCCGACGGCGACGGCGACCGAGATCGCCATGCAGCGCTCCCCGGCCGAGCCGTAGCCGGCGCCGACACGCGGCGTCGGCGGCCAGGTCCAGGTCGGCGTCGGGCAGCACGACGCATGTGGTTCTTGGCGCCGCCGAGCGCCTGCACGCGCTTGCCGTGCGCGGTCCCGGTCTCGTAGACGTAGCGGGCGATCGGCGTGGAGCCGACGAAGCTGACGGCCGCGACGTCCGGATGGGCGAGCAGCGCGTCGACCGCCTCCTTGTCGCCGTGGACGACGTTGAAGACGCCGTCGGGCAGGCCCGGCCTCGCGCCACAGCTCGGCGATGCAGCGATCGGCGCCGACGGGTCCTGCTCGCACGGCTTCAGCACGAAGGTGTTGCCGCAGGCGATGGCCACCGGGAACATCCACATCGGGACCATCGCCGGGAAGTTGAACGGCGTGATGCCGGCGCACCACGCCGAGCGGCTGGCGCATCGAGTAGGAGTCCACGCCGGTCGACACGTTGTCGCTGAATCTCGCCCTTGAGCAGCTGCGGCGATGCCGCAGGCGAACTCGACGACCTCCAGGCCGCGGCTGCACCTCGCCCAGCGCGTCGGAGACGACCTTGCCGTGCTCGGCGGTGATCAGCGCCGCGAGCTCCTCGCGGTGCGGCGTTGAGCAGCTCGCGGAACGCGAACAGGACCTTGCTGCGCTGGCCGACCGAGGCTGTCGCGCCAGCCCGACGACCCACGCGTCCTGGGCGGCCCGCACCGCCTGGTCGACGACCTCGCCGGTGGCGAAGGGCACCCGCGCGACGACCTCGCCGGTGGCCGACTCGGTCACCTCCCCGAACCGCTCGGCCGAACGCCTCCACGGCCTGCCCGCCGATCCAGTGCGACAACGTCTGCGTCTGCGTGGGCGTGCTCATGCTCAACATGGAAGCAGGCGATCAGCGGCCGCGATGGCGACGATCTGTCTCGCGCTGGCGCCGGTGTGACGACACCCTGCCGGTCACGGGGCCGGTCGGGGCGCCGGCTGAGCCGTCGGGGCACGCCGTCCGGCCACCCGCGCGACCAGGAGCGCGGCGACCACACCGACCGAGCCCAGCAGCGGGCCGCGCAGCCACACGCTGCCCGCGTCGGTGCCCGCGCCGAGAACATGCGCAACCGAGAGCGCATAGGCGATCGGCGTCATCCGATGGGCGATGCGCCACCGCCGCGGGCCGATGCGCCGGCGTGCGTAGAAGCTCAGCCCGAGCAGCATCGCCAGCTCGGCGGCGACGATCCCCAGCCCGGTCCACAGCGGCCGGTAGGGCATCGCGAACGGGACGACGACGCCGGCGATGCCGGGACGCAGCCACGGGTCGGCGATCAGCGTCAGGCCGTGGACCGCGATCGCGACCAGGCCGGCCAGCGCCGCCTGCTGGTGAACGGCCATGACGACACGGGCCATGCCCGGCCGGCGCGTCATGCGCCCGCCCAGCAGGAGCCCCGCGATCACCGCGACGGTGACCAGGAGCATGGCGACGATGCCGGCCGAGCGGCTGGCCAGCCACCAGCCGTGGGTGAGCGGGTCGGGACCGGTCATGCGACCACCACGACCGGCTGAGGGGTGGCGTCGACGGCGTCGACGCGGCCATCCTCGTCGAAGGCGAAGCCGCCGTGGCGGCTCAGCCAGCGGCGCGCGCCCGCGGGCCCGGACAGCAGCGCCGCCTTGGCCAGGGTCTCGGCCTCCAGCGCGGTCGGGGCGATCGCGGTGACCGCGATCAGGCCGCTCCAGACCGGCGTGCCGGTCGCCGGGTCGATGAGGTGGTGGGCGGCTCCGTCGCCGCTGCGCCAGGCGCGCCGCGAGAGGCCGGAGGTGGCGACGGCGCCGCCGGCCAGCTGCAGCACCTCGGCGGTGTCGCCGGTCAGGGGATGCTCGACGGCGATCGCGAACGGCTGCTCGTCCAGCTGGGTCCCGATCACGCGCACGTCGCCGCCGAGGTCGATGGCGGCGCGCGGCAGGTGCGACAGCTCGACGGCCAGGCGGTCGGCGGCAAGCCCCTTGGCCGTTCCGCCGAGATCCAGGCGCAGGCCGGGCGGCCGGTGGATCTCGCCGGCGTCGACGAGCACGTCGCGCCAGCGCGGCGCCGGTGCGGCGCGGCCGGTGCGACGCGCCGGCGCGTCGGCCAGCAGCGCATCGAGCGGCGTGCGCTGCGCGCCGGCCCGTGAGGCGCGATAGCCGGCGCGCTCGAGCGCGTCGAGCAGGCACGGATCGACCAGCCCTCCGCTGCGGCGGGCGGCCCACAGCGCCGCGCGGACGGCATCGCACAGCAGCGCGGACGCGGGCACGGCGGGGCGCGGGTCGCGGTTGAGCGCCGATAGCTCGCTGGTGGCGCGGAAGCGCGACAGGCGCGCCTCGTGCTCGGCCAGCCGCCGGCGGGCCCGGTCCAGCGCGCGGCGCGCCACCTGCTCGTCGGCGTCGACGAGCAGGCGCGCCTGCGTGCCCATGCTGGGGACCTGCTCCTCGTGGACGCTCATGACGCCCTCGTGACGACCGGGGCCGGCGCTGGTGCGGGGGCCGGTGCGGGCGCGGCGACCGGCGCGGGGGCGGGGGTGGGCGCGGGCGCGGGGGCGGCCGCGACCGGTGCCGGTGCCGGTGCCGATGCGGGCGCCGGCGCAGCCGGCGTGGGCGTGGGCGCGGGGCGATGGTGCACGGTCGTGATCACGACGCGCTTCTCGATGCGCACGACGGCAGCCTGGCGCTGGGGGGCGACCGGGGTCACCTGCGCGCTCAGCGCCGGGTCGCGCCCGGCGCGCAGCTGGGCGGCCAGCAGCGCCAGGATCGCGGCGAAGAGCGCGATCGAGCCCAGCACCATCAGGCGGGCGCGCGGCGGGCGGGGCAGACGGCGACGCTCAGTCGTCATGCTCGGCGCCCTCCCCGCCGTGCTCGTGGCCCGCGTCCTCGCGGCCCTCGGAGTGCTCGGGCTCGCCACGGGCCGGTGGAGCGGCGGCGGCGGCGACCACGACGGGCGCGGGCGCGGCTGCGGGTGCCGGTGCCGGTGCCGGCGCGGGCGCTGCGGTGCGGGTCGGCGCGGCCGCCGGCGCGGCGGACGGCGCGCGATCGCGCACGTGGCGCACACGGTGGACGGTGGTGCGCACGACCTGGGTGCCGCGGCGGCGGAGGGGCCGCGCTGGCCGTCGCGGCCTGCGGCGCGGGGGCGCTCGAGGTGGCGACCCCGACGGCGGCGCCCCCGAGGGCCGCCAGCGCGGCGATCGTCACTGCGGTGATCGTGCTTCTCTGCATGGCAGTCGGTGCCTCCCGGACGTTGGGACGACGCCAGCTTGCGCCACCACGCTCCAGCAGCCGTCCAGGCCTTGGCAAAGAGACCGCAAAACTTCTGCGCGAGCGGGGCTCGGCGGCCACGCACCCGCCAGAATGGCGCCATGGAAGCCACCGTCGATCGGCCGCGGATCCTGTTCGTCGAGGACGAGGCGTCGATCGCCGAGCCGTTCGCGCTGGCTCTGCGCCGGGAGGGGTTCGACCCCGAGATCGTCACCCGGGCGGACGACGCGCTGCGGTCGGCGCGCGATCGGCCGCCCGATCTCGTCCTGCTCGATCTGACGCTGCCCGACGGGGACGGCCGCGATGTCTGCCGCGAGCTGCGCCGCGAGTCCGACGTGCCGATCCTGATGCTCACCGCTCGCGGCAGCGAGCTGGATCGCGTGGTCGGCCTGGAGCTCGGCGCCGACGACTACGTGGTCAAGCCGTTCAGCAGCGCGGAGGTGATCGCCCGCGTGCGGGCCGTCCTGCGCCGCAGCCGCGACGCGGTGCGACCGCGCACCCACGCGGTCGCCGGCCTCGTGCTGGACGTCGCGGCCCGCCGGGCGTCGCTGGACGGGCGGGCACTGGAGCTGTCGCGCAAGGAGTTCGACCTGCTGGAGCGCCTGATGCGCGATGCGGGCAGCGTGGTCACCCGCGAGGACCTGATGTCCGACGTGTGGGACACCAACTGGTTCGGCTCGACGAAGACGCTGGACGTGCACGTCGCGATGCTGCGGCGCAAGCTCGGCGACGCTCCGCCCGGTCCGCCCTGGATCGAGACCGTTCGCGGCGTCGGCTTCCGCTTCCGCCCGCCGGAGGCCTGAGCGATGCGGCTGCGCACCGGCGTGCTGCTCGCGGTCGCCTACGTGCTGCTGGTGGCGATCATCTCGCTGGAGGTGCCGCTCGCGCTCAGCCTGCGCGACCGCGTCGACGGTGAGGTGCGCGCACAGGCCGAGGGCCAGGCCGATCTCGTCGCCGCGGCGGCCGGGGATCTGCTGGGGCCGTCCGCGCGCGAGCAGCTGGACGGCCTCGCGCGCACCGCGGCCGCGGACGTGCAGGGGCGCGTACTGATCGTCGATGCCTCCGGCATCGTCCTGGCCGACAGCGCCGGCACCCAGCAGGTCGGCTCGTCGTATGCCAGCCGCCCCGAGATCGCCGCCGCGCTGGGCGGCGCCTACCGCCAGGGGACGCGCCACAGCACGTCGCTGGGCACCGAGCTGCTGGCGACGGCGGTGCCGATCGTCTCCGGCGGTCGCACGGTGGGAGCGGTGCGCGTCACCCAGAGCGTCGCCGCCGTCGATCACGCGGTGCGCCGGATCACGCTGGCGCTCGTCCTGCTGGGTGCCGTCGTGCTGCTGCTCGGCCTCGGCGCCGGGCTGCTGATCGCGCGGGGCATCGCGCGCCCGATCGGCCGTCTGGAGCTGGCCGCCCGGCAGGTGGCCGACGGCGACCTGGAGGCACGGGCGCCCGACGAGGGCAGCCGCGAGCAGCGCTCCCTGGCCCGGTCCTTCAACGAGATGACGGCGCGGCTGGGCCGGATGCTCACGGTGCAGCGCGCCTTCGTCGCCGACGCCTCCCATCAGCTGCGCACGCCGCTGACCGGCATCCGCCTGCGCATCGAGGAGGCGCGCGCGATCGGCGTGGGCCCGGAGGCCGACGAGCAGCTGGACGGCGCGATGGCCGAGGTCGACCGCATGGCCCGCGTCGTCGAGGAGCTGCTCGTGCTGTCGCGGGCGGGCGAGCCCGACGCGCCGCCGGAGCGGCTGGACCTCGCGGCGGTCGCTGAGCGCGGCGCAAGGCGGCTGCGCCCGCTGGCCGACGCGACCGGCGTGCACCTGGACGTGGCGCCGGCCAAGGGACGGGTCGACGCCTGGGCGCCGGGTCATGACCTCGACCGGACGTTGGACGCACTGGTCGAGAACGCGCTGCGCTACGCCCCGCCGGGATCGCTCGTCGAGCTGGCGGTGGTCGACGGAGCGCTGGAGGTCCGCGACCGCGGTCCCGGGCTGGAGGCAGGGGAGGAGGAGCTCGTGTGGGAGCGCTTCCATCGTGGCTCGGCGGGGCGGCGGACGCCCGGTGGCACCGGTCTGGGCCTGGCGATCGTCCGCGAGCTGTGCGAGAGCTGGGGCGGCGAGGCGACGCTGACGCGTCGACCGGGCGGCGGGGCGATCGCGCGTGTGACGGTGCCAGCGCCGGCGCGCGCACCGCTGGCCGGGAGCCACGCATGAGCCGCCGCGGGCGAGCGATCGCCGCCTGGGTGGCGCTGGCCGTCCTCGGGCTCGTGGTCGCCGTCGGCGTCTCCTACACGGCCAGCCGGCTGGTGGCCCAGGACGTGGGTCTGCGCGGCGAGCCGACGCTGGGCACGGAGGGTCTCGTGCCGCCGTCGGACGTGACCACGGTCGCGCCCGCGACGACCCCCCGCGACGACACCGCTCGCGATGACGCCGCCCGCGGCGACGCCGGGGCGAGCAGGGGCTCCGGCGACGACGCCTCCGGGTCGGGCAGCGGCCGCCGGTCGCCGACGACCACCACCGGTTCAGACGACCACGGCGACGACTCGAGCGACGACGCCGGCGAGGCGCATGACGACTGACCACGATACGACATCAAATGATGTACCATGGAGCAATGGCATTAGCTGAGAGCGTCGAGCTCGGCCCCGATGCCGAGGCATCCCTCATCGGTGAGGCGCCGCCCTCGCCCGCCGGGCCGCTGTCGCCCGAGGAGGCGGCCGAGCGGCCGTCGCCCCCGCACATCGACCTGCCGCGGACCCTCCAGGTGCTGCGCTTCAGCCAGCGCCAGATCGAGTTCGTCTTCCGCGCGCGCCGGATGCACGGCGACGTCTTTCGCATGCACGGGGTCGTGCCCGGACGCCCGGCCATCACCTGCCACCCCGACCACGTGCAGTCGCTGTTCACGGCCAAGCCCGACCAGGCGCCCTCGCTCACCGGCGAGTCGCCGCTGCGCCCGATCGTCGGCCCCAACTCGGTTCTGACCGCGGTCGGCCCGCGCCACATGCGCCAGCGCAAGCTGCTGCTACCGCCCTTCCACGGCGAGGCGATCGCCCGCTACGAGGCGATGATCGAGCGCGCCGCGGTCCGGGAGATCGACGGCTGGCCGGTGGGCGAGCCGCTGGCCCTGGCGCCGCGCATGCAGGCGATCACGCTCGACGTGATCATGGCCGGCATCTTCGGCATCGAGGGCCCGCCCCAGACGGGCTCGCGCGAGGACCAGCTGCGCCGCACGGTCACCGCACTGCTGAAGGTCTCGACCTGGCCGCTGGCCAAGGTCGCCGAGCTGCGCAACGTCGGTCATGACGAGCCCGTCGGACTGCTGCGCTCGGCGCTGGCCCCACTGGACCGAGCGACCTACGCCCTGATCGAGGCGCGCCGCCAGGCCGGCGACCTCGCCGAGCGCCGCGACATCCTGTCCCTGCTGCTGCTCGCCCGCACCGACGAAGGCGAGGCCCTCACCGACCGCGAGCTGCGCGACGAGCTGCTCACGCTCGTGCTCGCCGGCCACGAGACGACGGCCAACTCGCTGGCCTGGACGTGGGAGCGCGTCGTGCGCGCGCCTGCCGCCCACGACGCGCTGCGCGACGCGGTCCGCAGCGGCGACGAGCAGCAGGCCTCGACCTGGCTGGAGGCGACGATCCAGGAGGGCATGCGCGCCCGGCCGGTGATCCCCATCATCGGCCGACGGGTGACCGTGCCGTGGCGGCTGGGGGAGTACGCGGTCGAGGCGGGCGCGCCGGTGAGCATGAGCATCCTGCTGCTGCACCACCGCGAGGACCTCTACCCCGACCCGTTCGCGTTCCGGCCCGAGCGCTGGCTGGGGCGCAAGCCGGGGACCTACACGTGGATCCCCTTCGGCGGCGGCGTCCGCCGCTGCCTGGGCGCCGCGCTGGCGATGGCCGAGCAGCGCATCGTGCTGCGCGAGATGACCCGCCGGCTGGACCTGGCGGCCGACGATCCCGAGCCCGAGCGCGCCGTGCATCGCAACGTGACGATGATCCCGTCGCGCGGCGGGCGCGTGGTGATCACCGCCAAGCGCTCCTGAGCGGCCCGGGGGAGGCACAACTACCCGTCCGGGAGGGCAATTCCTGCCGGAAGGGCGTCGTCGGACCGGCATGGATGGGGAAATGTCTGACGGTATGGAGAACGGCTCCCGCTACGAGATCCTTCCCTTCGGCGCAGGAGCCGAGGAGGCCGCCAATCTGGACGAGCCCGTCACGGTCACGGTGACCTGCTCGCCCAAGCACGGGCTGGACAAGACCGTGGAGGTCGCCGAGTCGCTGCGCGGCCACGGACACACGATCGTGCCCCACGTCCCGGCCAAGATGGTTCGCGACCGGGCGCACCTCGACGAGGTGCTGGAGCGCTTCCGCGCCGCCGGAATCGACGAGATCTTCATGATCGGCGGCGACGCGCCCGAGCCGCTGGGCCCGTTCGGCTCCGCCGTCGAGCTGCTGCCGGTCGTCCATGAGCACGCGTTGCGCCCGCATCGCATCGGCATCGGCGCCTATCCGGAGGGCCACCCGCTGATCGACGACGCCACGCTGGCCGACGCGCTCAAGCGCAAGACCGAGCTGGCCGACTACGTCGTCACGCAGATGTGCTTCGACCCCAAGCTGCTGCTGCGCTGGCTGGCCGACAAGCGCGCGGAGGGCATGCGCCAGCCGGTCTACGCCGGCATCCCCGGCGACGTCGATCGCCGCAAGCTGCTGGAGATCTCGATGAAGGTCGGTGTCGGCCAGTCGATCTCCTTCCTGCGCAAGCAGCACGGCATCCGCCGGCTGTTCGGCAGCCCGCGCCACTCCATGGACGTGCTCTACAGCGCGCTCGCACCGCGCGTCGGCGACCCCTCGGTGGGGCTCGCCGGCTTCCACTGGTACACCTTCAACCGTCTGCGCGACACGGTCGCGTGGGAGAAGGCCCATGCCGTGGGCGTCCTGGGTGAGGAGCGCGAATGGAAGCATCAGCCCGCCAGCTGAGCGGCGACGGAGTTCAGCTCAACGTCGAGATCGAGGGGCCGCCCGACGGCCCGTCCGTCGTGTTCCTGCACGGCGTGACCGGCAGCGCGGCGACCTACCGGTGGCTGCATCCCGAGGACGTCGGGGGCCGGCGGATCGTGCGCATCGACCTGCGCGGCCACGGAGCGTCTGAGCACGCCTCCGGCAGCTACCGCATCCCCGCCTACACCGACGACGTGGCGGCGGTGCTGCGGGCGCTGGGCGGTCCGCCGCCCGTGCTCGTCGGTCACTCCCTGGGCGGCGTCATCGCCTGGACGATCGCCCAGCGCTACCCGGAGCTGATCGAGGCCGCGTTTTTGGAGGACCCGCCGCTGTTCTTCGCCGACCCGGCGGAGGCGCAGTCCAACGAAGCGCTGCCGATGTTCGAGGCGCTGCGGGCCGCCGTGCTGGGCTGGCGTGACGCGGGCCTGGGCCCCGACGCGGTCGCGCAGCAGATCGCCGGCGGCCCTGGCGGCGACGGGCTGGCAGAAGGCGCCGCCGAGAGCCGTGCCTACTCGCTGCTGTCGATGGACATGGGCGTGCTCGACGCGGCCATCGACAACTCCACGCTCGAGGACGCCGACCTCGACGCTCCCGTCGGTGTTCCGGTGCTCGTGCTGGCCGGTGACGAGACGGCCGGCGGTGCGTTCAAGCGCCGCCACGTGGACCGCATCAACGGCTCCCATCCCGACGTCGAGGTGATCTCGGTCCCGGGTGCGTCGCACTTCGTCCACGACGAGGCGCGCTCACGCGACACCTACCGGCGTGAGCTGGCCGCCTTCGTCGAGCGCTTCGGCTGAACGTCGGCGGCAGGTGCGGGCGGTCAGCTAGTGCAGGGAGCGTCCGCGCAGATCGCGGGCGACGCGCAGGCGGCGCAACCACGGGCCGCTGGCCAGCTGGCGGACGAGCGAGCGCAGCGCCTGCTCGCGGTCGTGCGCCTTCTGCGCGGCGACGTGGAGCTCCTCGACGCGAGCCAGCAGCTCATCGCGCTCGGCTCGCAGCGCCTCGAGCTCCTCGCGTTCGGGCTCGCTGAGCTCCGTCGACCACTCCCACGCAGGCCGGCGCCGATCGCGCACGACGAATTCCTGATCGGGCATGGGACAGGGTTCGGCGCCGACGCGCGCATCCCTGTCGCCCCTCAGCGTGTCGCCGACCCGGCGCTCGCGGCCTGTGCAGGACCGTCCAGCGGGCCTGTCGCCGGCGCGTCGCGCAGCAGGCGAACGCCGGTCCAGGCGAACCACACGATCATGCCCACGCCGAAGACGGCTCCGACGTCCTCCAGGCCCGGCAGCGTGGTCACCACGCCGGCGGCCCCGGCCAGCAGGCCCACCGCGCACAGGGCGCGGGGCAGCACCGAGAGCTGCAGGGCGGCCAGGCAGGTGAGCAGCACCCACAGGCCGCCCACGATCTCCACGCCGCCGCCCAGCCCGGTCTGCACGGAGTCGATGGCCGACCACACCGGCTCGGCTCGCGCCGGGTCGGTCTCATAGAGGTCCTGGACGGTGCCCAGGCCGATGATCGCGATCATGCCCGAGGCGAGCACCAGCGCCGCCCAGATGAGGCCGAACGCGGTCGCCGTCTGGGCCAGCACAGGCGCGCGCGCGGCCAGGCGGGCGTGCAGGGCGAGGACCAGCGGGACGAGCGCGAGGCCGAACAGGACGAAGATGACCACGTGCCAGGCCCACAGGGCGGTCTGATGATCGGCCACGAACGCGACCGACTCGGCCGGGGTCGGGTCCCCGGTCGTGTAGTCCGAGAGCACGGTCGCGGCCATCACGAACCCGACCACGAACGTCGCTGCGGTGAGCAGTCCCGCCCAGCCACCCATGCGCTGCCTGTCGACCATCAGAACGTCGGCTCCTTCCAACCGAGGATGGCGGCAACCCTAATCTGGCGTCCGGCGGCGGACCTCGAACGTGGTCCGGGGCCAGACATCGAAGCGGTCCGTGCCGCCCGTCCGCGCTACCGCGCGCCCACCAGCTCCGCCGGCGTCGTCGGCGTCGGACGCTGATAGGCGTCGCGCTGGCGGGCGGTCAGCACCACGGTGTTGGACCGCTCGCGGTGACGGAACGGCTCGATCAGCACGGTGAAGCCGGCGCGTTCGCCGACGAGCTGGAAGATCGGGCCGTTGAGCCAGTTGACGATCGAGCCCTCGAGCTTGCCGGGGCCGCGGAAGGCGGCGTACTGGCCGATGTCGCGCACGAACAGGTCCTGCGAGACGAGCAGGCCCTCGTGGTGCAGCAGCGCCAGCGTCTGGGCGAAGCTCTCGACGGCCACCGTCGAGCGGTGCACCCGGGTCCACTCGGGCAGACCGTCGAGCAGCTCGTCCAGGTGCATGTCGGCGCTGGGCGCCACGCGCTGGGCCGCCGGAGCGCTGATCTCGACGTAGATCTCCTCGAGGTGGACGGCGTCCCACACATCGGCCCAGAAGCGCACGCCGGTGGCCAGGTCGCCGAACGCCTGCGGCCCCTCGCGCAGCACCTTCTGCACCGTGGCCACGATGTCGGTCTCGGCGATGGCGTGGTCTCGGGCCAGCGTCGCGACCTCGCCGGGGGTGATCGACGCGCGCGCCAGCGGCTCGTAGGCGTGCGCACCGACGCGCATCAGCTCGTCGGTGGGCAGGTTGTCGTACAGGTTGCAGGTGTGGGCGAACAGCACCTTGCCGTGCAGATGCGACAGGCCCATGATCGGGTTGCGGAAGTCCAGCTCGACGATGTCGACCAGCTCGGCGTAGTCGCTCACCCGCTCGCGAGCGCGCTGCAGCACGTGCGGGGAGTAGTCGGCCATCAGGTAGCGCAGGCGCGACAGGTAGTCGCGTCCCTGCTGCGCGCAGGCCGCCGCGAACGTGTCCAGCCACACCTTGGCCTGCTGGCCGTCTCCGACGCCGAGCTCGATCACGTGGATCTCGGCGGGCAGCTCCGACCACTCGTCCAGGCGGTTGAGCGTGTCCATGAACGACGCGATCTGCTCGCCCCAGAAGGCCGGGTTGGTCCCGTCGGAGACGCCACCGGGCAGCGCGGCCGCGTAGTCCTTCTCGAACGTCGCGTCCCAGGCCGCCAGGTGGCGCCAGTAGGAGCGGTTGAACGACCACATGACGCTCTTGGACGGGCGCACCCAGCCCTCCAGGTGGATGCACTCGTGCACGTCGGGGATGATGCCCAGCGCCTTGCGCACGCGGTCGGCGATCTGGGCCACCAGCTCCTCGTGGGGGATGTCCTTGGCCCGGCGGACGTCGATCGCGATCTCGGCCAGCGGGCCGTCGTGGTCGGGCGTGCCGGGGTCGCGTCCGAACGGGCGCACCATCACCGGCGCGCGGAAGTTCTTGCGGTACTGCACCCAGTCCAGCACCGCGGCCAGGCGCGCATGGTCGAGGTCGGGGGCGTCGGTCGCCTCGGCCAGCGCCGGCAGGATCGTGGCCAGATCGTCGGGCTGAGCCCGTCCGATGCAGCTGAGCTGGATCAGCACTCTTGCGCTCTCTCCTCTGGGTCAACGTACGACGCCCTGCATGCTCCGCTCGCAGCGGGTCGTGCGCGACGCCACATGGAGGGGTTTCCCCCCTCCCAAGGGATAGGAGGCCTGCCCGGCATCGTGCGCGCGCAGGCAAGACACGGGGCGCGTCAGGGCATAGCGTCGCGCCCATGTCCAAGCCGATCCCGCCCTTCACCGTGGCCGCTGTCCATGCTGCGTCCGAGTTCCTCGACCTGGACGCCAGCGTCGAGAAGGCGTGCGGCCTCATCGCCGAGGCCGGCGCCGCCGGCGCGCGACTGGTCGTCTTCCCCGAGACCTACCTGCCCGGCTATCCGTTCTGGATCTGGTCGCATACGCCGGCGCAGGGGGCGCCGCTGTTCGCGCAGCTGTTCGAGCAGTCGGTGGAGCTGCCGGGGGAGGCGACGCGCCGCATCGGCCAGGCCGCGCGCGCCGCCCGCACGTGGGTGTGCATGGGCCTCAACGAGCGCGAGGGCGGCACGCTCTACAACACGCTGGCCTGGTTCGACGACCAGGGCCGCCTGGTCGCGCGCCACCGCAAGCTGCAGCCGACCAACGCCGAGCGCACCATCTGGGGCCGGGGCGACGGCCGCGACGTGTTCGTGCTCGACACCGAGCTGGGCCGGCTCGGCGGGCTGATCTGCTTCGAGCACAGCATGGACCTCAACCGCTACGCGCTGATCGCGCTGGGCCAGCAGCTGCACGTGGCCGCGTGGCCGGCGATCTCGGCGGTCACCGCCGATCCCAACTCGGGCAACTTCGACAACCTGACCGAGACGGCGATCAAGTACCACGCGATGGCCGCCCAGGCGTTCGTCGTCTGCGTGCAGAGCCGCGTCGACGAGCAGGCGATCGAGCGCATCGGCCTGGCCGGCCAGGAGGACAAGATCCGCGTCGGCGGCGGCCTGTCGGCCATCGTGGCCCCCAACGCCACCTACGTGGCCGGACCGCACCGCGACGAGGAGACGATCCTCTACGGGGATGTCGACCTGGGGATGATCGCCTACGCGAAGTTCTTCGCCGACTCCGCCGGGCACTACGCACGGCCCGACGTCTTCTCCTTCGGCATCGACGGCCGCGCGCAGACCCCGATCACCGGCGCCCCGGGCGGCGGCGTGGACCGCTGGGCGGTGATCGGCGCGCCCGACGAGGCGGTCGAGGGGGTGATCGCCTCCGAGCACGAGCCGCGGCTGCTGACGGCGCCCGAGGACGAGGCCGCCGGCCACTAGGTGTCCGCTAGTTGTGCGCAGCGTACGAATAGTGTACGCTCCCTGTCATGGAGGGGAGAGCGACCAAGCCGCGTCGGCCCGTGGTCGACCCGGACGCCGCCCGGCGCACCGCGCTGCGATCGTGCCTGGGCCGCTTCGCCACCGGCGTCGCGGTCGTGACGTTCGACAGCGATGACGATCGCCACGGCATCACCATCAACTCGTTCACGTCGGTCTCGCTGGAGCCGCCGCTGGTGCTGGTCAGCGTCGACCGCCGCGCGCGCTCGCACGACCTGCTGCACGACCGTGCCTTCACGGTCAACGTGCTCGGGGCCGAGCAGGAGGGCCTGGCGCGCCGCTTCGCGGGCGGCAGCGACGTCGAGCCGGTCTGGATCGAGGGCGATCACGCGCCCCGGCTGGCCGGCGTGCTGGCCCACCTGGAGTGCACGCCGTGGCGTGCCTACGACGGGGGCGACCACACCCTGTTCCTCGGCGAGGTCGTCGGGTTCGACTTCCGCGACGGCGACGCGCTCGCCTACCACACCAGCCGCTTCACCACGGTGGCCGAGTCGATGCTCGGCCACGAGCATCTGATCTAGGAGGAGGACGCATGGGCGCACGCACCGGCCAGGACTACCTCGACCGCCTGGGGTCGCTGGACATCACCGTCCAGATCGGCGGCGAGACGCTGAGCGGCGGGATTCCCGACCACCCGGCGTTCCGCAACCTCACGCGCACCTACGCGCGGCTGTACGACCTGCAGCTGTCGCCCGAGCACCGCGACGTGATGACCTACGAGTCGCCCACGACCGGCGACCCCGTGGGCACCTCGTTCCTGGTGCCGCGCACCGCGGAGGACCTGGCCAAGCGCCGCGAGGCGTTCAAGGTGTGGGCCGACGACAGCCTCGGCACGCTCGGGCGCACCGGCGACTACCTGAACTCGTGCCTGATGGCGCTCAGCGAGGCCGGCCCGTGGTTCGCCCAGGCCGACCCGGCGTTCGCCGACAACGTCAGGCGCTACTACGAGATGGTCCGCGAGCAGGACCTGCTGACCACCCACACGCTGATCCCCCCGCAGGCCAACCGCAGCCAGACGGCGGCCACGCAGGGCGGCGGCAAGCTGATGGCCCACATCGTCAACGAGGACGACAACGGCATCGTCGTGCGCGGCGCGCGCCTGTTGGCCACCATCGGCCCCACGGCCGACGAGCTGCTGGTGTTCCCCTCGACGGTGCTCAAGGGCAACCCCGAGGACGCGCCCTACTCGTTCGCGTTCGCCATCAACTGCGACGCGCCCGGGCTGCGCTTCGTGTGCCGCGAGTCGATGGACCACGGCCGCTCACACTTCGACCATCCGCTGGGCTCGCGCTTCGAGGAGATGGACGCCGTCGTGATCTTCGACGACGTGCACGTGCCCTACGAGCGCTGCTTCCTGCTGGGCAACCCGCAGATGTGCAACACCTTCTACGCCGATACGAGCGCCGCCGTGCACATGACCCACCAGGTGACCACGCGCACGATGGCCAAGACCGAGTTCCTGCTCGGCCTGATCTCGTGCATGACCGAGGCGATCGGCATCGAGCAGTTCCCGCACGTGCAGTCCGACATCGCCGAGGTGATCGTCGTGCTCGAGCAGGCGCGCGCGCTGGTGCGCGCCGCCGAGGCCGACGCGGAGCTGAACGAGTTCGGCGTGATGACGCCGGCGTGGGGGCCGCTGAACGCCAACCGCAACTGGTACCCCAAGGCCTACCAGCGCTTCCCGGAGATCATCCGCAAGCTCGGCGCCTCGGGCCTGATGGCGCTGCCCACCGAGGCCGACGTGGAGGGCGACGCCCATGACGACATCGAGGCCTACCTGACCTCGGCGACCCTGACCGGCACCGAGCGGGTCCGGCTCTTCCGCCTCGCATGGGACATCGCGATCTCCGCGTTCGCCGGGCGCCAGACGCTGTATGAGTACTACTTCTTCGGCGACCCGGTGCGGATGGCCGGGGCGTTCGTCGGCAGCGTCGACCGCGAGCCCTACAAGCAGCGCGTGCGCGACTTCCTCGTGCGCGACGACGCGGCCGTCGCGGCGACGTAGCCGGTCTGGAGCGGGCCGCTGGCGCGCGTCGGCATGGCTGACCGCAAGTTCCCCCGCGGGCGTGCGTTGTCGCCGGCGTGGCGGTCATCGATTCAGGCCGACGGGGACGCGCAACCGCCATCTGGTGCTGTCTGGTCCTGATCGCCGCCGTCTGGCCGGCGAGGGCGCAGGCGCACCCGGTCGTGCCCGACCGCTGGCGCGCGGGGGTCAATCTGACCGACTGGACGCCGGACGGCTACGCGCACGCTCGCGGCGCGCTCGAGGCAGCCCGCGCCGACGGCATCACCAGCGTGTCGCTGGTGCCGACCCTGTACGTCGACGACGCCAGCGACTCGACCGTCGCCCCTGAGCCGTCGCGCACCCCGACGGACGCCAGCCTGGAGCAGGCGGCCGAGGAGGCGCACGCGCTGGGCATGCAGGTGACGATCAAGCCGCACGTCGACGCGCTGGACGGGACGTTCCGCGGCCAGCTGCAGCCCGCCGACGCCCAGGAGTGGTTTGCCACCTACGGCCGCTGGCTGGCCCACTACGCGCGGCTGGCCGAGCGCGTCCACGCCGACACGCTGGTGATCGGCACCGAGCTCGACTCGCTCACCGGCGACGACGCGGCCTTCCGCAACCTGATCGCCGCGGCGCGCAGCGACTTTCACGGCCGACTGACCTACGCGGCGAACTGGAACGCGGTCGCATCGGTCGGCTTCTGGGACGAGCTCGACCTGATCGGCGTCGACGCCTACATGCCCCTGGTCCAGCCCGGGGCCGCCGAGGGCGACCTGCAGGCAGCGTGGGCGCCGATGCGGGCGCAACTGCGAGCAGCTGCACGCCCAGACCGGCAAGCCGGTGGCGTTCACCGAGCTCGGCTACCAGAGCCGGAGCGGCGCGCTCGCGTCGCCGTTCGACGCTGCGGGCCCGCCCGACCAGGGTGTGCAGGCGCGCGCCTACGACGCCGCCTTTGCCGCCTGGGCCGGCGTGTCGTGGTTCGAGGGCATCAGCTGGTGGGACTGGAGCGCCGTCCCGGGCGACGCGCCGGCTGGCGAAGACGTCGGCTTCTCGCCGCGCGGCAAGCAGGCCGAGCTGGTGATGCGCCGGTGGCTGACCGGCAGCGAGACGATCGTCGTGCGCCGCGCGGCGTCGAGCGAGTCGACGGTGACCGGGCTCGCCCTCGCCCTGCTGGCCGCCTTCGTGATCGTCGCGATCGTGCGGATGCGCCGGCGCCGCCTCGCCGACAAGCAGCGGTCGCAGATCCCGCCCAGCCATCCCGCGACCGCCCTGCTGGACCGTGCGCGCACGACGCTGGACTCCGACACGATCGTGCTGTTCGTGCGCGATCCGCGCGATCCGCGCGTTGCCCATGTCGCGATGGGCCTGGGCGTGCCCGACGAGCTCGTCGGCGGGCGCATCAGCAGCGACGAGGGCCTGGTGGGGCACGTGCTGATCACCGGCAATCCGATCGGGGTCGCCGATTACACGCAGCTGCCGGCGCCGATCCAGCACCCGGCCGCTCCAGGAGTCGTGGCGGCGCTGTCGGTGCCGCTGCGCCTGGACGGCGTGGTCATCGGCGCGCTGACCGTCGGACGCGCGCAGCAGTACGCGCCCAGCGAGCGCCACCTGCTCACGCCGCTGGCCGACGCGCTGGCCGAGGCGCTGCGGGCCGAGCTCGACCGGCGCCCCGCTCGCGGGACGCCGGTCGCCGGTCAGCTCGGAGCGCTCAGCCGCCGCGCTTGAACGTCGAGGACTTCGCCTTCAGGCACTTGTCGCCGGTCGACAGCGTCGTCGCCTGCGCGATGGCCTGGTACTTGGCCTTGTTCTTCGTGCCCCCGACCGAGTACTTGCCGTTGCTCTGCGTGCGGGCGGTGCCGACCTGGCCCCAGCCGCCGTTCTTCTTCTTGCGCTTGAGGTTGACCTGGACGCCGGAGGCGCACTTGGCGAAGCCGTCGGTCGCGGTGACCGCGCCCTTCGCGCTGTGGGAGCCCGACAGCGACGCCGAGATGCGGCGTGAGTGGGAGACCACGAAGCGCGAGCTGCTCGTCGCGCTGCCGCCCGGCGTGGTGACCTCGATCGGCCCCGTGCCCGCGCCGGTCGGCACCGTCGCGGTGATCGACGTCGCCGAGGTCACCTGGAAGCCGACCGCGGGCACGCCGCCGAAGGTCAGCTGCGTCGCCCCGGTCAGGTTGGTGCCGGTGACCGTCACCGACGTGCCGACCTTCCCCGAGCCGGGCGAGGCGCTGGTCACCGTCGGCGCGGGCGTCGTCTGGAACGATGTCGCGGTCGTGGCGTTGCCGTTGGGCGTGATCACGGTGATCGGGCCGGAGGCGGCGCCGGCCGGCACCACCGCGCTGATCTGGGTGGGCGAGTTGACGGTGAACGAGGCCGCCGCCGTGCCGGCGAACGCCACCCCGGTCGCCCCCGACAGGTTGGTCCCGGTCAGCACGACGGTCGTGCCGGCGGCGCCGGTCGCCGGGGCGAACGAGGCGATCGTCGGGCCGTTGGTGGCGATGTCCAGGCTCCAGCTCGAAAGCACGCCCTTGTCGCCGGTGGCGTCGTCGTAGACGAACAGGTTCCACGTCCCGTTGGGCGCCGTGCCGTTGAAGATCGCCAGCGAGGCGCCGTAGGGTCCGGCCGGGGCGGGCGGCGTCCCGCTGAAGGCGCCCTTGTTGGTCGGCCGGTAGGTCCCGGCCACGATCGGCGTGGGCACGAGCCCGATCGCCCCCTGGTCGAACAGCAGGCTGACGTTGAAGATCGACGTGGCCCCGCCGGCGTCGGCCAGCAGCACGACGTTCTGGCCCGACGGCCCGACGAGCAGCATGTCGATGTCGGCGGGGAAGGTGTGGGACAGTCCGGTGAGCGACACCTTCACGCTCGAGACGGTGCCGGTCATGCCGCTGACGGCGATCTGCGAGGGATACGGCGTGGCGGCGCCCTTCGTGTTGGGCGGAGCCGGGATGGCGATCCCTCCGGTGCTGCTGAAGACCTGCGCGCCCGCGGGGGCGGCGGCCAGCGCGGCGACCAGCGCCATCGCGACCACGACCTCGGCCAGCACCCTGAAACGGCGCATTGCCATCGTCCTCCTGGTTGGTGTGGCGGCATTCTGCTCGCCTGCCCGGCCACGATGCAAGCCCAGTTCAGCGGCGCCGACGGCTGCCGATCAACCGGGGTGAGATGTCCTCGATGCCGACCGACCCGTCCATGCTGCTCGCCGTCGTCGAGGCGCAGGGCGAGATCGCCGCCTCCGACCTCGATCTCGACGCGGTGATGGCGCTCGTGTGCGCCAAGGCGCGGGAGCTGACGGGCGCCGACGGCGCGGTGGTCGAAGTGGCCGGCCGCCCGTGCGCGCGCGACGGGGCCCGGCCGGGCGCCGACACGGCCTCGACGCTGCGCGTCGCGCTCGTCGACCGCGGCGCGCACATCGGCGTGCTGACGGTCGTCTCCGCCCGCCGGAGCGCGTTCTCCGAGCGCGACGAGGGCACCCTGAGCCTGCTCAGCGGCCTGGTGGCGGCGCAGCTGCGTCACGCCCAGGTCTACTCGCGGGCCGAACAGGCTTCACGGGTCGACACCCTCACGGGGCTGAGCAACCATCGCGCCTACGGCGAGCGCCTCGACGCCGAGGTGGCCCGGGCGATCCGCCACGGCCGGCCGCTGACGCTGTGCCTGATCGAGCTCGACGGGCCGCAGCGCCTGGCCGCCGATCACGGTCCCGGCGCCGTCAACAGCGCGCTGGTGCGCGTCGCCCGCGCACTGTGCGCGGTGCGCGCCTGCGACCAGGCCTTCCGCATCGACGAGATGACCTTCGCGCTGCTGTTGCCCGAGACGACCGAGCGCGACGCCGACGTCGTCCTGCGGCGGCTGCACGCCTCGCTGGCCGTGCGCGACGCGTCCGGCTATCCGATCCGCGTGCTGGCGGCGCGCAAGCAGGCACGCCACCGTGACGTCGATGTGCTGCTGGACTCGGTCCAGGCGGAGCTGGAGCGCATCCGGCGCGCGCCACGGCGCCTGCCCGCCGCCGCCTGACCGCGCCTGCCATGCTCCAGCTCCCACCACGACCTGGGAGACCGAGCAGATGGGCTTCGACCAGTACCACGAGCCACCCGAGGAGCTGCCCGCGGCGACCCGGACGTTCGCGCGCATGTGCGCCTCGCTGACCGAGGAGGCGGAGGCCATCGGCTGGTACGAGCAGCGGCTGGCCGTCGAGCAGGACGCTGACGCGCGCGCGATCATGAGCGACGCGCAGGGCGAGGAGTTCAAGCACTTCGCGATGGACCTCGAGTACCTGCTGCGGCGCACGCCGAAGTGGCGCGAGATCGCCCACGGCGTGCTGTTCCAGGACGGCGACGTCGTCGAGCACGGCGAGGCCGCCGAGGCGGCGGCCGGCGGGGAGGACGACGACAGCCCGGCCTTCGGCGCCGCCTCCGCGGACGGGTCGCTGGGGATCGGGAGCCTGAGGGGGGAGAGCCTGTGAGCCATCTGCTGCGACGCCACGCGCCGATCACCGACGCCGCGTGGAGCGAGATCGACGACGAGGCGCGCGAGCGCCTGACCCCGGCGCTGGCGGCGCGCAAGCTGGTGGACTTCGCCGGGCCGCTGGGCTGGGAGCACTCGGCCACGAACCTCGGGCGCGTCAGCGCCGTCGACGGCGAGCACGTCACCGGCGTGCGCGCGCTGCAGCGGCGCGTCCTTCCGCTGGTCGAGCTGCGCGCCTCGTTCAGCGTGTCGCGCGACGAGCTGTGCGACATCGATCGCGGCGCGGTGGATGCCGACCTCGATGCGCTCGACGCGGCCGCCCAGCGCCTGGCCGTCGCCGAGAACCAGGCCGTCTTCCATGGCCTGGCGGCTGCGGGCATCGAGGGCATCTGCCAGGCCAGCAGCCATCCGCCGGTCGAGCTCAACGGCGACGGCTACGACCGCTACCCGACCCACGTGGCGCGCGCGGTGGAGATGCTGCTGTCGGCCGGCATCGAGGGGCCGTACGGCCTGGCGCTCAGCCCGGAGGGCTACACCGGCGTGATCGAGACCACCGAGCGTGGCGGCTACCCGCTGCTGGACCACCTCAAGAAGATCGTCGGCGGCCCGTTGGTGTGGGCGCCCGGGGTGACCGGCGCGGCCGTCGTCTCGCTGCGCGGCGGGGACTTCCTGTTCGAGTGCGGCCAGGACCTGTCGGTCGGCTTCGACAGCTTCGACGCCGAGGCGGTCCACCTGTACCTGGAGGAATCCTTCAGCTTCCGGGTGGCCACGCCCGAGGCTGCCGTCGCGCTCGTCCCCTAGCCCCACAGCTGCCGGGTGGCCAGCCGCGCGCCCTCGGCGAGCGCCTTGAGCTTGGCCCAGATCGAGGGTGGACGCGCGTGCAGGAAGGCGTCTGCGCGAAGCCGCAGTCGGTGCTCGCCGATGACCCGCTCGCGGCCGACGAGCTCGGCGAGGCGCACGAGCCGCTGGGCGACGAGCTCGGGATGCTCGACGACGTTCGTGCGCATGGCTGACGACGCCCGGGCATGCAGCACCTTGCCGTCGGGCAGCTTGACGTCGCGCCACACGCTGCCACTCGTGCTCGTGGCGCGGGTTGGCCTGCTCGAGCGCGTAGTCGCCGCCGTCGCACCTGGAGCACGAGGTCGACGATGTCCGCGCAGCGGCGGAGTCGAGGTGTGCGGGCCGTTCCAGCTGCCCCAGCAGATGTGATAGCGCGACCGCTCGGGCGGGATGCCCTCGCAGCGCGTGCTTGAGCGCGTCGATGCGCAGCTCGCGCCCAGCGCGCGGTAGTCCGCCATGGTCGCCGGCGGCACCAGGATCGAGTCGTACATGTGCGCAGAAAGGCGTCGTCGACCTGCACATCAGCCCGGCGTCGATGATCGCCCGGTACTCGGCCGCAGCGCGTCGGCGAGCGCGAAGACGAACTCCTCGTCGCGTCTCGTAGTGCTCGTTTTGCAGCCAGAGCGCGCTGGCCGGCGCGACGACCGGCAGGAAGCCGCCCGTGACGTCGGCCGCCTCGAGCGCGGCCTGCAGGTTGGCGATGTCGCGCTGGACGCCGCCTGCCCGGTGGTAGGGCGATCGGGCCATGCAGACCGCCAGCCCGTGCTCGCGAAGCCGCTGGCGACGGAATGGCGTACGCCGTAAGTAGTCGGCGTAGAAGTCCGCGAAAGCGGCGGCGGTCCTCGCCCATGCGGGACGGGTCGCGCGGACCGACGATGGTCGCCCGAGGCGGCATGCGGGCGCTCCTCGAAGCCGGCCGAGCCGGTCGCGGATGTTACCACGCCCACGTCTGGTCTTGCCGAACTCGCCGTCGCAGACGATGTCGATGCCGACCTCCGCCTGGCGGCGGACGACGTCGGCCACGCAAGTCGGGCAGGCAGCCTCGAAGGCGGCCGACGTCGTAGGGCTCGCCGGCCTCGATGTCGCGCGGAACGACTGCAGGTGCGGTCGGGCCGGGCGAGGCTGCCGACGTGGGTGGCGCGGATGCGGTCGTCGTTGAGCACGGGGCGCAGTCTCGTGTCGGCGACGGC
>CAVRPY010000015.1:0-85265 GCA_963723265.1 uncultured Solirubrobacteraceae bacterium
GTCCGGGGATGAAACTGCCGTCCGGCGCCGCCGGGAGCCTGTGAGCTCCCGGGATATGGGGCCAATTGTGGAGACGCGGTCGGGCAGGCCGTTCTGACTGATGAGCTGTGAGCTCGACGTTGTTGCTGGCCGCCCCTGCGACTTGCCCGGGTGTGCTGTGAGCACGAATCCGTCGTTGTCGTGTGTCCCGCCGCGCTCCGAGTCCTCGTCGTCGAAGGGAGAGGTATGCGCGGATTCGGTTTGGATGTGCATCGCGACTTCTGCGAGGTCGCGATCTCTGAGCGTGGCAGGGTGCGATCGGCCGGCAGGGTCGCGACCCGCGTCGAGGCGTTGGAGGTGTTCGCCCAAAGCCTCGGGCCAGACGACATCGTGGCGCTGGAGGCGACGTCGGGCAGCGACAAGATCGTGGAGATTCTCCAGCGTCATGGGATTCGGGTCGTGGTCGCCAACACCCGCAAGCTGCGCTCGATCACCGAGGCCAAGGCCAAGACCGACAGGCTCGATGCCCGGGCGCTGGCGCGGCTGTTGATGGCCGGGCTGCTGGACGGGGTGTGGACCCCCGATGAGCGAACCAGGGCGCTGCGGCGTCTGACCAACCGCCGCGAGCGGATCGTGCGGGCCAGGACTCGCGCCAAGAACGAGGTCCATGGCGTGCTGGGACGCAACCTGTGTGAGCGTCCGCCGGTCACCGACGCCTTCGGCAAGGCCGGCCGGCGCTGGCTGGCCGAGGTGCAGATCCCCTTCGACGAGCGACTGACGCTGGAGGGATGTCTGCGCCAGATCGACTTCCTCGACGGCGAGGTTGTCGCCCTGGACCGTGAAATCGCCCGCCAGGCGCTGGCCTGGCCTGAGGTGCTCAGGCTGATGACCGTCCCCGGCGTCAACGTGCACACCGCGGCGACGTTCATGGCCGCGATCGGTGACATCCAACGGTTCTCCAGCCCGCGCAAGCTGGTCAGCTATCTCGGCCTGGACCCCAGAGTGCGCCAATCGGGCAACGCGCCGGCGCGCCATGGGCGCATCTCCAAGGCCGGCGCGTCAGAGGCCCGCCACATGCTCGGCGAGGTCGCTTGGAAGGTCATGCAGACTCCGGGGCCGATGCGCGCGTTCTTCGAACGCGTCCGGGCCCGGCGCGGCCCGCAGATCGCGGCGACCGCTACCGCCCGCAAACTGACGGTGCTGTTCTGGCACATGCTGACCCGCGGGGAGGACTATGCGTTCGCGCGCCCGGCGATGACGCGCAACAAGATCCGCCAACTCGAGCTGCTGACCGGGGCGCCGTCCCAGAAGGGCCGCAAGGGCATCGCCGGCGGCAAGTCGCCGAAGGTGTTCGAGGCCGAGCGCGAGCTCTCGCGCCAGGCCGAAGCCGCCTATCGCCGCTTCGTCAGCGACTGGAAAGCCACCGGTCCAACAAAGGCGGGTGCGGGCGCGACACGGGGGCGCGCATCTCAACGGCCCTCAAGGGGCAAAGCCGCGCGGCAGACTCCATAGCCCCAAGGTCTGCGCTTCGCTTCGTCAGTCACCCGCACCCACAGCGAGGATCCCACCCACGACAGGCCACGTCTACTTGACTTTCATCCGTCGGTCATCAGCCGCTCGGCGACGATGCCGTGGTCGAGGAAGAAGTCCAGGGCGCGGCGGGGGAACGCCGTGACGGTGGCGGCCTTCTCGTCGTCGTGGATCTCTGACGTAGGCCAGGCGGGTGCAGTCATCGACGATCGAGTGCACAAACTCCCAGCCGACGCGGCGCGAGCGCTGCGTGCGGTCGCCGGTGACCCGGTGGCCGGGCTCGTCGAAGCGGCCGAACTTCTTGACGTCCTGGTGCAGCAGATTGCCGGGGCACGGCCACTCGTAGCGGATGATCGGCGGCCGCTCGGCCGGCTGCGGGCGCGAGCAGCCGCCGCGCCGCAGCACCTGATGGACGGTCGAGTGCGGCCGAGCGACCTCTGGCTCGTCGGCGATGCGCCTGGGGCTCCATCCGGTCCGGCGTCGCAGCTCGCAGATCCGCTCGGCCTCCTCGGTGGGCACCTGCGCCGGCGAACGGCGCGGCCGGCTGGAGCGCTCCTCCAAGCACGCCAAGGACGCGCGCGCGGCGGGCGTTGCGGCCCGCCACCGGCGCACCCACTCCCACACGGTCGACTTCGAGACGTTCGCCCAGGCGGCCGCCTGGGCGAACGTCTCGCCCTCGTCGACAACACGACGAACGACAGCTTCTCTTCCGCGCGCGGTGAAGCGCGCCCTATGGTGCGACATCCGGGCCTCCTTGAAGGCGTGAGCTTCGACACCCACACCTTCTCGGCAGGCCCGGACCTACATCACCGCGTTCGAAACGTCTCTGGGCACGTCAGCTAGCGCGCGACGATCTCCACCCGCAGCCCGTCGGGGTCGCGCAGGTAGGCGGCGTAGGTGCGCGCCCCGTACTGGGGGCGTGGGCCGGGCGGGCCGTCGCTGTGTCCGCCCCCGGCGATGCCCGCCGCGTAGGCGGCGTCGACGGCGGCCTTGCCCGCCGCCGCGAGGGCGACGTGGCCGTAGCCGGGCTGGGGCGGACGCTCGCGCGCGACGATCCAGAAGGTCGCGTCGTCGCGACCGTAGGCGATCGCCTGGGGCGCGTCGTGCGTGCGCCGCGCGCCCAGCGCGAAGAAGACGGCGTCGTAGAAGCGCGCCGCGGCGCGCAGGTCCGACACCTCCACCCCCAGATGGTCGATCACGTCAGGGCCGCGGCTTGTCGGCCTTGGTGATGTCGCGGTGGGTGACCTCCACCCACACGTCGTCGCGGTCGACGTAGCGCGCCCCGAGGTGCTCGGCGATGGCCACGCTGCGATGGCGCCCGCCGGTGCAGCCGACGGCCACCATCAGGTGCGCCTTGCCCTCGGCCACGTACTGGGGCAGGAGGAAGTCCAGCAGCGGCACCAGCAGCTCGTAGAAGTCGTCCAGCTTGCCGCCACGCGACACGTACTCGACGACGCGCTGGTCGCGCCCGGTCAGCGGCTTGAGCTCGGGCACGTAGTGAGGGTTGGGCAGGAAGCGCACGTCGAGCACCAGGTCGGCGTCGCGTGCGGGGCCGTACTTGAAGCCGAACGAGCTGAACGTCACCGCCATGCGCGTGCGAGCCTGACGGGGCAGGAACTCCTCGGCGATGCGCCTGCGCAGCGAGGCGGCGCTCAGCCCGCTGGTGTCGATCACCGTCTCAGCCCGGGCGCGCAGCGGCCCCAGCATCTCGCGCTCCTCGGCGATCCCGCCGGCGACGCTGCCTTCCGGCGCCAGCGGATGGCGCCGGCGCGTCTCTTTGTAGCGCGTCAGCAGCGTCTGGTCGTCGGCGTCGAGAAACAGGATCCGGTGGCGCAGCCCCAGGGCGGCGAGGTCGTCCAGGACGCCCGACAGCGTCTCGAAGTAGGCGCCGCCGCGCACGTCGGAGACGACCGCGGCGTGCTCGACCTTGCTGCCCTCGTGCACGAACAGCTCGACCAGGCCACGGATCATCTCCGGCGGCAGGTTGTCCACGCAGAAGTAGCCGGCGTCCTCGAAGACCTGCATCGACGTCGACTTGCCGGCGCCGCTGAAGCCCGTGATGACGATGAGGTCCTCCAGGCGCGAGGCCAGCAGCGGCTGCGGATCGCTGCGCTCACCCTCGGTCGTGGCCATGGCCTTCATTCTGCCGGGTCGCGCAGACACCTACACGCCCGTCTTGTGCAGGCGCACGTAAAGATCGCGCGCCACCTTGCCGGGCAGCCCCGGCACCGCCTCCAGCTCCTCGCGCGAGGCGGCCAGGAACGCCTCGGGCGAGCCGAAGTGCTGGAGGATCGCCCGCTTGCGCGTGGGGCCGACGCCGGGCAGGTCGTCGAGCACCGAGCCGGTCATGGCTCGGTCGCGACGGCCGCGGTGATGGGTGATGGCGAAGCGGTGCGCCTCGTCGCGCACCCGCTGCAGCAGCTGCAGCTCGGGCGTCTCGTGGCCGAGCACGAGCGGATCGCGCACACCGGGACGGAAGATCTCCTCGATGCGCTTGGCCAGCGACACGACGGCCACGCCGCGGCGGGTGAAGCCCTCCAGAGCCGCCAGGCCGGCCGACAGCTGGCCGGGCCCGCCGTCGATGACGATCAGGTTGGGCAGCGCGGCGAAGGACGCATCGAACTCCGGGTCGTGCGGTGACAGGTCGGCCTGGCGCTCCCACTGGGCCAACCGGCGGCCGAGCACCTCGGCCATCGCGGCGAAGTCGTCGGGCACGCCCTCCTCGTTGCCGCGGATGCGAAAGCGCCGGTAGTCGCTCTTCTTCGGCGCGCCGCCCTCGAAGACGACCATCGAGGCGACCTGGTGGGTGCCCATCAGGTTGCTGATGTCGTAGCACTCGACGCGCAGCGGCAGCGCGTCGAGCGCCAGCAGCTCCTGCAGCCCGTCGAGCGCCTCGACGCGCTGCTGACGGCGGCGCTCGCTCTTGAGCTTCTCCTGGTCGAGGGCGAGCTTGGCGTTGCGCTCGGCCAGGTCGAGGATGCGGCGCTTGTCGCCGCGCTCGGGGACGCGCAGCTCCACCCGCCCGCCGCGCCGCTCGCCCAGCGCCTCGGCCAGGTACGGGTCCACCGGCGTCTGCACGAGGATCTGCGGCGGGATCGACATCGCCTCGGCGTAGTACTGCAGGACGAACTCCTCGACGACCGCCTCCAACTCGCGCTCGCCCTCGTTGGCCAGGTAGAAGGACTGGCGGTCGGAGAGGACGCCGTCGCGCACCTGGAAGACCTGGGCGTTGGCGTCGGTGCCGGCGACCGCGACGGCGACCGCGTCCAGGGTGCCGACGGCCTCGTTGGCCACCCGCTGGCGCTCCAGCAGCGACTGAACGGCACGCAGCCGGTTGCGCTCCAGCGCCGCCGTCTCGTACTCCTGGGCCTCGGCGGCGGTGCGCATGCGCTGCTCCAGGTCGCGCTCGATCTCGCGGTAGCGGCCCGACAGGAAGGCGACGACCCCGTCGATCGCCTCCATGTAGCCGTCGCGCGAGACATGGCCGACGCAGGGCGCCCCGCAGCGCTTGATGTAGTAGTCCAGGCACGGGGAGCCCGAGCGGCGGCCCGGCTCGGTGCCCTGGCAGGAGCGGAACTGGAAGACCTTGCCCAGCAGGTCCAGCGTGCCGCGCACCCGCTTGGCGTTGGAGTAGGGCCCGAAGTACAGCCGGTTGCGGCGGTGGCGCTCGCGCGTGAAGTAGACGCGCGGGAACTCCTCGTCCATCGAGATGGCGATGAACGGATAGGACTTGTCGTCGCGCAGGCGGATGTTGAAGCGCGGCTGGTACTGCTTGATGAAGTTCTGCTCGACGAGCAGCGCCTCGGACTCGGAGGCGACCAGCAGGTAGTCGACGGAGTCGATCGAGTCGGTCATCTCGACCGCGCCGCGGGTGACCGGGTTGGAGAAGTGCGAGGCGACCCGCTTGCGGATCGACTTCGCCTTGCCGACGTAGATGACCTTGCCGCGCTCGTCGTGGAACAGGTAGACGCCCGGGCCGTCGGGCAGGTGCTTGCGCTGCTCCACCACCCGTGCAGACTGCTGTGTCATCTCCCTCTCAGGCTAGGGGCGTCAGGTAGAGCCGCGTGATGGCCGGCGCGGCGACACGGACCTCGGCGCGCAGGTGCTGCAGGGTGGCCGCGACGTCGCAGGGGGCCAGGCGCACATCGGCGGCGACCAGCACCTCCCCCGGCCCCAGGTACACCGCGGTGACGTCGCCCACGTCGAGCACCTCGGGGTGGGTGCCCAGCGTCGCGCGCAGCTGCTGCTGGTAGCGCTCGGGCACCGCCTGATGCGTCAGCAGCGAGCGGTTGCGATCGGCCAGGCGCCAGGCGACGACCCCCAGCAGCAGGCCGATGAGGATCGTGGCGATCGCGTCCGGCACGCCCGATCCGGTCACCTGGTGCAGCACGAGCGCGACGAGCGCCAGCGAGGCGCCGAGCACGTCGATCGTGTCCTCGGCGTACACGGTGATCAGCGTCGGGTCGGCGGACTCGGCGATCATCTCGCGCGTGGTCAGGCCGCGGCGGCCGGCCTGGCGGCGCAGCCGCTGCGACGCGACGATGCGGCTGATCGAGTCCAGCGTCAGCGCGATCGCCAGCACCACCACGCCAACCCAGAAGCTGCTCAGCGGCTCGGGGTCGATGAGCGAGTGGATGCCGTGCCAGACGGAGATCGCGCCGCCGACGACGAACATCCCGATCGCCGCCAGCAGCGCCCAGTAGTACAGCTCGGCGCCGTAGCCGAGCGGGTGGCGCGCATCCGGCGGGCGACTGCCACGCCGCACCGCGATGCCCAGCAGCACCTCGTTGCCGGCATCCGCCAGCGTGTGCAGCGTCTCGGCCAGCAGGGACGGGCTGGCGGTGAGCAGTGCCGCCGCACCCTTGGCCAGCGCGATGGCCAGGTTGGCGACCAGCGCGACGACGATGCTGGTGAGCGACTCGCTGGACTCGCGCGTTTCCGCCATCCGCGGCGAGGATACGGTTGCGAAGACGATGGCAGACGACATCGACCGCATTGCGCGGGAGCGCTTCGGCTTTCCGTCGCTGCGCCCCGGGCAGCGCGAGGCGATCGAGGCGGTGCTCGCCGGCCGCGACACGGTGGCGATCATGTCCACCGGCTCGGGCAAGACGGCGATCTACCAGATCGCCGGGCAGCTGCTGGACGGGGCCACCGTCGTCGTGTCGCCGCTGATCGCGCTGCAGCGCGACCAGGTGGAGGGGGAGGCCGACGCGGCGGTGCTCAACTCGACGTTGTCGGCGGGCGCCCGCGAGGCGGTCTTCGAGGAGGCCGAGGACGGCGAGCTGGAGTACGTCCTGCTGGCCCCCGAGCAGCTCGCCCACGAGGAGGTGATCGAACGCCTGCTGGAGGCGCGGCCGTCGCTGTTCGTCGTCGACGAGGCCCACTGCGTGTCGGAGTGGGGCCACGACTTCCGTCCCGACTACCTGGGCCTGGGCGAGGTGATCGAGCGCCTCGGCGGACCGGCCGTGCTGGCACTCACCGCGACCGCGTCGCCCCCGGTGCGCGACGACATCGTCGAGATCCTGCGCCTGCGCGAGCCGGAGATCATCGTGCGCGGGTTCGACCGCCCCAACATCTGGCTGGGCGTCGAGCACTTCCGCGACGAGGAGCACAAGGAGCGCGCGCTGCTGGAGGCGGTGGCCGAGGCCGACGGCCCGGGCATCGTCTACGTGGCCACCAAGCGCGGAGCCGAGGAGGTCGCGGCCGCGCTGGGCGAGCGCGGCGTGCGCGCCGCCGCCTACCACGGCGGGATGGCCTCGCGCACGCGCGACGAGGTGCAGCGCGCGTTCATGCACGACGACGGGGTCGACGTGGTGGTGGCGACGATCGCCTTCGGCATGGGCGTCGACAAGCCCAACGTGCGGTGGGTCTTCCACCACGAGGTGAGCGCGTCGGTCGACGCCTACTACCAGGAGGTCGGCCGCGGTGGCCGCGACGGAGCGCCGGCGCGGGCGCTGCTGTTCTACCGGCCCGAGGACCTCGGGCTGCGGCGCTTCTTCGCCGCCGGCACGGTCGACCGGGCCGCGATGGAGCGGGTCGCCCAGACGCTGGCGCTGGCCGGCCGCCCGGTCGACCCGGCCGACATGTTCGAGCAGCTGGACCTGTCCAAGACCAAGCTGGCCACCGCCGTGCACCGGCTCGAGGAGGTCGGCTTCGTCGCGGTCGAGGACGACGGGCGGGTGCGGGCCATCGGCGCCGAGGAGCGGCTCGAGGACGCCGTCGAGGCGGCGGCGGAGGCCGAGGAGAACCGCCACGCCTTCGACCGTTCGCGGGTGGAGATGATGCGTGCCTATGCCGAGGAGCGCCGTGGCTGCCGGCGCGCGTTCATCCTCGGCTACTTCGGCGAGGCGTTCGACCCGCCGTGCGGCAACTGCGACTTGTGCGACGCCGGGCTGGCCGCCGCCGACGAGCCGACCGCGGCCGGCTTCGCCGTCGGCGACCGGGTCGCCCACAGCGCCTGGGGTCCCGGCACCATCGGGCGCATCGAGGGCGACCAGCTGACCGTGGTGTTCGACAGCGTCGGCTACAAGACCCTCGACGCGGGGCTGGTGGCCGAGCGTGGGCTGCTGGAGCGCGCCTAGCTCAGACGACCACGCCGCCCGCCGGCTCCGTCTCGCGCGCGGGAGCGGGCGGTGTCGGGCGCGCCATCGCGGGACGCGGGGCGCTGGAGCGCGGCGCGGTGGCGCGAATGGCCAGCTGCGCGCCGGCCAGGTCGAGCAGGTCGGCGAGGTCGTCGCCGTCCTGCGGCGACGCGGCGGCGCCCATCGTCAGGGTCGGCAGCAGTCCCTCCTCCCCCAGCGAGCGCTCCAGCTCGGACTCGATCGCGCCGATCACCACGACGCCGGCGTCCGCGTGTGAGAGCAGGACGCCGAAGCGCTCGACGCCCAGGCGCCCGACCCGGCCGTGATGCCCCAGCACGCGGGCGACCTCGCTGAGCACCGTGTCGGCGACGCGCTCGCCGTGCTGGGCGTCGATGGCGTCCAGGCCGCCGACGTGGCAGACGACGATCGCCCCCGGCGCCTCGTTCAGCGCGGTGCGCGTCGTCTGCAGCCAGTGGCGGCGGTTGGCCGCGCCGGTGACGTCGTCGGTCTCCGACAGGTGGTCGACGTCGTTGATGTGACGGCCGATCGCGCCGGCCTCCGGCAGCGCCGAGCCGTAGGGCAGCGCGTGGCGGGCGAGCTCGTCGAGCAGCACCGCGTCGCTGTGGCAGCGATCCATCGCTGCCTCCAGCAGCGCGTGGTCGGGCGCGCCGCCGGTCAGCAGCCGCTGCAGCTCGTTGGAGACCTGGACGATGGCGATCGACGCGCTGGGCGAGGCCAGGCCGCTGGGCCCGCCGTGGTGCAGCGCGATCGCCTCGGCGACGCCGTCGGGCAGGTTCCAGCGGTCGGCCAGCAGCCCGCCGGCGATCGCGTGATCGACGCCGAGCCGCTCGCGCTCGGCCAGCGCCCGCTCGCCGCCGCCGGGGAACTCGCGCGCGATCTCGTCGCAGGCCGTCGCGCCGAAGGCGATCGGCAGCACGAGCTTGCCGACGTCGTGCAGCAGGGCGGCCAGGTGCGCGTCGTCGCCGGGGATGCTCAGCCGCTGGCTTCCGGCCAGCGCGGCGCTGGCCACGCCGAGCGCGTGCACGTGCAGCTCGCCGCGTGAGGCCGCGGTGCCGGGCGCCTCCTCGATGAAGCGATAGGTGGCCGCCTCCAGCGCGAGCTGGCGCAGCGCGCGGCGGCCGACGAGCATCACCGCCTGGCGGATCGACTTGGCCCGGATCGGATGCGACCGCGAGGCCGAGTTGGCGTAGCGCAGGAGGTTGGCCGCGAAGGTCGGATCGGCCTCGAGCACCTGCACGAGATCGGCCGTGTTCGACGTCGGATCGTCGACCGCGTTGAGGATCGCCAGGACGGTGGCGTCCAGGACCGGGAGCTGGGCAAGCTCGTCGATGGCAGCGGCGAGACGGTCCTCGACCGCAGGGTCGACGGACTCGCGCCACCTCACGCCATCCATTGCGCGGGTCGATGCCTCCATGGCTGTCCCGATGATCGGCTCGCGTCGCCGCCGGTCGCAACGCCTTGGGCGGCCGGCTGGACGGATGTAGGGTCCAGCCATGTCCGCGACCGCGACCCGGACCTGCCCGCTGTGCGAGGCGACCTGCGGCCTCCAGCTGACCCTCTCCGACGGACACGTCGAGCGCATCCGCGGTGACGAGCACGACGTCTTCTCGCATGGCTTCGTCTGCCCCAAGGCGCTCTCGCTCAAGGAGCTGCACGAGGATCCCGACCGGATCCGCACGCCGCTGCGCCGTCGCGCCGACGGCTCGGGCTTCGAGCCGTGCTCGTGGGATGAGGCCTTCGCCCTGATCGACGCGGGCCTGCGCGGCGTGCTCGAGCGCGCCGGCGGGGACCGCAACGCGATCGCCGCCTACCTCGGCAACCCGTTCGCCCACGGTCTCGCCGGGCCGCTGTACGGGCGTGTGCTGCTCAAGGCGCTGGGCTCGCGCAACGTGTTCAGCGCCAGCACCGTCGACCAGTACCCCAAGCAGCTGTCCAGCGGGCTGCTGTTCGGCGGCGCCCTGGCCGTCCCCGTCCCCGATCTCGACCGCACCGACTTCGTGCTGATGCTCGGCGCCAACCCGCTGGCCTCCAACGGCTCGCTGATGACCGCGCCCGACGTGCGCGGCCGCCTCAAGGCGATCCAGGCCCGCGGGGGATGCGTGGTCGTCGTCGATCCGCGCCGGACGCGCACCGCAGCGTCGGCCGACGAGCACGTCGCCATCCGCCCGGGCACCGACGCGCTGCTGCTGATGGCGATGGCCGGCGTGCTGTTCGACGAAGGGCTCGTGTCGCTCGGGCACCTGGAGGACTTCGTGCGCCGGGAGGACGTCGCCACGATCGCCGAGCTGACCGCGCCGTTCACCCCCGAGCGGGTCGCGGGCGCCACGGGCGTGGCCGCCGACGACGTGCGCCGACTCGCGCGGGAGCTGGCCGCCGCGCCACGCGCGGTGGTCTACGGGCGCATGGGCACCACGACGCAGGCGTTCGGCACGACCGCGTCGTGGCTGGTCGACGTGCTCAACGTGCTGACCGGCAACCTCGACCGCGAGGGCGGCGCGATGTTCCCGCTGCCGGCGACGGGCGAGCCGAGCGGCCGCCCCCGCGTGGGCCGCTGGAGCTCGCGCGTGCGAGGCCTGGACGAGATCTTCGGTGAGCTGCCCGTCGCGTGCCTGGCCGAGGAGATCGAGACGCCCGGCGAGGGACAGGTGCGTGCGCTGATCACGCTCGCCGGCAACCCGGTGGTCTCGACCCCGAACGCGGCGCGTCTCGACGCGGCGCTGGCCTCGCTGGACTTCCACGTCAGCGTCGACATCTACGTGACCGAGACGAGCCGGCACGCCGACGTGATCCTGCCCGCCCCCTCGCCGCTGGAGCGCGCGCACTATGACGTCGTCCTGTACGGGTTCGCGGTGCGCAACGTGGCCAACTACTCGCCTCCGGCGCTGCCGATGGAGGATGGTCTGGTCGACGAGTGGCGCACGCTGCTGCGGCTGACCTCCGTTGTCGCCGGCCAGGGCCCCGACGCCGACGTCGACGCACTCGACGACCTGGTCGCGGCGGGCCTCGCCCAGCGCCTGGGCCTCGACGCGGCCGCGGCCGGCGCGTGGCACGGACCGGAGCGGCTGCTGGACCTGATGCTGCGCAGCGGGCCCTACGGGCTGACGCTCGACGACCTGGTGGCCGCGCCACACGGCATCGACCTGGGACCGCTGCGCCCGCGCCTGCCCGAGCCGCTGCGCACGCCCAGCGGCCTCGTCGAGCTCGTGCCGACGGCGCTGGTCGCCGACGTCGAGCGCCTCGAGGGCGCGCTCGATGCGGCCGCCGACGGCCTGGTGCTGGTCGGCCGCCGTGATCTGCGCTCCAACAACTCGTGGATGCACAACCTGCCGCTGCTGGTGCGCGGGCCGCAGCGCTGCACGCTGCAGGTGCACCCGCAGGACGCCTCGCGGCTCGGGCTCGCCGCCGACGCACCGGCGCTGGTGCGCTCGCGCGTCGGGCAGATCGAGCTGCCGGTCGAGATCACCGACGAGGTGATGCCCGGCGTCGTGTCCGCGCCGCACGGCTGGGGCCACGGCGTGCGCGGCGTGGGCTGGAGCGTGGCCGCCCGGACGGGCGGGGCCAACACGAACGCGCTGACCGACGAGCTGGCGCTCGAGCCGCTGAGCGGCACGGCGATCCTCAACGGGATCCCGGTCGAGGTCGAGCCCGTCGCCGGGGGCAGCAGATAGGGCGTTCTCCCGATGTCGTGGCCGGCGCGGCAGGCGATGCTGCACCGGCACCTGTACACGACCGGAAGCGGGGACGAGATGGCCGTCGACGTCGAGGACGGGGCGCTCAAGGAGCGCCACCGGACGATGTGGGGCGCGGGTGACCATCCGCGCATGGTGGAGACGTTCCTGCTGCCGATCGGCGAGCGGATCGTCGAGGCAGCGCGGATCGTCCCGGGCCAGGAGGTGCTCGACGTGGCCGCCGGCACCGGCAACGCGGCGATCGACGCCGCCCAGCGCGGCGCGCGCGTGACGGCGAGCGACCTGACCCCGCGCCTGCTGGACGCCGGCCACCACGTCAGCCGGATCCTGATGAAGCTGGGCGTTCCCAACCGGGCCGCCGCGGCCGCGCACGCGGCGGGCGGATCCGTCCCGCGCTAGCGGTCGCGCCAGCGCAGGAAGCCGTCGCGACGCAGCTGGTAGACGGGCAGGCCCAGAGCCGCGATCGCGGCGACCACGATCGCTGCGGTGGAGACCGTCGAGGCGAACATCGCGCCGGCCATGGCCGAACCCTACCGCGCCGCCACCGGCGGGACGCCGATGGCCGCCGCATCGCCGGGCACGACCCGGTCGCGTCCGGACCGCTTGGCTCCGTACAGCGCGCGATCGGCGGCCAGCATCACGTCCGCTGCGCCGGTCCCCGCGGCGGCGACACCGATCGAGACCGTGAGCGGAACGTGGTCGTAGGCGGTCTCGCGACGCACGAGCCCGCGCAGGCTCTCGGCGACGCTGACGGCCCCGTTCAGGTCCGTGTCGGTCAGCAGCAGCGCGAACTCCTCGCCGCCCACGCGGGCAAAGACGTCGCCGGCCCGGGTGTGCTCGCGCACCAGCGACGCCAGCCGAACCAGGGCCGCATCGCCTGCCGCATGGCCGTGAGCGTCGTTGACCTGCTTGAAGTGGTCGACGTCGATGATGGCCACCGAGTACGGCCGGCCGTGCCGCTGCGAACGCGCCCGCTCGGCCCGCAGCTGCGCCTCGAACGCGCCCCGGTTGAGCGCTCCGGTCAGCGAGTCGCTGGTCGCGGTCTCGCGCAGCTGACGCACCAGCCGGCGGTTGCCCTCGCGCAGGCGCACGACGACCGCCACCACCAGCGCCACCGTTGCGCACATCGTCACGAACGCCGTGACCCGGTTCTGCGGCTCGGCCAGAAGCGCCAGCGCGGCGCCATAGGTCCCTGCCATCAGCGCGTACTGAAAGGCGATCTGCCGGCGCGACAGGTGGTTGGCGGCCAGCAGGAACGACCAGATGTAGAAGACCGGCGCGAGCACCATCGGGCGCATCAGGCCCACGCACAGCGAGACCGAGACGATGCCCAGCGAGAGGAAGGCCATCAGCGCCCAGTCGGGCATCCCGTGCCACAGGAACTGCGGCACCGACAGCGCCAGCAGCGCCGACGCGATGGCTGCCAGGGCGGTGCGGTCTGACGGGTCGCGGTCCGGCGCCACGCAGAAGGCAAGCACGATCAGCCCACCGCACAGGTACACCCACGCCTGCGCGCGCCGCATGGCCTCCGAGCCGTGGATGGGCTGCATGTTCGGAAGGTCGGCAGCGTGCAGATCCGTCTTGAACCGCGGCGGGCTCAAGTCCGAACGCCGTCCGGTCGATCACCGGGTCAGGCCGCCGCTCTCCTCTCTCCTCCTCCCAGCAGCGGCCTCCCTGCCAGCGCCGCTGGGGGCGCGATCCCTCCATCTGCGGGGTCGCGCCCCCGCGCCGCGCCCGGGGTGGGTCAGCGGACAAGCCGCACCTCCAGGCCGCCCATCCCCACCGCATCGCCGGCACCGCCCATCAGGCCGAGGATGGCCGCGACGTAGGCCGTCGTCTCGGGAATCGGCGGGACGCACCCACAGGCAGCGACCTTGTCGGGTCCCGCGTTGTAGGCGGCCAACGCCAGCGCCACAGAGCCGAACTGGCGCAGCAGGTCGCGCATCAGGTGTGCCTGGGCGTCGATGGCGGCCGCCGCATCGGTCGGATCGGCCAGCCCGTAGGAGGCGGCCGTCGCGGGCATGAACTGCGCGATCCCGCGCGCACCGGCCGGCGACACGGCATCTGGGTTGAATCCGGACTCCTGCTGCAGCTGGGCCGCCAGCAGCGTCGCCGAGACGCTCCAGCGCTGCGCCGCGCGGCCGATCGGCGTGGCGTACTGCTCCGGGACAAACGCCGGAAGCGCGGAGCCGCCCGCACCGTCGCCGCCACGCCGGCGCGCCATCGCCGCGCTCGATCCCGGGTTCAGCGTGTAGCCGTAGTGCCACGGCTCCCACGAGTAGCGCTGGATGAAGTGGAAGCGCCCGGCGTTGGCTGCCAGCCAGGCGTACGCCGACGTGGGACCCAGATCGAGCTCGGTACCCATCCGGTGCAGCGAGACGCCCGGCGGTGCGACCCAGCGGGGATCGGGGTGGGCGGCGAACAGCACCGCCTGCTCGGCGTTCGTGCGGTAGCCGGAGCTGACGATCAGCGTCACGCCATCGGCCGCGGCGGCCACGGCCATGCGATCGAAGGCGACCGCCACGTCCGGGCGCATCGGCTTGCCCTGGCGGTAGGCCAGCGGCCCGTCGTACTCGTCGCCGGTCGCCGAGAACGGCGCTGCGGCGACCGGCACGATCTCGGCGTCGGCCGCGGCCTCGACATCGACGGCGTCGGACCTTCCCGCCACGGTCACGTGCAGTTGCGCTCCGACGGCGACGCGAACACGGACCGGCGCGACCGGATCCGCGCCGGGAAACGTGACGGTCGCGGCCTCAGCGCCGTTGGCTCGCGCGACGGCGATGCCGCGCTCGCGCGCCCGGGCGAGATAGCTGACGCGCTCGAGATGGCGTGGGTTGGGCGTCCCATCCGCGAGCACGGCAGGCTCGAACAGCCGCGGATGCAGCTCGTGCATGACCCCGGCGGCAGCCAGGGCGCCGAGGTCCGCGGCACGCTGCTGGCCTGCGCGCGCGTGCACCCCGGCGGCCAGCAGCGCGAGGACCAGCGCGCCGAGCAGGACCGCCCCGAGGATGCCGACCATCAGCACGGCGGCCTGCCCTTCGCTGGCGCCACCGGGCGCGCACGGCCCGCCCCCGGGCGCGGGGCTGCGGCTGCGGCTGCGGCTGCGGCTGCGGCTGCCCGACCGTCCACCGGCAGGCCGTCACGCCCAGCCCCCTTCGGAGCGGAGCGCTCGCGTGCCCGGCGGCAACCACCCGCGCCCCACCAGCGACCGGACGACAGGGCCGGGCGGCGCAGCGAGGGCCTGTGCCCGCACGCCGCGCTGGGCCAGGCGGGCGCCGGCGAGCGCCAGGCAGTCCGCATCGGGCCCGACCAGCAGGACGCCACCGCGTTCCTCGATCACCGCCTCCCAGGCTGCGTCGCGGGCTCCGACCAACAGCGGGACACAGGGCTCCGCGTCGCATGCCGCCTCCACGCGCTGCAGCACGGCGATCGCCGTGGTCGCCGCGTCGGGCAGCGCGACGACGACGAGCCGCCCGCGGGCTGCCGCCTCCACCCCGCGAGCGCCAAGGGACTCGGCCAGCCGCCGAGCGCGTGGGACGGCCGGCCCCCGTGTGCGCCGCCCTGGGACGCGCCAACAGGCCACGACGGCCACCCCACCGCGCGCGGCGCCCAGCGCAACGCGCGCGCCGACGCCGAGTGCCCGCGCGGCGTCGGCGGCAACGACGACCGGTGGCCCGGCCGCCTCGGAGCTCACCGTCCGCGACCGTGCCGGCCGCTCGCCGATGCCAACGGGCCGGACGAACCAGCCGACGATCGCCTCGCCGACGCTCACGCCCCCGCCTCCCCGGCATCGGCGACCGCGTGCGCGGTCAGGGCTCGGGCGATCGCGTGCACGGGCGCCGGCGGGCGCAGGGTGACGAGCACTCTGCGCCCGCGCACCTCGACATCGGCCCGGTCGCGCGCCCATCCGGGCAGTGCGTCGCGTGCGGCGCCGCCCGCCGACTGCCCTCCCTGGAGCAGCGCCATCGCGCCGGCCTGGGCGGCATGGTCGGCCAGCTCGCCCGCGACGCCCGCCGCCAGCAGCTGTGCCGTGGCGAAGACGACCGCGAGCAGCAGCGGCAGCAGGCCGACGATCTCGACGGTGGACTGCGCTCGGTCCTCGCCCACGTCCATCTCAGCCTCCCTGCGCCGCAAAGCGCGCCCGTTCGGACACCGACGCCAGGTGGACTCCGCCGATCACGGCCGGGATCGCGAGATGCACGATGACGTCGCCGTCGCCGTCGTCATCGACCTCGACGCCGGCGGCCAGCCCGGGCGGCAGCGCCCGGCGGGCGGCGGTCGCCGCGTCCCGGTCGAGCGCGCTGGCGCGAGCCGCGGCGCGCGCGGCCGCGGCAGCCATCCAGACCGCCTGGCCGGCGATCACCGCCTGCCAGCAGAGGAGGCCGATCAGCGCCAGGACGGGCAGGATGGCGACCAGCTCGACCGCCGCCTGTCCACGCGTGCTTCGCATGAGCCAAGCGTGGCGGAGGAGCTGTTACAGCGCAGCACCAATCAGCAACAAAAGCGCTGCAAAACTGCAACAAGAGTGTGACGCCGGGCAGTGCACCCGAGCGCCGGGGCTAATACTCGCGAGCGTGACGCCAGACGCGATACAGCGCAAACACCGAGGCGGCGATCAGCACCACCCAGAGCACGGTCCCCGCACCTGTGCCGAACAGCTTGGGAGACGCGGCGAACGCGACGACGATCAGCCCGATCGCCGCATACAGCAGCAGGCGCCACGCGTCGCCGAGCGACAGGATGTCCAGGCGCCGCTCCTGGTAGAGGCGCGCCCCCAGAAGCCCGATCCCGATCGTCAGGATCACGAACAGCGCCGCGCCGAAGAGATCGGCCGCCGTGTTGCCACCCGGCAGGGCGTAGACCCCGAACGCAAGCAGCGCGACGATGCCGAAGTTGCGGACGTGCTTCACGACACGAACGATAGAGGGCCGCTCGACGGCGGGCCTCCCGCCGCCGCGCTAGGAGACGATGTGGTCCTCGGACTCCGACTCGGACTCCGACGCGGCCGCCTGGCGCACGAGCGCCTCGGCCGCCGGGGCGATCAGCTCGACGCCATCGGCGGGCTCCGGCGCGAAGCGGTAGCCGATGCCGAAGTGCGTGTGGATGTACCGCCACTGCGGCGAGGCCTTCTCGAGCTTCTGGCGCAGCTTGCGGACGAACACGTCGACCGAGCGGTCGCCGCGGGCCATCGCGTAGCCCCAGACACGCTGATAGATCTCCTCGCGCTCCAGCACGCGTCCGCGCGCGCTGGCCAACAGCTCGATCAGCTCGAACTCGCGGCGGGTGAGGTCGATCGAGCGGCCGTTGCAGAAGGCCTGGAACTGATCGCCGCGGATCTCGACCTCCCCCGCGACGACCGGGGACGCGTCGGTGCGCGCTTCCGTGCGCCGACGGCGGCGGACGACCGACTCCACGCGGGCGATGACCTCTTCGGGATGACACGGCTTGGTCACCCAGTCGTCGGCGCCGAGGCGCAGGCCGCGAACGCGCTGAGCGACGGTCGACTGACCGGTGCACACGACGACGCCGAGCCCCGGAAGGGCGGCGCAGGTGCGCTCCAGCCACTCCCAGGCCTGCGGACCGAGGATCACCAGGTCGACGACGACCGCGCTGAGCCGCATCGCCACCAGGGTCTCGGGGGAGACGGGGCTGGCGAGGACGCGATGCTCCCAGCCGAGGCGGTCCAGTCGCTTGCCGAACACCTGCAGGAATCCGCTATCGCGGTCGAGGACCGCGAGGCGCAACGGGGCGCCGGCCTGACCCTCCTGAGATTGCGCGCCAGCCAAGCCGGGCGTTCCTTCGACCATGGGCGCAAGCTTATCCGGCGCCGCGGTCCGCGCGAGCGAATCCGCAGCCCGGGTCACAGCTTCTTCACAGCCTGTCCGCACGCAGCGCGACGTCGTGTGACGCAGCGCACACGTCCGCGTCAGCCGAAGCGGCCGCTGACGTAGTCCTCGGTCGACTTCTCCTCGGGGTGAGAGAAGATCGTCTCGGTCGTGTCGAACTCGACCAGGTAGCCGGGCTCGCCGACCGCGTCGACGTTGAAGAACGCAGTGAAGTCGCTGGCCCGGCTGGCCTGCTGCATGTTGTGGGTGACGATGACGATCGTGTAGCGCTCCTTGAGCTCGACCATCAGGTCCTCGATCGCCAGGGTCGAGACCGGATCCAGTGCCGACGCCGGCTCGTCCATCAGCAGCACCTCGGGCTCGACGGCGATCGAACGGGCGATGCACAGTCGCTGCTGCTGGCCGCCCGACAGGCCGATCCCCGGCTTGTCGAGGCGATCCTTGACCTCATCCCACAGGTGGGCGCCGCGCAGCGACTCGCTCGACGCGCTCCTCCATCTCGGCCTTGGGCAGCCTGCGGCCGCTGAGCTTGAGGCCCGAGGCGACGTTGTCGAAGATCGACATCGTCGGGAACGGGTTCGGCTGCTGGAAGACCATCCCGACCTCGCGGCGCACGGCCACGGGATCGACGCCCCGGTCGTAGATGTCCTCGCCGTCGACGAGCACGCTGCCCTTGACGTACGCGCCGGGGATCAGCTCGTGCATGCGGTTCAGGGCGCGCAGGAACGTCGACTTGCCGCAGCCCGAGGAGCCGATCAGCGCCGTGATGCGGTTGGGCTGGATCGTGACGTTGACGTTGGAGACCGCGTGGAAGGAGCCGTAGTACAGATTCAGATCGCGCGACCTCGACGCTCTTGCCGACGACATGGCCTCGGCGTGGCGACGCGGTGCCCTGTGCCTGCGGGCTGGCGTCCGTGGACGCCGGGTCAGCGGGGCCGGCGCCGCCTCCTGGGCCTCGTCTCGGTCTGCATTCGTCGCTCATCCGCGGATCTCCGTGCCGAAGCGGCGGTAGATCAGGCGAGCAGCGAAGTTGAAGATCATCACCAGGAGGATGAGCGTCAGGGCGGCTGTCCACGCGCGATCGAAGTAGGGCTCCGGCGGAACGCCCGGCGTCTTGTACTCGTAGTAGGAGAACACCGGCAGCGTCTCCATGCGCCCGCTGAACGGGTTCCAGTTGACCGTCGAGAAGGTGCCCGTGGTGATCAGCAGTGGCGCCGTCTCGCCGACGATGCGGGCGATCGCGACCATCACGCCGGTGATGATGCCGGCCAGCGCGGTGGGCAGCACCACGCTGACGATCGTGCGCCACTTCGGCACGCCGAGCGCGTAGGAGGCCTCGCGCAGGCCGTTGGGGACGATCTTGAGCATCTCCTCGGTGGAGCGCACGACGATCGGGATCATCAGGACGCACAGGGCGATCGAGCCCATCGCGCCCATGCGGATGCCGGGACCGAAGAAGATCTCGAACAGCGCGTAGGCGAACAGGCCCGCGACGATCGACGGGATGCCGGTCATCACGTCGACGAAGAACGTCAGCGCGCGCTTGAGCCACCCGTGGCCGTACTCCTGCATGTAGATCGCGGCCATCACGCCGATCGGCACGGAGATGGCCGTGGCCAGCGCGGTGACCACGAAGGTACCCACCAGCGCGTTGGCCGCGCCGCCGCCGGCGCCGATGACATTGCGCGACGACTCGGTGAAGAACGCCCAGTCAAAGCGCGCGGCACCCTTGGCGATGACGGTCTCGATGACCGAGATCAGCGGCAGGACGGCGATTGCGAACGCCGACGAGACGAGGATCGTGACCCCGCGGTCCGCCGCCATCCGCTTGCCCTCGACGATCCGCGACCACATGTACAGCGTGACCGAGGAGACGAGGACGACTCCCACGACCAGGACCCCGGGCGCGATCGAGGTCGCCAGCCACAGGACGATGCCGATGGCCAGCAGCGCGCCGACCACGCCCCAGGTGGCCCAGTCGGGCAGGCGCTGCTGGTTGGTGCCGATCCGGGCCGGGGCGGGCTGCTGTGCGGTGCTCATGCGCGCGCCCCCTCCGTGCGGGCGATGATCGCGCGGGCCGCAATGTTGACGACGAGCGTGATCGCGAACAGCACGAGGCCGGAGGCGATCAGGACGTTGACGTCCAGGCCCGAGGACTCCGGGAACTGGAGGGCGACGTTGGCGGCGATCGTCGACGGGTTCGTCGAGCTGACCAGGTTGAAGGTGATGCTGCCGGAGACCGACAGGATGATGGTGACGGCCATCGTCTCGCCCAGCGCGCGGCCGAGGCCGAGCATCGAAGCGCCGACGACCGCGGAGCGACCGAAGGGCAGCACCGCCATGCGGATCATCTCCCAGCGCGTGGCCCCGAGCGCGAGCGCGGCCTCGATCTGCGCGCGCGGCGTCTGCGAGAACACCTCGCGGGCGATGGCGCTGATGATCGGCAGGATCATCACCGCGAGCACCAGCGCGACGACGAACATCGAGCGGCCGGTCGCGGTGGCGGGCCCGGCGAACAGCGGAAACCAGCTGAAGTGATCGGCCAGCCACTCCTGCAGCGGAACGGAGGCGGGCCCGAGGACGGCGATGCCCCACAGGCCGTAGACGAGCGACGGGATCGCCGCCAGCAGGTCGATGATGAAGCCCAGCGGCTGCGCCATCCAGCGCGGCGCGTAGTGGCTGATGAACAGCGACACGCCGATCGCGAGCGGGACGGCGAGGAGAATCGCCAGCGCGGCCGACCACAGCGTGCCGAAGGCCAGCGGCCAGATGTAGGCGGCGAGGCTCTGGTCGCCGGGGATCTCGTCCGAGCTGGCCTTGATCGCCGGCCACGCCTCACCGATCAAGAACACGGCGACGCCGGCGAGCGCCACAAGGATGATGACGCCCGCGGCGACCGCCGAACCGGAGAACAGGCGGTCCCCCACCCGCCGAGGCGGCTTGCGCCTCGGCGGGATGAGCGAAGAGCTCTGGGGGGTCGTGCTCACGTCAGGAGCCCGCGCCGATCTTGTCGATCGACGGCTGGATCTGACTGCGGACGTCGTCCGACAGCGGAGCCGAGCCGGCGGCCTGCTGCGCGGCGGACTGACCGTCGGCGCTGATCATGTAGTTGAGGTAGCCGTGCACCAGCGCAGCCTTGTTGGCGTCGCTGTAGTCCGTGCAGGCCATCTCGTAGGAGACGAGCACGATCGGGTAGGTGCCCGAGCTCTCCGTCTTGCGGTTGAGCTGATAGGCGAACACGTTCGCGCCCCCCTCCTCGACGCGCTTGGAGTCGGCGAAGATCTTCGCCGCCGCCTCGGCGCTCGGGCCGACGAACTCGCTGCCGACGCCCACATCGGCCTTGCCCAGGTCACCGGCCTGGCTCTCGTCGGCGTAGCCGATCGCGCCGTCGCCGTTCTTGACCGCCGCGATCACGCCCGAGGTGCCGTCGGCCGCCTCGCCGCCCTTGATGGGCCAGTCGCCGCTGACGTCGTAGCTCCAGATGCTCGGTGCCACCTGCGACAGGTAGTCGGTGAAGTTCTCCGTCGTGCCCGACTCGTCGGAGCGGTGCACCACCGTGATGCGGGTGCTCGGCAGGTCGGCGTCCGGGTTGTCGGACTTGATGGCCGCGTCGTCCCAGCTGGTGATCTCACCCTTGAAGATCTTCGCCAGCGTGTCGGGCGACAGCTGCAGCTTGTCGACGCCCGAGAGGTTGTAGACGACCGCGATCGGCGACACGTAGACCGGCACCTCGATCAGCTTGTCCTCGCCGCCGCAGCGCTTCGCCGCGCCGGCCAGCTCGTCGCCCTCCAGGGCGGCGTCCGAGCCACCGAAGTCGGTGCCGCCGGCCACGAACTGCTCGCGACCGCCGCCCGAGCCGACCGGGTCGTAGGACACGGTCGCGTCGGGGTTGGACTGCTGGAAGCCGGCGGTCCAGGCCTGCTGCGCCGCGGCCTGGGCGCTCGAGCCGGCGCCCGCGATCGAGCCCGACAGGCTGCCGCCCGAGCTGCTGCCCGAGTCGGTCGAGGCGCTCGAGCCACCCGAGCTGGTGGAGGAGGAGCTGTCGCTGCTGCCGCATGCGGCAACGGTGAAGGTCAGCGCACCACACAGCGCAAGCGCGGCGATGCTTCGAGACGGTCTCATGTGGAGTGGTTCTCCTTGTCGTCCATTGGCGGGGATCCGACAAGAGCCTCGCGGGCGGGTTGGAGCACCCTGTTTCCTCCCTGTGACCCCATCGTGAAAGCCCTGTTAACGCCCGTCGGCGAACGGGCTCGCCGACAGGTCGCTGAACTCGCGAAAGAGCCCGGTGACGACGAACGCGGTCTGCTCGCCGATGTCGACGGCGTTGTCGCCGATGCGCTCCAGCGCGCGGGCCACGAGCACCATGTGCATCGCCCACTCGCGCGTGTCGGGGTCCTCGCCGATGGCCAGCGCCATGTTGAAGATCTCGCGGTTGAGCCGGTTGATGTCGCGGTCCTGGCGGACCAGGTCGCGCGCCAGATCGACGTCACGCTCGGCGAAGGCCATGCGGCATTGCAGCGCCTCGCTGCGCGCGAACCCGCCCATCGCCAGGAGCTTGTCGATCACCTCCTGATGCACGGGCGGCTCATGGCCGGCCAGCGGGATCAGCTTGGCGATGTTCACGCACTGGTCGCCCATGCGCTCGACGTGCTTGATCACGTGCAGCAGCGCGGCGACGACCCGCAGGTCGGTGGCCACCGGCGCCTGGAGGGCCAGCAGGGAAAGGATCCCCTGGTTGACCTCGAGGTAGCGCCCGTCGAGCCGATCGTCATCAGCGATCACGAAGCTCGCCAGCTCGACGTCCTGGTGGGCGACGGACTCCAGCGCCCGGTCCAGCTGACCGACGACCATGTCGATCGCGCCCAGCGCCTGCTGCTCGAGCTGGCCAGCTCCGCGTGGAACTGCGCGCGCGTCTCCCCCATCAGCCGAAGCGCCCGCTCACGTAGTCCTCGGTGCGCTTGTCGGCGGGGCTCGTGAAGATGTCCTGCGTCGCGCCGACCTCGACGAGCTCGCCGTCCATGAGGAACGCGGTGCGGTCGGCCACGCGCGCGGCCTGCTGCATGTTGTGGGTGACGATCACGATCGTCAGGCGGCCGCTTGAGCTCCTGCACGAGCTCCTCGATCTTCAGCGTCGAGATCGGATCCAGCGCCGACGCCGGCTCGTCCATCAGCAGCACCTCCGGCTCCACCGCCAGCGCACGAGCGATGCACAGCCGCTGCTGCTGGCCGCCCGACAGCCCGATGCCCGGCTTGTCCAGGCGGTCCTTGACCTCGTCCCACAGCCCGGCGCGCTGCAGCGCCGACTCGACGACGTCCGGGGACACCTTGCGGGTCTGCAGTCGCACACCGGCGGCGACGTTGTCGAAGATCGACATCGACGCGAACGGGTTGGGCTTCTGGAAGACCATGCCGATCGACCGGCGCACCTGGTTGAGGTCGATGCGCTTGTCGTAGACGTCGATCTCGTCGAGCGTGATCATGCCCTCCGCGCGCGCGCCCTTGATCTCCTCGTGCATGCGGTTGATGCAGCGCACGACCGTGGACTTGCCCGAGCCCGACGGCCCGATCAGCGCCGTCGCCTCGTTGGCGTTGAAGGACATCGTCACGTCCTTGACGCTGTGCTGCTCGCCGTACCAGGCGTTGAGGCCGGTCAGGTTGACCGAGAAGGCCTTGCGCTCGACCGGTCGCGACGGTTCGGCGTGGACGGCGATCTTCTGGAGGCTGCGCGCCTGCTCGGTGGCCCGGTCGCCGGTTCCTCCGCTGTCCAGCGTGTCGGTGGGGCTCTGCTCTCCAGCGGTCACGTCGAGTGCTCCCTTGGTCTACGGCCGGGCGCGGCCTAGGCTTCTACTGGCCCGCGGCCGACTTGTGAAAAGCGTGTGAAGGCTCGACCGCAAAGCGGTAACCGAAGCCGAAATGCGTGTGGATGAACGCGTGACCCGGCATCGCCTCCTCGAACTTGACGCGCAGCTTGTGCACGTACACGTCGACGGAGCGATCCCCGTTGCGCAGGGGCGCATCCCAGGCGATGCGATAGAGGTCCTCGCGAGACACGATGCGCCCCTCGCGGGACACGAGCGCCGTCAACAGGCGATACTCGCGCATCGACATCGCGACGACGCGCCCGCCGACGAGCACGAGCCCGTCGGACGTGTGGATCTCCACGTCACCGCTGCGCAGAACGTCGTCGGAGGCCGCCGCCATACCGCGGACCCTCGCGCGCGCCGGCCACGGCATCAGTTACCCGACCGTGAATCTCCTGTGAAGAACTCGTGTACGTTGGAGAAGCACCCATAGGGTGCCGTCATGGGGCTGCTGCGCAGAGGAGCGATCGACACGCGGGTCTTCGACCTGCTGGACGAGGCGGGACGCAACGTCCAGCACACCGCCCTGCTGCTGCGCGACCTCGTGACCGACTATCCCGAGCGCGCCGACCTGGCCCGTGAGCTGTACCTGCGCGAGCAGGAGGGCGACCGCATCGCCCACGACGTGATCCACCGCCTCAACGGCGGCGGCGACGACGGCGACCCGCCCTTCGAGTCGGCCGACGGCCACGCGCTGGCCACCGCCCTGGACGACATCGTCGACTACGCCGAGGAGACCGCCGACCGGCTCGGCCTGTACGGCGTCGAGGCGCCCATGGAGCAGGCGGTCGGGCTGGCCGACGTCCTGGTCGGCGCCACCGAGCAGGTGGCCCGGGCGCTGCGCACGCTGCGCACCGGCGGCGACCTGTCACCCAACCTCGTGGAGATCCACCGCCTGGAGAACGAGGGCGACCGCATCTCCCGCGAGGCGGTCGCGTCGCTGTTCGCCGACGGCATCGACCCGATGGTCGTGATCCGCTGGAAGGACGTCTACGACTCGCTGGAGTCGGCCGTCGACGCCTGCGAGCACGTCGCCCACATCCTCGAGGGCATCCAGCTCAAGCGCCGCCGCTGATCGGCACCGCCTACGGGCGGTGGATGGTCTGGCCCTCGTGCAGCAGCCGCGCGTACTGCGCCAGACGCCGGGCCCGCGTCTGCGGGCGCTTGGCGTCCTGGAGGCGGTACAGGAACGAGTAGCGCGCCGTGCGGCCCAGCGTCTCCCAGAAGGCGGCCGCCTGCGGGTCGGCGTCGAGCACGGCCTGGAGGTCGTCGGGCACCTCCATCGTGGCCGGGCCCGCGTAGGCGCGCTCCCAGCGGCCGTCGGCCTGGGCGCGCTCGATCTCGGCGTGACCGGCCGGGCGCATCCGCCCGGCGGCGATCAGCGCCTGGGCCTTGCCGACGTTGCGCTGCGACCACGGGCTGCGCTTCCGGCGCGGCGTGAAGCGCTGGCGATACCACGCCTCGTCGACCGGCTTGGCCTGCCCGTCGATCCAGCCGAAGCACAGCGCGACGTCCAGCGCCTCGGCGTAGACGACCGACGCAAGCCCCGAGCCCTTCTTGGCGAACTCGATCCAGATGCCGTCGCTGCCGGCGTGGTGGCGCTCCATCCACGCCTCGAAGGCGGACGCGTCGGCGAAGCGCAGCACCGGCTGTTCGGCGGCCATACGCCGGACGATCCCACAAACGGCGCGGCCGGCTCCGGACCCTGCGGTCCGGGCGCCGGCCGTGGGAACGACCCCCGTGCGGGGAGTCGATCAGCCGATCGAGGCGACGGTGCGCTGCGCCGCCTTCAGGATCGCCGGAGGCATCGGGTACACGAAATCCAGTGCCGGGCCCCACTTCTGCCCGTTGGTCAGCACCCAGTTGAGGAACGGCTTGCAGCGACACGCCGTGCGCGCCGGGCGCGCCCGCCGGCCTGGCCCAGGCCGACACGTTCCTGCAGGAGGCCGTCCCGCAGATCATGGAGCCCGACGCCTACAAGAACGGTGGCGCGATGCAATTCGACCAGGCGCCGCAGACCGGCGAGCACGCGGACTCCAGCGGCCTGGCCGACATCCCGCCTACCCGAACCTGCCCGCTGCCCCCGCCGCCCCAGCCCCCACGGCGACCCCGCCCGCGGAGCCGACGGCCACCACGCCGTCCGCGACACCCCCGGCCGACCAGTCGGCGCCCCACCCCCTCGGGCGACGACCCCGTCGCGGTCGCCGCCCAGTTCGGCCCGTCGTCGAGCACCACCACGACGACGACCGTGCCGGCCAGCACGACCCCGACCACCACCACCCCGACCACGCCCGAGCACGACGACGGTCGACTCGCGGCTGCCGACCACCCCCGACCGGTGGCGGCGGGCACGTCGGCCTGCTGCTGCTGTCGCCCTACGTCAAGCCGGGCACGACCAGCGCCTTCAGCTACGACAACCACTTCTCCCTGCTGAAGAGCATCGAGGCGCTGTTCGATCTGCAGGAGCTCGGCTACTCGCAGATCCCGACGCTGTCCTCGTTCGACCCGACGGTGTGGGACCAACCCCACCGGCGCGTCAGCGGACGACACGCACGCCGATCGCGGGCGCTGAGCCGGCGGCGGGTCGTCTCAGCTCAGCCAGGCCGCGAGCTCGTCCAGGGCCTCGGGCAGGACGTAGTAGTACGCCCACAGGCCCTGGCGCTCCGAATCGACGATCCCGGCCTCGCGCAGCTTCTTGAGGTGATGGCTCAGCGTCGGCTGCGCGATGTCGAACAGCGGCACCAGCTCGCAGACGCACACCTTGCCAGCGTGCTTGCGCAGCACGTCGACGAGCTGCAGGCGGATGGGATCCCCCAGCGCCTTGGCGACCTCGGCCATGCGGATGGCCTGCTCACGCTCGACATCGGGGTAGACCACCGGCTCGCAGCAGCGCTCGCCGTTGGGGCGCTTCTTCTTCGGGGTGAGCTCAAGATCGACAGCCATCGACGTAACACTACCGCACGATCGGCCGGGCATCGACCGACGTCGATCCAGTTCGACATCGATGGATATCGGTCTGTCGATATCGATTGAATACGTGACCGTCGATGGATAGCATGCTCGCGTCCACAAGGAGAGCCGCCATGCCCGACGAGTCCGCCCACGTGCTGCGCCTCCAGCGCGCCACCGGCGCCCTGGCGACCGAGTTCCGCGGCGTCTGGTCGCCCGAGACGATCGCCCGCTACCTCACCGAATGCGAGCGCGAGCTCGGCGAACAGGGCCGCGATCGCTACGTCAACTTCCTTCCGCTGCTGGCCGAGCGCTTCGCCCGTGAGCGGTTGTGGGCGCTGGCCCAGGCCGAGGGACGCGTCGACAAGACGGCTCCAGAGGCGCTGTTCGTGTGCGCGCACAACGCCGGGCGCTCGCAGATGGCCGCGGCGCTCACCCGCCACCTCTCCGACGGACGGGTGAGCGTCCGATCGGCCGGGTCGGTGCCCAGCGGCGACGTCAACCCGACCGTCATGCGGGCGATGGCCGAGATCGGCATCGATCTCGACGAGGCCTTCCCCAAGCCGCTCACCGACGAGGTGGTCCAGGCCGCCGACATCGTCGTCACCATGGGTTGCGGAGACGCGTGCCCGGTGTACCCGGGCAAGCGCTACGAGAACTGGGACGTGCCCGACCCTGCGGGGCAGCCGATCGAGACCGTGCGGGAGATCCGCGATGACATCCGCGGCCGCGTGACGACGCTCGTCGCGCACCTGGCGCCGCTGACCTCGCGCTGAGCCGTCCGGCTGTCCGCTACAGCGCGGGCTGGGACCGGCGCCGCGCCAGCCGGCCCGCGCCCGATCGGGCCGACGGCAGCATCAACGAGACCGCGCCCGCGGCGAGCACGAACCCGGCCGACACCCACAGGCAGCATTCCAGGCCCTGCCACTGGTACAGCAGGCCAGAGAGGATCGTCCCGATCAGCCGCCCGAACGCGTTGGCCATGTAGTAGAAGCCGACGTTCATCGCGACCTTGTCACCCTCGGCGTAGGCCAGGATCAGGTACGAGTGCACGGCGGAGTTCATGGCGAAGACCACGCCGAAGGCGATGAGGCCGATCACCAGGACGGTCGCCGGGTCGGCGTTGACCTCCAGGGCGATGGCGATCGCCGCCGGGAAGATCGCCAGGACGAAGGCCAACCGCATCGCGGTCATGCCGTCCGGCTCGGAGGCGCCCTCGACCGCGCGCCGGCGCACGAACCTCGGCGCGAAGGCCTGGACGATGCCGTAGCCGATCACCCACACGGCCAGGAAGCCGCCGGCGACCCAGAAGCTCCAGCCCAGCTGGGTGCGCAGGTAGACCGGCAGCGCGACGACGAACCACACGTCGCGCGAGGCGAACAGGAAGATCCGCGCCGCGGCCAGCACGTTGACGGCGCGGTTGTTGGAGAACATGTGCTTGAACTTCGCCTTGGCGTCGGCGCGGCCCAGGTCGCCGTGCATCAGCAGCAGGATCGTCAGCAGCGCGCCGAGGATCATCGCGGCGAGGATCGCCATCGCCGTCTGGAAGCTGGTCAGCGTCAGCAGCAGGCCCCCGATGAAGAAGCCCACGCCCTTGAGGGCGTTCTTGCTGCCGGTCAGCAGCGCCACCCAGCGGTACAGCTGACCGGGTGCATCCTCGGCCACCACGAGCTTGATGGCGCTCTTGGAGCTCATCTTCGTGAGGTCCTTGGCGATGCCCGAGAGCGCCTGGGCCACCATCACGTAGGCGACCACCAGCCAGGCGTCGGGCGCGAAGGCGAGCATGCTCAGGGCGACCAGCTGGGTGCCCAGACCGCCCAGCAGCGTGGCCCGCAGCCCCAGCCGTGCGGCCAGCCAGCCGCCGACGAGGTTGGTGATGACGCCGAAGACCTCGTAGAAGAGGAACAGGAAGGCGACCTTCAGCGGGCTGTAGCCCAGCGAGTAGAAGTAGAAGAGGACCAGCAGGCGGCTGGCGCCGTCGGCGATCGTGTCCGCCCAGTAGGCGCCGGTGACCAGGACGTAGTTGCGCAGGTCAGCCGAGCGGTTCACGCCGCGCTGACCCTCCCCGGCAGCGTGGTCGCCACCTTGGCCGCCAGCTCCATCATCCGGTTGGCGTAGCCCCACTCGTTGTCGTACCAGGCCAGCACCTTGACCTGGGTGCGGTCGGTGACCATCGTCGACGGCGCGTCGACGATGCCCGAGCGCGGGTCGTCCTTGAAGTCGATCGAGACCAGCGGGCGCTCCTCGTAGCCCAGGATCCCCTGCAGTGGGCCCGCCGCGGCTGCGGCCAGCAGCGCGTTGACCTCCTCGACCGTGGTCTCGCGCCCGACGTCGAAGACCGCGTCGGTGAGCGACGCGTTCAGCAGGGGAACGCGGACGGCCAGCCCGTCGAGCCTGCCCTGCAGATCGGGGAAGATCAGGCCGATCGCGGTGGCCGATCCGGTGGTCGTCGGGATCAGCGACATCGACGCCGCCCGCGCTCGGCGCAGATCCTTGTGGGGCGCGTCGACGATCGTCTGCGTGTTGGTCACGTCATGCAGGGTGGTGATCGACCCGCGCTCGATCCCGAGGCCCTCGTGCAGGACCTTGACCAGGGGCGCCAGGCAGTTGGTCGTGCAGGACGCCGCGGTGACGATGTCGTGCTCGCCGGGGTCGTAGAGGTGGTCGTTGACCCCCATGACGACGTTCAGCGCTCGGGCCTTGACGGGGGCGGCGACGATCACCTTGCGCACCCCCGCGTCGAAGTAGGCCTGCAGGCTCTCTGCGGTGCGAAACCGACCCGAGCACTCGAGCACCACCTCGACGCCGTGCTCCGCCCACGGCACGCCGGCCGGCTCGGAGGCGTTGCCGAAGGCGATCACCCGATCGTCGATCAGCAGCGCCTCAGGCGTGGCGGTGGCCTCGCGGCCCCAGCGCCCGTGCACCGAGTCGAACGTGAGCAGATGGGCGGCCGTCGCAGCGTCGCCCTTGACGTCGTTGACGTAGGCGAAGTCGAAGTCCTGCGAGCCCCAGGCGGCGCGCAGACCGAGTCGCCCCATGCGTCCAAAGCCATTGATGCCGATCCGTGTCGCGCCCATGCGGCGGCAGCCTACTCAATCGATATGTCTCGACGCAGTCGGCTTCACATCTCGATCACCTTGGCTTGTCCAAGCCAAATCGACATCGATCGATCCGCGGCCACGGCAACCACAATTCGATAGCCTCACATCAATGCAACAGGGGTCCCCACCACCCGCCGAGCAGGAAGCCGCCGTCGTCGCCCGGCTGTCCACGCTCGACCGCTTCCTGCCGCTGTGGATCGCGCTGGCGATGGGCGCCGGCCTGGCCCTTGGATCGCTCATCCCCGGGCTCGACGACGCGCTCGACTCGCTGCGCATCGGCACCGTCTCGCTGCCGATCGCCATCGGGCTGCTCCTGATGATGTACCCCGTCCTGGCCAAGGTCCGCTACGAGGAGATGGGCCGCATCACCGGCGAGCGGCCGCTGCTGGTCACCTCGCTGCTGCTCAACTGGATCGTCGGCCCGGCGCTGATGTTCGCGCTCGCGTGGATCTTCCTGGCCGACCAACCCGAGTACCGGACCGGCCTGATCATCGTCGGCCTGGCCCGCTGCATCGCGATGGTCCTCATCTGGAGCGACCTCGCGCGAGCCGACAACGAGGCGACCGCCCTGCTCGTCGCGATCAACTCGCTCTTTCAGATCGTGGCCTACTCGCTGCTGGGCTGGTTCTACCTCAGCGTCCTGCCCGGCTGGCTCGGACTGGACACGCAGGGCTTTGACGTGTCGATCTGGGAGGTCGCCCGCACGGTGCTGATCTTCCTGGGCATTCCGCTCGTGGCCGGCTACCTGACCCGGCGGATCGGCATCCGCCGCCGCGGCGCCCAGTGGTATCAGGAGCGCTTCCTGCCGCGGATCGGGCCGATCGCGCTGTACGGCCTGCTGTTCACGATCGTGATGCTCTTCGCCCTCCAGGGCCACGAGATCACCGACCATCCGCTGCACGTCGTCCAGATCGCCATCCCCCTGCTCGTCTACTTCCTGGTGATGTTCTTCGTCGCCTTCGGCTCCGGCCGCGCGCTCGGCCTCAGCTACCCGCGCACCGCCTCCCTGGCCTTCACCGCCGCATCGAACAACTTCGAGCTCGCGATCGCGGTCGCCGTCGGCGTGTTCGGCGCGACCTCCGGCCAGGCGCTGGCCGGCGTGGTCGGACCGCTCATCGAGGTGCCGGTCCTGGTGGGGCTCGTCTACGTGGCGCTCTGGCTCGGTCGCCGGTGGTTCGGCAGCCAGGCGCCCGTCGCGCACCCGATCGCCGGCGCGCGCACCACCGAGACCGCCGACTGAGCGCAGCGGCCACCAACGGCGGCGCCGCGACCGCGCGTCAGGCGCGAGGCGGCTCGATCAGGCCGCGCCCGATCGCCAGCGCAACGGCGTGCACGCGGTTCTGGGCGCCGAGCGCCTGTACCGCCCGGCGCACATGGCTCTCGACCGTCGACTCCGACAGGTGCAGCTGCGCCGCGATCTGCGCCCCGGTCCCGCCGCGCGCGGCCAGCGCGAGGACCTCCAGCTCGCGGCCGCTGAGCGCGCGGCGCTCCCGCGAGCGGCGGCGCTCGTCGTCCGGACCGGCCGCCGGCAGCATCCGCACCTCGTAGCGGCGGCGCTCCGGATCGGTGACGGAGACGAACTCCACCACGAGCGGGCGGCCGTCGCCCGCCCGCACCGGCAGCCGCCCGGCCAGCGACCCGCCCGTGTCCAGCGCCCACCACAGCGACGGCACGTGTGAGCGGCCCGGCTCGGGGACGAGCTCGTCGATCCGATGCCCGACGATGTCCTCCGAGCCGATCGCAAACAGCTGCAGCGCCGCCGTGTTGACGCTGATCACCCGCCGCTGATCGTCGGCGACGAGCGCGGGGAGGTCGGTTCCTCCCGTGGCATGGGAAGGCATTGACACGCTGCCACCACGGTATCGAACGCGCAAGGTCGGCTAAGCGATGGTCACCTCGGCCAGCGTCGCCGGGCGCCGGCCGCGCGCGCCGCGCAGGACCGCCTCGAGGGCGAGCATGTGGCGCGGGTGATCGAGATCGCGCGGGTGCACGTCCAGGCGCAGCGTCGACCCGGCCAGGCGCGCACAGGCGCGCAGCACCCACGGTGACGTCGCGCGCACGATCGCGTCCGAGCTGCCCATGCCGATCGCGGGAGCGAGCCGATCGCCGCCGCCGCCGTGCAGGCGCAGCAGGCCAGCCCACCAGGCAAAGCGCCCGGCGAGCGCCTCGCGCAGCTGTGGCGTGTAGGCGTAGGCGGGGGCGACGAAGCCGCGCGGCTCCAGCCCGGCGAGCTTGAGCACCCGCCGTCCGGCGTCGATGGCCCGCGTCGTCTCGCGCAGGTCGAGCCCGACGAACTCGGCCTCCCCGCCCCAGCGGCGGGTGCGGCGCCGATCGCCGCGCACGTGGTGGAAGCCGTGCTGGGCGATCGCGTCGCCGCCGCGCTCGCGCTCGCTCAGCCACGTCGCCAGCTCGGGTCGGCGGCTGTCGAACGGATGCAGGTCGGGCGCCGGGATGACCAGCAGCGTGACGCGGTCGACCCCGTGGTCGTCCAGCCACTCGCGGATCAGCGCGCAGCGGGTGAAGGTCGCCGGCTCGACGTCATGCAGCGTGACGGCCAGCCGGCGGTCGCTCACTCGACGACCTCGTGCGCCGGCGCCAGGCCGGCAAGGGCGTGGCGTCGGCGCGGCGGCAGCGGGCTCGGCGCGCGCATGCCCAGCACCTGGACGCGCAGGTCGTCCAGCTCGGCGGCGATCGCCGCATGCCACGTCGAGCGCTCGGCCAGCGCCGCGGCCGCGGCCAGGTCGCGCGGCGTGGCCCGTGCAGCCTCGATCGCGCGCAGCAGGCCGCCCGCGTCGCCGGGGGCGAAGGTGTGGGCCAGCGCGCCGACCGTGCGCACCGCCGGCGCGGTCGCCGAGGCCACCACGCGCGCTCCGCTGGCCGCCGCCTCCAGCCCGACCAGCCCGAACGTCTCGAAGGCGCCGGGCATGACGACGCAGCCGGCGGCCGCGAAGCGGCGGGCCAGCAGCTCGGGCGAGGCGAGGTGCGAGTGGAAGCGCACGCGGCCCGCGATGCCCAGGCGCCGCGCCCGCTCGGCCAGCGGACCGGCGCACGGACCGTCGCCGATCAGCTCCAGGCGCCACGGCGCGCGGCTGCGCGCGGCGGCCTCCAGCAGCAGGTCGATGCCCTTCTCGCGGGCCAGCCGCCCGGCGTAGACGACATGGTCGCCGCGGGCCACCGCGGGACGCGGCCGAAAGGCGGCGTCGACGCCGAAGCGCAGCGGCAGGGCGGCCACGCGGCCGGTGTCGCGCCACGGGTCGTCGGCGGCCATGACGGCGTCGACCTCGTGGTAGGCGTGGTGGAACCAGCCGCGCAGCAGCGGCTGCCACAGGCGCGTCGGCCCCGGCAGGCCGTGGGCGTCCAGCGCCGGCGAGGTGTGGTGCACGGCCACGACGCGCGCCCCGCCGGTGCGGGCGACGGCGTTGACGCCCATCACCGACCAGAACGGGTCGTGCAGCAGCACGACGTCGGCGGCCAGGTCTCGCAGCGTGCGCTTGAGCGCGGTCACGCCGACCGGCACGCGGTAGCCGTTGGCCGCCGCCAGACGCAGCGAGGGCAGCGCGTGCCAGCCGTCCTGATGGCGCTCGGTGGGTCCCGGGACGACGACGTGGTGGTCGACCGTCGGATCGGCGCGCAGCACCGTGCGCTTGGCGTCCAGGTAGGTGCGGATGCCGCCCGAGCGCTCGCCGTAGAACAGCGCGACGTCGACGATGCGCAGCGACCGCGTCCGCACCAGCCGCAGCTCAGGCCGCACGCCGCAGCTCCGCGCCGGGCACCGTCGCCGACGGAGTCACGGCCCGGTAGCCGTCGGCCAGGCGCCGCAGCGAGCTGGCCCAGGTGCGCTCGGCGACGGCGACACGGGCCGCGGTCGCGATCCGCTCCCGGCGCGCCGGGCTGGCGGCCAGCCCGGCGACCGCGTGCGCCAGCTGGTCGGCGTCGGGCGGGCACAGCAGGCCCGTCTCCCCGTCGCGGATCAGCCCCGCCGGACCGCCCTCGGCCACGGCGACGACGGGCAGCCCGCTGGCCTGCGCCTCGAGGATCACCTGCCCGAAGGTATCCGTCCGGCTGGCGAACAGGAACAGGTCGGCCGACGCGTACGCGCGCGCCAGGTCCTCGCCCTCCAGCCAGCCCAGGAACGTGGCGTGGCTGCCCAGCCGCTCGCGCAGCATGCCCTCCTCGGGACCGCCGCCAGCCAGCGTCAGGTGCAGCCGCGGGTCCAGCGCCCGCGCGGTGAGGAACGCGTCGACGAGCAGGTCGGCGCCCTTCTCGCGCGTCTGGCGCCCCGCGTAGAGGACGTTGATCGCCCCGTCGGGGGCGGCCATCGGGGCGCGCAGGTCCGGCGAGAAGCGCCCCAGGTCGACGCCGCGGTCCCAGCGGCCGATCCGGTCGGCCGCGATGCCCAGGCGCTGCAGGCGCCCGTCGGAGGCCGCGCTGGGCGACAGCACGTGGTCGGCGCCGCCGTAGAAGGCGGCCAGCGCCATCGTCATGCCCATCTCGATGCGCGGGTCGGCCGAGCGCACGCCTGCGTAGGTGGCCAGCTCGGTGTGGTAGCTGGCGACGATCGGCAGGCCCATCGCCTTGGCGATCAGCGCCGCCGCGATCCCCGACGGCCCGGGCGAGCACACGTGCACCAGGTCGTAGCGGCCGTCGGCGAGCGCCTCGACCACCGAGGGCAGCGCCGGGACGCCGATCTGCAGGCCGGCGTAGAAGGGGATGTCCACCTCGGCGACCGCGGGCAGGCGGCGGTCGACGTGCGGGTCGGTGCCGATCACCTCGACGTCGAAGCCGGGGACGCCGCGCTCGCGCAGCTCGTCGATGGTGTGGGTCACGCCGTGCATGCCGCCGATGCCGTCGGCCACCAGCGCGACGCGCGGCAGCTCGCTCTCGCGCGCCACCAGCTTGGCCTTCTCCTTGCCCAGGAAGGCGGCGGCCGGCGCGTAGGGGATCGCGGCCACGCAGGCGTTGAACAGGCCGGTGGCCGCCGCGCCGAGGTCGCCCCGCCCCTCGGCGGCGCCGATCGCCGACCCGACCGCGGCCGTCAGCTTGCGCTCGTGGGAGCGGCGGGCGCGGCGAAACAGGTCGGCGTGGGTGATCTCATCGGACTGCAGCCAGGCCAGCAGGCCCTCCTCCCCGAGGTCGTCGAGGTCGACGGAGGTCAGCCAGGCGCGCAGCAGGGCGCGCGCGTCCTCGGGGCCGAGGTCGCCGCCCGTCGCGCCGCGGCGCGCGTCGGCCTCGCCCATGAAGCGCTGGATCATGCGCAGGACGACCGCCGGGTCGGGCGCCTCGGTGGACTCGCCCTTGCCCAGCGCCCGGATGACCAGCGCCATCGCTGCGTGCGCCCACTTGGCCGCGCTGCCCTGCTCGCCGCGGGCGATCGCCTGCCCGTCGCGGATGTGGGCCAGGAACTCCTGGGGCGTGGCGGCCGCGGGCGTCTGCGTGTAGGTGCGGCCGATGTCGATGCCGGCGTGATCGTCGGTGCCGCCGATGCCGATCCCGCCGTGCGTGTCGATGTAGATCGCCGCCGGCGCGTTCAGCTCCCGGGCGCGCGAGCCGTTGCGCACCTCCCAGATCGGGAACAGCTCGGCCAGGCGGCGGCGGTGACGCGCGGTCAGCGGCGCCTCGACCGCGTAGAAGGGGTGGGCCAGCGCGCAGGTGATGTCGCGCTCGTGCAGGTAGGCGGCGGCCGCCTCGACGTCGTCGTTGTGGGCCTGCAGCCACTCGTGGTCGTCGGGGGTGATGCCCAGGCACAGCACGTGCACCGCCTGGGCCTCCCCCTTGAACCAGACGGTCAGCTCCTCGGAGGTGAACACGTCCGGCCGGTCGGCGATCTGCGCGACGCCCGCGATCGTGTCGTGATCGGTGATCGTCACGAAGTCCATGCCGCGGCGCTTGGCCAGCTCGTAGACCTCCTCCGGCGGCGTCGCGCACTCCGGCAGCCCGAGCGCGCGCTGCACGCCGAGCTTGGAGAGCTCTGACGCGGTCGAGTGGCAGTGAAGGTCGGCCCGGCTCCCGTCAGGGGTCATCGGTGCTCCCTGGTCGATGTTCTGCATCGGTCTTCGTGCAGGAACTTTTGCCTGCATTCGCCCACCTCCTGTGACCATCCGGGAACCGGTGTGTGACGGCCCTGTGAACGCGTGCCGATCCGGGCGACCCGGCCGCGAACCTGGCCTGGTGCTGACGATCGACCTGCAGCAGACCCCCTTCTCGATGACCGTGCACCGCGCCGGGCGCACGATCCTGCGCCAGCTGACCGCCTGGGTCGCCGAGGGCGAGATCAAGGACCGCTACATCCAGCTGACCGAGGGCGTGATCCCTCAGGAGCAGCTGGCCCCGCGCGAGCGCGTGTCGGCGGCCACCGTCGTGGAGCGCAGCGACGTCGAGGGCCGCCTGGAGCTGCGCCTGGACGGCGGGCGGCGCGCGACGCTGCGCTGGCGCGTCGACGGCGCCGACCTCGAGCTCGAGCTGTCGGCCGAGGGCGATCCGCTGCGCCTCGGGCTCGATTGGGATCCGCGCACCCATGAGGCCTTCGCCGGGCTCGGCGCCCGCCATTCGGTCAAGGTCGATCACGGGGGGCGCGAGCTGCAGCTGGGCGCCGACCGCCGCTACACGGGCCCCGACTGCCCGCCCGAGATGCTGGCCATCGGCGGCATCCCCCAGGGCGACTACGCGCCGATCCCGTGGCTGCAGTCCAGCCGCGGCTACGCCGTGTGGGTGGACACGGCGGCCAACGGCTGCCGCGTCGAGCTCGGCGAGCGCACGTCGGTCTCCACCCGCGCGGCCGGCGGACCGCTGCGCCTGCGCGTGTTCACCGCGGCCAGCCCGGTGGCCCGGCTGCGCGCGTTCCTGCAGCGCACCGGCATGCCGGCGCTGCTGCCCGAGTGGGGCTACGGCTTCTGGAAGAGCCGCGACGTCTACGAGCACGCCGACGACGTGCTCGACGACTTCGAGGGCTGCCTGCGCCACGGGATCCCGCTGGACGCGATCGTGCTCGACTCGCCGTGGGAGACGAACTACAACACCTGGATCCCCAACCCGGGCCAGTTCCCGGACTTCACCGGCCTGCTGGCCCGGATGCGCGCCGAGGGCGTGCGCACGGTCGTGTGGGTCACCCCCTGGATCAACGTCGACTCCAAGGAGGGCCAGATCCCGCCCGACGCGCTCTCGCGCCAGCTGCACAGCGAGCCCGCGTCCAACTACGCCGAGGGCGCACAGGAGGGTCACTACGTGCGCACCGCCGAGGGCGAGCCGTGGCTGGCGCGCTGGTGGATGGGCACCGGCTCGCTGGTCGACTTCACCTCCGACGCGGCCGAGCGCTGGTGGCGCACCCAGGCGGAGTCGGCGCTGGCGCTGGGCATCGAGGGCATCAAGGCCGATGACGGCGAGGGCTACTGCATCCCCGACGACGTCGTGCTGGCCGACGGGCGCACCGGGGCCGAGGCGGCCTGGGCGCTGGGCGGCCTGTACCGGCGCTCGATGCGCCGCGCGCTGGAGGCGGTGCACCCGGGCCGGGGCGTGCTGTTCGGCCGCTCGGGCTGGACCGGCCAGCAGTCCGACGGGATGCTGTGGGGCGGCGACCAGGCGTCGGACTTCTGGTCGCTGCGCACGCTGGTCGGCGCGACGGTCAGCGGCGCGTCATCGGGCATCTCCAACTGGTCGCACGACGTCGGCGGCTACCTCGGCCACCGCCTGGTCGAGCGCTGCCCGCCGGAGCTGCTGGTGCGCTGGGTGCAGCTGGGCTGCTTCACCCCGCTGATGCAGGCCCACGGACGGCTGCCCCAGGAGCCGTGGACCTACGACGCGCGCGTGCTCGACCTGTATCGCGCCTACGTGCTGCTGCACGAGCGGCTGGTGCCCTACATCCGCGCCGCCGCGGCGACCGCGGCCCGCAGCGGCCTGCCGATCGTGCGCCCGCTGTCGCTGCTGGACCCGGGCGGCGCGCACGCGTGGGGCGTGGGCGACGCGTTCGGCTTCGGTCCCGCCCTGTGGGTGGCTCCGGTGCTCGACGACGGCGCCCGCGAGGTGGAGACGGTCCTGCCGCCCGGGCGCTGGATCGAGACGTGGTCGGGCGAGGAGGTCGACGGCGGGCGCGAGCTGGTGGCACCGGCGCCGCTGGAGCGCATCCCGGTGTGGGTGCGCCGCGGGTCGCTGGTGGTGACGCTGCCGGCCGCACACGTGGCCGGCGGCCTGGGCGACGTGCCCGAGCGGCAGCGGCCGCTGGAGGCGACGCTGTGGGGCGAGCCCCCGCTCGGCCGCACCTGTGCGCGGCTGGCCGACGGCACGGTGATCTCGTGGCGGCGCGGGCGCGGCTTCGCCTGCAGCGAGCCCGGCCGCGAGGTCGTCACCAGCGCGAACGTGCTCGACCTCGTGCATGCCCAGCGCACCTGAGGTCGATCACGTCGGCGCCTCGGGCGCGCGCAGATACGCCCGGTGGCGGCGCGCGAAGGCGCCCGGGCGCTCGGCGTACACGCGCGCGCCGACGGCCAGCGCGCGGCCCTGCAGGCGGTCGCGGCGGCGGTCGATCGAGTCGACCACCGGCTCGAGGTCCTCGCCGATCCCCGTGCCCACGCCGCCGGGCTCGGTCAGCCGGCCGCGCAGCACCGCCAGGTCGTGGTCGTCGCCCAGCAGCTCGCCGAGCTCGTCCAGCTCGGCCGCCTGTGCCTTGAGGACCCCGGGCCAGGCGTCTCGCAGCAGGCGCTCCTGGTACCACAGGTCCTTGACCCGCTTGCGCCACTCATGCAGCCGCGCGGCGTCGCCGCGATGGCGGCGGACGTCGCGCAGGTCCTTGCGGCCGCGCCGGTAGGAGCGCTCCAGGCCGTCGATCAGGGTGCGCCGGCGCACGTCGTCCAGCGGCCAGTGCTCGATCCGCTCAGCCAGCGCCTCCAGGTGGGTGATGGCGGTGGCGAACACCTCCTCACCCCGCTCCCGCCTGCCGGCTCGGGCCCGCGTCTCGAGCACGTCGTGGACGGCGGCGAAAGCCGGCTCGAGCGTGCGCCCCGCGGCCCGCTCGTGCAGGTCGGCGGCCAGCCCGGCGAGCACGTCGGCGTCGCGCGAGCCCGACAGGCCCCCGGCGATGGAGCGGATCGCCCCGTTCTCCCCGCGGCGCACGTCACGGTCGATCGACGGCTGCAGCAGCCGCAGCAGGGCGCGCAGCTTCTTGGCGTCCTTGCGGACGTCGTGGATCGCGGTCTCCGGGTCCTGGGGCGCGATCTCGCGCAGCGCGCGCAGCGCATGCTCGACCCGCTCGCGGGCGACCGCGCGGACGGCCTGCGAGGCCGGCAGCTCGAGGTCGAGGCGATAGGACATCTCCGTCGTCGCCTGCCCGTGCCAGCAGGCGACCAAACGCGGGCGCGCTAGCCGAGCGGATCGGTGTGATGGCCGATCATCGCCCAGTGCCCCTCCTCCAGGCGCCACAGGCTGGTCGCGCGGATGTCGACGGTCCGGGCGTGGCCGTCGACCTCGATCGAGCCGCGCTCGAAGCCGACGACGAAGCCGAGCTCGCCGGCGGCCACGTAGTGCAGGTCGACCGGGTGGACCTCGCCGCCCAGGCGCTGCTCGGCCTGCTTGAGCCACGAGGCGCGGATCGGCTCCCAGCCGATCAGCAGCTCGCCGAACGGGCTCATGTAGGTCACGTCGTGGCGCTTGGACCACAGTGCGCAGACGGGCTCGGCATCGCCGCCCAGCAGCGCGCCGAGCGCGGCGTAGAACTCCTCGGTGGCCTGCTCCAGCGTGCTCGGCATCGGCGACTCCTGTGCTCGTCAGCGCCCTCCGTCGGCGCCGGTGGCGGTGAGCTTACGCCGCCGCGGCCGGCGCCAGGCCCAGGCCCAGCGCCTCGTGCAGCGCTGCGGCCAGCGCGACCGGCTCCTGGCGCACGCCCGGGCCGACCTCCAGCATCAGCGGCGCCGTGTGGTCCAGCAGCGTCGGCGCCAAACGCTCCCACGGCAGCGTGCCCGCACCCGGGGGCAGGTGCAGGTCCAGCCGCAGCGGGTCGACGCCGGGCGCCTGCAGGTCGTGGCGGCGGGTGCCGAGGTTGTCGTGCACGTGGAACAGGCCGACGACGTCGGCGACGGGCTCCAGCAGCCGGCCGGCGTCGGTGCGCCGCAGGCCCGCGGCGATGTGCGCGTGGCCGGTGTCGAACAGCATGGCCACCCCCGAGTGGCCGATGCCGCGCACCATGTCGGCGACCTCGCGCGGGTCGTGGCAGACACGGGGCGTCGAAGGGTAGACCGGGGCGAGGTTCTCGACGACGATCGTCGCCCCGACCCGTCGGGCCTCGCGAGCCAGCCGCGTCAGCGCCGCCTGCTCCAGCGCGAGGCGCTCGGACAGCGCGCGGGCCGACGGCGCGTCCTCGGCGCAGCGGAAGTTCAGGCCGTGGTAGACGACCAGCTCGGCGCGCGCCTCGGCCGCGTAGTCGAGCAGGCCGGCGAAGGCGCGGTCGTGCAGATCGGTGCCGGCGCTGAGGTCGTCGGGGCCGTGCACGAGCAGCCGCAGCCCCGTGGTGTCGAGGGCGGCGCGCAGCGCGCGGGCGTGGCGGCGCGCCGGCTCGCGCTCGACGAGCATGCCGATCGGCGGCGTGTGCACCTGCACCCAGGAGAAGCCGGCGGCCTCGTAGGACTTCAGCAGCGGCGGCGTGGGCCAGGTCTCGCGCGGGACGTTGAGCCCGAGCCGGCCATGGGTATGGGGTTCGCCCTGCATGACGTCAGGGTGCCCGCCCGCTGCCGCGGTTCGGTGAACAGCCCGTGAAGGGCGCCTACGCGGCGGTCGCGGTCGCCGCCTGCTTGAACTGCTGGGTGAGGCCGACGCCGGCGACGATGAAGCCGACGCCCACCCACCAGGGCGCGCCGCCGGCGGCCAGGACGATGACGCCGATCACCGTCAGCCACGGCCACACGTGGGCCAGGAACTCGGTGATCGTCGGAACGGGCACCGCCTCGCCCTGGGCCAGCCGGCCCATCGCCCGCACCCGCTGCGGGTACCACATCGTGAACTGGGCGGCGATGATCAGCGGCAGCGTCTGGATGATCCAGCCCGTCCACAGGTTGTTGGCGTCGTCCAGCACGAGGTCGCCGACGAAGCCGGATGCGGCCTCGATCAGGAAGGCGATCGCCCACGCCCACGTGATCAGGTAGTTGGTGCGCAGGAAGCCCGGGTTGTGCCACAGCTCGCGCGGCGTGCCCTCCTTGGCGTAGGCGAGCGTGAACGGCTGGCGCACGACGATCGACCCGAGCGCGATGGCGACGAGCGCGAGGTTGGCGACCTCGCCCGACCAGCGCTCCAGCCACGCGTGCGTGTCGTCGGAGGCGACGGCCACGAAGATCGCCAGCGCCCCGAAGAAGATCGTGTCGCTGAGCTCCAGCAGCTTGGGCCGCCCACCGCGCAGGATGCCGAGCAGGACGATGGCCAGGGCCATGCCGAAGGCCACCGCCGACGACAGCTCCAGGCGGCCGTTGCCCTCGATCAGCGTGTAGACGATCCACGGCGACAGGCCGATGAGCGGGTTGGCCAGCGCCGCGTCGACGAGGCGGCCCGGGCTCCACGATTGGTGCTGCTGCGCGTGCGCTTCCATGGCGACCTCCCTTTCGGCAGACCGCGGGCCGGACTTGAGCGCGGTCGCGCCTATCCGGCGACGGCCTCCCACTCCTCCATCAGCGTCGCGACCTTCTGCTTGGCGGCATCGTGGCGCTTGGTCGCCCGCTGGGCGCCGGTCGGCGAGGCCCAGGCGGAGGGGTCGGCCAGCTCCTCCTCCAGCGCCCGCAGCTCGGCCTCGGCCTGCTCGATCTGGCGCTCCAGCTGGGCCTGGCGCTTGGCGGCGTTCTTGGAGCGCCCCGGCTTGCCGTTGGACGGCGCGTTGGGCGCCGCCGCCTTGGGCCTGGCCGCCGACCTTGCCTCCTTGGCGCTCTCCTCGCGCGCGCGGCGACGCTCGAGGTAGTCGCTCCAGCCGCCCACGTAGGAGTGCAGCGTGCCCTCCTCGACGGCGACGGTGCGCGAGCCGACCGCGTCCAGCAGCGCGCGGTCGTGGGAGACGAGCAGCAGGGACCCGGGAAACTCGCTCAGCGCGTCCTCCAGCGCCTCGCGGCTCTCGATGTCCAGGTGGTTGGTGGGCTCGTCGAGGATCAGCACGTTGGCGCCGCTCTGCACGAGGATGGCCAGCGACAGGCGCTGGCGTTCGCCGCCCGACAGGCCGACGACCGGCTTGTCGCCCTCCTCGCCGGTGAACAGGAAGCGTCCCAGCAGCGCGCGCGCCTTGTTCTCGGTCAGCCCGGTGGCGCGCTGGGCGGCCTGCACGACGCTGCCGGTCTCGTCGATCGACTCGGCATGCTGGGCCAGGAACCCGACCTGCACGTTGTGGCCGGTGGACAGCTTGCCGGCGTCCAGCGGGCGCTGGCCGGCCAGCGCCTTGACCAGCGTCGACTTGCCCGCGCCGTTGGCGCCGACCAGCGACACGTGCTCGCCGCGCTCCAGCCACAGCTCGCCGTCGGAGACCAGCACCCTCCCGGGGACCTCCAGCCGCGCCCCGGACAGCTCGAACACCACGCGGCCGGAGCGCTCCGGCGGCTTGAACGAGAAGGCCAGCTCGCGCTCGTCGCGGGGGTCGCGCTCGATCCGCTCGATCCGGTTGAGCGCCTTCACGCGCGACTGCGCCTGACGCGCCTTGGTCGCCTTGGCCCGGAAGCGCTCGACGAAGCGCTCCATGCGCTCGATCTCCTTGCGCTGCTTGTCGATCGCGCGCCCCAGCGCAAGCTCGCGCGAGGCCTGCTCCTGGCGCCACTGGTGCCACGGCCCGGCGAAGAAGCGCGTACGGCCGGCCTCGATCTCCAGCACGGCGGTGCCGACCGCCTCCAGGAACCAGCGGTCGTGGGCCACGAGCACGATCGCGGTGTCCATCTGCACGAGCTGCTGCTCGAGCCACTCCAGCGAGGCGATGTCCAGGTGGTTGGTGGGCTCGTCGAGCAGCAGCAGGTCGGGCTTGGCCACCAGCACCCGGGCCAGCGAGCCACGCGTCAGCTCGCCGCCGGAGAAGGTGTCCAGCCGGCGGTCGAGGTCGGGCTCGTCGAAGCCCAGGCCGCGGATCGTCGACATCGCCTCCTCGCGCCAGGTGTAGCCGCCGGCCGCCTCCAGCCGCGCCTGCGCGCGTGCGTAGGCGTCGAAGGTGGCGTCGTCCATCGCCCCGCCGGCCATCGCCTCCTCCAGCCGCGCGAGCTCGGCCTCGATGGCGATCAGCTCCGCCGCGCCGGAGAGCACGTAGTCGCGCAGCGTCACGTCGCGATCGCGCGGCGGACGCTGGTCGTGCAGCGCGACCTTGGCGTTGCGCTCGAGCACCAGCTCGCCGCCGTCGATGCCGGCCTCGCCGGCGAGCATGCGCAGCAGCGTCGACTTGCCGGCGCCGTTTCGCCCGGCGATCGTGAGGCGGTCGCGCCGCTCGAGCTTGAAGCTGACGCCGCGCAGCAGCGGGGCGCCGGCGACGTCCTTGCGCAGGTCGGAGGCGATCAGCACGGCCATGCGTCCATGGTACGAACGGCGCTGCGCCGATTACCGCCGATCGGGGGTGCGGGCGCTGCGCTCGACGCCGATCGAAGGGACCGTGCTCCGCCGCCTGATCCTGACCGCCGCCGCCGCGGCCTGCCTCGCCCCTGCCGCCACCGCCACCGCCGCCGCGCCCGGGATCGTGCTCGGCGGCTCCCAGTTCGACGACGCCCACGCGCTGGACGCGATCCATCGCTCCGGCGTGGGCTGGATCCGCGTCTACGCCTACCGCAACGAGCTCGAGCCGCGCCCCGGCGTGCTCAACGCCAGGCTCGCCGGCGCCTACGCGCAGTCGGTGCGCCGCCACGCGTGGGAGGGCGTGCGCACCGAGATCGTCCTGGTCGGGACGCCGTCGTGGGAGTCGGGCTCCGGCGATCCGCTGGCGGCGCCGGACCCGGCCGGCTTCGCGCGCTTCGCCGAGCGCTTCTCCCGGGCGGTTCCCGGCGTGGCCGCGTGGGAGGTCTGGCAGGAGGCCGACGCCGCGAAGTGGTGGCCGGCCGGCCCGACCCGGCGGCCTACACGGCGCTGCTGCAGGCGACCTACCCGGCACTGCACGCCGTCAGCGATGCGCCGGTGATCCTCGGCGGCCTGACCGGCAACGACTACCCGTTCCTGGAGCAGCTGTACGCCGCGGGCGCACAGGGCTCCTTCGACGCCGTCGCCGTGCACACGGACACCGCCTGCGGCATCGCCGCGCCCGACGACTACTACCGCGATCCCAGCGGCCGCGTGAGCCAGTACTCGTTCCTCGGCTACCGGGAGGTGCTGCGATCGATGGACGCGGCCGGCGACGGCGACAAGCATCTGTGGCTGACCGAGATGGGCTGGTCGTCCAGCGGCGCGACCTGCGACCAGGGCGTGTGGGCGGGCCAGAAGCCCGGCGGCGTGTCGGAGGACACGCAGGCGCAGTACCTGCGCGAGGCGTGGCACTGCGTCGCCGCCGACCCGCGCATCGCCGGCGCCTTCTGGTTCAACCTCGCCGACCTGGGCGCCGACGACACGCCCGACCACCGCTTCGGCCTGCTGCGCTTCGACGGCAGCGAGAAGCCGGTGTTCGCGGCGCTGGCCGACATCGCCGCCGGCAACGATCGCCTGACCGGGCCGTGCGGCGACTTCACCGGCCCGACCATCAAGCTGCTCAAGCTCGGCGATCGCGGCACCAGCGGACGCTTCCGCGGGCCACTGCGGGTGAAGGTCGCCGCCGCCGACCCCCAGTCGGTCGCCCGCATCACCCTGTTCCTCAACGGCCGCAAGGCCGGCGTGTTCGGCAGCCGGGGCCCGATCATGGTCGGCGACCGCCGCCTGTTCCAGGCCAACGCGCTCAAGCCCGGGCGCAACACGCTGACCGTCCAGGCGCGCGACGCCAACGGCAACGACACGACACGGGACTACCCGATCGTGAAGGTCGAGCCGGCCCGCCATGCGCCGGCCCGGGCGCGCCACGACCGGAGGTAGACCCTCCGCTTGGTGCTACCGTCCGAGTCGAGCGGATCGATGGACGTCAGCCAGACCAATCCACATCACGAGCGCCGCTGGTTGATCCTGGCCATCATCGGCCTGGCCCAGCTGATGGTCGTGCTGGACGCCACGATCGTGAACATCGCGCTGCCCAGCGCGCAGCGCGACCTCGGGCTTCTCGACCGACCCGCCAGTGGATCATCACCGCCTACGCGCTGGCCTTCGGCTGGCTGCTGCTGCTCGGCGGCCGCCTCGGCGACCTGTTCGGCCGCAAGTGGACCTTCATCGGCGGCCTGCTCGGCTTCGCCCTGGCCTCGGCCGTCGGCGGCGCCGCGCAGACCTTCGGCATGCTCGTCGCGGCGCCCGCGCCGCTCCAGGGCGTGTTCGGCGCGCATGCTCGCGCCGTCCGCGCTGGCGCTGCTGACCACCACCTTCCCCGACCCGAGCCGAGCGCGGCAAGGCGTTCGGCGTCTTCGGCGCCATCGCCGGCGGCGGCGCCGCGGTCGGCCTGCTGCTCGGCGGCGTGCTCACCGAGTACTGTCGTGGCGCTGGTGCCTGTACGTCAACCTCCTCTTCGCGATCCCCGCCGCGCTGGCGGCGCTGCGCCTGCTGCGTCAACCAGGCCGCGGCGCACCGCCCGCGCCTGGACCTGCCCGGGCACGGCTGCCGGCACCGGCGGGCTGTTCGCGCTCGTGTACGGCTTCTCCAACGCCGAGACGCACTCGCTGGGGCGACGCCGGTGACGATCGTCGCGCTCGCCGTCGCGGTCGTGCTGCTGGCCGTCGTTCGTGGTCGATCGAGGCGCGCGTCGCCGCACCCGCTGCTGCCGCTGCGCGTCGTCACCGACCGCGACGCGCGGCGGCTCCTACCTCGCCGATCGGCGATCGCCGGCGATCGCGCATGTTCGGCGTCTTCCTGTTCCTGACCTACTACCTGCAGCAGACCCAGGGCTACTCGCCGATCCAGACCGGCCTGGCGTTCCTGCCGATGACCGCGGCGATCATCGTCACGGCTCGACGACGGTGAACATCCAGCTGCTGCAGCAAGGTCGGGCCGCGGCCCGCTGATCGACGCTCGGCATGTGCATCGGCGCCGTCGGCATGGCGTGGCTGGCGCAGCATCGACGTCGACCTCCAGCTACGTCGGCGCACGTGCTGCCCGTCGCTGCTGGTCCTCGGCGCTCGGCATGGGCAGCATGTTCGCGCCCGCGTTCGCACAGCGCGACGCTACGGCGTCGAGCCAGCGCGACGCCGGCGTCGCGTCGGCGATGGTCAACACCGGCCAGCAGGTCGGCGGCTCGATCGGCACGGCGCTGCTGAGCTCGATCTTCGCCAGCGCGGTCAGCGCCTACGTCGGCGGGCACGCCCCGGCCACCGACGCGGTCCGCGCCGAGGCGGCGGTGCACGGCTATACGCGTCGCCTTCTGGGTGTCGGCCGGCGATCTTCGCCGTCGGCGCCGTCACGGTGCGGCTGCTGCTGCAGCCGATCACCGTGCGCTCGCCCGCGGCCGAGGCCGTCCCCGGCGACTAGGACCTAGGACCGCCGCGGCAGACCGGCGCCGTCGCGCTGGAAGGCGACCAGGCGCGCGTTCTCGTCGGCGACCCGCGCCGGCAGGCCCTCGTAGTCGCGGAACATCTGCTTGAGCGCGCGCACGCCGTCGACCGAGTGCGCTGCGATGGTCGCCGCCAGCTCCAGCGCGACCGCCTCGGCCTGCGCGGCCGGCGCGGTGCGCTGCAGGAACCCCAGCGCCGCCGCCTCCTCCATCCCCACCGTGCGCCCGGTGAGCACGAGGTCCTTGGCCGCAGCCAGGCCGATCAGCGGCGTCAGCCGCGCGGGGCCGACCGGCGCGCCCACGCGCGCCCCGGCCCAGGCCAGGCGCAGGTTGTCGCCGCCGACGCGCAGGTCGCAGCCGGCGGCGATCTCCGCGCCGGCCCCGACCACGTTGCCCACGCACACGCACACCGTGGCGACCGGAAACGCCTCGATCGCCGCGTACAGCGCAGCGAACGCCTCCATGCGCGCGACCCCACCGGCGTGATCGAGCACCTCGGCCACATCGGCCCCGGCGCACAGCGCGCGCGTGCTGGTCGTCGAGACGACCAGCGCACGGACCTCCGCGTCTCGAGCGGCTCGCTCCAGCGCGTCGATCAGGGCCGCGATGGTCGCGGAGTCCAGCGCGTTGCGCACCTGCTGGCGGTCGAGACGCACGACCTCGACGCCCTCGGCGGCTCGCTCGCGCAGGACGCTGCTCGTCGTCATGGACCGTATACTTCCCCACCGATGCGCCGCCTCGTCGTCACCTCCGCCATGACCGTCATGACCTTCGCGCTGCTGGCGCCCGTCGCCCTCGCCGAGGATCACGGACAGGGCACCTACGGCGAGACCACCGACAAGATCGTCACCAACGCCGGATTCATGGTGATCATCTTCTTCCCGCTGCTCGTGCTGCTGCTGTCGCTGGTGCAGTGGCGGCTGGACGTGCGCAAGTCGCGCCGCAAGGCGGCCACGAAGAAGCTCGCCGCCGACTGGCACGGCGGCTGGTAGCCCAAGGGGGCTCCTCGAGTCCCCTGCGGGTATAGGCTCACCATCTGTCCACTGCAGAAGGGGAGCGGATGACGTACTTCGTGACCGGCGCGACCGGCTTCATCGGCCGGCACCTCGTCCAGGTGCTGCTCGAACGCCACGAGGGCGACGTCCACGTGCTCGTCCGCGAGGGCTCGGTGCAGCGGCTCGAGGCGCTCGGCGCGCGCTGGGGCCACCCCGGTCGGGTGAAGCCGGTCATCGGCGACCTGGAGCAGCCGCGCCTGGGCGTCGGCGACGACGACCTGGCCGCGCTGCGCGAGGCCGGCATCGACCACTTCTTCCACCTGGCGGCGATCTACGACATGACCGCCGACGAGCGAGCCAACGAGCGGTCAACGTCGGCGGCACGCGCGCCGCCGTGACGCTGGCCGGCGAGCTCGCAGGCCGGGATCTTCCACCACGTCTCCTCGATCGCGGCCGCCGGCACGTACAAGGGCCTGTTCCGCGAGGACCACTTCGACCAGGGCCAGAGGCTGCCCTCCGCCTACCACCGCACGAAGTTCGAGTCCGAGCGGATCGTCCGCGAGGAGACCACCGTGCCCTGGCGCGTGTACCGCCCGGCGGTCGTCGTCGGCAACTCCGAGACCGGCGAGATGGACAAGGTCGACGGGCCCTACTACTTCTTCAAGCTGATCCAGCAGCTGCGCCACTACGTGCCCGAGTGGGTGCCGCTGGCCGGCGCCGACCTGGGCGGACGAACCTCGTGCCCGTCGACTACGTCGCGCAGGCGATGGACCACATCGCCCACCAGCCCGGCCTGGACGGGCAGGCCTTCCATCTGACCGACACCCGCGGCGGGATGCGCTCGGGCGAGGTCATCAACACGTTCGCGCGGGCCGCGCACGCGCCGCAGATTCGCGCTGCGCGTCGACAAGCAGCTCACCGACGCGCTGCCCAAGGGCGTCGCGCTCGATGCTCCTGCAGCTGCCCGCGCTCAAGGGCGTGCGGCGCTCGATCGCTCGACGACCTGCGCATCCCCGACGAGGTCGTCGAGTTCGTCGGGCTGACCGCGCAGTTCGACACGCGCGACACCGAGCGGGCGCTGCGCGGGTCGGGCATCGAGCTGCCCGAGCTGGACAGCTACGCCTTCCGGCTGTGGGACTACTGGGAGCGCAACCTCGACCCCGACCTGTTCAAGGACCGCTCGTTCGAGGGCGCCGTCAACGGGCGCACGGTGGTCATCACCGGCGCCTCGTCGGGCATCGGGCAGGGCGGCCGCGCTGAAGATCGCCGCCGCCGGCGGCATCCCGCTGCTGGTCGCGCGCACGCGCGCCAAGCTCGAGGAGGTGCGCGACGAGATCGTCGCGCGCGGCGGCACCGCCTACGTCTACTCGTGCGACCTGTCCGACCTGGCGGCCATCGAGGCCACCGTCGCCGAGATCCTCTCCGAGCACGCCCAGGTCGACATGCTCGTCAACAACGCGGGCCGCTCGATCCGCCGCTCGGTGGCGCTCAGCTACGACCGCTTCCACGACTACCAGCGCACGATGCAGCTGAACTACTTCGGCGCGATCAAGATGATCATGTGCCTGCTGCCGCACATGAAGGAGCGCCGCTTCGGCCACGTGGTCAACGTCTCGTCGATCGGCGCGCAGACCAACCCGCCGCGCTTCAGCGCCTACGTCGCCTCCAAGGCGGCGCTGGACGCGTGGACGCGCGTGGTCTCCTCCGAGGTGATCGGCGACAACATCACCTTCACCACGATCCACATGCCGCTGGTGCGCACGCCGATGATCGCCCCGACGAAGATCTACGACGCGTTCCCGACGATCACGCCCGACGAGGCCGGCGATCTGGTGTGCGAGGCCATCCGCTCCAAGCCCAAGACGATCAACACGCGGCTGGGCACCTTCGGCGAGGTCGCCTACGCGCTGGCGCCCAAGGCGGTCGACCAGATCCTCCACACCGCCTACAAGGTGTTCCCGGACTCTGCGGCGGCCAAGGGCCAGAGCGATCCCCACGAGAAGGCATCGGTCGAACAGGTGGCGATGGCCAACCTGATGAAGGGCGTGCACTGGTAGGGCGGTGATGGCGAGCCTGCCGCCGATCGGCCAGACCGGGAGGCTGCACGTCGCTGGGCGCACGGTCCCGGTCGAGGTCGCCGATCACGTGCGCGACGCGGTCCGCCTCGAGCTGGTCGAGGAGGGCTGGACGCTGACCGACGGCGAGGCCCGCCTCGTGCTCACCGGCGAGCCGCAGGCCGGCCTGGTGGCCGGACGGCTGCGCGTGCTCGACGGCGGGCGCCTGCTGTTCACCCCCGGCGCGCTGACCGCACCCGTCGATCAGCACCCGGGCGGCACGGGCGCTGGCGCGGGCGGCGAGCGCGAGGAGGCCGAGCTGCTCACCCGTCGCGGCCGCGACCTGACACCCGACACCGGGCAGCGGCGCGAGACGTTCCGCGTCGACGTGGCGCTCGGCATCGTCCTGGTGGTGGCCGGCCGCCCGCTGCCCGCCCGCACGATCAACGTCTCCCCCACCGGCTGCCTGCTGCAGGCCGACGAGCCCCCGCGCCCGGGCCAGCTCGTCGTGGTCCGCCTGCCGGTGGACGACGACGCGCGCCTGGAGCTGGGAGCCCATGTGCTGCGCGTCGACGGCGACCGCTGCGCGCTCCAGTTCCACGACATGGATGCCGCGCAGGAGCGGCGCCTGTCGAGCCTGCTGGCCCGCCGCCAGCGCGAGATCCTGCGCCGACGCTAGGCCCGCGAGAGCGGGTGGCTCAGGGGAACCGAGCCCCGAAGCGCACCGCGGCGATCAGCCCCGCGGCCAGCAGCGCCGCGCCCACGGCGGCGAAGCCGGCCGTCATCTCGCGCGTCTCGTGCCTGGAGCCGATGCGCGAGCCGAGCTTCGCGTAGACGCCGTTGAGCGCATCGGAGTCGTTCACCGAGAAGGACTGGCCGCCGGTGATGTCGGCGATCCGCTTGAGCGTCACCGGGTCGGGCGGCACCGGCACGGTCGAGCCGCCCGGACCGGGGATCGTGCCGCTCGGCGTGCCCAGCGCGACCGTGTAGATCGGCACGTGCAGCTTCTTGGCCTGCTGCGCGGCGGCGATCGGGTCGCTGCCCGCGGTGGTCTGCCCGTCGGACAGCAGGATGATCGCGGCCGGCGCGCGCTTGCCGTCGGCGCCCTTCTGCTCCGACAGCGAATCGAGCGCGGCCTTCAGCGCGTCGCCCGTCGCGGTGGCGCCGTCGGGCTGCAGCGAGTCGATCAGGTCGCGCACCTGGGAGTGGTCGTCGGTCGGCGCGATCACGTCATACGGGCCGGTCGAGTAGGCCACGCCCCCGAGCTCCAGGCCCTTGGGCAGCTCATCGATGAATGTCTTGGCGGCGTTCTTGGCCGCGGTCAGGCGGTTGGGGTCGACGTCCTCGGCGATCATCGAGTTGGACGTGTCGGTGACGAGGACGACCGACGCCTTCTCGATCGGCACCGCCACCGTGCGCTCCGGCTTGGCCATCGCCACGCCCAGCGGGACGAACGCGGCCAGGATCAGCGCCACGGGCAGCCAGCGCCGCCAGGCGGCGCCGCGCGGGGCGATCGCCGCCAGCGTGCCCAGCGCCGGGAAGCGCACCGCGTAGCGCGAGCGCCGGCGCGCGGCCAGCAGCTGGAGGGCGATCAGCAGCGGGATCACCGCCAGCGCAAGCAGCCAGATCGGGTCGCTGAGGCTCATGGCCAGCGGCACGCTCACACCACCCGCCCGAACAGGCCCAGCGAGGCGGCCGCGCCCAGCCCCATCAGCGCCAGGGCGCCACCGACGAACCACACGGTGATCTCGCGCTTCTCCTTCTTGTGGCCCAGTTGCGAGCCCAGTCGCTGGTAGACGGCGCCGAGCTCGTCGGCGGCCGCGGCCGAGAAGGCCGTCCCACCCGAGACGCGGGCGATCTGGCGCAGCGTGGTCGGGTCGGGCGGCACCGGCTCGGTGACCGTGGTGCCGTCGCGCTTCTTGACCTGGATCGTGCCGTCCTGCGTGCCCAGCGCAACCGTGTAGATGGGGATGCCCGCCTTCTTGGCCTCGCGCGCGACCTCGACCGGGTCGCGGCCGGTGACCGACTTGCCGTCCGACAGCAGCACGATCGCCGCCGGCGCGGGCTTCTGGCCGGGCTCCAGCTTGGGCCGCAGCAGCTGGACCGCCGCGGCGAGCGCGTCCCCGGTGGCGGTGCCGCCCGCGGGCCGCATCTGGTTCAGCGCCTCCTTGACCGCCGCCCGGTCGCGCGTGGGGCGCTGCAGCGTGCGCGGCTGCTGGTTGAACTCCATCACCCCGACCTTGATCTGCTTGGGCACGTCGTCGGTGAACTGCGACGCGGCGGCGCGGGCGGCGCGCATGCGCGTCGGCTGGACGTCGGTGGAGGTCATCGAGCCGGAGATGTCGGTCAGCAGCATGATCGAGGCGCGCTCGTCGGGGACCTCCACCGTCCGTGACGGCTTGGCCGCGGCGCCGATCAGCACCGCCAGCGCGATGGCGAACAGCACGAGCGGGACGTGGCGCCGCCAGCCGGCCGTGCGCGGCGCGACGTTGACCATCAGCGCCGGGTTGGCGAACTGCTGGGCCCGGCGCCGGCGGCGCACGACGACCACGACGTAGGCGACGACTCCCAGCGCCAGCGCGGCCAGCGCCAGCAGGAACAGCGGATCCTGGAAGCTCATCTCAGCCGCCGGGCCGGGTCCCGAGTTGGACGTGGATCGTCTGCTTGGCGCCGTTGCGCACGACGACGATGTCCGTGCTGTCGCCGGGCTGCAGGCCCTCGATGATCCGTCCGACCGCGTCGGAGCTGTCGACCGGCTTGCCGTTCAGGCCGACGATCTCGTCGCCGGCGCGGATGCCGGCGGTGTCGGCCGGACCGCTGGGCGTCACCTCGACGACCTTGGCGCCCTGGTTGCCCTGCGTGGTGGTCACGCCGAGGAAGGCGCGGCGGATGGTCTTGCCCTGCTCGAGCTGGGGCACGACGCGGCGCACGGTGTTGACCGGGACGGCGAAGCCGATGCCGACGTTGCCCCCGGCCCCGCCGGCGGTCGCGATCTGGGAGTTGATGCCGATCACCCGTCCGCGCGTGTCCAGCAGCGGGCCGCCCGAGTTGCCGGGGTTGATCGGCGCGTCGGTCTGGATCACGTTGTCGATGCTGAAGCCGTTGGGCGCGGAGATGTGCCGGTCGGTGGCCGAAACGATCCCGGCGGTGGCCGTGCGGTCCAGGCCGAAGGGGTTGCCGATGGCCACCACCGAGTCGCCGACGCGCACGCCGCTGGAGTCGGCCAGCGGCAGCGGGTTGGCGGTGTGGCCGGCCGGGTCGATGTGCACGACGGCCAGGTCGGTGGAGACGTCCCTGCCCAGCACGCTGCCCTCGATGATCTTGCCCTTGTCGCCGAACTGCACCTGGACCTGGGTGGCGCTGCCGACCACGTGGGCGTTGGTGACGATCGTGTCGCGCCCGTCGACGAGGAAGCCGGTGCCGGTGGCGGTGCCGGCGGCCATCCGCGCCTTGATCGAGACGACCGAGTCGGCGGCGCCCGCGTAGACCGCGCGTACGTTGGGGGCGCTGCCGCCGCCCCCGGCGGTCGCGGGCAGCGGTGCCGACGTCTGGTGGGCGGCGTCGTTGCGGAAGAACAGCAGGAACACGATGACGACGACCAGGGCGCCGACGACCGCGCTGAGGAACGGCGCGACCCAGCCCCGCCTGGCGCGCGGCTCGGACACCGGGGGCGCCGGGCGGCTGCGGGCTGCGAACGGGGAGCCGCCGGGAGCCCCACCGCTCCCGGCCGCCTGGCGGCTGCGAATGCGCTCGGCCGCCTGCCCCACGTCGACCGGCCCCTCAGCGCGCTCCGTCCTCCCCTGTGCGGGCGCGCTCTGGGCAGCCGGTGCGGCGCCGTTGCCCGGATGCACGCGCGTGGGCTCCTCGTCCCGCGCCCCGCGCACGCGCTCGGCCGCGGCGGCGACGTCGACCACCTCGGTGGGCGCCTCCGAGACGGGCTGCGGGTCGCGCTGGGGCAGCGGGGTGCGCTGCGCGCGCTGGCGCGACGGCTCTGGGCGCTCAGGGCGCCAGTCCGTCAGATCCTCGGAGTCGTTCGTCGTCCACAGCCGATCGGGCATCTGCCTGCACGGTAGATACCCCCGTGTCAGCTCCGGATAAGCCCGATCGCTACTCCTTGGCGGCTTCGGCGGGAGCCTCGATCTCACGCTTGAGGATCTTGCCGGTCGGCCCCTTGGGCAGCTCGTCGACGAACCAGATCTCGCGCGGGTACTTGTAGCTGGCCACCTGCTCCTTGACGTAGTCGCGCAGCTCCTGGGGGCTGATCGACTCGCCCTCCTTGAGGGCGACCGCCGCGCCGACCTCCTCGCCCCACTCGGGGTGCGGGATCCCCACCACCGCGGCCTCGCGCACGGCCGGATGCTCGTAGAGCACCTCCTCGACCTCGCGCGGGTAGACGTTGTAGCCGCCGCGGATGATCATGTCCTTCTTGCGGTCGACGATGAAGAAGTAGCCGTCCTCGTCGACCTTGGCCATGTCGCCGCTGTGGAACCAGCCGCCGCGGATGGCGTCCTGCGTGGCGTCCGGGCGCTCCCAGTAGCCCTTCATCACGTTGTGGCCGCGGATGACGATCTCGCCCACCTCGCCGGCGGGCACGTCGTTGCCGTCCTCGTCGACGACCTTCATCTCGACGCCCTCGATCGGCGTGCCGATCGAGCCCGCCTTGCGATCCTGCGCGGAGTGGTTGAACGAGGCCACCGGGGACGTCTCGCTCAACCCGTAGCCCTCGAGGATCACCGCGCCGAAGGCGTCCTCGAAGGAGCGCATCAGCTCCAGCGGCAGCGACGCGCCGCCCGACACGCACAGGCGCAGCACCGACAGGTCGGCGCCGTCGCGCTCGGGCGCGTGCAGCAGCCCGCCGTACATGGTCGGCACGCCCATGAAGATCGTCACCCGGTCGCGCTGGATGATCTCCAGCGCCTTGGCCGCGTCGAAGCGCGGCAGCAGCGTGATCGTGGCGCCGGCGCCGATCCCGGCGTTCAGCGTGCAGGTCTGGCCGAAGGAGTGAAAGAGCGGCAGCGCGCCGAGGATCACGTCGTCGGCGCCGATGTCGTGCAGGCCGCGCGAGACCTCGGCGTTGCGGCCCAGGTTGGCGTGCGTCAGCTGGGCGCCCTTGGGGGTGCCGGTGGTGCCCGACGTGTAGAGGATGACCGCGTCGTCGTCGTCGGAGCGCTCGGCGACCTCCGCGACCGGGTCGGCGGCCGCCAGCAGCTGCTCGAACTCGCCGGGCGCGACCGCGACCAGGTCGGCGCCGGCCTGCTCGGCACCGGCGCGCGCGGCCTCGCCGAAGTCGCGCCCAGGCGAACAGCACCTTGGCGCCGGAGTCCTTGAGGTAGAAGGCCACCTCACGCCCCTTGAGCAGCACGTTCATCGGGACCACGACCGCGCCCGCGCGCAGGATCCCGTAGTAGACGATCGGGAAGTACGGGACGTTGGGCAGCATCACCCCGACGCGGTCGCCGGCCTGTACGCCCTTCTCGCGCAGCATCCCGGCGATGCGCTTGCTGCCCTCGTCCAGGAGCGCGTAGCTCACCTCCGTGTCGTCCAGCTTGATGGCGATGTGGTCGCCGTCCCGGGCGGCGGACTCGGTCAGGAGGGTGGCGAGGTTCGCGCTCATGCGCAGAACCTTCCCACTTCGGCGACCGGCTAGCGCCGATCGCCGCCAACCGGCGCGCCACCCCAGACGCTGAGGCTCGAGTCGAGGGTGAGGTCCGGGCCCCGGGCTAGGAGATGCCGTGGTCCTCGGCCGCGCGGGCGGCGTGGCCGAGCATCAGCTCGCGCTGCACGTTGCGCGGTTCGGGACCCTGCGGGGTGCGGCGCAGCCACGTGCCGCCGGCATCGAGCTCCCAGGCGTTCGTGTCGTCGGCGAAGCAGCGATCGAGGTCGTCGAGCAGGTCGTCGCGCAGGCGCTCGTCCTCGACGGGAGCGACCAGCTCGACGCGCGTGTCGAGGTTGCGCGGCATCAGGTCCGCCGAGCCGATCAGGACGCGCTGCTCGCCGTCGCGCTCGAAGGAGTAGATGCGCGAGTGCTCCAGGAAGCGGCCCACCACCGAGACGACACTGATCGTCTCCGACTGGCCCGGCACGCCGGGGCGCAGGCACGAGATCCCGCGGATGTTCAGCTCGATCGGGACGCCGGCGTTCGAGGCGCGATACAGCGCCCGGATGCAGCGGCGGTCGACGAGCGAGTTCATCTTCATGCGGATGCGCGTCCGTCCGCCGCGCTCGGCCACCGCGATCGTGCGATCGATCTCGTCGAGGATCCCGTCACGCAGGTGCGCCGGCGCGACCAACACCTTGCGATAGCGGCGCGGCCGCGCGTACCCGGTGAGGAAGTTGAACATGTCCGCCACGTCGGAGCCGAGCCGCTCGTCGTCGGTGAACAGGCCGAAGTCCGTGTACAGGCGGGCGGTCTTGGGGTGGTAGTTGCCGGTCCCCACGTGCACGTAGTGACGCACGCCGTCACCCTCGCGACGCACCACCAGCACCGCCTTGGCGTGGGTCTTGAGCGCCGGATGGCCGTAGACGACGTGCACGCCGGCCTGCTCCAACGCCCGGGCCCAGCCGATGTTGTTGCGCTCGTCGAAGCGCGCCTTGAGCTCGACCAGGCAGACGGCCTGCTTGCCCCGCTCGGTCGCGCGGATGAGCGCGGGCACCAGCGGCGTGTCGTCGCTGGTGCGGTACACGGTCATCTTGATGGCCAGCACGTCGGGATCGGCCGCCGCCTGCTCGACGAAGCGCTCCACGGACGTGGCGAACGAGTCATAGGGGTGGTGCACGAGCACGTCGCCCGCCCGGATGACCGCGAACATGTCCGGCGGCTCTCCGTCCTCGTCCTGAAGGCGCGGCTGGGTGACCGGCGTCCACGGCGGATCGCGCAGCTCGTCGTAGCCGTCCAGGCCGACGATCTGCCACAGGTCCTCGAGGTCCAGCAGTCCCTCGATGTCGTAGACCTGACGCTCCTCGACCTCCAGCGCCTCGGTCAGGTAGCGGCGCAGCTCGGGGTCCATGCCCGCCTCGACCTCGACGCGCACGACCTCGCCGAAGCGGCGGCGGCGCAGCTCCGCCTCGACCGCGCGCAGCAGGTCGTCCGCCTCGTCGGAGACCTCGAAGTCGGCGTCGCGGGTGACGCGGAAGACGGCGTGGTCGACGATCTCCATGCCCGGGAAGAGCCGGTCGAGGTTGGCCGCGATGACCTGCTCCAGCGGGACGAACAGCCGGTCGTCACCGTCGCCGTCGAGCTCCACCAGACGCGGCAGCAGCTCCTTGGGCACCTTCACGCGAGCGAAGGTGCGGTGTCCGGTGACGGGGTCGCGCACCAGGACGGCCAGGCTCAGCGACAGGTTGGAGATGTAGGGGAACGGGCGCCCGAGGCCGACAGCCAGCGGGGTCAGCACCGGGAAGATCTGACGGCGATAGCGCTCGGTCAGCTGCGCGCGCTCGGCGTCGCTGACGTCGGCATGGTCGACGATGCGGATCCCATGCTCCGACAGCGCGGGCATCAGCTCGCCGTTGACGGTGCGCGTGTGGCGCTCGCCGAGCACCAGCAGCCGCTCGCGCAGCGCGTTGATCGTGTCGTCGGAGGTGCGCCCGTCGTAGAGGCGCTTGTTGACGCCGGCGTCGACCTGGTCGTGCAGGCCGGCGACGCGGATCATGAAGAACTCGTCGAGGTTGGACGCGTAGATGGCGGCGAACTTCGCGCGCTCCATCAGCGGCACGGACGCGTCCTCGACCAGCGCCAGCACCCGCTCGTTGAAGTCCAGCCACGACAGCTCGCGGTTGAAGAACAGCTCGGCGTCGGTCGGCTCGCCCGCTGGCTCGGGAACCAGCGCCTCGACGTCGATCTCCGCGGTCTGGACGGCCGAGATCGGATTCTGGGCGGTGGAGGGATCCGGAGCGGTCATCCTGACCCGTCGGATGGTACTGACGCAGATGTGAAATCGCCGTGATTTCGAGGGGCTTCCGGCCGCTCGGTGATCGCGTGCTCCAGGCGCGCGCGAAAGCCCTCACGCTGCAGCTTGCGCCACAGGCGCAGGAACTCGTCGAACAGCGCCGCCCGGCGGCGGGCGTAGCGCGCGGCGATCGACTCCAGCCCCGGCGCCGCCGGGTCGCCCTCGGGCAGCTGCGACTGCAGCGCAAGCAGCCGCGGCAGCATCACGTCGCAGTCGTGGATCTCCCCGATCAGGTCCTGCAGCTGCTTGGCGCGCTTGGCCGCCTTCTCGGCGTACGGCCCGAAGCACGGAGCGGTCAGCTCGAGCACGTAGCGCAGCCGCTTGGCCGCGATGCGCATGTCGTGCAGCGTCGCCACCGCCGCCGGGTCGGCGGCCGCGGGCATGAAGGCACACAGCTCCTGCAGGCGCACCGCGACGATCCGCTGCGCCGCGTCGTCCAGGCGCATCCGGCGCTTGATGCCCTTGACCCGACGCGCCCTCATGCCCGGGCTCCCGCGGCCAGCGCCTGCAGGCGGCGGGCCAGGTCGCGCTCGCGCGCCTGCTGCAGGGCGTCGGCGAGCACGCGGTTGCCCTCGGCCTGCTCGGCGCGCAGTCGCGACAGCAGCAGCTCCAGCCCCGGCCGCTCGTCGGGTCGCAGCTCCGCGGCCATGGCGCTGAAGGCCTCGATCTGCACGTCGGGATCGCGCCGCGCGCCCAGCGCGTCGGCCAGCTGCTTGACCTCGTCCAGCAGCGGACGCCAGTCGGCGGGCGGGAAGGCGCGCTCGAAGATCTCCAGCACCGCGCGCAGGCGCCGGCTGGCCACGCGCATCGCGTGGACGCGCTCGATGTCGTGCGTGTCGAGCACGCCCTCGGAGTGATCGAACAGCTCGTGGGCGCGCACGGCGACGATGCGCCCAGCGGCGGCCGCGAAGCTCTCCCCCGCGTCCAGGCCCTCGACGTCGCGTGCTCGCGCCACGTGTCTCAGCGTTCCTCGTCCATGCCCGAGAGAATGATGCCCTCTCGCAGGCCGCCGCGCGAGATCGACAACGGCGCGTTCAGCGCCGCCGCCGCCTGCTCGAGCAGCGCCAGCGCCCCCGGCAGCAGCCGGACCCGGTCGGGATCCAGCTCGTGGCGCTGCGGCGACGTGGGCGCACGCGGCGGCGGTGACGGCGGTCAGCGCCCGCGACAGCGAGCCGGCGTCCAGCGTCTCGCCGCACAGGCGCCGCAGCGACGTGGCGCTGCCGCCCACGGCCAGCGCCCGCGTGACCGGCGGCGCGCCGCAGGTCGGCGAAGGCGCCGGCGGCGTGCTCGCTCAGCGCCCGCAGCTCGGCCGGCTGACGGCGGGTCGCCGCGCAGGTGGGCGTCGCACAGCGTCCCCGAGCCGACCGGCACCGAGCGCCACCAGGAGACCCCGGCGGCCGGGCTGCCGACGGCGATCTCGGTCGAGCCCCCGCCCAGGTCGATGACCGCGACGCTGCCCGACAGTGCCTCCGCGCACATGCCGGTGGCGCCGGCGAAGGCCAGGCGCGCCTCGGCATCGGCGTCGAGGACGCGCAGCTGCAGGCCGGTCGGCGTCGCGCACCGCGGCGACGAGCTCCGCGCGGTTGGGCGCGGCGCGGATCGCCGCCGTGGCCACGCGCGGTCGTGCGCTGCGCGCCCAGCCCGCGCGCCAGCCGCGCCTGCGAGGCGACGACGTCGACCAGCTCGGAGAGCTTGGCGGCCGCGATCGCCCCGCCGGGCGCCTGACCGCGCCCCACGCGCGTGAAGACGCGCTGCTCGACCAGCACGCGCAGGCCCGCCGGGGAGCGCTCGGCGACGAGCAGGCGCGTCGTGTTGGTCCCGATGTCGATGACGGCTTCGACCCGCGGCTCGCTGGCCATCGACGCGATGTTGCCATGATGGGTGGGTGACGAGCGAGCCGGCGATCGAGGTCCGCGACCTGCGCAAGGCGTACGGCGCCGTGGAGGCGGTGCGCGGGATCTCGTTCAGCGTGCTGCGCGGTGAGGTGTTCGGCCTGCTGGGGCCCAACGGTGCCGGCAAGACCGACGACCGTCGAGATCCTCGAGGGCTACCGGTCAGCGCAGCGACGGCGTCGTGCAGGTGCTCGGCTACGACCCCGCCCATCGGCCGCGGGCGCTGCGCGAGCGGGTCGGCATCGTCCTCCAGCAGCACCGGCATCTACCGGGCGATCCCGGTGCGCGAGGCGCTGATGCACTTCGCCCGCTACTACCCGCACCCGCGCGACCCCGACGAGGTGCTCGGGCTCGTCGGCCTGCAGGAGAAGGCCGACGCCCTGGCCAAGACGCTGTCGGGCGGCCAGCTGCGCCGCCTGGACCTCGGCGCTGGCGCTGATCGGCGACCCCGAGCTGATCTTCCTCGACGAGCCCACGACCGGCTTCGACCCCGCCGCGCGCCGCGCCGCCTGGGAGACCGTCCGCGGGCTGCGCGCCCTCGGCAAGACGATCCTGCTGACCACGCACTACCTCGACGAGGCCCAGGCGCTGGCCGACCGCGTGGCGATCATCAAGGGCGGCACGATCCTCGCCGAGGGCGCGCCGCGCGAGCTCGGCGTGGGCCACCGGCCGCGTGTCCGCGTCGCCTACCGCAACGCCCAGGGCGAGCAGATCGAGCACGTCACCGACGACCCGACTCGGCTGCTGGCGCAGCTGACCACCGAGGCGCTGGCCCGCGGCGAGCAGCTGGAGGACCTGGAGGTCAGCCGCCCGACGCTCGAGGACGTCTACCTGGAGCTGACCGCCGACGTCGAGGAGCCCGCACCGCATGGGCACTGGCGCCGCGCTGCTGTGGCACCAGTACCGCCTGGAGCGGCGCCTGTTCTGGCGCAATCCCAGCGCGGCCTTCTTCAACTTCGCGCCTTCCGCTGCTGTTCCTGGCCTTCTTCGGGATCCTGTTCCACGGCGCTCGCAGAAGGAGCTCAACGTCCTGGTGCCCGGCATCGCCGGGATGGCGGTCATGTCGGCGCACGTTCGTGGCGCTCGGTCACGAACATGGTCGCGCTGCGCCAGCAGGGCGTGCTCAAGCGCATGCGCGGCACCCCGCTGCCGAGTGGCGATCTACCTCGGCGGCCTGGCCCTCAACGCGCTGGCCAACACGGTCATCCAGCTGGCCTTCGTGCTCGTGGCCGGCAACCTCATCTTCGGGATCGACGGCGTCAAGAACGGCCTCGAGCTGTCGGTCTTCCTCGTCATCGGCGTCGTCTGCTTCGCCTCCATCGGCGTCGCCTTCGCGCACGCGATCCCCAACTCGGAGTCGGCGCCGGCCTACATCAACGCGGTCTTCCTGCCGGTGATCTTCATCTCCGGCGTGTTCTACGACGCCGCCAACGCGCCGTCGTTCATCCGCGACATCGCCGAGATCTTCCCGCTCGTGCATCTGATCGACGGCCTCACCGGCGCGCTGGTCAACGGCTCGTCGCTGGCCGACAACGCGGGTGACCTGGCCGTGCTGGCCGTGTGGTCGGTCGGCGGCATCGTGCTGGCCGTGCGCGGCTTCAGCTGGGAGGCGCGCGGCTGAGGGAAGCCGCCGGGCGCGCTGCGAGCATGCGGCGCGTGAACTCCACGCCGAGGCAGTTCGACCGCGAGGAGCGCGAGGTCGAGTTCAGCCGCGCGCTGGCCTTCAGCGACGGCGTCTTCGGCGTGGCCATCACGCTGCTGATCACCACGATCGACGTGCCCAGGGTTCACGGGGCCGACCTCAACGCCAAGCTGTCGAGCGCCCTGCACGGGCTGGACGACTCGCTGCTCAGCTACGGCATCTCGTTCGCCGTGATCGGGGTGATGTGGATGCACCACCACCGCCTGTTCGCGCGCATCCGGCGGCTGGACTCGGGCGTGCTGTGGCTGAACCTGCTGTCGCTGGCCTTCGTCGTGCTGATGCCGTTCACCACCGAGCTGATGGGCGACTACAGCGGGGTTCCGGTGGCCGTCGCCATCTACGCGCTGAACATCGGCGTGGCGATCGCCGCCTACACGCTGCTGTGGTGGTACTGCGCAGCGCGGGAGATGCTCGGCGAGCACCTGACCCAAGCGCAGATCCGCTACGAGCTGGCCATGCGAGCGGCCAGCAGCACCGTGTTCTTCGTCTCGATCCCGATCGCCTACGCCAACACGACCGCCGCGCAGATCAGCTGGGCCGTGCTGAGCGCCGCCGTCGGCTCCGTCGGCGGCTGGCTGGAGCGCACCGGGCGCGCGCCGGCCGGTCTCGACGACGACTGACGACGACGCTCAGAGCAGGATCCGCAGGGCGGTGGCGTGCGAGCAGCCCATCTCCAGCAGGCGCTGCACCTCGGCAGTCTCCACGTGTTCGCCTCCGGTTCTGGTCGCCGCCAGCAGGAACGCCTGGGTCGAGTCGAAGCCGAGGCGCATCAGCGACGACGCGCGCTCCTGCTCGACGGTGGGCTGCGTGCGGACGCTGGGCATGGCGCTCCCTCCAGAGGCAGACAGCTGACGGTTGCCGCGAATGCAACTGCGCGGCGCGGACGGAATCGTCTCGCTCGCGCGGCCGTGCTAGCGGCGGTCGACGTACAGCGACTGCACGGCGCGGCCGATGCGCCCGCGCTCGTCGTACAGCGTGGAGGTGGCCAGCCCGGTCCCGTCCGCGCCGATCGTCGTCTCGGCGTCCAGGCAGATCCACTCGCCTTCGGGATCGCGCTCCAGATGCACGCTGAGGTCCGGGTTGATGAACAGCTGCGTCGACCAGTCCAGCACCGCCGAGGCGCCGTTGCCGAAGTCGGCTGCGGCCAGCACGCGCTGCAGGCCGCTGGGCGTCTCGCCGCCCACCAGCGGCGCCGCCAGGCGGATCCACACCACCGCCGGACCCGGCTCGCGGTAGTCGCCGCGGGCGAAGCGCAGCTCGCAGCCGTCGTCGGGAAACGAGCGCCCGGAGTCGCTGCGCAGCGTCGCCCGCGCCCGCGGACCGGGCAGGGGCGCGGGCGCGGCGGGGCCGGCGGGGGTGGCGGGCGCGACGCCCTCGGCCCGGCGGATGCGCAGCGCCAGCGCCTGGACGGTCAGCGTGGCGCCCGCCCACAGGCGCACGGCAACCAGCTGCACCCGGCGCCCGGGGCGCACCAGCTCGGTCTCCACGCGCAGCTCGCCGATCGGCACCGGCCGCAGCAGCTCCAGCGTCACCCGCGCGACGCGCATGTCGGCGCCCGGCTGGACGCGCTCCAGCGCCCAGCCGACCAGCGCGGCGGGCGCGCCGCCGTGCTGGGCGCCCGGGTCCCACGGGCCGCGCGTCAGCTCGCCGGCGCGGACGACGTCGCCGCCGAGCGCCTCGTACAGCGGGTCGCTCATGCGCGGACGGTGACCTCGCCGGTCCCAGCGACCTCCGGCTGAACCTCGGGGGGGATCGGTGGCGGCGTCAGCGCGGCGGCGCCGATCACGAGGGCGAAGGCCAGCAGCCGCACGACCAGGCCGAGCGTGTCGTCGGGCATCGGCTCGCCGAAGACGATCGGCCCGGCGGCGATGGTGAAGACGTTGGCGGTGGCGCTGGTCACGGTGATCACCCCGACGACGGGGCCCAGCTGCAGCGAGCGGGCCGACACCAGCAGCCCGACGAGCGACAGCACGAGGATCACCAGCGCGAGCGGGTCGATCAGCACGCCCAGGCCGGCCGCGGTGTGGTTGCTGAGCGCCTTGATGGCGATGTCCGATCCGCCCCACAGCAGCCCGGCCGAGACGGCCAGCACCATCCCGTCGCGCGGGCGCAGGCGACCGAGCGGAACCAGCACGAGCCCGGCCAGCGTGGCCAGCCCGACGTACAGCACCAGCGTGAGCGTCTGGTAGTCGGCGTGGGCGGAGTCGGTGGTGCCGTCGAGCGTCGCGGCCAGGAAGGCCAGGCCGGCGGCGGTCAGCGCGACGCCGATCCACTCGCGGCGCGTGACCGCATGACCGAACAGCCTGGAGGCGAACACGGTCAGCAGGACAAGCCCGCCGGCGATCACCGACTGCACGACGGAGATCGGGGCGAGCGCCAGCGCCGCGACGTGGAAGCCCCACGAGGTGGTGGCCACCACGCATCCGATCAGGTACACGGGCGAGCGGAACAGGTCGATCGTCGAGCGCAGCGGACGGCGCATGTCGACATCGGGTGCGGCCACCGCGCCGCGGTGCTTGAGCAGGAAGCCGATGATCGACATGCACGCCGTGACGAGCGCCATGACGATGCCCAGCTGGACGGACAGCGGCACGGCGCTACAGCGTAGGGCCGCGGCCTAGCGTGTATCCGCGATGCCACCCGCGCCCGACCGCTTCGCCGAGCCGCTCTCGGGCCGCGATCTGGCCGCCTTCGTCGCCGCGGTCGAGAGCGGGTCGGTGCAGGGCGCGGCCGAGGCGCTGAACCTGACCCAGTCGGCGGCGACGAAGCGCATCCGAGCGCTGGAGGCGCGCCTGGGCCTGACGCTCCTGGAGCGCGGCCGCTTCGGCGTGCGGCCGACCGCGCCCGGCCGCCTGCTGTACCCGGAGGCGCGCAGCGCCCTGGACGCCCTGACCCGGGCCGAGGCCGTGCTCGGCGGCGAGCGCGACCGGGCACCGGCGCTGGCGCTGGCCGCCAGCCACACGATCGGCGAGTTCCTGCTGCCCGGCTGGCTGACCGCCTTCCGCGCCGAGCACGGCGACGTGCGCGCCCGCGTGGACGTGGTCAACTCCGCCGCCGTGCTGGCCGCGGTGCGCGCCGGCGAGGCGCAGATCGGCTTCGTCGAGGGCCGCGACCGGCTCGACGCGCTCGAGGCGATCGACCTGCTGCGCGACGAGATCGTCGCCGTCGTCGCCCCCGCCCACCCGTGGGCGCGCCGCCGCGCCGTGCCGGCCGGCGCGCTGGCCGGCGAGCCGTTCCTCACGCGCGAGGCGGGCTCGGGCACGCGGGCGATCGCCGAGGCGGCGCTGGCCGCGACGGGAATCGCCCTGCGGCCGTCGCTGGAGGCGGCCAGCAGCCAGTCGCTCAAGCGCGCGGTGCTGGACGGCGGCTTCACGCTGATCTCCGCTCGCGCGGTGGAGGCCGAGGTCGAGGCGGGAACGCTGCGTGCGCTGCCCGTCACCGGCGCCGACCTGGCGCGCACGCTGCGCGCGGTGCGCCGCCGGCGCCCGGCGCTGCCGGGGGCGGCCCGTCGCCTGTGGGACTGGCTGGGCCGCTCAGCCGACGATCACGCCGCCCGCTGAGGCGATCTCCTGCAACGCGGCATCACCGTCGCCCGGGTGCACGTCGACCGGGCGCACCGCCGAGCGATCGACGGTGACCGCGAAGCCGCGGCGCAGCGCGTCCAGGGCGGTCTCCCGCACGCAGTAGTCGGTGGCCAGGCCGACGATCGTCACCGCGTCGACGGCGTGCTCGCGCAGCAGCCGCTCGAGGTCGGTGCGTTCGAAGCCCGAGTAGCCCGGCGCGTCAGCGTCCACGCCGGCGTCCACCACCGCGGCGATCGCGTCGGTGTCCAGCGCGGGATGGAAGGCCGCCCCCGGCGTGCCCTGCACGCAGTGGACCGGCCAGGGACCGCCCTGGGCGGCGAAGGACCCGTGGTCGGCCGGGTGCCAGTCACGCGTGGCGGCGACGAAGGCGAAGCGGTCGTCGTGGGCCAGCGCGTTGATGCGCGGCGCGAGCGCGTCCCCGCCGGCCACCGACAGCGCGCCCGCTGGGTCGGCGAAGTCGTTCTGGTAGTCGATGATCAGCAGCGCCTGGGCCATGGCTCCGACGGTAGCGCGGCCTTAAGCGCCGGTTGAGGACCGTGCGATTGCCTGTGTGAGGCCATGCCCGGCCTGCCCTCCCCCGCCGCCCTGCGCAACGCGGCTGTCGCCTGCGTCGCGGGCGCCGGCGTCGCCCTCCTCGGCGTCTCGGTCAGCAACCTCGCCGCGATCGACGGCACCCTCGCCGCCGCCCAGCAGGCCGCGCCCGCCCAGCAGATCCCCGTCAGCTACGTCAGGGGGCGCGACTGCCACCGGACGCGGCACCATCGCGAGGCGGCGCCGGCACAGGCGCCCTCGTCGAACGAGCAGTACTGAGCGTCGCGGGCAGCCGCACCGCCACCTCCAGGCCCCCGCCCGGCCGTGCGCGCAGCAGCACCTGCCCGCCGTGGGCGGCGGCGACGGAGCGCACGATCGACAGGCCCAGCCCCGCGCCCGGCGGGCCGTCTCCGCGACGGGCCAACCGCTGGAAGGGCTCCAGTAGTCGCGCCGCCGCCTCGGCGGGCACGGGCGCGCCGCCGTTGGACACGCTCAGCAGCGCGTGGGTGGTCGGGCCCGGATCCTCGCGCAGCTCGACCGTCGCCCAGCCGCCGTCGACGTTGTGGCGCACCGCGTTGTCGACGAGGTTGGCCACCAGCCGCTCGAGCAGGCGCGGATCGCCCTCGACGACGAGCTGCTGCGCGGGCCCGGCGTAGCGCAGCTCGATCTCGTGCTCGAGCGCCTCCCCGGCCCGCTGCGCGATCGCCCGCCGCGCGGCGTCGGCCAGGTCGACGGGCGCGCGCCGCTCCACGCCGGCCTCGCTGCGCGCGAGCATCAGCAGGCTCTCCAGCAGCTGCTCGGTCTCGATCGTCGCCTCGCGCACGGTCTCGCCCATCGCGCGCAGATCCTGCACGCTGGCATCGGGATCGGCCAGGGTCACGTCGACCTCCGCGCGCAGCACGGTCAGCGGCGTGCGCAGCTCGTGCGAGGCGTTGGCCACGAAGCGCTTCTGGGCGGCGAAGCCGGCGGCGAGGCGGTCGAGCATCTCGTCGAAGGTGTCGGCCAGCTCGCGCAGCTCATCGTGGGGGCCCTCGAGCGCGATGCGCTCGTCGAGGCGATCCTGGGAGACCCGGCGCGCGGTGGCGGTGATGTGGGCCAGTGGGCGCAGCACGCGCCCGGCGACGACCCAGCCGAGCGCGACGGCCACCAGCAGCGTTCCCACGAACGCCAGCGCGTACTGGCCGCGCAGGTCGCGCAGCGTCGCGTCGGCCAGCTGGTCGGGCAGCGTGCGGTGGAAATGGCGCGCCACGAGCCAGTAGCTGATGCCCAGCAGCAGCGCGCCCGCGACCCCGAACAGACCGGCGTACAGCGCGGTCAGCCGCGTGCGCACCGACAGGCGCAGCCCTGGGCGCCGCGGCGTCACACTCGGTAGCCGGCGCCCACGACCGTGTGCACCACCGGCGGGTCGCCGAGCTTGCGGCGCAGCGTCATCACGGTCATGCGCACCGCGTTGGTGAACGGGTCGGCGTGCTCGTCCCACACGCGCTGCAGCAGCTCCTCGGCCGAGACGGTCGCCCCGTCGGCGTGCATCAGGACCTCCAGCACGCCGAACTCCTTGGGCGTGAGGTCGATCGCGCCGCCGTGGCGGGTGACGGTGCGCCGGGCCGGGTCGAGCTCGACGCCGCCGGTGGTCAGGACGGGCGGGCGCGCCCGGGCGTTGCGACGGGCGAGCGCGTGCACGCGGGCGATCAGCTCCGCGAAGGCGAACGGCTTGGCCAGGTAGTCGTCGGCTCCGAGCGCGAGGCCGTCGACGAGGTCGTCCAGCGTGCCCGACGCGGTCAGCATCAGCACCTTGGTCTCGGGCTGCTCGGCGGCCAGCGCGCGGCACACCTCGTCGCCATGCAGGGCCGGCAGGTCGCGGTCGAGCACGACGACGTCGTAGTCGTGCACGCGGGCCTTGAACAGCGCCTGCTCGCCGTCGGGGGCCAGGTCGACGGCCAGGCCCTCGCGGCGCAGGCCGCGCACGACCGCGTCGGCGACCCGGCGTTCGTCCTCGGCGACCAGCACGCGCATGGGGAGAGCATCCAAACGCGCCGTAAGCGATGGCTAAACCCTGCGCGGCATTTATCCGGGCATGACACCGGGTATGGCACCTTCTCGCCATGAGCTCCGAAGATCCCATCCGCGCGGCACGGCCTGAGCCGACTCCCCGCGACGCGCTCGAGGAGGTCCTCTTCGAGGTCAAGCGGGTGATCGTCGGCCAGGACGCGATGCTCGAGCGGCTGCTCGTCGCGCTGCTGGCCGGTGGCCACGTGCTGCTCGAGGGCGTCCCCGGGCTCGCCAAGACGCTGACGGTCAAGACGCTGGCCGAGGCGATCGGCGGCAGCTTCCGCCGCGTCCAGTTCACCCCCGACCTGGTGCCCGCCGATCTCGTCGGCACGCGCGTCCTCAAGGCCGACGGCAGCGGCTTCGACGTCGAGCTGGGCCCCGTGTTCGGCAACCTCGTGCTGGCCGACGAGATCAACCGCGCCCCGGCCAAGGTCCAGTCCGCGCTGCTGGAGGTCATGCAGGAGCAGCAGGTGACGATCGGCGGCACCACCTACGAGGTGCCCAAGCCGTTCCTCGTGATGGCCACGCAGAACCCGATCGAGTCCGAGGGCACCTATCCGCTGCCCGAGGCCCAGGTCGATCGCTTCCTGTTCAAGCTGATGGTCGGCTACCCGACGCCGGGCGAGGAGGCCTCCGTGGTGGGGCGCTCGCTGCGCGGGTCGGTGGTCGTCGACAAGCGGCTGGACCTCACCGACCTGGAGGAGCACCGCCGCACGGTCGCCGAGGTGTTCGTCGACCGCGACGTCGTCGGCTACGCCGTCGCGCTGGCCGACGCGACCCGCCGGCCCACCGAGCACGGCCTGCAGGACCTCGTCCCGTTCGTCGAGTACGGCGCCAGCCCGCGCGGGCCGATCGGCCTGGTGCACGCGGCCCGGGCGCTGGCCGTGCTGCGCGGCCGCCGCCACGTGGTGGCCGCCGACGTGCGCGACCTGGCCGCCGACGTGCTGCGCCACCGCCTCGTGCTGTCCTACGACGCGCTGGCCGAGGGCGTCAGCGCCGACGACATCCTGTCGCGGGTGATCGATGCGATCCCGCTCCCGGCCGGCGAGCGCCGCCGCAGCGACGCACCGCCCACGGGCGACCGCTACGCCGCATGAGCAGGTCGGCCGCCGGCGTCCTGGCCGTGCCGCCCGGCCGTCAGGGCCCGGGGCCGCTGCCCGCGGCCCTGGTCGACTCGCTGGAGCTGTCGGTCGCCCGCCGGGCGGCCGGGGTGCTGCCGGGCGACCGCATGGGCCCCGGACTGGGACAGGGCACCGAGCTGGCGCAGCTGCGCCCCTACGTGCCCGGCGACGACGTGCGCACGCTGGACCCGTTCGCCTATGCGCGCACGGGCATCCCGCACGTGCGCGAGTACGTGCCCGAGCGCGCGTTGACGACCTGGCTGGTGCTCGACGTATCGCCGTCGATGGCCTTCGGCACCGCCGAGCGGCTCAAGTCCGACGTGGCCGAGGGCGCTGCGCTGGTGATCACGCGCCTGGCGCTGCGCCACGGCGGGCGCATCGCGCTGGCCACCTGTGGCGCGGCCACCGAGCGCCTGGTCCCGCCGCGCGGCGGGCGCGGAGCGCTGGCCGGCGTGCGGCGGGTGCTCGACGAGGGCGTCGGCGTCGACGGCACGGTCGAGGCCCACCCCGGCCACCCCTCGCCGCTGGCGCGCACGCTGGCGCGCCTGCGCAAGCTGACCTCCAACCCCGGGCTGATCGTCGTCGTGTCCGACCTGCGCGGCCCGCGCGACTGGCGCCCGGGGCTGGCCGCGCTCGGTGCCAAGCACGCGGTGCTCGTCGTCGAGGTGCGCGATCCGCGCGAGGAGACGCTGCCCTCGGTCGGCCCGCTGGCCCTGATCGATCCCGAGAGCGGCGAGCGCATCGAGGTCGACACGTCCAGCAGGCGGCTGCGCGACCGCTTCGCCCACGCCGCCCGCGAGGACCGCGCGGCGGTGGCCGACGAGCTGCGCCGGGCCCGCGTCCAGCATGTGGTCCTGTCGACCGAGGGCGACTGGCTGCGCGTCCTCGGCCGGCGGCTGCGATGAGCGTCGGCGATCGCTCAAGGTCACCCGCGCATCGGCCGATGGGCCGGCCATGCCGCAATCGTGCCGCTGGTGCCGGTGCACCGCTTCACGGACGATCGTCGTGGACGCCCCCGATGGCGTCCCGGCCCGGATGGCCCTCTGCGATCACCATGTCGCCGCCGTGTCGCGCGCCCGCGCCGACGATCCCGCGCTCGCGGCCGAGCGCCGCCGCGAGGCCGAGCGGGCGGCCTGGCAACGAACCTTCCACGAGCCGGCGCCGTTCAACTGAAACCCGCTCGTTTGCGGGCTATTCCTCAACCATTAACCGATTTTGGCCGGCGCTCCCCGAACGATTGAGCCCTCCCGAGCCGATCGGTATGGTCATCGTGCCTCATCGCCGTCATCCAAGGGAGACCTCTCCGTCGTGACCCCCTCCACCCCGACCACCACCGTCCGCATTCCGCGGTCCGAGCAGGACCTCGAGACGCGGATGGCCAAGGCCCTCGCCCACCCGCTGCGCGCCAAGGTGCTGATGCGCCTCAACGAGGGCGTCGCCAGCCCCAACGAGCTGTCCCGCGAGCTGGGCGAGCCCCTGGGCAACGTCAGCTACCACGTCAAGGCGCTGCTGGAGCTCGGATGCATCGAGCTCGTCGACACCGCGCAGCGGCGCGGTGCGATCGAGCACTACTACCGCGCACTGGCCCGCGCCCGCCTCGACGAGAGCGCCTTCAAGAAGCTGCCGGCCTCGATCCGCGGCGAGCTGTCGGGCGCCGTCATCGAGGAGGCGATCGGCGACATCGCCCAGGCGTTCAAGGCCGGAACGTTCGATGCCCGCGACGACCGCCACGCCAGCTGCAACCGCCTCGTGCTCGACGAGCGGGCCTGGGGCGAGCTGGCCGAGCAGCTTAACCAGCTGGTGGCGCGCGCCGGCGACCTTCAGGAGCAGAGCGCCGAGCGCATCAAGCAGGGCAACAGCGGCGGCGAGCAGGTCGACACCTCGCTCGTGATCGCCGCCTATCCCTCAGCGTCGGACGCCTAGGCGCGTCCGGCGCGGTGGCCGCGCGCCCGGTCGGTGGACCGGGCGCGCGGGCATCCGGGCTCAGCGGCGGCAGCGGATCTCGTCGCCGGCCTTCTGCGTGTTGCCGTCCTCGGTGTGTGAAGCTCACCTCGACGGGCACCCTGTGGCCGCGAGGGGCACTGCTGCGTGATCGGAGCCGACGCACCTGCCGTGCCCCTTCCTGATGATCTTGTCGATCGTCGACGTGATGTCGTTTCTGTGCGTTGTCCAGGCCGGCGATCGGGTGCAGCACGTTCCACGGCAAGGGTCTTGATCGGCGCCGGAGCCTGTGAACGGTCTTGCTTCCTGCGCCGCCGGGGTGGCGCAGGCAACGTCGATGTTCACGGGGGTGACTAGCCGGTGGCGCGATCGCCGGCGTCGGGCGCCTGCTCGGCGGCGACCTCGACGAACCGCAGCACGACCCGCCCGAGCACGATCTCATCGCCGTTGGTGAGGATCGCGGCGTCGACCCGCTTGCCGTTGACCCACGAGCCGTTCATCGACCGATCGTCCAGCAGCCAGGCCCGACCCGAGCGCTCGACGATCCGCGCATGCCGGCGCGAGACCGACGCGTCGTCGATGTGCACATCGGCGCTCAGACCACGCCCGATGCGGGTGATCGCTCCCGGGTGCAGCGGCAGCGCCACCAGCTCGCTGCCGGTCTGGACCGCCAGATAGCGGCCGGGCTCGGGCGTGCTCACCTGGAAGGCGGCCCGCTCCAGCTCGCGCGAGCTGAGAACTTGCGTGTGCTCGATGTCAGGGCGGTCGGTCATGTGCGCTCCTACAGGACAGCGGCCGATCCTCAAGCCTCTCTCAAGGACCCTGAAAGAGTACCGCTGCGCAACCATGCCCGACCGCCCGACGAATCATGCGTCGATCGTGTGAAGCCGTCCAGCCACCAGACGGGCCAGGCGAGCGCGGTGCACCCCGGGCCCGCCGAGCAGCGCCGCGTCCAGCTGCGCGCGCTTGAACAGCCAGTGCACATCGGCCTCCCAGGTGAAGCCGATGCCGCCGTGCGCCTGGATGGCCGAGGCGGTCACGTCGCGCCCGGCCTCCGAGGCCGCGGCCTTGGCCAGCGATGCCGCCTCGGCCAGCCGGAGAGGATCGTCATCGGCGGCCCAGGCGGCGAAGTACGTCGCGCTGCGCGCCGCCTCGACACCGAGCAGCATCTGGGCGCAGCGATGGCTGACGGCCTGGAAGGCGCCGACCGGCGTGTCGAACTGCCGGCGCTCCTTGACGTAGGCCAGCGTCAGGTCCAGCGCGCGCTGCGTCACGCCGACGAGCTCGGCCGACACGGCGATCGCCGCGCGGTCGATGCCAGCCGCCGCATCGCCGCCGAGCGGCACGGCAGCGCCGGTCTCGACGCGGCCGTAGGCCCGCGTTGGATCGATCGTCTCGACGGCCTCGACGCGCGCGTCCGCGGCCGCGACGACGCTCGCGCCGCCCTCGCCGTCGACGAGCACGAGCACGTCGGCGCCCGGCGCGTCGGGAATGACGCCGCTCGCGGGGCCCAGCGCGCCGCGCAGGTTGCCCTCGGCCAGGCCTCCCAGCCAGCGCGCGCGCTGGGCGTCGTCGCCCCCATGCTCGATGGCCAGGGCCGCCAGCACGCTGCCCAGCATCGGCGTCACCGCGACGGCGTAGCCGAGCTCCTCGAGCAGGACGGACAGCTCGACCAGGCCCAGGCCCTGGCCGCCGTCCTGCTCGGCCACGGCGATCCCGGGCCAGCCCAGGTCGCACAGCTCGCGCCACAGGTCGTCGTCGGGCCGGCCGCTCTCGGCGGCGGCGCGAACGGCTGCGAAGGACGAGCGGGAGGCCAGCAGGTCGTGCGCGGTGCGCTTGATCTCGTGCTGGTCATCGGAGAAGTCGAAGTTCATGTCAGCCCCTCAGCCGCGGCAGGCCGAGCACCCGCTCGGCGACGATGTTCTTGAGGATCTCGGTCGTGCCCCCCTCGATCGAGTTGCCGCGGGCGCGCAGCAGCTCGAACGACCACGGCGACTCGCGCGTCAGCACCTCGTCGCCGAGCACGTCGACGGCCGCCTGCGTGAGCTGCTGGTTGGTTTCCGACCACATCCACTTCGTCAGCGAGCCCTCCGGCCCCGGCTGGCCGTGCTTCTCTATCGCGGTCAGGCCGCGGTAGGCGGTCAGGCGCAGCACCTCGCAGCGCACGTGCAGGTCGCCCAGGCGCTGGGCGATGGCCGGGTCGTCGAGCCGGCCGCGCTGCGCCGCCTGTGCGATCAGCTTGTCCAGCTGCTGCCGCAGGCGCACCTGGAGGAAGAAGGCCAGGCCGGAGCGCTCGTTCATGAGCGTCGTCATGGCCACCTTCCAGCCGTTGCCCACGCCGCCGACGACGGCGTCGGCGGGGATGCGCGCCTCCTGCAGGAACAGCTCGTTGAACTCCGACTCGCCGGTGATCTGGCGCAGCGGCACGACCTGGACCCCGGGCTGCTCCATGTCGAGCACGAAGTACGTCAGCCCCTGGTGCTTGCGGGGTGCGTCCGCGTCCGTGCGCGCCACGAGCATGCACCACTTGGCGAACTGCGCCCCGCTGGTCCACACCTTCTGGCCGGTGACGATCCAGTCGCCGGTCTGCGGGTCCTCGACGGCGCGCGTCTTGAGCGAGGCCAGGTCGGAGCCCGCGTCGGGCTCCGAGAAGCCCTGGCACCACGGCTCGGAGGCATCGAGGATCGTCGGCAGCAGCCGCTCCTTCTGCTGGTCGGATCCCCACACCATCAGGGTCGGACCGGCCAGCAGCAGGCCGAGCACGTCGGCGGGCAACGGCGCGCCGCTGCGCCCCAGCTCCTCGAAGAAGATCGCCGACTGCGTCAGCGTCGCCCCACGCCCGCCGTACTCCGGCGGCCAGTGCACGCCGGCCCAGCGGTCGGCGGCCAGCGCGCGCTGCCAGTCGCGCCGCCAGCGCCAGTGCGCGTCCTCGGTGGTCGGCTCGACGCCGGGGTCGTGCGCGTCCAGCCAGGCGCGCAGCTCGTCGCGGAAGGCCGTCTCGGCCTCGTTGAACGTCAGGTCCATGGTCCCCCCAGGGTGGTGGCGGTGTCGAAGAGCGTGTCCTCAAGGTCTGCCGCGCGCCCGCCCGCGCGCACGTGCGCGCACACGAGCTGGTCGACCCCGGCCGACAGGACGAAGAGCGCGTCGTCGGAGGGGACGCGCTCGGCGCTCCCGGCCGCGGCGAAGGTCGCCCGGTAGCGCTGGGCGAAGCGGCGGATCGTCGCGTCACGGGCCGCCCCGGCCGCGGGCCCGGCGACGTGGATCTCGAACAGGTGAGCGCGGGCGAAGCGCGGGTCGGCGTCCAGCTGGGCCAGGTAGGCGCGCAGCGCCGCGCGCAGCTTGGCGCGCCAGTCGCCGGACGTGGCGCGCACCGCCGCCTCGACGCTCGCGTCGAGCACCTCGACCCCGTGGGCGTAGCCCTCCAGGAAGCAGGCCTCCTTGGAGTCGAACAGCGCGTAGAAGGTGCCGCGCGAGACGCGGGCGACGCGTACGGCGTCGGCGACGGTCGTCGCGGCGTAGCCCTTCTCGCCCACGGTGGCGACCATCGCCTCCAGCAGCCGGGCCCGCTGGGCCTGCTCGGTCGTCGCGGCGGTCACGCGCGTACCCTATGGGTACACGCCCGTACTCGCAAGGTACAGTGCGCGCCAGGGCGGGCGCTGCGATCAGTCGGCCGGCGCGTCGTCCAGCGGCGGCTCGGCCAGCAGGCTGTCGACGTCGAGCTCGTCGAGCGCCATCGTCGGCCGGCCGTGATCGTCACGGGGCCACTCGTCCACCGGGCGATTGCAGGCGAGCTCGACCACGTTGCCGTCCGGGTCGTTGACGTAGATCGCCTCGTGCGTCCCGTGGTCGATCAGCTGACGCACCGGCCACTGGGCGGCCTGCAGGCGGCGCAGCGCGTCGGCCAGGGCAGGCCGGGTCGGGTAGTTGATGGCCACGTGATGCGGCTCGTGGACACCGTCGGCCTGCGGCGGGTCGCCCGCCGGCCAGGTGTTGAAGCCGAGGTGATGGTGGTAGCCGCCGGCGGCCAGGAACAGCACGTCGCCGGTGGTGCCCCATCCCGGCACCTCGTGCAGCTCGGCGACGACGCGGAAGCCGAGCAGGTCGACGTAGAAGCTGCGCGGCCTGGCGATGTCCGTGGTGCGCAGGTGGACGTGACCGATCGTCACGCCGGGGTCAATGGGACGAGCGGGCTGAGTCACGGTCCTGGGTATACCGACCCGGCGCGCCACTTGCCATCATGGCGCGATGCCCGGCCGCGCCGTGCTGGCCGTTCTCGCCTCGGCGCTGGTGCTGACGGCCTGCGGCTCCGACCCCTCCGCGACGAGGACCGCCGCGCCCGACCCGCTTCCCGCGGTGGGGCTGCGCATCGACGCGCCCGAGGGCGGCGCGGTGACCGCCACGCGCGAGGAGGGCGCGCTGGTGGGCGAGGTCGACGTGCGCGGCCACGCCCAGCCGGGCGCCTACGTGCGCGTCTCCACCGGTTGCGCCGAGCCGGGCTGCGACGTGAGCGCGCCGGTCGCCGAGGACGGCGCCTGGGCGGTGACCGTCCGCGCCCAGGCGCCGCCGGGCCGGCCCTACGCGCGCATCATCGCCCAGCTGGCGGCCGAGTCGGCGATCACGCTGGTCAAGCTCGAGGAGCCGGCCACCGAGGCCGGTCGTCGCAAGGCGCGCCGCGAGCGCACCCAGCGCGAGGCCCAGCGCCAGCAGGCCGCCCCGTCCCCGTCCAGCACCCTGCCCACGCCCGACCTGCCCGAGATCCCCAACGCCGCCCCCACGCCGACGCCGTCCCCGACGCCCGGCACCGCCTCGGGCACGTCCGTGCTGCTGATCGGCGACTCGCTCGGCCTCGGCATCCAGCCCTACCTGTCGAGCCTGCTGCCCGGCTGGTCGCTGACCTCTGACTCGCGCACCGGCCGCCCGCTGGCCGAGGGCATGCAGCGCTGGCGGGCCGAGCGCGGCGACGCCGCCGTCAGCGCCTTCAGCCTGTTCACCAACGACGCCCCGTCAGACACCTCCGCGCTGGAGTCCGCCGTGCGCGAGAGCGCGGCCGACGGCTGCTCGGTGTGGGCGACGATCGTGCGCCCGCCCGTCGGCGGCACCTCCTACGCGCGCGCCAACGCGCTGCTGCAGCGGCTGGGCCAGGAGCTGCCCGGCCACGTCGTCGTCGTGCCCTGGGCCGAGACGGTGGCCGACCACCCCGACCTCATCGGCCCCGATGGCGTGCACGCCACGACCGCCGGCTACCAGACGCGCGCGCAGCTGTATGCGCGGGCGATCCAGTCCTGTCTTTGACATCCTGGCGCCATGCTGCGCACGCTGCTCCTCGCCCTGCTGGCCACCGGCGCCGTCGCCGCCCTGCCCGCCAGCGCCTCGGCCGCCACCTGCAAGCTGCCCACCGACGGCAAGGGGTTCGGCCCCACCTACCTGCTCAAGCTGCACACGTCGCACGTCAGCTGCGCCAAGGCCAAGAAGGTCGTCAAGGCCTTCCACCGCTGCGCGACGCGCACCAGCCCGAAGGGCCGCTGCACGAGCAAGGTGCTGGGCCTGCGCTGCAGCGAGAAGCGCTACAGCGGCCCCACGCAGTTCGACGCCAAGGCGCGCTGCACGGCGGGCAAGCGGCGCGTGGAGTTCACCTACACGCAGTTCACCTGAAGTCGCGGGCCAGCGCGCGCTGCACCGCGTCGGCGGCCAGCTGGGCGCCGGCGTCGTTGAGATGCACCCCGTCGGGCTCGCGCACGACCGTCTCGCGCCCGTCGACCTCCATGCTCACGCGGTAGCGCCCGCCCGGCGTGAACAGGTGCGCGAGGTCGATCACCCGCACCTGGCTGCGGTATGGCTCGGCGGCCACCGCGACCGCGGCGTTGACCACGCGGGCGATCCGGCGGCGCTGCGCGTCGCGTGGCAGCGGCAGCTGGAGCCAGTACACGCGGGCGGCGCCGTTGCGCCGGTAGGCGTCCATCATCTGCCGCGCACGCGTGGCGTAGATCGCCGCCCAGTCGGTTCCGCAGCAGGCGACCGGCCTGCCGCCCTTGCGCGCCGGCGGGAACGCGAAGCCCTCGTTGGCGCCGATGAACACGACGACCGCGTCGGCGTCCTCGCGCGCCTGGCGGGCCGCCAGCCGGCCCCAGTCGAGCAGGTCGGACTTGGAGAGGCCGGTGCCGATGTGCGGCTCGCGCGCCGTCGTCACGCCGTCCTTGGCCAGACGGCGGGCCAGCACCGCGTCCAGCGGCATCGACATCGAGTCGCCGGTGACCAGCAGCGAGTGCAGCGGCCGCCTGGGCGGCGCGGGCAGGCCGAGCTGGGCGGGATCGAAGGCCTCGGGGCCGACGGGCGCGACCGCGCCGGCCGCCGGGGCCCCGGTCGCCGCGAAGCCGCCCGCGTCGCCGAGATCCTCGTCGGGCGACAGCCACGCGGTCGCGTCGTTCGCCCAGCCCGCGAACGGCAGCGCGTCGCCGATCGCCCCGGCCGGCCGGCCGACCGCGAGCACCAGGTCGCGCTGCCAGCCCGCGTCCATCTCCTGGCCGCTGTCGCGGATCGACGGGCCGGCACACACGATCACGATCACCACGGCGACGACCAGCGCGAGCACGCCGTCGCGGGCGCGAAAGCGCCGCGCCCGCACATCCATCGGCGCGGCCGCGTCGGTCGCGAACGGATGCGTCGGGTCAGAACTGGAAGTAGATGAAGGGCGGGACACCTTGGCTGGGCACCGTACTGGCGACGAACAGGATCACCACCGCCAGCGCCACCCCCAGCGCCCCGGCCGGGAAGGCCTCCAGGCGCAGCCGCAGCCCGTCCAGCGGCCGCGGCGGCAGCAGCTGGCCGCCGATCACCACCACGACGGCGATCACGACGAGCGGGGTGACGAGCGTGGCGGCGCCCGGGCTGGCCAGCGCGGACAGGAACGCCCCGACGACCCCCAGGTCCGGGCTGCGGAACAGGATCCAGCCGAACACCACCAGGTGGAAGACCACCAGCCAGCGCAGCCATGCGGGAACGCGCTGGATGCGCCGCTCGCCGGCCAGGTGCTCGATGCTGAGCATCGCCCCGTGCAGTCCGCCCCACAGCACGAACGTCCATGCCGCCCCGTGCCACAGGCCGCCCAGCAGCATCGTGATCATCAGGTTGCGCAGCGTCCTGGCCCGCCCGCCGCGGCTGCCGCCCAGCGGGATGTAGAGGTAGTCGCGCAGGTAGCGCGACAGCGTGATGTGCCAGCGCCGCCAGAAGTCGCGAGAGCTCGCGGCCCGGTACGGCGAGGCGAAGTTCTTGGGGAACACGAAGCCCATCAGCAGCGCCAGGCCGATCGCGATGTCGGTGTAGCCGGAGAAGTCGCAGTAGATCTGGGCCGCGTAGGCGTAGGCGGCCAGCAGCGCGTCGGGCGTGTGGTAGAGCTCGGGCACCGCGAAGACCGGGTCGACGATCTGGCGGGCCAGGAAGTCGGCCAGCACCACCTTCTTGACCAGGCCGACGCAGATCAGCACGACGCCGGCCCCGACAGCGACGTTGCGCGGGTCGCGCGGGCTGGCCAGCTGGGGCAGGAACTCGCGGGCGCGCACGATCGGCCCGGCCACCAGGTGCGGGAAGAAGCTCAGGTAGATGGCCACGTCGACCGTCGCCGCGGGCGCCAGCAGGCCGCGCTTGACGTCGACGACGTAGGAGATCGCCTGGAAGACGAAGAAGCTGATGCCGACCGGCAGGGCCAGCGACAGCAGCGGCAACGGCATGCCCAGGTTGATCGCGTCCAGCGCGCGGGCGGTGTCCTGGATGAAGAAGTCGTAGTACTTGAACAGGGCCAGGAGCCCGAGGTCGGCGGTCACGGCCGCGGCCACGATCGCGGTGCGCCCGCGGGGCGCGCGCACGCGCCCGATCGCCACCGCCGCCGCCTGGTTGGCGGCGATCACGGCGATCAGCAGCGCAACCCAGTTCCAGCTCGCCGCCCCGTAGAAGACGGCGCTCGCCGCCAGGATGAACGGCTTCCACAGCGCCGGCCACGGCATCAACGCCCACGACAGCGCCAGCACGACCGTGAAGAAGATCGCGAACTCGATGGTCGGGAAGACCACGTCCGGCGATCAGGCGGTCAGGCCGTCGCGGCGCAGCGCCGCGATGATCTCGTCGGCCACCAGCGAGGCGCCGTAGGTCGACAGGTGCACCTCGTCGTCCTGGCGCACGACGTGCCCGTGCAGGGTGCGCGTGAAGCGCCCGCCGGGCGCGACGATCGCGCCGTCGTCGAGCAGCTCGACGCCGTCGCCGACCGCCTTGGCCGCCCGGTGCAGCGCCGCGTTGACGGCCACGAACACGCGCTGGAAGGCCGGCCTGCCGGCCGGGGGCAGCAGCAGCCAGTAGACACGACCGTGCCCGTCGCGCAGGTAGGCGCGCATCATCGTCTCGACGCGCTTGGCGTAGGCGTTGATCCAGTCGCGACCGCAGCAGTTGGCCGAGCCGATCGCGAAGCCGTCGTTGGCCCCGATGAACATCACGGTCGCATCGGGTCGCACCGAGACCGCCTGGCGCTTGGCCAGCGCGACCCAGTCGAGCATGAACGGCTTGGAGATGCCGGTGCTGATGTGCGCGTCGCTGCGCACGGTCGCGCGCGGCAGGCGCGCCCTGAGGTAGGAGTCGATGATCTGGATCATCGAGTCGCCGGTGGCCAGCAACCGCAGGTGCGCCGGCGGGCGCACGTGCACGCGCCGGTGGACCGTGCGTCCTCCGGTGCCGGTGACCTCGATGGTCGTCGTGCCCGCGGCGCGCAGCGTGTAACGCAGCGTGCGCCCGCCCGCCGCGGCGGGCACGCGGACGGTGCGGCAGCGACGACGCTCGTGGGGCACCCGCAGGCACGCCCGGGCCCGCTCCCCCTGGCCCCAGCTGTCGACCAGCGTGACCGACACCCGATCGCCGGGGCGGACGCTGGCGGGCACGTCGCCGACCTGCAGGCGGCGCGCGCACGACGGCGTGCGCACCGCCGCCCGGGCCACCTCGCTGCCGAGGCGCGCCTCGAAGCGGCGCAGCTGGCGTGCGCACGTCCACGGGGCGAGCGGCTCCGACTCGGCCTGCCCACCGGTCAGCGTGACCGGCGCCAGCGGGACCTCGCGATCGCCCACGCGCTCGACCAGCGCGACCGTCGCCCCGTCGGGCCCGTCGATCGTGGCAGCGACGCGGCCGGCGTCGGAGTGCAGCGCCAGGCTCAGCGGCGGCGGCGCCTGCGCGCTTGCCCCAGCCGCACCGGCCAGCGCGGCGAAGGCCGTCAGACCGGCGAGAAGCGGGCGAGGGCGGTGCACGCCGCGGGATGCTAAGCGAGTCAGTGGGCGACGGTGCGCCGGTAGCGCTGCGTGGCCAGCACGCTGAACACCGCCGCGATGCCCACGCACCAGATGAGCGCCACCCAGATGTCGGTGTGCGCCGGCGTGCCCAGCCACAGTGCGCGCAGCGCGTCGATCACCGTCGTGATCGGGTTGGCGTTGGCGATCGCCTTGAGCACCGCGGGCATCGACTCGGTCGGCACGTAGGCCGACGAGACGAAGGTCAGCGGGAAGATGATGATCGTGATCATCGCCGAGGCCGACTCCGGCGTGGAGGCGATCAGCCCGATGAGGCAGTAGACCCACGACATCGCGTGCCCGAACAGCAGCACGAGCACGACGCCGGCGATGATCCGGCCCGCGTCGGAGTCGAACCCGAAGCCGACGATGAACCCGCACACCAGCATCGTGGCCAGCGCGATCGTGTTCATCACCACGTCGCTGGTCGTGCGCCCGGCCAGCACGGCCGAGCGCGCCATCGGCAGCGAGCGGAAGCGGTCGATCAGGCCCTTGCGCAGGTCGTCGGAGATCCCCAGCGCCGTCGCATACCCGGTGAAGGCGATCATCTGGACGATGATCCCGGGCAGGAAGAAGTCGATGTAGTCGAAGCCCGGGGTCTGGATGGCGCCGCCGAAGACGTACGTGAACAGGACCACGAACATGATCGGCTGGAAGGTGACGCCGACCAGCAGGTCCGGGTTGCGCGGGATCCGGCGCAGGTTGCGCTCGGCCAGCAGCAGCGCATCGCGCGCGGCGCGCGTCACCTCGTCATCTCCTCCTGCTCGTCGCCGGCCTCCTCGGCGACGCGGCCGGTAAGGGTCGAGGAACACGTCGTCGAGCGTCGGGCGGCGCAGCGTCAGGTCGGCGACGGCCACGCCGGCCTCGTCCAGCCGGCGCAGCGCCTCGATCATGGTCCCGTCGCGCCGCGACACGGCCGCGGTCACCAGCCCGTCGCGCAGCATCGGCTGCTCGCTGGTCACGGCGCCGACGGCGGCGATCGCCTGGTCGGCCTGGGCGTCGTCGGCCAGGCGCACCTCGAGGCGGTCCCCGCCGACGCGGTCCTTGAGCTGCGCGCCGGTGCCCTGGGCGATCACGCGGCCGTGGTCGATGACGACGATCTCGTCGGCCAGCCGGTCGGCCTCCTCCAGGTACTGCGTGGTCAGCAGCACGGTGGTGCCCGACGCGACCAGCGGTCGCGCGATCGTGTCCCACAGCGACAGCCGGCTGCGCGGGTCCAGGCCCGGTGGTCGGCTCGTCCAGGAACAGCACCGGCGGGTGGGCGACCAGGCGCGCGGCCAGGTCGAGCCGGCGGCGCATGCCGCCCGAGTAGGTCGTTGACCGGCGCGGTCGGCGGCGTCGGTCGAGGTCGAAGCGCTCCAGCAGCTCCCGGCCCGCGCGCGCGCGCCTGGCCGCGGCGCATGCCGTAGCAGCCGGCCGAACAGCTCGAGGTTCTCGCGGCCGGTGAGCTCCTCGTCGACCGCGGCGTACTGCCCGGCCAGCCCGATCTGCCGGCGCACCGCGTCGGCGTCGGCCACACGTCCAGGCCGTGCACGCGGCGCGCTGCCCGGCGTCGGGCCGCAGCAGCGTGGTCAGGATGCGCACGGCGGTCGTCTTGCCCGCGCCGTTGGGGCCGAGCAGGCCGAGCACCGTGCCCTCCTGCGCGCGCAGCGACACGCCGTCCAGCGCCACGACGTCCCCGTAGCGCTTGTGCAGCCCCGTCTGCCTCGATCGCGGCCATCGGCCGCGCCACGCTACCGGAGGGCCCGTCCGGCGTCGGTACGGTTATCCGCCCTATCCGGCGATGCTCGCGCGAACGTGGCGCAGGAACGGCTCGGGATCCAGGCCGCGGCCGGTGACGCGCTCCAGCAGCGGCTCGGTGTCCAGCCGCCGCCCGGCGCGGTGCACGTGCTTGGCCAGCCAGTCGCGGATCGCCGTCACGTCCCCGCGGGCCAGCGCATCGTCCTGGGCGCCCAGGTCGGCCTCCAGGCGCTCCCACAGCTGCGCGGCGATCAGGCAGCCGAGCGCGTAGGAGGGGAAGTAGCCGAACGCGCCCGCCGACCAGTGCACGTCCTGGAGGACCCCCTGCGCGTCGTCGGGCGGCGCGACGCCGATCAGGCGCCGCATGCCGTCGTCGAAGGCCGCGGGCAGGTCGGCGACGTCGAGGGTGCCGTCGATCAGCGCCGACTCCAGCTCGAAGCGCACGACGATGTGCAGCGGGTAGGTGACCTGGTCGGCGGCCGTGCGGATCAGCGAGCGCCGCACCTGGACGAGCGCTGCGTGCAGCGGCTGGGCGGCGATCGGGAAGCCGCCCGCGGTCAGCTCGTCGGCGAGCACCCCGGCGAACGCGGGGTGGCGCCCGACGTGGTTCTCCCACAGCTTGCTCTGCGACTCGTGCATGGACATCGAGGTGCCGGCGCCCGCGTTGGTGCGCGCGAGCGCCGGGTCGATCTGGCGCTCGTAGAGGCCGTGGCCGAACTCGTGCAGGGCGGCCAGCACCGACTCCAGCTGGCCGTCCTCGTAGCGGGTGGTCAGCCGGATGTCGCGCGGACCGGCCCAGGCGGTGAACGGGTGCGGCGGAGACGTCGACGCGCCAGCCGGCCTCGGTCACGCCGACCCGCGCCAGCACCCGCTCGACCGCCTGCTGCTGGGCGGCGACGGGGACGTCCAGGGGCGGCACGGGCGGGCGCGCCAGCGCCTCCTCGACGATCGCCGGCAGCGCGTCGGACAGGCGCGCGAACGTCGCCCCGACCCGCTCGGCGGTGAGGCCGTGGTCGTAGAGGCCCAGCAGCGCGTCGTAGGGCGGGCCGCCGGGATCGAGATGGGCGGCCAGCTCGCGGGCCAGCTCGACGTTGCGCCGCAACGCGGGCGCGAAGGCGGCGAAGTCGCCGGCCGCTCGCGCGGCCTGCCAGGCGTCCTGGCCCTCGGCGCCCGCGTGGCGCCAGCTCGGTGGCCAGGGCGGTGGGGATGCGCCGCGCCTGGTCGTAGTCGCGCCGGGCCAGGCGCACGACGTCACGGTCGATCTCGCCCAGCGCGCCGGGGTCGCGCTCGACCTCCGCCAGCCAGGCGCCGAGCTGCCGTCGATGGCCAGGTCGTGGGCGATGCGCTCCAGCGTGGCCACCTGCTGGGCGCGGGCGGGCGCACCCTCGGGCGGCATCATCGTGCGCTGGTCCCAGGCGACCAGGCGACCCAGCGCGCCGAGGTCGGCGAGCTCGGCCAGGCGACCACGCAGCTGCGCCAGCGCGTCGCTCATCGGATCGCGTCGGCCAGCAGGAGGCGCCCGAGCGCCTGCGCGCGACGGGCGGCGTCGACGTCGCCCTCCCCCGCGGCGACGATCGCGCCCTTCATCAGCAGGTGCCAGCTGCGCGCCATGCCGGCCGGATCGGCGGCGCCCGCGTCGGCGGCCAGCTGCTCGAGGAAGACCCGCACGTGGGCCAGCTCGTCGACGCTGGCCACGCGCGTCGGATGGTCGAGCTGGGCCGTCTCCAGCATCACGTTGATGAACGGGCAGCCCTCGAAGGCCGCGTCGCGAAACCAGCCGTCGAAGACGTCGAAGACGGCCAGCAGCCGGGCGTCGGGCGCGCTGGCCCGGCGCTCGACCTCGGCCCGCAGCCGACCCTCGGTCCACTGCGCGCGCCGGCGTCTCCAGGAAGGCCAGCGCGAGGCGTCCTCGGAAGCCGAACTCGGCGGTACAGGGTCATGCGGCGACGCGGCGTGCGGGCGACGATCTCGTCCACGCCGACGGCGCGCACCCCGCGCTGGAAGAACAGCTGTAGGTGGAGGCGAGGATGCGCTCGCGCGTCGGCGACGGTCGAGTCGGTGGCGATCGGCGACCGAAGCTACCAAGGGGCGGCCGTCAGCGTTGACGCCGCGGCCGCCGGGGAGTAGCGTGGATAAACAACGGGTAGAGGGAGACCGCTCACTCTCATTCGGGAGCGGTGCGTCTGCCTAGAGAGGAGAACGATGCCGATCCCACCGAGCTGGTCGGATCGCTGCCACGTCCTGATGGCCGGACAGGCCGTACGAGGACTACGACGCGGGCAAGATCGACTTCGCGCAGCTGCAGGCCGCCAGGACGCCGCGGCGAGGACTCGATCCACCGCCTGGAGGCGACCGGCGAGCCGATCGTCACCGACGGCGAGCAGCGCGAGCTCGAGCTTGGCCACCTACCCGATCACCGACACGCTCGCCGGAACCGGCTGGCCACAGCCCGGCCGGCCGGCGGCCATACTTCGCCATCTTCGACGACGGCCACGACCGCCAGCCGCCACGCCTGACGCGGCGGGCCCTTCCACTACAAGACCTACGTCGAGCTCGTCGAGACGCGACGCTCGCCTCACAAGCCGTTCGAGCAGGCGGTATCGCGCCGTCGATGCTGATGCTGCTGTACCCGCTGGACGGCGAGGTCAACAGCTACCCGCGCAAGGCGTTCCTCGATGACCTGTGCGATGAGGTCGAGAAGGACATCCGCCGAGTGCTTCGCCGAGGGCGCGGTCGCGGGCGTCGATCGACTCGACCGAGGGCCGCCGGGCGAACAAGAACGACGCGGCGACCCCTGGACGGCAAGAACATTCCAGGAGTTCATCGATCTCAACAACCGCGCCTCGACCGCTTCACCGCCGAGGAGCGCCGCAAACATCGGCATTCACACTGCCCGGGCGGGACTGCGACTCGGTGCACTCCAAGGAAGGTCCCGACGAGCAAGCCGCTGCAGGGAGCACGCTTCGACTCAAATGTGGCTATTCTGGATCCAGTGTGCGTCCGAGGGAACGACAAAGGCGAGAAGGTCTGTCCTGCCGGCCGGGGCAGTACTCCCGCGATACGTACGGCGTCCCGCAGACCTAAGCTCCATCGGCGCTCGAACGACCTAGCTCCAGACCTGAGGTCGAGAACCCTGAGAGGTCCGCGACGATCTGCCGGCGGCGGCAAGTACATCCCGGTCGCAGCGTCTGGGCGCCGACCACGACTGCGGTTCTCGGCCGTTCGAGCCGCTGACGTCAGGCCAGAACATGGGTCGGCCGGACTTTGCCCGCGACGCGGCGATGTGCAAGATCGAGGCGCGGCTGGGAGGGGCGCGGATGGCCTCCGAGGTGCTCGGCGTGTAGTCCGGGCGGGACTGCCAGGGAGCTCTCAGGCGGATCCCAGGGGCGCGATCCATGCTGATCGTGTCCCAGAGCGGCCTCGGCCCGCGGCGTCGATCGAGGGTGTCCCACGTCCCCCTGTGCTCGCAAGACCGCGGCGATCGTCACGTCGGTGGCGCTGGTCGGCGGTGGTGGTGCTGCTGCAGTCGCCATGGCCGCCGGCGGCGCACGTCGATGTAATCCCAGCAGCAGGCGCCCGACCGGCGCCCCCGGCCAGGGCAAACGCCCCGGCCCCGCCGGCCACGGGCCGCGCCGCCATGGTCCCGACCAGCGACGAGCTGGCCATGATCGCCAAGACGCTGGGCGTGACCCACCGACCAGCTGCAGTCCGCCGTCCAGGCCGCCCGCCCCTACTGGGCCGGGCTGCCGCACCGAGAAGGACGGCCAAGTCGCCGATCCGGCCGCGGCGCTCGACGTGGACCAAGGCGGAGTCGATCCTCCAGCCACCACGCGAACGCCGGCCTGGCCCGCGGGCCCAGGGCTCGGGGTCGAATGCGCCCAATCCGGGCGCGGGCCCGCGGCGCGGCTGCGGCCCCGACGCGAGCGGCGGCCGGCCGGCGCGGCCCGACCAGAGCAAGCTGATCGCGGCGCTGGCCTCGGGCCTGAACATTGATCAGGCCACGGTCAAGGCGGCGTTCGAGAAGGTCGAAGCGCCCATGAGGCCGACGATGCCGCCCGGTAGTCGGCGTCGCGGTGGGTCGCCAAGTCGCTGGGCGTTGATGCCTCGGCGGTCCAGAAGGCCTTCGAGGCGGCGCGCCCCGCGCTGCTCGCCCCTCCGACGGGCGGATAGGAGCACGTGCCGCGGTCACCCGGACGCCGTCGGGCCTCGCCGACGGCGGCCTCGACGGCGACCGGCACCTGGCGGGCTGTCGGCGAACTCCAACGAGCGTCAGCAAGACCAACCGTTGCAGTGGCAGCAAAAAAA